>NKIZ01000001.1:0-600000 GCA_002256425.1 Alphaproteobacteria bacterium PA2 | reverse complement strand
AGATCCGGAGCGCGGCAAGGTCACGCGACCGCCCGCCGGGCAGTATGAAGCCATGCGGCAGCGGGCTGAGCGCCTGCGCTGGCGGATCATTCCAGCCAGGCCCTTCGAGCCCCGGGAGGTCCGCCTGTGGTTCCCGATGACCCTTGTGCTGATCCTTCTCTCGCCCCTGCTGCTGCTGGCCATGGGGATCGTGGTCTTCCTGCCCCGGCCCTTCCGGGTCAATCCAGCCTATCTGGTCCTGACCATCGGCCGGGTGCTGACGGCCATTTCTGACGCCCAGGTGGATGTGGAAAGCCCCAGGTCCAGGGTTCACATCAAGCTCTTCTAGGAGCCTGGACGGCGGGACACGAACACAAAAAACGCCCCTTCTCCAAAGAGAAGGGGCGTCCTGATTCCTAGGCCTTGGCGAACAGCTTGGCCCAGCGGGGCTTGGTGCGGGACTTCCAGGCGCCCCGGTGCCAGGCGTCAGACGCGATCAACGGCACCACCGTAGTGGCTTCGGCGAAGACCATCTGCTCCCAGGTTACGTCGACCTTGCCCCAGGAGCAGGCCTCCTTGAGGGTCGAGGACGAGCAGGCGCCGTCGCGGACATCGGCCACCGTGATCTGCACGGCGTATTTGTGCATTTCTGCTTCGTGGCCGAGGATTTCGGCGCAGACCACCGTGTCCTGGGCGAAGTTCTTGGGAACCCCGCCGCCGACCATGAACAGACCCGTTGTGCCGGCCGCCAGCTTGATGTCGGTCAGTTCGCGGAAGTCAGCCACGGCGTCGATGGTCAGGTAGGGCTTGCCCGCCTTCATCCGCTCGACCTGGTGCTTGACCAGGCCAAAGCCGGCCGAGGAGTCCACAAAGGCCGGGCAGAAGATCGGCACGCCTTCTTCATAGGCGGTCTGGACCAGGGAGCCTGGCTTCTTGGCATTGCCGGCGGCCAGCCACTTGCCCATTTCCCAGATGAATTCACGGCTGGAATACGGACGCGGCTCCAGCATTTCGCAGAGGGCGTAGATGGTGCCGTCGCAGTTCTGGAGTTCTTCCTCGTCGATATAGGTGTCGTAGATCCGGTCGATGTAGAGATCGCGCAGGTCGCGGTCGTCGACATTGGACTGGGCCTGATAGTGCTTGAAGCCGAGGGCCTCGAAGAAATCCATGTCGACGATCGAGGCGCCGGTGGCGACGATGGTGTCGATCATGCCGTACTTCACCATGTCGCGGTAAATGTGCATGCAGCCGCCGGCGCTGGTGGAGCCCGCAAGGGTCAGCCAGGTGGAGCAGGTCGGGTCTTCCAGGGACATGGACCAGATATCGGCCGCGCGGGCCGTGTCGCGGCTGGTGAAGCTCATCTTGCGCATGGCGTCGATGATCGGCCGGGCGTCGTACTGGTCGATGGCGACATGCTCGACCGTATTGGCCAGCAGTTCCGCCTTGCGGTTGGTCGCCGAAACGTCAGCGTTCATTCTCTTTAATTCCTGTTCCAAGAGCTTGAGCGCCCGTCCCATAGAAAAAGCGCGACCGGGACGGAGCGACCGGCCGCGCCTGAACTCTTGAGCCTGGAGCTATCTCCGGCGGCGCTTCTTGCCGCGAGCCCGTGACAGCTTGACGACATTCTGGCTGTCCTGGCGAGGCACGGGGATCGACCGGCGGGCAAGTCCGAACATCGAGCCCATGGGCGCGTCGTCCACCTGAACGGTTTCATTGTCGCCATAGCCGTTGAACCGGGTGTTCATGGCGACGCCATAGGCGCCGATCATGCCGATCTCGACATAGTCGCCCTCACGGACATCTTCCGGCAGCCAGAAGGGCCCTGGCATGTGGTCGATGGAGTCGCAGGTCGGGCCATAGAAGCGGAAGGGCTTCAGCCCGCCCTCGACCTCGACGGCCTCGCCGCCTTCGCGACGCAGCAGCTTTACCGGGAAGGGCCACTTGGAATGGGCCGCGTCGAACAGCGAGCCATAAGAGCCATCATTGAGATAGAGGGCGTCGCCCTTGCGCAGGTCGACCTTGCACAGCAGGGACGATGACTCGGCCACGAGGGCGCGCCCCGGCTCACACCAGAGTTCGGTGGTCTCGTGGACCATCATTTCCGAAAAGCCGCGCTGGATAGAGTCGACATAGTCTTCGAGGGCGGGCGGCACCATGCCGGGATAAACCGACGGGAAGCCGCCGCCCACATCGACAACGTCCGCAAACACGCCGGCGCGGACCAGGGCCCGGGAGGCCTGGGTCATGGCGGCCTGATAGGCTGTGGGACGCATGCACTGGCTGCCCACATGGAAGGACACGCCCATCAGTTCCTGGGTCGCCCGACGGGCGGCCAGAAGCAGGGCGGGCGCCTGGTGAACCTCGATGCCGAACTTGCCCGACAGGGAATAGGCTGCGCCTTCAGCTGCAACGGCCAGCCGAACCATCAGGTTCAGGTCCTTGGCGCCGCCGGTGGCTTCGACAATCTTGGCCAGCTCTTCGTGGGTATCCAGAGCAAAGGTCCTGACCCCAAAGTCGAAGTAGGCCTGGGTGATCGCCGCCCGGCTTTTGACCGGGTGCATGAAGGCCATGCGCGTTCCCGGCGCATGCCGACGCACAAGCTCGATCTCGGGGATCGAGGCCACATCGAAGGACGTTACGCCGTTGGCGACCAGGGTCTCGATGACCCATGGCGAAGGGTTCGCCTTAACTGCGTAGAAAACGTCGCCTTGAAACTTGTCCTGGAACCAGCGCGCCGCTACCGCCACCGCGTCCGGTCGCACGAGTGCGACAGGACGTTCCGGTGAACGCTCACGGACCAGGTCCAGGGGCGTATGGTACTTGTGCACCTCACGCAACCCCCAACGGATTGTTGAACCCAATCCGGCGTTAGCAGCGCTTTTGAGGACATCGGGTCCGCCGGAGCGGTGCGAATTAAGGGTAAAGCCCCCCCATGTAAAGTGTTTTAATTGCAGGCATAATTACTGAAGTCCTAACTACGGGCCCCGTGCAGGCTGGACCGCCGCCCGCCGCCTGTGTCATGTAGCCCCTGCAAGGATGTCCGTTCGTTTCCGGCACAGCCCTTAGCGCGCGAAAACTCTGGGGAACCAGCGCCTTTCATGTCCGATCCTGCGGTTCTGTCCGTTCGTAACGCGTCCAAGACGTTCGGTGCGCGCAAGGCGCTGGACGGCGTCTCTCTTGATGTATCCAAGGGCGAAATGATCGCCCTGATCGGACCGTCCGGTTCAGGAAAGTCGACCCTTTTGCGGTCAATCTCCGGATTGCAGACCATCGACGGCGGACAGGGCGTGATCGAGGCCTTCGGCCTGACAGTCCAGTCTGAGGGCAAGGTCTCGAACAGGGTTCGCGAGGCGCGGATCCGCATCGGCTTCATCTTCCAGCAGTTCAATCTGGTCGGGCGCCTCAGCCTGTTCTCCAATGTGGCCCTGGGCTCGCTTGGCCGCATTCCCTTCCTGCAGGGCCTTCTCGGTCAGTGGCCGCAAGAGACCAAGACGGCGGCCATGGCCGCCCTTGGACGTGTGGGCGTTGCTGAATACGCCGCCCAGCGGGCGAACACCCTGTCCGGCGGCCAGCAGCAGCGCGGCGCCATCGCCCGCGCCCTGGTCCAGAAAGCCAAGATCATTCTGGCAGACGAGCCCGTCGCCTCCCTTGATCCCGTCTCGGCCCGCAAGGTGATGGAAATCCTGCGGGACCTGAACAGGACAGATGGCCTCACCGTGGTCGTCACACTTCACCAGGTGGATTACGCCCTGAGGTATTGTGACCGCGTCATTGCCCTGAAGGCCGGCAAGATCGTCTATGATGGTCCTGCGTCGGGTCTTGAGCAGAAACAGCTCATTGAAATCTACGGCCCCGAATTCGAAGACGTCTTCTGGGAAGGAGCGCCCAAATGACCACCGTCCAAATCGCCCGCCGCAGTTTTCTGGCGTCAGCCATCGGCTTTGGCGCCTTTACCCTTTCCGGGTGCGGCAAGCCCGCTGAAACCGCCGACAATGGCGCATCAGGCGTACTGAAATTCTCCATTGTGGCGCCAGAGAGCGCGTCCAGTCTGGAAGCCTTCTGGAAGCCGATCATCGCCGACATGGAGAAGTCCACCGGCCTCAAGATCGTGCCCTTCTTCGGCGCCAACTATACGGCCCTGGTTGAGGCCCTGCGTTTCAAGCAGACCCACTTCGGCTGGTTCACCAATTTCTCGGGCCTGGAAGCTGTCCGCCGGGCCGGCGGCGAGGTCTTCGCCCGGACCTTCGACCCGTCCGGAGACGATGGCTACACCTCGGTCATCATTGTGCCCGCCAAGAGCAAGACCACCCTTGAAGACATACTGAAGTGCGACAGGACCCTGAATTTCGGGGTAGGCGACGCCAAGTCGACATCCGGCACCCTGGCGCCCAAGACCTATCTGTTCTCGCCGCACAACATCGACATCAATGACTGCTTCAAGACGGTAAAGTCGGCCAATCACAACTCGAACCTGCTGGGCGTGGCCAACGGGGTGCTGGATGTCGCCACGGGCAACTCCACCTCCATGCGTCTGAACCGCGAGCGGGACAAGGAACTGGCCGCCAAGGGACAGCCCACTGTGGTGGACAAGGTCCGGGTGATCTGGACCTCGCCCCGACTTCCGGAAGATCCGATCATCTGGCGCAGCGATCTCGACCCGGCGGTAAAGGAAAAGCTCCGCCAGTTCTTCCTGACCTACGCCCAGGGCGAGGGCCCCGAGGCCGAGCGTCAGCGGGCCCTGCTGGCCAAGATCTCCATCGGCGGGTTCAAGCCTGCTGACAACAATCACCTGCTGCCCGTCCGGGAAATGGAAGCCGGAGAAAATCTCCAGGAAGCTATGCGATCCAAGGACGCCGCCAAGATCGCTACGGCCCAGAAGGCCCTGGACAGCGTCAAGGCCGAGCAGGCCGCACTGCAGGCCAAGACCGGCCAGGCCCTGGACGCCCAGTAGGACGCCATGAGCCCGTCGCCCGAAGCCTCACTTCTGACTCCCCCTCGCCGGCCGCTCGGCCAGCAGGTCTTCGACATCGCCCTGTGGGGCGGCATCATCATCCTGCTCATCATCGCCTTCGGTCCGGCGGAAATCAGCAAGTTCCCGCTGCTTCTCTCCAAGTCCGAGAACATGCGGCAGTTTGGATCAGGCTTCCTGCACCCTGATTTTTCCGACTGGAAGGATCTGGTCGCCAAGATGTGGCTGACCATCCAGATGGCGCTCTGGGGCACCACCCTGGCCATCATCATTGCTGTTCCCATGGGACTTCTGGGCGCCCGCAATGTCGCCCCGTCCTTCATCCAGCTGCCGGTTCGCCGACTGATGGACCTGGTGCGGTCGGTGCCGGACCTGGTCATTGGCACCGCCTTCCTGGTGGCTGTCGGCCTTGGTCCCTTCGCCGGCGTGCTGGCCCTGTCGATCAATACGGGCGGTGTTCTGGCCAAGCTGTTCGCAGAAGCCGTTGAATCCATTGACCGCGGCCCGGTCGAAGGTGTTCGCGCGACGGGTGCCTCCAAGCTGCAGGAGGTGGTCTGGGGGGTCATTCCGCAGGTGGCGCCGCTATGGACGTCCTATGCCCTCTACCGCTTCGAATCCAACAGCCGCAGCGCCACGGTGCTGGGCCTGATCGGGGCCGGCGGGATCGGCCAGATCCTGTTCGACAGCATGAACAGCTTCAACTACCAGCTCACCGCAGCTATCTCGATCGTCATCGTGGTCGCTGTGACCGGTATTGACCTGCTGAGCCAGACCATCCGCTCTCGGCTGCTTTGACCGCGCCCACCGGGAACCCTGTCACAAAACTGCAAGGGAACTGTCATACGCCCCCGGTAATTCTGCACCCGCAGACCGGGCGGAAATCGGAGCCGCCCAGGCCATGCAGGGCTGAACAGGGCTAGTACCCAGGACTATTGGAGAAAATTCGTGTCACATCGTCGCTCATACCTCATCACCGGCTTTGCTTTGGCGGCCTCACTTTGCGCTCTTGGCACACCAGCCTTCGCAGCCCGTGACTATGTCTGGGCCTCCGGATCGTCGACCGTGTTTCCCTTTTCTACCCGGGTCGCCGAAAACTTCGCCAAGAAGACGGGATCAAAGACCCCGAAGGTCGAGAGCCTGGGCACCGGGGGCGGATTGAAGCTGTTCTGCGCCGGATCCGGAGAGGGCTTTCCCGATATCGCAAACGCGTCCCGGCCCATGAAGAAGTCGGAATTCGAAGCCTGCGCCGCCAAGGGCATCAAGGAAATTGTCGAGATCAAGATCGGCTACGACGGCATAGTCGTTGCTGTCAGCAAGTCCGGGCCGGACTATCCGATGAAGCCCGAGTCCCTTTATCTCGGCCTGGCCGGCAAGGTGCTCCGCTATGGCAAGTTCGTACCCAATCCCTATACCCGCTGGAATGAGGTTGGCGCCGGACTGCCTGACAGCAAGATTCTGGTTTATGGCCCGCCGCCATCTTCCGGCACCCGCGACGCGTTCGTGGAACTGGCGATTGAGGCGGGAGCCCGCAAGTTCCCCGCGGCAGAGGCCATTCACAAGGCCGACGAGGCAAAGTTCAAACAACTGGTGGATCCCCTTCGCAGGGATGGCTGGGTTGACGCCGGTGAAAACGACAACGCCATTGTTCAGACCCTGACCAAGACCCCGGGCGCCCTCGGCGTTTTTGGCTATTCGTTCCTCGAAGAGAACATGGACAAGGTTAAAGGCGCCACGGTCAATGGCGTGAAGCCGACGATCTCGACGATTTCGGATGGGTCTTACCCTCTGTCGCGCAGTCTCTACATCTATGTGAAGAAGGCCAATATCGGGGTGACCCCGGGCCTGCGGGAATTCGTGAAGGAGTTCGTTTCGGACCCGGCGTCCGGTCGAGGCGGCTATCTGCAGAGCCGGGGCCTGATTCCCCTTCCGCCGGCGCAGCATGAAGCCCAGAAGGCGGCCGCAGACAAGCTCGCGGCAATGGCCAAGCCCGCCAGTTGATTTCTGCGAAGCGACCTTACTCCGGCTGAATTTCACGCCGCGGACCCGCAAGGCTCCGCGGCGTTTTCAGGAAGTGGCCAGGCAATCGCAGTTCCGGACTGTGTTTCCGCGCGCCGCCCCCACTGTGGCCATTGAGCCACAACCGGGCGCGCAACAAATCTGTCACATCTCTGAGACCCAACCGTCACGCCCGCTCCTTAAGACCCGGGGCAATGGTGCTGGGTATCTCGATGTCGCGGGAGCCATCAGCGCCGCTGGCGGGCCACCCCTTCAAGCATGAACCGGGGTGGTGGGAAAAAGAGGCTGATGATGAAACATCTCATGACGACCGTAGCGTGGACATGTCTCGCTGCTGTGATTTCGACTCCGGCCATGGCTGCAGAAGCCGATACCGGAACCACCCTTGAAGAAGTCGTGGTTACGGCGACCAAGTCCGAGACCAATCTGCAGAAGACTCCGATCGCCATCTCGGTCATGAGCGCTGAGGCCATGGTTGACCGCCATGCCGGCAGCCTGATCAGCCTGCAGGACGGCGCCATCCCCTCGCTCCGCGTTGCGCCCTTTGAATCCCGCCAGTCGGCTCTGGTCATCGGCATTCGCGGCATTGTGCCGTTCGACGCCAACCAGACCGCCCGCGACCAGGGCGTCGGCGTCTATATTGACGGCGTCTACATGGCCCGCCCCCAGGGTCTGAATGCAGCCCTGTTTGATCTGGAGCGCGTCGAAGTTCTGCGGGGCCCGCAAGGCACCCTGTTCGGTCGTAACACCGAAGGCGGCGCGGTCAGCATCGTCACCAAGGGCCCCAGCGGCGTCTTCGGTGGCCGGATGACCCTTGGCGTCGGGAACTATGGCTCCTACAACGCGGAAGTTCACCAGGACTTCGCGGAAATCGGCGACCTGTCCTTCAAGGTTGACGCCCTGGTCCAGCATCAGGACGCCACCACCAAGAACCCCATGCTCGGCCAGGCTGGCTGGAACCAGTTCAACCGCAAGGGCATCCGCCTGAGCGCCGTCTATCAGCCGACCGACAAATTCAGCGCAGCGGTGTCGGTGGACTATGCCCATGACCAGAACACGCCGTTCTTCAGCCAGCTGCTGAACTACAACCCCTACGGCAAGACGGTCCGCACCCTGGCTCAGGTTACGGCCGCCGCCGCAGCGCCGGCCGGCACGATCAACCCGCTCTCGCCTCTGGTAAAGGTGAACACCAGCCGCCAGACGGTTTCGCACATCGGAACGATCCAGCAGCCCAGCCTCGACGAGACCGGCGGCCTGACGGCCATCCTGAAGTACGAGGTTTCTCCCGACCTGGAACTGCGGTCGATCACCGGCCTTCATGCCGTCGGAACCAACCAGTTTGACAATTCGGGCATTGAAGCCCGCAACGTCTTCGCCCCCAACTCCAACTTCGGCCGGTACAGCCTTTCGGACCTGTATCAGCGCCAGATGAGCCAGGAGTTCCAGGCCATCGGCAATCTTGGCGACAGCTTCAAGTTTGCGACCGGCCTGTATTACTTCAAGGAACACGTCAAGGAATCGGCTGGAACGCCCTTCACCAACGTCTGGAACGCTGACGGCACCGCCTACACCATCCGCTCTGCCTATGGCTCCTTCGGTACGGGCGCCATCACCAGCGCCACCCAGGGCTGGCAGTACGGCACCCGCTTCATCCAGCGCGCCAGCCGGGCCGAAGCCATCAGCTACGCCGCTTTCTTCAACGGCACCTACACCCCGGCTTCGATGGAGAGGCTCCATCTGACCGTGGGCGGCCGTGTCACCAAGGACGAACGTAACGGCACCCTCTATGCCGTGGCCGGCAAGGCTACGAACTTCAAGTTCGACTACAGCAAGAGCCGGTTCGACCCCCTGGTGAACCTGGCCTATGACTTCAGCGACGACATCAACCTCTACGCCAAGTTCTCGACCGGCTATCGCGCCGGCGGCGCCAACGCCCGTTCGTCCACCTTCCAGGCTTTCGATGCTGAAGAAGTGAAGGCCTACGAAATCGGCGCCAAGATGGACCTGCTGGACCATCGCCTGCGCGTGAACCTGGCGGCCTACGCCATGGATCGCGACAACACCCAGACCGACTTCGACAATGTCGACACCACCCCCGGCAGCCCGACCCTGGGCGCTCACACCGAGGAAACCCGCAACTCGCCCGGCACGTCGAAGATCAAGGGCATCGAAGCCGACATCACCGCAGTGATCTCGGAAAACTGGAAGGCTGGCCTCTCCTACGCCTATACCAGCGTGAAGATCCCGGCTGCGCCCTTCCCCTTCACCGGCAATACGGACGTGCCGCTGGGAGCCCCCTTCCCGGTCTATGTGGTGTTCACCCCGCCGACGGCCGCTTCGGCCTATGTGGACTACACCCGTCCGGTTGGTAAGCTGACCTTCAAGGCTCACCTGGACGCCAACTATGCCGACGCCCAGTACGCCTTCCAGGCTGAATTCGCCGACGTTTCGCCAACCGGCAAGCTGGTCAAGCAGGTGGCTGTGAAGACGGACTCAAGCTTCATCGTCAACGGCAACCTGACCCTGGCCGACATCAATATGGGCAATGGCGACACCTCGGCTTCGCTGTCTGTCTGGGCCCGCAACCTGCTGAACGAAGAGCACATCTTCCGGATCTCGGCCGCCAACCGCGGCACGATCGGCGACTACGGCAACTTCAACGCGCCGCGCACCTACGGTGTTGAACTGCGGGTGAAGTACTAGGATCCTCGCCGGCGCCCCACGGGCGCCGGCGAACCTCTCATTCCCTCAGGATTCCGGGGACGACATCCCCGTACCTCTCCCGGAATCTTGAATACAAAGCCGCCAGGGTCCCACGCCCCGGCGGCTTTTCTTTTGCCGGAAGGTCGTACTAGGCCGCCTCGGGCCGACGGCGCCGCACCCGGGCCAGCCGTCGCAGCTTGCGCCAGAACCGGGTCTTCTGCGGCTCGGGATAGGGCTGGAGATTACGGACGAAATCCTCGGCGCAGGCGCGCCAGGAAAAGCCTTCAGCAAACCGGCGCACCACGGTGCGATCCAGCTTCAGGGCTTCCAGACAGGCTTCGCGCAGGCCCTCGGTGGCGGTCGCCGCCAGCACGCCGGCATTGGATCCGGGAATGATGTCGATGGGCCCTGGCGCGGGATAGGCCGCCACCGGCGCTCCCGTAGCCATGGCTTCCAGGATCACCAGGCCGAAGGTGTCGGTCAGGGACGGAAAGACAAAGACATCTGCGCAGGCGAAATGCGCCGCCAGCTCATCGCCGAACCTGGCGCCGGTGAAGACGGCGCCGGGATACTTCTCTTCCAGCTCTTCCTTCTGCGGGCCGTCGCCGACGACGACCTTGGTGCCGGGCAGGTCGAGACTGAGGAAGGCCTCGATGTTCTTTTCCACCGCCACCCGGCCCACAGACAGGAAGATCGGCCGCTGCAGGCCCGCATAGACATCGGGCTCATCCTCGCGCCTTGGGTGGAACTGGACCGTATCCACCCCCCGGGACCAGGCTGTGATGTTGTGGAAGCCGTGTTGCTCCAGCTCATCGCGCATGGTCGGCGTGGCGACCATCAGACGGCCGGACGGCTTGTGGAACCAGCGCATATAGGCATAGCCCGCCGCCAGGGGCAGGGGCAGGCGGGCCGAGACGTATTCGGGAAACCGCGTGTGATAGCTGGTGGTGAAGGGCAGCTTCCACTCCACACAGATCCGCCGGGCCGCCAGGCCGATCGGGCCTTCCGTAGCGATGTGAATGGCTTCAGGCTCGAAGGACTTGAACCGCTCCTGCACCGGCTCATAGGCGCCGACGGCCACCTTGATCTCGGCATAGGTAGGCAGGGGGAAGGTCTTGAACTGATCGGGGCTGATCACCTCTACCGTGTGGCCCATGGCCCGCATTTCTGCGATCACCTTGGTCAGGGTGCGGACCACGCCATTGACCTGGGGCTCCCAGGCGTCAGTGGCCAGCAGGATCCGCATGGGGCGCAAGCCGTCGATGTGGGTGCGGACGGCTTCCCGAACCCGGGTCTTGGTGGGCCTGTGAGGGGCCAGGGCCTCGGTCTGCAGCCAGGCCCAGAAAGCCCCCATGAGGGCTTCCCGCGTCGGGAAGTGCCGATAGACCGTCCGCTCGCCGACACCGGCCTCACTGGCAATTTCCGAATAGGTGACGTCCTCGACCGCGCCGTCTTCAAGCTTGCGGCCAACGGCCCGGAGAATCTGATCGCGGGTCTCGGCCTTCTGTCGATCGCGCAGTCCCGAGACATATCTTGGTGTCGGCTCTTTCATGACAGTAAGCCTGCCGCCAATTCATCTGCCCTGTCAAGACTCAGGCGGCCAGGCCCTCAGGCGTCACGCCATCGGAAATGGCCAGGTCGGTAATGGTGCGGTCAATCACGGACCAGGACCTCATCTTCGCCCATTCCAGAAGTTCAAGGGTCCCGTCGGGGTGTTCCGCCAGCGCCGTGCAACTCTCCACCCAATCGCCGTCATTGATATAGGTGATGCCGTCGATCTCGCGCATTTCGGCCTTGTGGATGTGGCCGCAGATTACGCCGTCGACGCCCCGCCGCCGGGCTTCCTCTGCTACGGCGGACTCGTAGTTCTCGACGAACTGCAGGGCGTTCTTCACCCTGGCCTTGAGGAAGGCCGAAAGGGACCAGTAGCCAAAGCCAAGACGGCGCCTGACCCGGTTGAACAGGGTGTTGGTCAGCAGCAGGGCGCGATAGGCGTAGTCGCCCACCAGGGCCAGCCAGCGGGCGTGCTGGACGACGCCGTCGAACTCGTCGCCATGGGTCACCAGGAACCGGCGGCCATCGGCCATTTCGTGAATGGCGTCTCGCGCGACGACCACGCCGCCGAAATGGACGCCGATGAAGTCCCGCACGACTTCGTCATGATTGCCGGGGACATAGATGACCTTCACCCCCTTGCGGGCCATGCGCAGGATCTTCTGGACCACATCATTGTGGGCCTGCGGCCAGTACCAGCCGGACTTCAGCTTCCAGCCGTCGATGATGTCGCCCACCAGATAGAGGGTGTCGCATTCCACATGCCGGATGAAGTCCAGCAACAGTTCGGCCTGACACCCCCTGGTGCCAAGGTGAATGTCGGAAATGAAAATCGAACGGTAGTGACGCACTTCAGGATCCATCTTCCCGGTCTCTCCGCTGACCCGAAACGCACGTCTGCTAGGCTGATTGCATGTCAGTGATGTGAAACCGGCCAATCATCTGTCCCGCCGTGGGCAAAGGGCCTATGCAGGAACCCATGGACGACGCCAGACCGCACGCCAGGGAGACGCCGAAAGCGGTGAGGACCCGCGCCCGGATTCTGGACGCGGCCATGAGTCTTTTTGCCACCGTCGGCTATCACCGCACAGACAACACCATGATCGCCGAGGCAGCGGGCCTGACCCGGGGCGCCATGCTCTATCACTTCCCGACCCGTGAATCCCTGGTGGAGGCGGTCATCGGCCATATCGACGCCGCCCGGGCCCGGCTGTTCGAAGCCGCCGCCGCCCATCCGCCCCATGTGGACGCCGCCGAGCACGCTATCGACGCCTATTGGAACCTGCTGCACGAAACACCTTTTGTGGCCTTTTCCGAGCTGGAAGCCGCAGCCCGCACCGACCCCATGCTCAAGACGCAACTCGCAGAGGCCCAGGCGGCCTTTGATCACGCCCAGGTCGGCGAAAGGTTCAACGCCCTGGCCCAGGCCGGCGCCGACCCCAGATTCCAGGCCAGCCGGGATCTCGGTCGGTTCCTGCTGGAGGGCCTGGCCAAGGGCGCCATGACCTATGACGAGACCGCCCGGCGGGACCGCCTGCTGCAGATCGTCAAGCGGGCTGTCCGCGCCCTGAACCGCAAGGGCGGCGTCCAGGATCTCTGGCCGGAAGGGCTCTAGCGCCGCTTTTCGGCCGCGATCCAGCGGTCCACCCTCTGTTCCAGCAGGGAGAGCGGCAGGGGGCCGGCCAGCAGTACGGCATCGTGGAAACGGCGGATGTCGAAGCGGTCGCCCAGGGCGGACCTGGCCTTTTCCCGAAGGGCGACAATCTTCATCTCGCCGATCTTGTAGGCCAGGGCCTGACCGGGCCAGGACACATAGCGGGCCAGTTCAACCTCGATGTTCAGGGGGGAGAGGGCCGTGTTGTCGGCAAAGCAGGCCCTGGCCTGATCAAGGGTCCAGCCCTTCCAGTGTATGCCTGTGTCCGCCACCAGACGGCAGGCCCGCCACATTTCATAGCTGAGCCGCCCGAAGCGCTCATAGGCGTCACGGTAGATGCCGATCTCGCCCCCCAGCTTCTCGCTGTAGAGGCCCCACCCTTCGGTAAAGGCGGTGACACCGGCATTGCGCCGGAAGTTCGGAACGCCCTGCAGCTCCTGACCCAGGGCGATCTGCAGGTGGTGACCCGGAACCGCCTCGTGAAGGGTCAGGGCGGGAAGTTCGTAGAGCGGGCGCTGATCGAGCTTTGACGTATTGACCATATAGCCGCCAGACACCCCCTGCTCGGGACTGCCGCCGAAATACCGGCCTGTGGTGTAGGTCTCCTCGATGTCGGCCTGCACCGGGCGCACGCCATAGGTCAGGCGCGGCAGGGTCGCGAACCAGGCTGGCAGCTCGTTGTCGATGCGCTTGGCGATCCGCGAGGCCTTCTCCAGCAGCTCTTCCCGGGAGGTCGCATAGAAGCGCGGATCACTGCGCAGATAGGCCTGGAAGCTGCGGAAATCCCCCTTGAAGCCGGTTTCGGCAATGACCCCGTCCATCTCGGCGCGGATGCGGGCGACCTCGGACAGGCCGATCTGGTGGATCTGGTCGGGGGTGAAGTCGGTCGTGGTGTGGTCCCCGACCAGCCACTTGTAATAGGCCTCGCCGCCCGGAACGCTACGGATCCCCAGGGATCTGCGACTGGCGGGCAGGTATTCCTTTTCGAGGAAGGCGACAAAGGCCCTCTGGGCGGGGCGGACCTGATCGGTGATCACTGTTGCGGCCTCACGACGAAGGCCCTCGGGATCAGCAACGCCGGCAGGAAGTTGGGCGAGGGGCGTCATCAGGGGATCGGTCCCGACAGTCGCCGCAGCCTGGGCCCGGGCGCGCTCCAGAACCTGCTGATTGGTGGACTCCGGCTGGGTGAAACCCGTGGCGACGCCCCGCCGGGCATTGGCGATATTGTCTTCATAGAATTTCGGCAGGGCCCGGAGCCGTGAAATCCACGCCCTGGCCTGCGCCGTGGTCCGGATCGGCGTGGTGGTGGCCACATAGTTCAGGGTCTGATGGAAGCCGCCGTCGGAGTTGAACGGCATCCGGGCCTCGTCAAAGGACAGGCTGGAAAGCTGCCGATCCAGTGTCCAGGTCAGGAAGTCCCGGTTCAGCCGCGCTTCATCTGACAGGCCTGCAACAGGAACGGCGGCGAGTTTCGCCCTGAAGGCGCCCAGGGCGACAGCCCGGGCCCGATCTGCGGCAGGGGTCACATCGGGAAGCCGGCCGAGGGCGGTCTGGTCCCCCTGCTGGCCTGCGGAATAGGGATCATCCCTCAGACTGTAGGCCTCATACTCCGCGACGATCCGGCTGATGGCCCTGTCGTCTGCAAGGGCGGGAGCGGCGACAAACAGGCAGATCAGGGCGAGCAGGGCCGGACGCATGGCAAATCCTCTTCAGTTCGGGGGCAGGCTAACGGACCTTGCCCGCGGCGTCGAACCCGGGCCATTCTCACGGCACTGATTTTTTTGGGGCCCCCGCCATGAGTTTCCTGACCCGCCGCAAGGCGATCGCGCCGCATGTCCATGAAGACGGACAGCACCGCCTGAAGGCCACCCTGAGCTGGCCTCACCTGGTGGCCCTGGGCGTCGGCGCGATCATTGGCACGGGGATCTACACCCTGACCGGAGTCGCCGCGGGTCTGGCCGGGCCGGCGGTGATCCTGTCCTTCGCCGTAGCCGGAGCGGTCTGCGCCTGTGCTGCCCTCTGTTATGCGGAAATGGCCAGCGTCATGCCGCAGTCGGGCAGCGCCTACGCCTATTCCTATGCGACCCTTGGAGAGGCAGTGGCCTGGATTGTCGGCTGGAGCCTGATCCTCGAATACACCCTGGTCTGCAGCGCCGTGTCGGTGGGCTGGGCGGGCTATGCCGGCGGCCTGATCGAACAGGCCCACTGGGCCATACCCAAGGCCCTGCTGGCGGGACCGGACGCAGGGGGGATCGTCAACCTGCCAGCCGTCTTCATCTCCCTGGTGGTCACCGGCATGCTCCTGGTGGGCACAAAGGAAAGCGCGACCGTCAATTTCGTCCTGGTCTGCGTCAAGCTGGTGGCCCTGGCTGGATTTGTCGCCCTTACCCTGCCCCACTTCGACGCCAGTCATTTCCACCCCTTCGCCCCCTTTGGCTTCGGCGCCCATGAAGTGGAGGGCCAGAAGTTCGGCATGATGGGCGCTGCAGCCATCATCTTCTTCGCCTTCTACGGCTTCGACGCCATCTCGACCGCTGCGGAGGAAGCCAAGAATCCCAGCCGAGACCTGACCATCGGCATTGTCGGCTCCATGGTCCTCTGCACCCTGATCTACATGGTGGTGGCCGCCTGCGCCCTTGGCGCCTCGCCCTATAATGTCTTCTCCAAGAGCCCGGAGCCCCTGGCCTTCGTCCTTCGGGAACTTGGCCAGCCGGGCCCCGCCGCCATCATCGCCGGCGCCGCCGTGGTGGCCATGCCGACCGTCATCATGGTCTTCATGTTCGGCCAGAGCCGGGTCTTCTTCGCCATGGCCCGGGACGGCCTCCTGCCGCGCTGGCTGGCGGCGGTGAACCCCCGCGGCGTACCGGCCCGGGTGACCCTGCTGACCGGGGTCATTTCGGCCGTCATCGGCGGGATCATGCCCCTGTCCGAGATCGCTGCCCTGGCCAATGCCGGAACCCTGGCCGCCTTCATCGCCACCATTGCGGCGGTTCTCGTCCTGCGCCGGGCCAGTCCGGCGGTGGAACGCACCTTTTCTACGCCCTGGGTCTGGGTGATCGGCCCGGCCGGGATCGCCGGCTGCCTTTATCTGTTCTCCAGCCTGGCCGCCCAGACCATCATCTTCTTCATGGTCTGGAACGTGATCGGCGTTGTGGTCTACCTGCTCTACGGGCGCTCCCGCAGCCGGCTGGCCGACAGCTAGGCGGGGGTGGATTCGCCGCCCGCCAGGCCCAGACGTTCTGACTGGAATCCGCGCTCACGGATGCCCTGCCACCAGGCGCGGTTCTCGACGTACCAGCGCACGGTGTCTTCCAGACCCTCGGCCAGAGGCGTGCTGGGCTCCCAGCCCAGTTCGTCCCTCAGCTTCGAGGCGTCGATGGAATAGCGGAAGTCATGGCCCGGCCGGTCAGCCACAAAGGTGATCCGTTCGGCGTGGGGCACATTGGCCGGCGCCAGCCGGTCCAGGTGGGCGCACAGGATCTGAATGACCTCCAGATTGCGCAGGTTCGAGTCGCCGCCAATGCAGTAGGTCTCGCCCAGACGACCCTTCTGCAGGACGGTCAGCAGGGCGTCGGCGTGATCGTCCACATGCAGCCAGTCGCGGACCTGACGACCATCCCCGTAGACCGGGATGGTCTTGCCCTCCATGGCGCGCAGCACCACGGTGGGGATCAGCTTTTCGGGGAACTGGTAGGGGCCGTAATTGTTGGCGCAGTTGGTCACCACTACCGGCAGGCCAAAGGTCCGATTCCAGGCCCGGACCAGATGGTCGGCGCCGGCCTTTGATGCCGAATAGGGAGAGTTGGGGTCGTAGGGCGTCTCTTCGGTAAAGGCTCCGCTTTCGCCCAGGGCGCCAAAGACCTCATCCGTCGAAACATGATGGAAGCGGAAGGTCGCCTTGCGATCTGCCGGCAGGGCGCTCCAGTAGGCCCGGGCGACTTCCAGCAGGACGGCCGTGCCCATGACATTGGACCGAACAAAGTCCAGAGGCCCGTCAATGGCCCGGTCATTATGGCTCTCGGCGGCCAGATGCATGATGGCGTCGGGCTGATGGCGCTCGAAGATCGCCGTGACAGCGGCCTGGTCACAGATATCGGCCTGCTCGAAGACATAGCGATCCGAGGCGGCGGCATCGGCGACATTCTCGAGATTGGCCGAATAGGACAGGACGTCCAGATTGACCACGTGATGGCCATCAGCAACAGCCTTGCGGACCACGGCGGACCCGATGAAGCCGGCGCCGCCCGTAACAATGAGTTTCATTTCGGTTCCAAAAACCTTGCGATGGGCAGTGAGCCGCCCTCGTTTCTTAACTGCCTCCTAGCAGCAGATCGTCATGGCTGAAATATCCGAGGGCGCGACCGGCGACGCCTTTTTCGTAAATCACGGCCTTGAGGCAGGGGAGTGGCTTGCCTAAAGTCGGATCTGACCTGCCCTGACGTGCATTTTCGCGTCGGCAGCATCGGCTTCAGGATTTCATCGAAGGCGATCGGCAGGGGCGCGCATCGGCGCCGCTGGGGAATGGCGTGAAGTCAAAGACAAGTCCGGACTCGGGCAGGCCATCGGGTCCGCCTGCTGGCGCTCATGCTGGTGGACCAGGCGGTCCTGGTCGTCGTCCCGGCATGCCGGACCTGACCTCGGGGCCCATTGGCCCGACCTTGCTGGCCTTCGCCCTGCCGGTTCTGGGCACCAACGTCCTTCAATCCCTGAACGGCACGGCAAACGCGGTGTGGGTCAGTCACGCCCTTGGCGCGGCAGCCCTGACCGCGACCACAAACGCCAACACCATCTTCTTCCTGATGCTGGGATCCGTATTCGGCATCACCATGGCGGCAAATCTTCTGATCGGTCAGGCCATCGGGGCCGGTGACCGGCATCTGGCCAAGCGGGTGGTCGGCACCGCCATCATCTTCTTCGCCGTGATTTCGATGATGGTCGGCTTTGTCGGCTATACCTTCACGCCCGCCATACTCACCGCCATGCAGACCCCGCCGGACGCCAAGGCCGACGCGATCATCTATCTGCGCGTCATCTTCATGGCCATTCCGTTCATGTACTTCTTCTCCTTCGTACAGATGGGGCAGAGGGGCGCCGGGGATTCCAAGACACCCTTCTATTTCTCGCTGTTTGCTGTGGCCCTGGAGGTCTGCCTCAACCCCATGCTGATCATGGGCATCGGGCCCTTCCCGAAGATGGGTATCGCCGGGTCAGCCACCGCGACCCTCGTCAGCCAGACCCTGACCCTTGGTCTGATCATCGCCTGGCTCTACCGGACCGACTCCATCCTGGTTCTGAAGCGGTCCGAATGGGGTCTGCTGAAGCCCGACCTGGCGATCATGAAAAGCCTGGTGACCAAGGGCCTGCCCATGGGCCTGCAGATGTTCGTCATTTCCGGCGCCGCCGTGATCATGACCCGGTTCGTCAATGGCTACGGATCCCAGACCGCCGCAGCCTATGGCGCGGCCATACAACTGTGGACCTATGTGCAGATGCCGGCCATGGCCCTTGGTATGGCGGTCTCGTCCATGGCGGCCCAGAACGTCGGGGCAGGCAAGATGGATCGTGTGGACAAGGTGGCCGGGATCGGCGTGACCTATGCCGCCCTGCTGAGCGGCGTGCCCATCCTGATCATCTATGCGATCGAGCCGGTCGTCCTGCGCATGTTCCTGCCCGCGGGAAGCCCGTCAATTCCGATCGCCATCCACATCAATTCCTTCGTCCTGTGGGGCTTCATCCCCTTCGGCATGAGCTTCATTCTTTCAGGCATAGTCCGGGCGACCGGGTCGGTGTTCCCTCCCCTTATCTCCATGGTGATCTCGCTCTGGATCATCCGCATTCCCTTCGCCATGTCCCTGCAGCCCGTGCTGGGCGCCGACGCCATCTGGTGGAGCTTCCCCCTGGGGTCCATATCATCGCTGATCATGGCGGCGGCCTGGTTCAAGTGGGGACCCTGGCGCAAGGGCCGACTTCTGGAGACCATTCCCCGGGGCGATGCCCCCGACACGGGACATGGCGCCCCAGGTGGCGTCGAGGAAACCGAAATGGCCGAAGCGGCCCGCTGAGCACTTCCGCTGCAGCAGACCGACTGTTGTCGTCAGCTATCGCCCGTCAGACTTTCGACCACGGGCGCTTCTGCGTGCAGGGAATCCCGCGCCTCAAGGTCAGACCGGATGCGTGCGTGGGTCTCCGCGTCCAGTTTCCACCCCAGGAAGCTTGCGCCGCCAAGCATGACGAAGACGATCGGACCGAGGGTGAAGGCCAGCTCCAGACCCCGGAGCGCTTCGGGGGTATTGATCGCACCCTCTGCAGGGTTGAAGCCGATGACCGAGAGAACGGCATAGGTGATCACGCCCGCCATGGCTGAAGCGACCTTGGCCATGAGGCCGGTGAAGGCATAGATCAGGGTGATCCTCTCGCGGCCCTGCTCAAGGCGGATCTCATCCCCGAAATCAGCGGTCATGGCCCGGGTCATCATGGTGAATGCCGCGGCCATGAAGCCGCACCAGACCATGGTCGGAATGGCGAGCAGGAAATTGGCCTTGGGCACCAGCAGAACCGTGCAAAGGCCCAGGGAATAGGCCACCGACGCCAGGAAAAGGGTCCGGTGCTTGCTGATGCGCATGGCCAGGGCCGCCGCGGCCGGGGCGCCGAGTGCGCCCGATATCACATAGATCCCCAGAAGAAGTGATCCCTGACCCACCGTGAAGCCCAGGGCGTGGGTAAAGAAGAAGACATAGAGGGCGCTCATCCAGCCCGGCCCAAGCACAAGGGCCGCCTCACCGACCAGCAGGCGCAGGAAGGAAGGGTTCCTCGCCATGCTCCAGTAATCCGCCCAGGGAATGGCCCGCTTGCGTCTGATTTCCGGGGCTATGGGTTCGGGGGCGAAGACCACCACAATGGCGACGGCGACCGGTAGGGCCAGCATGGCGAACCAGCCGATCATCTGCACGGCCTGCGCGTTGGACTGCCCCACCTGTTCGGCAAGTGACGGAATCGCAAGGACGATCAGCGAGCCGACAATACTGATGGGGGTCGCCAGGCCGAAAAGCCGCGACCTCTCATCATACTGGGTGACGAGGGTCGCGCTCCACGCAAGGTGGGCCAGCACGACCATGGAATTGCCCAGATAGAAAACAAAGAGCCAAGTCACGAGATATTCGGCGCCAATGCCTGGCGGGGCCATGAACAGCTTATATATGCCAAGCATCAGAAGCGGCAGGCCGGCCACAAACCAGAGACGGTATCGTCCCCAGGGAGTGACGAACCTGTCCATCACCAGCCCCAGGATCACGTCGATCCCGAAGTCCAGCATCCGGACCGTGAACCAGGCTCCGGCGATGACCATCAGGGGAATCTTGAGGTGGCTGGCGAGATAGGGCTGCAGGAAAATCGCAAACCCGATCCCTATCCCGCCCAGGGGAAGGCCAGTCGCTGAAAAGGCAAGGATTGCAGGGAGGCTTAAGCGTCCCCCTGGAGTCGGCAGAGCCGTCCCGGTTCGTCCGCCTTGAGATGCCATACTCTACTCCTGCCCCGTCCTGGTTCCGCCTCGACTAGTGGTTCGGCTCGACCAGCGCCGAATAGACCAGGGTCCGGAGCTCGCGACGGATGGGATAGGTGCTCGACCCCAGCAGCTGGGTCATGAAGACCACCGCAATGTCTTCGACCGGATCAATCCAGAAGGCCGTGGAGGCGGCCCCTCCCCAGTAATACTCCCCCGGGCTGGAGGGCAGCATGGCCTTCACCGGATCAACGGTGACCGCAAAGCCAAGGCCAAAGCCGACCCCGGCATTGGTGGCTTCCGAGAACAGGGACCGGGAGAGCCTGGTCAGATCCTGACCGTCCGGCAGGTGGTTGGAGGCCATCAGGGCCAGGGTCCTGGGCGCCACGAGGCGATGGCCGTTGAGTTCGCCGCGGTTGGCCAGCATCCGGCAGAATTTCATGTAGTCGTCGGCCGTCGAGACCAGACCACCGCCGCCGGAGTGGAAGACCGGGGTCCTGTGATAGGCGCTGGTCTCGGCGTCATCCTGCAGATCCAGGCCGCCGCTGGGGGTCGGCATGTAACAGGACGCAAACCGGTCCTTCTGATCCGGACGCACGGAGAAGCCGGTATCGGACATGCCCAGGGGCCCGAAGATCCGGTCCTGCAGGAATTTTTCGAAGGGCATGCCGGAAATCCGCTGGACCAGAACGCCCAGCACGTCGGTTGCTACCGAATAGTTCCAGGCCTCCCCCGGCGAGAACTCCAGGGGCAGGCGGGCCAGATCATTGACGAAGCCGTCCATGTCCGAAGGGCCGGTCATCTCGGCCACCTTCAGCTTGCGATAGGCGGCGTCCACATTTGTCCGGGACTGGAAGCCATAGGTCAGGCCGGACGTGTGGCGCAGAAGGTCGATCATCTGCATGGGCCGGGCGACGGGCGTGGTCATGTAAGGACCGGTGCCGGCGCTGTAGACCGCCAGAGTCTTCCACTCGGGAATGAACCGCGCCACCGGATCCTCAAGGGCCACCAGGCCCTCTTCCACCAGCATCATGAAGGCCAGGCTCGTGATCGGCTTGGTCATGGAATAGATGCGGAAAAGGGTGTCGCGGGTGGCGGGCTTGTTCCGTTCGATGTCGGCCTTGCCCAGCACGGCCTCGTGAACCAGCTCGCCTTTCCGCAGGATCTGGATCTGGGCGCAGGGAATCCTGCCGGCATCCACGTATTTGGCCGCGAGGAAGGCGTCGAGCTTGTTCAGGCGTTCCGTGGAGAAGCCGAGGGTTTCAGCTTTGGACATGGCGGGTTTCCTCACTTTTCCGGATTTGAAGGGTCGCCCCCTTCTTTCCGTTGCGTAATTCGAACAAGCGTTTGATATTGCCGTCAAACGGACGTTACGGGCCGGGTGAATTGTCGGCCAGACTAATTTTCAACTTAAGCCGCGAAACAGCGGCGCTCCAGGGAGGCCAGACCATGGCGTGGGATTTTGAGACCGATCCGGAATTCCAGAAGAAGCTGGACTGGATTGAGGATTTCATGCGCGACGAGGTCGAACCTCTCAGCCATCTGGGCATGGCGGCGCACGGACCCCTGGGCCGTGAAAAGTTCATCAAACCCCTGCAGCAGAAGGTCAAGGATCAGGGCCTGTGGGCCTGCCATCTGGGCCCCGAACTGGGCGGCCAGGGCTATGGCCAGCTGAAACTGGGCCTGATGAACGAAAAGCTTGGGCGCAACGGCCTGGCCCCCACCATCTTCGGCTGTCAGGCGCCGGACACCGGAAACGCCGAGATCATCGCCCATTACGGCACCGACAAGCAGAAGGAGCAGTACCTCTGGCCCCTGCTGAACGGCGATATCCGTTCGGCCTTCTCCATGTCCGAACCGACCGGCGGATCCGATCCCCTGACCTTCAAGACCCGCGCCGTGCTGGATGGCAATGAGTGGGTCATCAATGGCGAGAAGTGGTACTCGACCAACGCCAAGTGGGCCAAGGTGCTGGTGGTCTATGCCATCACCGATCCCGATGCGAAGGACCCCTATCGCCGCACCTCGATCTTCCTGGTGCCCACCGACACCCCCGGCGTGCGGATCATCCGCAATGTGGCGGTTGGCGGCGGCGGCGAGATCGGCGGCGGCAATGAAGGCTATGTGGAATACAAGGACGTCCGCGTTCCCTATGACGCCCTGCTGGGCGAGCGTGGCGCAGCCTTCGTCATCGCCCAGGTCCGCCTTGGCGGCGGTCGGGTCCACCACGCCATGCGGACGGTCGGCGCCTGCAAGCACGCCCTGGACCTGATGTGCCAGCGCGCTGTCTCCCGCAATACCCGGGACGGCAAGCTGTCTGATCTGCAGATGGTCCAGGCCGACATCGCCGACAGCTGGATCGCCCTGGAAAGCTTCCGCCTTCTGGTGCTGCGCACAGCCTGGCTGATCGACAAGCACAAGGACTACAACATGGTCCGCAAGGACATCGCCGCCATCAAGGTGATGATGCCCAAGGTCTATGGGGACATCGCCACCAAGGCCGCCCACCTGCACGGCGCCCTGGGCGTCTCCAACGAAATGCCCTTCATGCACATGGTGACCAGCTCACTGGTCATGGGCATAGCCGACGGTCCGACCGAAGTGCACAAGGTCACCCTGGCCAAGCAGGTCCTCAAGGATTATCGGCCCGACAATGACCTCTTCCCGGCCTACCACATCCCGAAGCTGCGTGAGGCCGCCCACGAAAAGTTCGCGGACGAACTGGCCGAGATGAAGGCCGAGTACGCGAAATCCAGGGGTGACAAGGTCGGCCCATAAGCCGACTCGACAACCGCACCTTCCGAAGGAAGGATGGCAAGGATTAATGGGGCGGCTTCTCGCGAGGCCGTCCTTTCCTTTTGTGGTCCAACTGATTTTTCCGAGCTCACCATTATGACTGAACCCGCTCCGACCTGGCCCGTCATGACCATCGCCCAGGCCCACGCCGCCCTTACGGCCCCTGGCTCCCGGTTCGAGATGGAGGAAAGGCTGATCCGCGGGGTCCTCACCCGGACCTGGAAACACGCGCCGCCGACCCTGAGGGACATCTTCCTCAACGGCCAGACCTTCCCCGACCGGGAATTCCTGGTCTACGAGGACGACCGCGCCACCTACGCCGCCTATGGCAAGGCGACCCTGAAGCTGGCCCATCAACTGCTGGCCGACGGGGTGAAGAAGGGCGACCGTATCGCCGTCATCATGCGCAATCTGCCTGAGTGGCCCGTGGCCTTCTGGGCGGGCATTCTGGTGGGCGCCATTGTCACCCCCCTGAACGCCTGGTGGACCGGGCCGGAACTGGAATACGGCCTGGCCGATTCCGGGACCAAGATCGCCATCGTCGATGACGAGCGCCTGGAGCGGATCACCGAGTCCCTCGACGCCCTGCCTGCCCTGGAAAAGGTCTATGTGGCCAGGTTCGCCGGCGCGCCCCTGCACGAGCGGGCCCACCTGCTGGAGGGCGTGATCGGCAAGGTCAATGACTGGGACAAGTTGCCCGCCCTTCCCCTGCCGCAGGTCGAGCTGGACCCTGAGGACGACGCCACAATCCTCTACACCTCCGGCACCACCGGAAGGCCCAAGGGCGCCCTGGGCACCCATCGCAATATGACCTCCAACGTCATGGCCGGCGGCATCAGCGCAGCCAGGAACTTCCTGCGGGCCGGCCAGCCCCTGCCGGAAAGCGATCCCCACAAGCTGCCACCAAGGGTCGGCCTGCTGGTGGTGCCCATGTTCCACGCCACCGGCCTGTCAGCAAATATGGGTCCGACCATGAACGCCGGCGGCAAGATCGTCATCATGCGTCGCTGGGAGCCGGAACAGGCCATGCAGCTGATCGAGCGCGAAAAGGTAAGCTCCACCGGCGGGGTTCCCACCATTGCCTGGCAGCTGATCGAACACCCTGCCCGGGAGAAGTACGACCTGTCCTCCCTGGTGGCCGTGGCCTATGGCGGCGCGCCGTCGGCCCCGGAACTGGTGCGCAAGATCGTCGAGGTCTTCCCGGCGTCGCAGCCCGGAAATGGCTGGGGCATGACCGAGACCACCGCCACCTTCACCGGTCATTCCGGCAAGGACTATGAAGCCCGTCCGGAAAGCGCGGGCCCCGCTGCGCCCGTGGGCGAGATGCAGATCCGTGATCCTGCCGACGGGAAAACGGTCCTGCCGATGGACGCCGTGGGTGAGCTCTGGGTCAAGGGACCCCAGGTGGTGAAGCTCTACTGGAACAAACCCGAGGCCACGGCCGAGACCTTCCAGGACGGCTGGCTGCGTACGGGCGACCTGGCCCGCATTGATGAGGAAGGCTTCCTCTTCATCATCGACCGGGCCAAGGACATGCTGATCCGCGGTGGCGAAAACATCTACTGCGTCGAGGTCGAGAACGTGCTTTACGAGCACCCTGCGGTGATGGACGCGGCCCTGGTCGGCATTCCGCACAAGACGCTTGGTGAAGAACCGGCGGCGGTCGTGCATCTGAAGCCCGATAGCCAGGCCACCGAGGCCGAGCTTAGGGACTGGGTTCGCACCCGCCTTGCGGCGTTCAAGGTTCCGGTTGAGGTCCGCTTCTGGCCCGAGACCCTGCCGCGAAACGCCAACGGCAAGATCCTCAAGACGGAATTGAAAAAGGTTTTTGAGGCGCGTGGATGAGTTCTGAATCAGCAAAGCCCCTGATCGTCGGAATCGGCGGGACGGTTCGCGAAGGATCTTCGACGGAAAGGGCCTTGCTGGCTTCCCTGAGGACGGCAGAGGCCGGAGGCGCCCGGACGCAGTTTCTTGGCGGCGCATTCCTGGCGAACCTGCCAATCTATAATCCCCAGCCCGGCGGCCCGACGGCCGATCAGGTGGCCCTGGCCGACGCCGTCCGTGAAGCCGACGGGGTGATTATCGCAACGCCCGGCTATCACGGCTCCCTCTCCGGGGTGATGAAGAACGCCCTGGACACCCTGGAGATCCTGAGGACCGACGATCGGCCCTATCTGACCGGACGCGCTGTCGGGGTGATAGTGACGGCTGAAGGGGCGCAGGCGGGCGGTACGACATTGACCGCCGTCAGATCGATCATACATGCCCTGCGAGGCTGGCCGACGCCGTTTGGCGCAGCACTCAACATCAATTCCGGATCCTTCGACGCCGATGGCGCCCTGAAAGACCCCAAAGAGGCCTGGCAATTGAACACCGTCGCCGAACAGGTGCTGGAGTTCGCCCAACGGAGTGTGCGCCCATGAAGCGTCCCTACCTGGTGACCCCCGACGCCGCCGCAAAGGCGGCCGTCGATGATGCGACCACCAGCGCAATCTCGCCCATCGAAGACATCATCGAAGACGCCCGCAATGGCCGTCCCTACATCCTGGTGGACGCCGAGGACCGCGAGAATGAGGGCGATGTCATCATTCCCGCCCAGTTCGCGACGCCGGACCAGATCAACTTCATGGCCAGGTTCGCCCGCGGCCTTATCTGCCTGTCGATCACCGCCGAGCGGGCCCGCCAGCTGCGTCTGCCACCCATGGCCGCTGAGAACCGCGAAGGCATGGGAACGGCCTTCACCGTCTCCATCGAGGCGAAGGAAGGCGTCACCACCGGGATTTCGGCCCATGACCGGTCCCACACGGTGGCTGTCGCCGTCGATCCGACCAAGGGTCCCGACGACATCGTCTCGCCGGGCCACGTCTTCCCCCTCGTCGCCAGGGATGGCGGCGTTCTGGTCCGGGCCGGCCATACCGAAGCCGCCGTCGACATTTCACGCCTCGCAGGTCTCAACCCCGCCGGCGTGATCTGCGAGATCATGAAGGATGACGGGTCCATGGCCCGGCTACCCGACCTGGTGGCCTTCGCCCAGCTTCACGGGTTGAAAATCGGCACCATCGCCGACCTGATCGCCTATCGCCGTCGCACGGAGCGCCAGGTGGAGCGGGTTCTCGAAACCCCCTTTGAGAGCGGCTTCGGCGGCAAGTTCCGGATGGTGATCTACCGCAACATTCTGGACCGGACCGAGCATGTGGTCCTGACCAAGGGCAGGATCGACCCTGACAAGCCGACCCTGGTGCGCATGCACCGGGTGGACTTCGCCGCCGACATGCTCGGCGGCGCCGCCGAGCGTCGGGATTATGTGCAGAAGTCCCTTGCCGCCATCACCGGGTTTGACGGGGCCGGCGTCGCGGTTTTCATCCGTGACTCCAATCCGTCCTGGCTGTCGGAACGGTATGGCGCAGAGGCCAATGTCGACCACGGAGCCAATGTGCTGCGCGACTACGGGGTCGGGGCGCAGATCCTGCTGGATCTGGGCGTGCGCGACATGGTCCTGCTGAGCAACAGCTCGACGGTCCTGCCCGGCTATGGCGGCTATGGCCTGAAGATCGTCGGGCGCCAGGACCTGGCGTGAGCCTGTGGGTTGAAGCTGTCCGCGCCACCACCGCCGACCTTCCGGCGGTGGCCAACCTGTTCCAGCTCTACATTCACGACTTCAGTGAGTTCTGGTTCGATTCTGCGCAGGGCGAACTCGGAGCTGACGGTCTCTATGACCTTCCCGGCAATCTCGACACCTATTGGCATGACCCTGACCGCGCCGCCCTGTTGCTGAAGCGGGACGGGCGTCTGATCGGCTTTGCCCTGCTCAATGGCCACGCCCACAGTGGCAAGCCGGCGGACTGGAACATGGGCGAGTTCTTCATCGTGCGGAAGCACCGCCGGGCCGGAGTCGGAACCGCAGCCGCCCAGGCTGTCTTCGCCCGGTTTCCCGGGCGATGGGAAGCCGCCGTCGCCCGGCGCAATATCGGCGCCCTGGCCTTCTGGCGAGGGCTTGCCCATAGCCACGAAGATGTTGAAGTCCTGGACCTGAATACGCCCAACTGGAACGGACCCATTCTCAGGTTCACGGTCAGGGCTGGCGCCATGCCTTCAGACTGAAAAGTCGGATTGCCGTTTTCTTACGGGAAAATTCAGCCTATACAGGCCCGCGCAGCATTGCACCGCCCGGCCGAAAGGTCGGGCGCCGTCATTTTAGGAACCTGTCATGACCGACATTCTGATGCCGAAGGCGACCGCCGTCTGGCTGGTGGACAACAC
The DNA here is from genome assembly GCA_002256425.1 of Alphaproteobacteria bacterium PA2. NCBI lineage: Bacteria > Pseudomonadati > Pseudomonadota > Alphaproteobacteria > Alphaproteobacteria bacterium PA2. The sequence continues at coordinate 572,571 of NKIZ01000001.1, read as the reverse complement.
CTCTCTGACCTTCGATCAGATCGCTGATTTCTGCGGCCTGCATCCCCTGGAAGTCCGGGGCATCGCCGACGGCGAAGTGGCGCGCGACATCCGCGGCGCCGACCCCATCGCCAATGGCCAGCTTTCCCGCGAAGAACTTGACGCCGCGCAGGCCAGCGACGCCTACCGGATGGTCGCCCAGAAGAGCCGCCATGCCGAGCTGCTGAAGCCCGTGAAGAAGGCGCCGCGCTACACGCCGGTGTCCCGTCGTCAGGATCGCCCGGACGCCATCGCCTGGTTCCTGCGCAATCACCCCGAAGTTACGGACGCGCAGATTTCGCGCCTGCTGGGCACCACCAAGGCCACCATCGACCAGGTCCGCAACCGGGCGCACTGGAACTCGGCCAACATCAAGCCTGTGGATCCGGTGACCCTGGGTCTGGCGACCCAGATGGAGCTGGACTCGGTGGTCCGCAAGGCCGCTGACAAGCGCGCCAAGGACGACGCCAAGCGCGGCATTGTCGAGCCTGACGGCCCGACCCTCGAGCCCGCATCAGAAACCGGCGTCGTCAGCCATGACGACGATCACGTCGACTCGCAGGTCGATCATCACGATGACGAGGACGGCGACGAAGACTAGGTCTTCATCGCCTGACGCGGCCGGAGCAGCGAAATCCGAGGTCTAGTGGGCGGTGGCCCGCAAGGCCTCGATCTGCTCTTTAAGCTTGAGTTTCTTCCGCTTCAGGTCCTTCAGCTTCAAGTCATTGGCGGCGGGACGCGACAATTCGTCGTGTATCGCCTTGTCGAGGCTTTGGTGGCGGGTTCCAAGTTCACGAATGCGGGCATCTACAGCCATGTCGGCGTATCCTTCCAGTGAGCGAACCTCGAGAGTGAACACCCGCTGACGCCATCTGTCAGATCACATATGATTGCGCGGCCGATCTTTTTCCCGGCGCCCAATTTGCAGGCTCAGAGGCCAAACCGGTGACAGACTCCCCCCGCCCCCGACTCGTGGTTGGCATTTCCGGCGCCAGCGGCGTGGCCTATGGACTGCGCACCCTGGACGCCTGCCGGGAGCTGGGGGTTGAGACCCACCTGATCCTCTCCAAGGCTGCGGGCCTGACCATCGCGCAGGAAACCAGCCAGACCATTGCAGATGTCCAGGCGCGCGCTGATGTGAACTACAAGGTCGGCGATGTCGGCGCTGCTGTCGCCTCGGGCTCCTTCAGGACCCTGGGCATGATCATCGCGCCCTGTTCCGTGCGGACCATGAGCGAAATCGCTTCGGGCGTGACCTCGTCCCTCCTGACCCGCGCCGCCGATGTGACCCTGAAGGAAAGGCGCAATCTGGTCCTGATGGTCCGGGAAACGCCCCTGCATCTGGGCCATTTGCGGACCATGGTGCAGCTGGCGGAAATGGGCGCCGTCATCGCCCCACCCCTTCCGGCCTTCTATGCAAAGCCGGCAAGCCTGGATGAAATGGTTGACCAGTCCGTGGGACGGGCCCTCGACCTGTTCGGGCTGTCCTGGGCCACGGTCCGCCGCTGGGGCGAGGATGTCGGCCCGATTTCCGGAGATAGCTGAATGTCACTCTGGGACTGGAGCCTTGAGGCCTACAGCCTGCCTGGCGTTCCCGAGGCCTGCCTGGACCTGCAGGACGAGCATGGCCTGAACACGGCCTTCCTGCTCTGGGCCGTGTGGGCTGAAGGCGCGCCGGACAGTGTGCTGGACGAAGCCGTCGGCCTGACAAAGACTTGGGATGAAGCCGTCCTCAAGCCGATCCGCGCCGTGCGGCGACGGCTGAAGCCAGACTTTCCCGGTATTGGTGACGCTGCGCGGGAGGGCCTGCGCGAAGATGTGAAGGCTGCCGAACTTCGGGCCGAGCGGGTGTTGATGGAAACCCTGGAAGACCTGGCGAAGAACGCCAGTGGCGGAACCCCAGCCCTGGACGCCCTGATCGCGGCAAGCCGCGCCTGGGGGATCAATCCCCCGGAAGCAGCCCTGTCGAACCTCGCCGCCGCCCTGCGGTGACAGGAGCGCCCTTGCGCTTGGGGCAGGGTGGATTCATCATGGTCGGCAAGGGAGTTGGGTTCCACAAATGAACGATGATGAAGGCGACGAAGAAGCTGAAGCCCTCATCCGGGCCAGACTGGCCATAGCCCAGCAGGATCACGCCGATCTCGATGTCGCCGTTCAGGCCATCGCCGCAGCCCCGGTCCCTGACATGATGGTGATCAGTCGCCTGAAGCGTAAGAAGCTGCTGCTCAAGGACGAGATCGAGCGGCTGAAGGATCAGCTCACTCCGGACATCATCGCCTAGGGCTCGGCAGTTACGCCTTTGGCGATCAGAGAGTTGATCGACTCCTGGGAAATTCCTGCTTCGGACAGGACCTCGCGGCTGTGCTCGCCAAGCGCTGGTCCTGGCCAGCGGACGGCGCCGGGGGTCTCGGACATCTTCGGGAAGGTGTTCTGCATCTTCACCTTGCCGAAAACCGGATGGGCGGTTTCAACAATGGCGTTGCGGGCGACGAACTGCGGGTCGGTCAGCATGTCGGGTGCGCGGAAGACCCGGCCCGAGGGAATGCCCTTTTCTTCGAGCAGGGCGAGAAGCTCTGCAAGGTCCCATTCCCGGGTCCATGCGGCGATGATCTGGTCCAGCTCGGTCTGGTTCACGCCCCGGGCGGCGTGGGTCGCAAACTTCGGGTCAGCCGACAGGTCCGTCCGCCCCATGGTCTCGGCCAGGCGTGAAAAGACCGTATCGCCATTGCCGCCGATCAGGATCATCTCGTCATTGCGGCAAGGATAGACGTTGGACGGGGCTATGCCCGGCAGGATGGCGCCAGCCCGTTCCCGGACATAGCCGGTCAGATCATATTCGGTGACCAGGTTCTCCATGACCGAAAGCACGCTTTCATAGAGCGCCGCATCGATCATCTGGCCCCGGCCGGTGCGGCTGCGGTGATGCAGGGCCATGGTGATCCCCATGACGGCATGCATGGCGGTCAGGCTGTCGCCTATGGAAATGCCGGCCCGGGCCGGTGGGCGGTCTGGCTCCCCCGTTACATATCGGAGTCCACCCATGGCCTCGCCGATCAGGCCATAGCCGGCGCGCTCGGCATAGGGGCCCGTCTGACCGAAACCCGAAACCCTGGCCATGATCAGCCCGGGGTTCCGCGCCGCCAGGGCCTCATAGCCCATGCCCCACTTTTCCATGGTGCCCGGGCGGAAGTTCTCGATGAGGATGTCGGCCTGATCGATCAGGGTCGCCGCGACTTCACGGCCCTCGGGGGTACGCAGGTCCAGGGCCAGGGACCGCTTGTTGCGACCGATCACCGGCCACCAGGGCGACAGGCCCTTGGGCAGGGACCGGCCCCACTGGCGCATGGGATCGCCCTTCCCCGGATCTTCGATCTTGACCACATCAGCCCCGAAGTCCCCCAGGATCTGCCCACAGAAGGGTCCGGCGATCAGGGTGCCCATTTCCACGACCTTCAGGTCGCTGAGCGGGCCGGCGGGGGGTGAGGTCATCGATAGTCTCCCGGTTTGGCTGCGCTTTGGAGCCGTGCGCGGGGCGCCTGTCAATCCGCCGCTTTCCAAGTGCCGGGTGCGGGCGTATTTGCGCAGGCATGACCAGCTACATTTTTCCGCCGCCCGCCCAGACCACAGTGCCCGTCGAGGGCCAGGACGCCGTCTTTCCCGTACGCCGCATTCTGTGCGTGGGACGCAACTACGCCGCCCACCGCGCCGAAATGGGCGGGGATGACCGCGAGCCGCCCTTCTTCTTCTCCAAGCCGGCAGACGCCATCCGGACTCCGGGTCAGGACCCGGCCTATCCAACTGTGACCAGGAACCTCCATCACGAGATTGAGCTGGTAGTGGCCCTGAAGTCCGGCGGCGCCGACATTGCGGCTTCTGAGGCCCTGGACCACGTGCTGGGTTACGCCGTCGGCGTCGACCTCACCCGTCGCGACCTGCAGAATGCGGCCAAGGACAAGGGGCATCCCTGGGACTCCGGCAAGGCCTTTGACGGATCGGCGCCGATTTCGGCCATCCGCCCGTGGAGCGGCGCTCCACCGCAGGGCCGGATCGCCATTTCAGTGAATGGCCAGGTCAAGCAGGCTTCGACCATCGACAACATGATCTGGAGCGTGGCCGAAGTGGTGGCCGAGGCCTCGAAGCTCTGGACCCTGGCGGCCGGCGACCTGATCTATACCGGCACTCCGGAGGGGGTCGGCCCCCTGGTCAAGGGCGACAGGGTCGAGGGCGAGATTGAAGGCGTTGGCGCCCTGACCTTTACGGTGGCCTGAGATGACCTTCACCCTCTACAGCGCCTGGCGGGCGACCGCCCCCTATCGCGTGCGCATCGGTCTGAAGCTCAAGGGCCTGGACTATGACTATGTGGGTGTGAACCTGCTGGCAGGCGAGCAGCACAAGCCGGCCTATCGTGCGGTCAATCGGCAGCGCCTTACCCCGGCCCTGGACCTGGGCGATGGCGATGTCATGACCCAGAGCCTGGCCATTCTGGAATACCTCGACGAGACCTATCCGGAGCCCGCCCTCCTCCCCGGCGACGCCCGGGCCCGGGCCCGCATCCGCGCCATGGCCATGGTCATTGCCTGCGACGTCCATCCCCTGAACAATACCCGGGTCGCCCGGGCCCTTGAGGCCATGGATGTCTCGCCGGTCCGCCGGGCCAAATGGACGGAGCGGTGGATCATCGATGGCTTCCAGACCCTCGAGCCGATGATCGCCGAGTTCGGCAAGGGCTATGCCTTTGGCGACACCCCCACCCTCGCCGACTGCTGCCTCATTCCCCAGATCTATTCCGCCAACCGGTTCGGCGTGTCCCTGGAGGCCTTCCCGGCCATTGCAGCCGTTGGCGAACGCGCCGCCAGCCACCCGGCCTTCATGGCGGCCCACCCGGACCTTCAGCCGGACGCCGTCCATGCTTGAAGACCTGAAGGCCAATAACCGGCGCTGGGCCGCCGCCAAGCTCTCGGTGGATCCGGGGTTTTTCGAACGCCTGGCTGGCCAGCAGTCGCCGGAATTCCTCTGGATCGGCTGCGCCGACAGCCGGGTGCCCGCCAACGAGATTGTCGGCCTGGATCCCGGCGAGCTGTTCGTTCACCGCAATGTCGCCAATCTCGCGCCGCCGCAGGACGCCAACTATCTCTCGGTCCTGCAGTTCGCCGTGGATGTCCTGAAGGTCAAACACATCATGGTGGTCGGCCACTATGGCTGTGGTGGCGTCGCCGCCGCTGTGGATGGCAAGCGCAGGGGTCTGGTGGACCACTGGCTCCACCCCATCCGTGAAATCGCGAACCGTTGCCGCCATGAACTGGACGCCATTGAGGGCGATGCAGACCGGCTCGACCGGCTCTGCGAGCTCAATGTCATCGCCCAGGTCAAGAATGTCGCCTCCGACGTCTTTGTTCAGGACGCCTGGGCCCGGGGACAGGACATCAGTGTCCACGGCTGGATCTACGCCATCGCCGATGGCCTGGTGACAGACCTCGGCGTCACAACGAGCAATACAACGGATCTGCAGCGCCTGGACTAGGACCCATCATGACCTCACCAGACCCTGTGGAGGCGAAGATTGCCCAGGCCGCGGGATGGCTGAGGGACAATCTGCTGAATCACGCCGACATCGCCCTGGGCGAGGTCCTGCGGACAAGGCCCGACCATGCCCTGGCCCGGCGGCTTCGGTCGATCGCCGCCTTTCGGCTGGGACGGATTGAAGAGGGCCTGACGGGCCTCCAGGCCGCCGCCGATTCCGAACCCGCCAATCCCCGGGCCTGGGCCGATCTTGCTGTGGCTCTCCGTGACGCCGGTCGGCCGGAGGATGCACAGGCCGCCTATGGCCGGGCGGCTTCCGCGCAAAGCCCGACTGCGGGCCCGCCGCCCCCCCTGGAAACCCAGGTCTTCTGCACCGAACTGGCCCGTCACGACTTCACCATCGTAGACTATCCCTACTCATCGGAAATCCGTTATGGCGCTGGTCGACCAGCCCACCCCGAACTGACAACCCTGATCGGCACGGGTCGGGAAACCTACAGGGACCTCATCGCCAGCCTGGGCGATCTGCAGGCCGACTTCGCCACCATTCCCCTCGGCGGAACCTATGACGGGCCGACGCCGTTCTGGCTGAACGCCTGGTTCTCGCCGCTGGACGCCATGGCCCTGACAGGCCTGCTGAAGCGTCACAATCCCCGCAGGATGATCGAGGTCGGCTCCGGCGTTTCCACCAAATACGCCCGCCGGGCCATCAGGACCTACGGCCTTCAGACCCACCTGACCTCCATCGATCCGCAGCCCCGCAACGAGATCGATCAGCTCTGCGATCAGGTCATCAGACTGCCGCTGGAACGATGTGATCCAGCCATCTTCCAGTCCCTGGAAGCCGGCGACATCTGTTTCATCGACAGCTCGCACCGGACCTTTCAGGGCTCGGACGTCACGGTCTTCTTCCTGGAGATCCTGCCCAGACTGAAGCCCGGGGTGATCGTGCACATTCACGACATCTACCTGCCAGAGGACTATATCTCGGGACACGTCCATCGGCTGTGGAACGAGCAGTACCTGCTGGCCGTGGCGCTTCTGTTCGGCGCCTCGAATTTCGAGATCCTGTTCCCCAGCTGGTTTGTCATGCGCGACCGCGACCTGATCGGTCAGGCCAACGCCCTGCTGCGCAAGGGAAGGCTGGAAGGCATGGACCTTTACGGCTCCAGTTTCTGGCTGCGCAAACTCTGAGGTCCGAAGCGGTCTAGCGGCCGTACCTCTGGGCCATGATCTCGCCGATGACCGAGACCGCGACCTCCCAGGGCGCCTTGCCGCCGATGTCCAGGCCGATGGGCGCCTTGACCCGGGTCAGTTGTTCCTCGGGCACGCCCGCAGCCCGGAGCGGCGCCAGCCTTTCGGCCAACCGCTTGCGGGCGCCCAGCAGCCCCACATATCCCGCAGAAGAAGGCAGAGCGGCCGCCAGGGCGTCCCGATCGGTCTCGAGATTGTGCGTGGCCACGGCGATGGCCGTCCAGGCGTCTGTCCCGATGGCTGCGAGGGCCGACTGCGGATCATCGCGACGATAGGCGAGGCCCGGAATCGGCGGCGGCGTCTCTGGCCCCTTGGGCCGGACAAATGTGGTCTGAAGGCCGCTCTGGGCGCCCAGCTGGGCGATGGCCAGGGCGGTGGGGTCAGAGCCGAAGACCACCAGTTTCTGGGGCGGATCATAGTCCCGCTGCACAGCGTCCGGCCAGGGCGCGGCCTTGTCCCGCTCGAAGCAGACCTGTCTTGCCCCATCGCTCACCCAGCTGACCGGCCGTCGTTCGTCTTCGGCGCTCAGCAGGTCTGACAGGGCCGGAGAATCGGGGGCGACCCGCTCCAGGAAGATCTCGATCCCGGCGCCGCAAAGCAGCTGGATATCGGGCCAGGGGCTGCCTTGACCATAGACCAGGCGTCTGGGCTGACCGTCAGCAAGGCAGGCGTGGGCGTGGTCTGCGATATCGGCCTCGACACAGCCCCCCGAGAAATATCCGGAAACCAGACCCTCGGCGAAAACCATCTGGGTGCCGACCGGGCGGGGCCCGCCGCCGTCCACCCGGATGAGGGTGGCGAGGATCATGGGCATGTTGGCGGCCCTTGCCTGGCGCAGGGCGGGGCGGACATCGTCGGTCAGGCCGAACATCGGCCATTCGGGAAGGGGCTCTCTCATGACCCCGAACCTTAACTCCCCGGAAGGGTTTCAGACACCGGTTCTTTAGGCCTTTGTCCCAATATGAGCCTTCGATCTTCCTTCGTCAGGGCGTTTTCCGCAGTTCATGACCGGTTTGCTTACCAAGTTGGGCCTGTCTTCGGGCCAGTTCGCCCTGGACCAGGTGGCTGTGCGCGGTCGCCCGCCACAGGCCGAAGTGCGCGATATTCTGGACATCGCCGGACGCTCGGGTCTCAAGGCCTTTGACCTTGCCGGGCGCTCGCCCCAGGCCGAGCTGGACATTGGCTCGGTCATGCCGCGACCAAATCCCTTCAACGTCACCATTTCCACGGTCCGCGCCGATCGCGGTCCCGATCTGGTTGAAGCCGAAGCCCGCGCCGTCCTGAGGCGACTGGGAGTCGAGCAGGCTGACTGTCTGCTGGTGCCGTCCGCCTCGGAACTGTTCGGCCCCCATGGTCTGGCCCTCTGGGACCGGCTCAAAATGCTCAAGGACCAGGGTCTGACCCGCAAGATCGGCATTTCGGTCTTCGCTTCGGACGATCCCCTGGGTCTTGCCCGCCGTTTTCGCCCTGATGTGGTCCAGGCGCCCGCCAGCTTGCTGGATCAGCGCCTGCTGATCGACGGAACCCTGGCCGCCATCGCCGGCATGGGCCTGGAAGTCCAGCTCCGGTCGATCTTCCTGAACGGCCTTCTGCTGCTGCCGCCGGAACGGGCGCCGAGCCATCTGAAGGCCGCGACCAATCGAATCCACCGCGCCCGCCGCCTGATCGCCGAGGGGCGGTCCGACCCGCTTCAGGCCGCCCTGGGCTTTGCCCTGTCCCGTCCTGAAGCCAGCACGGTCCTGGTGGGCGTAGGATCCGTCGGCGAAATGAACGCCGTGATTGGCGCCGCCTCCCGTCCAATTCCGGATCTCGACTGGGACGACATGGCCATGGATGATCCAGAAGCCCTGGACTCCCGCGCCTGGGCTGCGGCCTAGTCTCGTCAGTTGACGCAGTCGTCCATGCCTTCGCGCCGGACCGTCCCGGCCGCTGCGCCGATCCTGCCTGAACGCTTTCTGACATAGGGTCCAGGCGCCGCCGCGCGCCACTTCAGGGGACTGGGCAGTATGGCCGCCAGTCGTGCAGCCTGGGTGGGGGTAAGCTTGTCCGCCCCTACGCCGAAATTCTTCCTGGCTGCGGCGTCGGCGCCATAAATGCCTGGCCCCCATTCAACACTGTTCAGATAGACCTCCATGATCCGCTTCTTGCCCCAGAGCAGTTCGATCAGGACGGTGAAATATGCCTCCAGGCCTTTCCGGACATAGGAGCGCTCGGGCCAGAGAAAGACATTCTTGGCAGTCTGCTGGCTGATGGTCGAGCCGCCGCGGATCCGCTTGGATTTCTCATTGTGTGCGAAGGCCTTTTCCATGGCTGTGAAGTCAAAGCCGTGGTGCTGGCAGAACTTGGCGTCCTCGGCGGCGATCACCGCCCGGGGCAAGCTGTTGGACATGTCGTCAATGGGCCGCCAGCGACGGGCGAAGCCCTGACCTTCTACCGTTCTCTGGACCATCAGGAAGGTGACCGGAGGCGGCACGAACCGATAGACCGACACGGCCAGAACCGGTCCAACCAGGCCGACAATGACCAGCAGGCCGAGCAGGCCTCTCAGGAGTTTGGCCATCCGGCCCCGGGGTCTTGTCTTTGGCATCGGGCCCCTGTTGAAGTGGGGCCTTGCCCTGCCCCTGGGGACAAGTGCTAACGGGCTCGTCAGCGGCGTCAAGCCGCGACGCCACAGACCCGGGAGAATCAGATGGATGTCAGCCAAGCCGTAGCCCGTCGCACCTCGGTGCGGGCCTTCAAGGCCGAGACACCGCCCCAGGCCCTGGTGCAGGAGATCCTGGAGGCCGCCGCCCGGGCGCCGTCCGGCGGCAATCTTCAGCCCTGGCGGGTTTATGGCCTGGCGGGCGCGGCGCTGGACGATCTGAAGGCGAAGGTGGCCGCAAACCCCTTCGGCGAAGAGCCTGAATATGATGTCTATCCCGCCAACCTCTGGGACCCCTTCCGCACCCGTCGGTTCCAGAATGGCGAAGAGCTCTACGCCTCCATCTCCATTCCCCGGGAAGACAAACCTGCGCGCCTGCGCCAGCTGGCGAAGAACGGCGAACTGTTCGGCGCCCCGGTGGGACTGTTCTTCTGCCTGGACCGCAAGCTGGGACCGCCCCAGTGGTCGGACCTGGGCATGTACATGCAGACCGTCATGCTGCTGGCGGTTGAGAAGGGGCTTTCGACCTGCGCACAGGAATACTGGGCGCGCTATCCCAAGACCCTGGCCGATGTCCTTGGCCTGCCGGAGGACCACATGGTGTTTTCCGGCATGGCCCTGGGCTATGCCGACGACACCGCGCCGATCAACGGATGGCGTTCAGCCCGTGACCCGTTCAGCGTCTGGGGCGAACTGAAGGGCTGGGCCTAGATTACCTCGGAGACGCCGGCCCCGCCGCCTTCGTCGCCCCAGGCCACCCGCTTGCCGTCCGGGCTGATGGCCAGGGCGCTGATGGGGTCGCCCTTCTCGGATTTCACCGGCCGGGTCTTCTGGTCGGTCAGGTCGCAGACCCAGACCCGTCCGTCATCCAGACCGGCCGCGACCCGATTGCTGTTGGGGGTGGCGGCCACGCGGATGACCATGGCGCTTTCGTCATAGCCGATCTCGGCGGCCTGCTTGCCCAGGGGACCGGTGGCCCCGGCGAAGGGCCAGATCACCACCCCATTGGCGCCTGAGGTGGCAAGCATCAGACCCTTGGCCAGGAAGGCCATGCTCTTCACCTTGCCTGGATAGCCGCCCATCTTGAGGTTCTTGTCGTCGGCCACGCGCCAGCCGTGAAGCTGGTTCTCCTGCATGGCGCTCATCAGGAACTTGCCGTCCGGGCTCCAGGCCAGACCCACATGGCTTCCCGCCCACTTCAACAATTGCGGCTTCTGCTCGGCGATCCTGGCATACCAGAGCCAGGCGCCGCCATAGGTGGCCACGGCCAGGCGACGGCCCTTGGGATCAAAGGCCACGTCGGCCACGGATTTTTCATGCTGGAAGGTCCGCGAGAAGGCCGGGTCTGCGCTGTCACGGACATGCAGTTCCTTTCCGGCCCCGAAGGCGATGAGTTTCGACTCAGGGCTGGCCGCAACAGTGTCGATCCAGCGCCCCGGGATCCTGGCGATCTCCTCGACTGCCTCTTTTCTGGTCCACACCACCCGGCCGTCATCGCCTCCTGTCAGCAGGCCAAGGCCGCCGGGATGCAGGGCGGCGGACAGGACCACGCCATTGTGCGCCTCCTGGGTCTCGCCGGTTTCAAAGGCGATCCTGCCATCGCCAAGGGCGAAGGCGGCCATTCCGGACCGGTCAAACAGGGCGGCGGTCACATAAGCGTCGAAAGAATAGGTCATGTGCTTCCATAGAGCGTGACGAGGCGTTGGAAAACGCCCTGACTACGAATTGGGCGAGTCTCGTCACTTGTTGAGAAAGGCTGACAGTAGGGGCTTTACAAGCTGCTTACGATTGGCGATGGGTGTCGGGACAGACGGACGGGCGCACATCCGGGCGCCCTCAAGGGAAGGATTTTCTTATGGGAGCGAAGCTGGGCGGTGGCGGCGGCGGCCGTTTCAACCTCGGCCAGAACAGCGACATCAACGTCACGCCTTTCGTCGACGTTATGCTGGTTCTGCTCATTATCTTCATGGTGGCCATTCCGGCCGCGACGGTTTCCATCAAGCTCGATCTGCCGCCGGCCATTCCGCCGCCGCCGAACGCGCCGAAGCCGCCGGAGCCGACGGTCATCAACATCCAGGCCAATGGCGGGATCTATATCGGTGAGGCCCAGACCTCGATCGATAACCTCTCCGGCGATCTGGCGCGCAAGCTGAACAAGCCTGATCCCACCAAGGAGCGGGTCTATATCCGCGCTGACCGGACCGTTCGCTACGGCCAGTTCATGGAAGTCATGAACACCCTTCAGGGCAATGGCTACTTCCAGGTCGCGTTGATCAACGAAGACCTCTAGGCCCAGCCAGACAAGATCAAGCCCGCCTCGGGAAACCGGGGCGGGCTTTTTTGTGCCTGGATGTCACCCGGGAACAGTCCCGGACCGGGATCAGGCCGCGCAGGCCTCGAACCCGGCCTTGAGGGCGGCCTCATCGAGATTGCGGCCGATGAACACCATGCGGGAGGAGCGGGTTTCCCCCGGCTTCCAGTCCCGCTGGAAATCGCCTTCCAGAATCATGTGGACCGCCTGGAAGACCAGCCGCCGGTCTTCGCCTGCGACGTCCAGAATGCCCTTGGCCCGCAGGATGTCAGGGCCCTGGGTCTGCAGCACGCCGTTCAGCCAGGCGGTCACCCGGTTGGCGTTCAGCGGCTTATCGAAGGCCAGGGAGATGCCGCGAATGCCGGCTTCGGCGGCGTGGTCGTGGTGATGATGGTCATGGTCATGATGATCGTGGCCATGGTGGTCATGATCGTGGTGATCATGGTCGTGGTCGCAGTTTTCGTCGTGGACATGGCCCGCTTCGCCGTGGGCGGGGTTCAGGAATTCCGGCTGGAGTTCGGTAATGCGCTCCAGGTCAAACCCGCCACGTCCCAGAATCATTTCCAGGGGCACGTTGGACCTCTGGGCCCGGTGGATCGGCGCCAGGGGGTTGAGCCGCCGGATGCGGGCTTCCACATCGCGAAGCTGGGCCTCGCTCACCAGGTCGGTCTTGTTCAGGACGATCTGGTCGGCGAAGGCGATCTGCTCCACCGCCTCTTTGGAGTCCGCTAGGCGAAGAGGCAGGTACATGGCGTCGACCACAGTGGTGACGCTGTCCAGCTGGGTCTTGGCGCGGACATCATCGTCAACGAAGAAGGTCTGGGCCACCGGGCCTGGGTCGGCCAGTCCCGTGGTCTCGACGATAATGGCGTCAAAGCCGCCCTTGCGCTTCATCAGGCCCGACAGAACGCGGATCAGGTCGCCGCGCACCGTGCAGCAGACGCAGCCATTGTTCATTTCAAAGACCTCTTCGTCGGCGCCGACGATAAGGTCATTGTCGATGCCGATTTCCCCGAATTCATTGACGATGACAGCGTAGCGCTTGCCATGGTCTTCCGAGAGGATGCGGTTCAGCAAGGTGGTCTTTCCGGCGCCGAGATAGCCGGTGAGAACGGTGACGGGTGTCTTCTGGGTCATGGGTCCCATGTAATGCGTCCAGGGCCGGGAGGGAACAGTCTCCGGCGTCAGAGACTTGACCGATCAACAGTGTTACACAATAACACTTCCGCGACGCCCTCCCCTGATGGCCCCTGAGATCTCCGTGACAAGCCCGCTGGCGACAACTCCTCCCCTGGACACCTTCCGCAATGATCGCGCCTATCTGGGCGCTGACCATGCCCGCAATGAGCGGCGGACCTGGCTGGTGGTCGCCATCTGCGTGGTCACCATGGCCGTCCAGATCATCGGGGGAATGGTCTTTCATTCCATGGCGCTGATCGCCAACGGGCTGCATCTGGCGGCCCATATCGTGGTCCTGGCCGCTGCCGCCGTGGCCTATGGCATTTCCCGCGCCTTCGCCCGGGACTCCCGCCTTGCCTTCGGCACAGGCAAGGTGGGGTATCTGGTAGGCTTCGCCAATGGCCTGGTCCTGGCGACCACAGGCCTGATGATCGGTATTGAAAGCCTCCAGCGGGTCTTCCAGCCCGAGGAGATCGCCTATGTGGGCGCTCTGGAGCTGGCGGCCCTCGCCCTGCTGGTCAACCTGCTCTGCGTGCGCATCCTGCAGCCGAAGGCGGCCGCAGGGCCGGATACGGATGGTGACCTCAACCTGTCTGCAGCCCATCTGCATCTGACGGCTGACACGGTGGTCTCGGGACTGGCCATTCTGAGTCTGGCGGCAGGCCGGGCGTGGGACCTGACCTGGGCGGATCCTGTCGCCGCCATGGCTGGCGCGGTCCTGGTCTGCCACTTCGCCTGGAAGCTCTTGCGCCGGACCGGCGCGGCCCTTCTGGACGCCACACCCTCCCGAGCCCTGATGGACGATATCAGGCAGAGGCTGACCGTGGATGGCGCCCAGGTCATTGACCTTCACGTCTGGCGTTTGGGACCCGGGCATCACGCTGCGATTATCGTCCTGCAGGCCGAGACGCCTGAACCGGCCCTGGCCTATCGGCGTCGCCTGGAAGGCATTCCCGAGCTCAGCCACATTACAATTGAAGTACGGGCCAACGGCGACGCTTGACGGGCGCCCCCGGATCAAGACTCAAGGGAGGGCATGAGTCGTCAGACCCTGAGTCCCATGCCCGCCCCGCCCAAGGTGCGGAGGAGCCTCGCCCGCAAGGCAAGGCGGGCTGCTGCAGGTCTGTTCTGGAAACTGGCGGATGGCGGGTGGCTCCTGGTGGTCGCCGGGAGCAAGGGCCTTGGCCGGCTCAGGCTCGGGGTGGCTACCGCTCCCGCACGCCTGCTTCGAAGCCTGAGGGGCCTGCCGGATACGGCGATAGACATGGCCATAGGCGGCGCCCTCAAGACCTTCGAACTGCGCTGGCCCCTGGTCACCATGGCGAGCCTCGCCGGCGCCACGGCCATCGCCGGACAATTACCCACGCCGGAGACAGCGGCGGAGTTGAAGGCGCCAAAGCCTGTCCGGCTCATGCCGACGCTCCTGGCGGTCAAGGACAGCTCGGCTCAGGCCCCGAAGCCTGGCCCGGAAGCCTTGCAGCGGGATCTCGACTCTCTCGCCGAGGCGTTCGGCGAGACCGTCGGCCTGGCGATTGTCGACATCTCGGCCAACTGGATGGTCGATGTCCGCGGCGACGAGGCCTTTCCCCAGCAGAGCGTTTCAAAGCTGTGGGTGGCCCTGACAACCCTGTCGGCGATCGACAGGGGCGCAGCCGGTCTTGATGACGCGGTCGTCCTGACCGAGTCCGACAGGAGCGTCTTCAATCAGCCCGTATCCTATCTGATCACGCCGGAAGGCTTTCCCACCACGGTCGAAGACCTGCTCAGGCGCGCCCTGATCGAAAGCGACAATGCCGCAAACGACAAGCTGATGGCCCTGGCCGGAGGGCCGGGAGCTGTCCGTCGCTTGCTCCACGAAAAGGGGCTCGAAGGCATTGCACTGGCGGAAGACGAGCGTCACCTCCAGGCCCATATCGCCGGGCTGACCTGGAGTCCTGAACTGGCCCCCTATGGCGCCTTCAACGCCGCCCGGGCGCATCTGCCGACTGAAGCGCGAAAGGCGGCCCTGGAGGCCTATCTGTCCCGGCCCTATGACGGCGCGCGCCCCGGTTCAGTGGCTGTGGCCCTGGGCCGTCTCCAGGCCGGAAAGCTGCTGTCGAAGGAGTCCACCCGCTGGATGCTCGACACCATGGCCAGGGCGACCACTGGCCCGAACCGCCTGAAGGGCGGACTGCCAGACGGCTGGCGCATAGCCCACAAGACCGGGACCGGACAGGATTTCCAGGGCAGCTCCATAGGAATCAATGATGTTGGCCTGATCACCGCCCCGGACGGTCGGACCTACGCCGTGGCGGTTTTCCTGCAGAGAACCCACAACCCCGTTTCTGAACGTCTCGCCTTCATGCAGGCCGTCAGCCAGGCTCTTGTCGCCCATTGGGAGCAGGAGTCAGATAAATCCCCCGCAGCGGGGTCAAAAGAGTCCAGGGCCGCCGACTGAATCCCGCCGGTTCGCGTTGACTTGCCGCAGGTGGTCTGTATAAGACCGCGCTTCTCGCTCGCGGGCCAACTCGCGGGCGTAATCCTTTTTGCACTGTATCCAAGGCGCGAATTATGTACGCGGTGATTAAAACCGGCGGAAAGCAATACCGGGTCCAACCTGGTGATGTGATGGTCGTCGAGAAGCTCGACGGCGAGCCCGGCGCCAATGTGGCGTTCGGCGAAGTGCTGATGCTGGGCGATGGCGACGCCGTCACCCTGGGTGAGCCCACCGTCGCCGGCGCCACCGTCAACGCGACCCTGGTCGAAACCCGCAAGGGTGAGAAGGTGAAGATCTTCAAGAAGATCCGCCGTCAGGGCTATCGTCGCACCAAGGGCCATCGCCAGACCGAAACGGTCCTGCGCGTCACGGCCATCGAAGGCGCTGGCAAGAGCGCCAAGTGGGACGGCGTGGTCGACATGACCACCAAGGCCATGATGAACGCCCGCGCCCGGAACCTGACCCACGTGATTGCAACTCTGGAAGCTGCTGCAGCGCCGGTCGCTGAAGCCAAGGCTCCGGCCAAGGCCAAGGCCGCTCCGAAGGCTGAAGCCGCGGAAGGCGCAGCTGCTCCCGCCAAGAAGGCGGCGCCGAAGAAGGCTGCCGCCAAGAAGTCCGACGCTGAATAAGCGTCGGTCTCGTCGAATTTAGGAGGCCAAGATGGCACACAAGAAATCTGGCGGTTCATCCCGTAACGGCCGCGACTCAGCGGGCCGTCGTCTCGGCGTGAAGAAGTTCGGCGGCGAAGCCGTGATCGCCGGCAACATTATCGTGCGCCAGCGCGGCACGAAGTTCTTCCCGGGCGACAATGTCGGCATGGGCGTGGACCACACCCTCTTTGCGACCGCCCATGGCGCCGTGAAGTTCGTGACCAAGCGCGACGACCGCACCTACGTGAATGTGGTCACCGCAGAAGCTGCAGCTAGCTAGGCGAACCTGAATTACAGGTCCGCCCCAGGCGGACCGAACAGATCTCCCGAAACGGGGAGTCCGGACCGCCGGGCTCCCCGTTTTTCGTTTCTGAAGGCCCCCAGAGAGGGCCGGGAGGTCAGGATGAGACCCTTCGAGATCCAGAGCGTCATCGAGACGCCCAGCCTGCGACTGAGACCGCCACGGCTGAACGACGCTGGCCGTCTGGCCAAACTGCTGAACGACTTCGAAGTGGCCAGGATGACCACCTCGATCCCCCACCCCTATGGAATCGAGGACGCTGAGCAGTTCCTTCGCGATGCAAGCCATGAGACCTTTGTGATTGACCACCCGGACCATGGCCCCATCGGGACTGTGGGCTTTTCCGAGGGTGAGGGACGGCGGGCGGAGCTTGGCTACTGGATCGGCAAGCCCTATTGGGGCTGCGGCTTCGCCACGGAAGCGGCGAGAGGCGCCCTGAGCTGGGCCAGGTCGGTCTGGAACCGGCGCCATGTGGCGGCGCGGCACTTTGTCGACAATCCTGCATCGGGCGAGGTCCTGTGCAAGGCAGGCTTCCTCTATACCGGTCAGGTGACGCCTTCGGTCAGCAAGGCCCGAGGAGACATTGTGCCATCACGCTGGATGGTCTGGCTGGCATGACCTTCGTCTTCCTCTGTGTTAGAGACTTCTCCCTTGAGACTTAAACGTCTCAGGGGATCAAAAAGGCTCTAATTCAAGATGTTAGAGCATGTTTCGATCCGATAACCGGTTCCCACTTATCGGAACATGCTCTAGAGCCTGCCCATGAAATTTCTTGACCAGTGCAAGGTGTACATAAAGTCCGGAAACGGGGGCGGCGGCGCCGTGTCCTTTCGTCGGGAAAAGTACATCGAGTATGGCGGACCTGACGGCGGCGACGGCGGCAACGGCGGCAGCATCTGGATGGAGGCGGTCGAAGGCCTGAACACCCTGATCGACTACCGCTACCAGCAGCATTTCAAGGCTGACACCGGCATTCACGGCATGGGCCGCAACCGCCACGGCGCCAATGGCGAAGACATTGTCCTGAAGGTGCCGGTGGGAACCCTGGTCCTGGAGGAGGACAAGGAAACCCTGATCGCTGACCTGGAAAAGGCGGGTCAGAAGATCCTGCTGGCCAAGGGCGGCAATGGCGGGTGGGGCAATGACCGCTTCAAGGGCCCCATCAACCAGGCGCCCTATCACGCCAATCCGGGCCAGGACGGCGAGGAAAAGGTCATCTGGCTGCGGCTGAAGCTGATCGCCGATGTGGGCCTTGCCGGACTGCCCAACGCCGGCAAGTCCACGTTCCTGGCTGCGGCCAGCGCCGCCAAGCCCAAGATCGCCGACTATCCCTTCACTACCCTGGCGCCCAATCTCGGCATTGTGGACCTGTCGCCGGAAGAGCGGTTCGTCATGGCCGACATTCCCGGCCTGATCGAGGGCGCTTCCGAAGGCGCGGGCCTGGGGGTCCGGTTCCTGGGTCACGTCGAGCGCACCGCTGTGCTGATCCATCTGGTGGACTGCACCCAGACCGATGTGGTCCAGGCCTGGCAGACCGTGCGGACCGAACTTGAGGCCTATGGCGAGGAGCTGGGCGACAAGGTCGAAATCGTCGCCCTGAGCAAGATCGACGCTCTGGACGCAGACACCCTGGAAATGCAGCGCGAAGCCCTGGCCGAAGCTGTGAACGGCCCTGTGCGGCTGGTCTCGGGGGTTTCCGGCATGGGCGTGAAGGAACTCCTTCGGGAAGCCTATTCCCTGGTTCGGGAGCGCAAGGCCAGGGCGGCGGAAGAAGCCCTGGCGAAGACCGGCCAGGCGCCAGCGGACTGGACGCCGTGAGCGAACTGACCGCCGCAAGGCGGATTGTCGTCAAGGTCGGATCTTCCCTGCTGGTCGGCGCCGATGGTGCGCCTGATGGAGCCTGGCTCAGCGCCCTTGCGGCGGACATTGGCCGGCTTCGGGATCGCGGACAGCAGGTGCTGGTGGTTTCCTCAGGCGCCGTGGCCCTTGGTCGAAAGCGCCTGTCCCTGGGCAAGCGCGCCCTGACCCTTCCCGAGAAACAGGCCGCCGCCGCTGCGGGCCAGTCGGCCCTGATGCGGGCCTGGGAGCTGGCCCTGGAGCCCTTTGGCCTGTCGGCCGCCCAGATCCTGCTGACCCGGGACGACACCGAGGTCCGTCGCCGTTGGCTTAATGCCCGGGCCACGACCGAGACCCTGCTGACCCTGGGCGTCATCCCGGTGGTCAACGAGAACGACACCGTGGTCACCGAAGAAATCCGCTATGGCGACAATGACCGTCTGGCCGCCCGGGTGGCACAGATGATCGGCGCCGATGTCCTGGTCCTGCTTTCGGACATTGATGGCCTCTATTCGGCGGATCCCCGCAGCAATCCCGACGCTGTCCATATTCCGCGCCTGACCCACCTGACCGCCGAGATCGAAGCCATGGCCGGAGGCGCCAATCAGGGGGCGGGAGTCGGCACCGGCGGCATGGCGACCAAGATCCTGGCCGCCCGTATCGCCCAGCAGGCCGGCTGCGCCACAATCATCACCCTGGGATCCCGTCCCGCGCCCCTGGCGGCGGTCGAGGCCGGCGAGCCCGCGACCCTTATCGAACCTGCCCTCTCCGCCAAGGCTGCCTACAAGGCCTGGATCGCCGGATCCCTGAGCCCCGTGGGGGGCCTGACCATAGACGCAGGCGCCGCCCGGGCCCTGGCTACCGGTAAGAGCCTGCTGCCCGCCGGGGTGAAGAACGTCACGGGCCGGTTTGAAAAGGGCGACGCGGTCCTGGTGCGCGATGAGGCCGGCCATGAGATCGCCCGGGGCCTGGTCCGCTATGACGATTCCGACGCAGCGCGGATCTGCGGCTTGAAGTCTGCAGCCATTGAACAGGTTCTTGGCTTCTCTGAGGGGCCGATGATTCACGCCGATGACCTGGCCCTGCTATTTGAACCTTTGGAGAAACCCGCCTAGTAAGGCTCAACGTGAGCATATGGCGGCGACCTTGGACCACACGGGCGGAAACTTGCAGGAAGAGACGGGCGCGCGCGGCGAAGCCCTGCTGACCCTGCAAAGCGGTATGTTGATACCATTTTCCGGCGACCGCTTCACCCGGGTCAGCGCCGACCTTGCCAGGGCTTTCGCCCCCGGCGACCAACTTGTGGTCGTTCAGGATACCGGAGACCTTCTGCACATTCCGGCAGGCGTTCAGGCACTGGCCCGCCAGGCCGTCACTGAGGCGCATCAGGCGTTTCATCAGATGGCGTCGGTGAGCGATGCCCAGATCACCGCCTTCTTTGATCTCTTCGCCACAGCCCTGGAGGACGACGCCGTCTGGGCGCAGATCTCCGAGGCGAACAGTCGCGATGTCGCCCGGGCGTTGGAAAGAGGTCGCTCCACGACCCGCCTGAAGGCCGACGCCAACATGCGGCGGGACATGATCGCCGGGCTTCGGGTCTGGCGGGACCAGCCTGGCGGCCGTGACGCTGTCCTTGAGCGCATCTCACATTCGGGCTGGGAGATCGAGCAGGTCAAGGCGCCGCTGGGTGTGGTCGGCTTCGTCTTTGAAGGCCGACCCAATGTCTTCGCCGACGCTACCGGCGTGATCCGCGGCGGCAATACCGTGGTCTTCCGGATCGGGTCCGACGCCCTTGGAACAGCCCAGGCCATAGTCCGTCACGCCCTGGATCCCGCCCTTCAGTCAGCCGGTCTGCCAGCCGGGTCTGCGCGGTTGGTGGCCTCTGCGGAACACGCTGCAGGCTGGGCCCTGTTCAGCGACAGACGTCTGGCCCTCGCGGTTGCGCGGGGCTCAGGGCCTGCCGTCGCCCAGCTCGGCGCCATTGCCCGGCAAGTCGGCGTTCCGGTCAGCCTGCACGGCACGGGCGGCGCCTGGATGGTGGCGGATGACAGTGCTGACGCCGATCGCTTCTTCGCCGCGGTCTATCACTCCCTCGACCGCAAGGTCTGCAACACCCTCAATGTCTGCGCCATTGTCCGCTCCCGTGCGCAGGACCTGGTTCCGCGTTTCCTCGCAGCGCTGGAAGAGGCAGGTCAGAGGCGGTCGGGTTACCGGCTGCATGTCTTGAGCCCAGGCGTCGCCATGGATGCGCCGCATGACCTGATTGCCGAAGCCGCCCTCGCGACTGAATGGGAGTGGGAAGACAGGCCCGAGGTTACCCTGGCCATTGTCGACGACCTCGACCACGCCATCGCCCTGTTCAATCGCTACAGCCCGAGGTTTGGCGCCAGCCTGATCGCGGAGGACGCTGAGGCCCAGTCCCGTTTCTTCGCCAGCCTCGATGCGCCATTTGTCGGCGATGGCTTTACCCGCTGGGTGGACGGACAATACGCCCTGGACAGGCCGGAACTGGGCCTGTCCAACTGGGAGAATGGCAGACTTTTCGCCAGAGGCGGCGTCCTGGCCGGGGACGGGGTCTTCACCATCCGGGCCCGGGTGCGGCAGAGCGACCGCAATCTCGATCGCAATCCTGACACGGCGAAATCCTTTTGACCTCTCTGGCGCGCCATGTGGTCAGCCGGAGTCGCTAGACGCATTCCGCCCGCCGGGCGGCCGGCGACCCTGCGGCTGGGGTTCAACCTTACGCCGGGCATGCGCGTGGGAATCTATGGGGGATCCTTCAACCCCGCCCACGAAGGCCACGCCCACGTGGCGGAGACGGCGCGACGCAAGCTGGGGCTGGACCGGGTCATCTGGCTGGTGTCTCCCCAGAACCCGCTGAAATCGACCCACGAGACCGCCAGCCAGGCCGAACGCATGACCGGCGCCAGAAGGTTTGCCCGCGGCCCCAACATGATCGTTTCAGACGCGGAATCCCGCATCGGCACCCAGTACACCATCGACACCCTGAGAGCCCTGAAGGGGCGCTTCCCGGCCGTGAAGTTCGTCTGGCTGATGGGGGCTGACAGCCTGGCCAGTTTCCACCGTTGGCGGGGTTGGACCCAGATCATGCAGGTCGCGCCTGTGGCGGTGGTGTCCCGGCCGTGGATATCCCTGAAGAGCCGGTTTGCGCCGGCAGCCAAGCGTTTCGCCCATGCCCGGCTGCCCATTGATCAGGCCCGCGGCCTGGCCGACCGACAGGCGCCCGCCTGGGTCTTCCTGAATGGTCCCCTGAACTTCCAGTCTTCGACAGCCCTGCGGGAACGCATGAGATCGCGGAAAACCCGGCGCCGGTGAGACGGTGGCTGACCTTTTACACAAGGTGTGCTAGGGAAAGGTTTGAGCGAGGCTACAAAGGAGCGACCCCGCTGAGCCCTGACCCTGCGCCTAGCGCGCAAACGGCCCCGGTTACCCCCGAGGGCGACCCTAGCGCCCGCATTGCGGCCCTTGGGGAAATGATCCTGGCGCGTCTCGACGACGACCAAGCCCAGGACGTGGTTTTCATCGACCTGAAAGGCAAGAGCGCTGTGGCTGACGGGCTGATCGTCGCCTCGGGGCGTTCGCATCGCCATGTGGGCGCCATTGCAGACCACCTGCTGCGCGCCCTCAAGGACCAGGGATATGGCAAGGCCCGGGTTGAGGGTCTTCCCCACTGTGACTGGGTCCTGATCGACACGGGCGATCTTATCATCCACCTGTTCCGTCCTGAAGTCCGGACCTTCTACAATATCGAGAAGATCTGGTCGGTCGACGCTTCGGCGCACATCGCCTTCAATTGAAGCTGACGATCCTTGCGGTCGGGCGACTGTCACGGTCGCCCGAAGTCGATCTGGTCAAGACCTATGTGGACCGCGCCACGGCGGCGGGCCGCGCCCTTGGTCTAGGTCCCGTTGAAGTCCTTGAGGTCGAATCCCGCAAGCCCGGCAAGGCCGCCGAAGCCGAAGTCCTGCGACCTCACCTGGCCGGCGCCCATGTCATGGCCTGCGATGAGCATGGAGCCGCCTACACCTCCCGGGCCTTCGCCGCCGAACTGGGCCGGATCCGCGATAAGGGCGCCCGCCGGATGGTCATGATGATCGGGGGCGCCGACGGCCTTGATCCGGAGCTTCTGGCCGCGGCAAATAGCAAGCTGGCCTTTGGTCCCCAGACATGGCCCCACGCTCTTGCGCGGGTCATGCTTGCCGAGCAGGTCTATCGGGCGGTGACGATTCTGGCGGGAGGCCCCTATCATCGGGACTAGGACGATACAGGCCCTGAGCCTTGGCCTGGTGTTGGTGGCGATAGCGGGCTTTGGCGCCCTTGCCCTGGCGCAGGAACCTCCCCTTTCGGCAATCAATGAGCGGGAGAAGGCCGTCAACGCCCTGCAGGGACGCAATCGCAGCCAATTGGCCCGCCTGCTGACCGTGCTTGTGAGGTTTCGCCGGGACCCTCCCCCTCCGCTCCTGGTCAGACCCAATGACGCCGTCGACGCCGCGCGGGCCGCGATCCTGGTCAAGGCGATCACCCCTGAGCTCCAAAGACGCGCCCGGATCTATTCCGGGGAAGCACAGGAAATCGCGCGACAGCGCCGGCTGGCCGCTGTCGCAAACGAGGCCGGGTTTACGGAAGACAGCCAGGCGGCGGATGACGAGGACAACGGACCCGTCGCAACCGTTGCGACGATTACCGGCGAAACCAGCCAGTTTGAGCTGGTGGCCCCCAAGCGCCTCCTGCCACCCCTGGACGGCAAGGTGCTTCACGGCTTTGGCGACGACCTTTCAGCCGGTGGCAAGTCCAACGGCCTGACCCTCGCCACCCAGGCCAGGACATCAGTCTATGCGCCAGCAAAGGGGCTGGTTCAGTTTGCAGGACCGGTAAAGGGTTGGGGGGTCGTGGTCATATTGCGGCTTACGGGCGGATATCACCTGGTGCTGGCTGGCCTGGAAGGGTCCAGCGCCAATCCGGGCGAGGATGTGTTTCCCGGAGCCAAGATCGGTTGGATGCCAGATGGGGGTGAGGGACCGCCCCAGCTCTATCTCGAGGTTCGGGCAGGCGAGACCCCGGTGAACCCCAGCCCCCTGCTGAAATCGCCAAGCGGTTGACCGAAATAAATCTTGCGTCTGCACCTCGAGTTCGCAGATGTGTGGGATCGCAATCCGGCCAATTTTCGCCGCACCCTGGGTCTAGGACAAAGCCATGAAGAAGCACCTGCTGATCGGCGTTTCCGCCTTTGTCCTGGGCGCTGCAACCATGGCCTATGTAAGCCAGCAGGCGATCGCCTCGGCCGAGCCCCGCGCCAGGACCTATCACATGCTCGAACTGTTCGGAGATGTGGTTCAAGCGGTGAAGCAGCAGTACGTCACTGAAGTTGACGACAAGAAGCTCATCGAGGCGGCCATCGACGGCATGGTGACCTCGCTGGATCCGCACTCAAACTATCTGACGGCGGAGTCCTTCAACGACATGCGCGACCAGACCCGTGGCGAGTATGGCGGCCTGGGCATTGAGATCACCAGCGAAGACGGGGTGGTGAAGGTCATTTCGCCCATGGATGGGACCCCGGCCTTCAAGGCGGGGATCAAGGCGGGCGATTACATCACGGCGGTCAATGGCCAGAGCGTGCTCGGCCTGTCTGTCAGCGAGGCCGTCAAGCAGATGCGCGGAAAGCCTGGCGAGGCGGTCACCTTGACCATAGCAAGGCAGAAGACCGACCCCTTTGATGTCAAACTCGTCCGCGAGGTGATCAAGACCAAGTCCGTGAACGCCCGGCAGGAGGGCGACTATGGCTATCTCAGGGTTTCTGCCTTCAATGAAAAGACGACGGATGAAGCCGAGGCGGCCATCGCCGATCTGAAGGCGAAGAATCCGAAGATGAAGGGCCTGATCCTCGACCTCCGGAACAATCCCGGCGGACTGCTTGACCAGGCGGTGGGAATTTCAGACCTCTTCCTCGAGGGCGGAGAGATCGTGTCCCAGCGTGGGCGCGACGCCCGGGACATCGAGCGCTACAACGCCAGGACCGGCGATGCGACCGGGGGCCTGCCCATGGTCGTTCTGATCAATTCAGGATCGGCCTCTGCGGCTGAAATCGTCGCAGGCGCCCTGCAGGATCGCAAGCGGGCGGACGTGGTCGGGCTGACCAGCTTCGGCAAGGGCTCGGTCCAGACGGTCATTCCCCTGCGCGGGGGGGCTGACGGCGCCCTGAAGCTGACGACTGCGCGCTACTTCACCCCGTCGGGCCGGTCGATCCAGAAGACAGGGATTATACCCGATCTGGAAGTGGCCGAGACCCGGGAACAGGCCCAGGCCATAGCCAATCGCGCCTTCCAGTTTTCCGAAGCCTCGTTCAGCAATGCCCTGACGGCTGACGAGGGAAAAACCCGGGTCGGCGCTCACGAGCCGGCTGAAGCGCCTCCGGCGGAGTTCGACACCAAGACCGGCGACTTCCAGCTTGCACGGGCCAAGGACGTGCTGAAATACGGGGGTGTCGCGACCACGCCGAAACTGCCCAAGCTGCAGGCCCGGCTGGCGGAAATCGTCGGGGCAAAGGCGCCAGCAAAACCGGATCCCAAACCGGCTCCGTCCAGCAAATAGACCCCGGCCAGGACGGCGCGGAGGGCCGAATTTAGGCCTTCATTAACCATGTTGCGGGAGTGTCCGGTCTGGAGGCTCGCCCATGTTTTCCAGGAAGAATCTCAATCCGGCGCCGTCGATTTCGGTTCCCGGCTTCAACGCCTCCGAGCTGATGAGCCGTGCGTTTGCAAACCCGTACCTCGGGGCGGGCGGCGCTGCGGCCCTGTTTATCACGACGGGTATGGTCCTCATCTCCCTGCTCGGCGATCCTCATGCTGGGACGCCACAGGTGCGCATTTCCCTGGCCAAGGTTGCCGCCATGGCAGCCCCTCCCGGTTGGCGGGAAGCCCTTCGGGCCCAGCAGCCAGGGCTCCCCACAGTGACGGAAGATGTCTATCAGCTGACCGACAGCCCTGTTGTTGTGGCGGCCGCCGACAATCAGGCGACGATCACCATGACCGAGTCGATCCCGGTCGGGCCCCGCGATCCCCTGCCCCAGGCGCCCATTGCTGGTCTGACATCCGAGGGTCCAGGCGGCCTGCTGCCGATCATCGGGGGCGATGGTCGCACCCCGGCCCAAGCCTATGCCCGTCCCTTTACCTCCAATGGCCGCCCGAAGATCGCGCTGATGATTGGCGGCCTTGGTCTGAACGCCACCTCTACACGCCAGGCGATCGAGCAATTGCCTCCAGAGATAACCCTGTCCTTCGTGCCCTATGCCGAGGGTCTGCAGGGCTGGATTGATCTGGCCCGGGCCAATGGCCACGAAGTCCTGCTCGAAACCCCCATGGAACCCATGGACTATCCCGCGAATGATCCGGGCCCATATACCCTGATGGCCAATGCCCAGAACGCCGACACGGTCCGCAAGCTTGAGTGGCTGATGAGCCGCGCGACGGGCTATTTTGGCGTCACCAACTATCTGGGTTCGCGGTTTGTCGGGTCTGACGCCGGCATGGCGGCCTTCACAGGCGCCCTTCGCGGACGGGGCCTCGCCTTTGTGGATGACGGATCTGCGGCCAAGCGCGGCGGCGGTGTGCCCCGGGCGTCAGCTGAGCGGATCATTGATGACCAGCTGTCCGGCGCCGCCATTGACCAGCAATTGCTGGCCCTGGAAGCGGGCGCCCTGCAGAAGGGCCAGGCCCTGGGCTCGGCCTTTGCCTATCCGATCACCCTCAGCCAGGTGAGCGCCTGGGCGAAGTCTGTGGAAAGTCGCGGCTATCAACTGGCGCCGGCCTCTGCCCTGACCTCGCGCCGGTGACCGACACCAGCGCCTACCGCCCCAATGTCGGGGTCGTCCTGTTTCATGGAGACGGCCGGGTCTGGATGGGTCGTCGCGCCGGCACGCCCGAGCCCTATAACTGGCAGTTTCCGCAAGGGGGCGTGGATGAGGGCGAAGAGCTGGAGGCTGCCGCCTTCCGGGAGCTCCAGGAGGAGACCGGCATCCGGTCAGCAAGCCTGCTGGGGCGCACCGCAGACTGGCTGACCTATGACTTCCCGGCCCATCACGCGTCTTCAAAGGTCTACAAGGGGTGGAAGGGCCAGAAGCAGATATGGTTCGCCCTGCGATTTGAGGGCGCCGACCATGAGATCGACCTTGGGCAGCACGGGGTTCCCGAATTTGACGCCTGGCGATGGGGCGCCCTGGATGAAGCACCTGGATTGGTCGTGCCCTTCAAGCGGCCGATATATGAAACTGTTCAGCAAACCTTCGCTCATTTTGCGCGATAGTCAGGGGAATGCTGCGCGGGACTTCGCGGCGGCGATCCAAGGCTCTAAGGTCAAGGCATGAACTCCTCAAAGCCGCCAGTCATCATGGTGCATGGCGCCTTCTGCGCCGGCTGGACCTTCGATAACTTCCGCAAGCCCTTTGAACAGGCGGGGCACCGGGTGGAATGCCCTGATCTCAAGGGGCATGCCGAGGGCGGGGGCCGGGACGCCACGGTTGGCGTCTCCATGTCGGACTATGCCCGCGAGATCGCCGAGCTTTGCCGCCGATCGCCGGAGCCGCCGATCCTGGTCGGGCATTCCATGGGAGGTCTCGTAGCCCAGCTTGCAGCCCGTCGGGCAAGGGTGAAGGCCCTGGTTCTGCTCGCCCCCTCGCCGCCCTGGGGTGTCGCGAGCTCGTCCATTGAAGAGGCCTCAACCGCCTTTGGTCTGCACCTGCTGGGGCCGTTCTGGATGCAGGCTGTGACGCCGGATCGCAGCCTCATGAGGAATTTCAGCCTCGACCGCATGGAACAGGCGGAGCGCAGCCTGGTCCTGGACCGACTATGCCGGGAAAGCGGGCGCGCCCTCTGGGAAACCCTGAACTGGTGGCTGGATCCTTTCATGACCACCAGCCTGGGAGTCGGACCGATTTCAGCGCCCAGCCTGGTCATGGTGGGGGCCAGGGATGTAGTGCACCCGCCCATGACCGCCCGGATGACCGCAGAGCGTATTGGCGCCCAATACCTTGAGCTTCCCGGCATGAGCCACTGGTTGCCGGGGGAGGAAGGCTGGGAAGACGTGGCAGGCCATGCCCTGGCCTGGCTGGGTCAGACGGTAGAGGCCGCCTGAGCCAGAGGTGCCTGGCTGATGGCCTGGTTCCACAGGTCAGTTTTCACGCCCTTGAAGAGCAGCCAGAGGCAGAGGCAGGACTCGCCGATGAGGGCTGGCAGGAGAATGGCTGGCGACAGGATGGCCGCCACCCGAGGCGCGACCAGCACCGCAAGGGACGAGACGAGATAGCTCAGCCCGGCCGCCACCATCAGCAGACCCACCAGCCGCGGCAGATATCGCGACTGATGAATCAGGAAGCCGCTGACCAGACAGGCGGCGCCGAAGAACATCAGTGTGATGTGAAAGGCGACATCATGGACCTTCAGGGAATAGGTCGCCAGGGCATAGGCCAGTTCCGGCGCCTGTGATCTCGAAGCGAGTGCAAGGGTGGGTTTCACCAGGATCAGGGAGACCTTGCTGACCGCCTCAACGGCGAGGGAGGCGAGATTCAGCAGGACAAACAGGCCGGCAAGGTTGCGGTTGACGGGGCGGAGCAGCAGATACTCGATCCACAGCTGCACAACAGCGATCAAGGGCACGATCAGGTTTCCGGCGACACTGAAATCCCAGACCGCCTGGGAGCCCGCGAGGTTTCGCGCCGTGGCCGCCATGTCGCCGGAGACCACAAGGGTGTTCATCACCACCCCCTCGCTGAACCCCCCGAACAGAATGACAAGCAGGTAGATTCCGCCCGCTACCCGGGCATAGGCCTGGGGAGAGGACTCAGGGGATGGCAGCCAGGACGGATTGGCGAGGGGGCGATGTGGAAGTTCAATTAAATGTGTCATACGTAAGAGAATACTGACATATGTACGTGAGTCAAGAGGCGGGACCATATCCCCAACGAAAAAGGGCGCCGGTGTTTCCACCGACGCCCTTCAACTGGACATTTTGGCTGGTTCTAGAACTTGCGCTCGGAGTAGAGCACTTCGCCCATGCTCCATTTTGGGGAGACTTCGGACCCGTCAGGCTTCTTCAGCTGCAGGAAAACCAGGCCGATGGAATCGTGGTCCGTGAAATATTCCCAGGAATTGGTGATGCGCTTGTAGTCGGTGGCCGGGACATAGTCGTTGCGCTGCTGCAGCAGCTCGGGCTTGTGCAGAAGCGAGAAGATATTCAGGCCCACAATGATCGGCTTTTCCTCACCGGTCGTGTAGTTGATGGCGATCCGGCAGACTTCCTTGTTTGAGCCCGGCGCGTAGATCGTCAGGGTGTAGGGCTTGGCCACCAGGGTGGTGGTATAGGTCATGTCCCGCTTGTTCTTCTTGTAGCCCATGGCCGGCGTCGCAAGCTTGTCGAGGTCGCCGCCACGCACCAGCGGGACGCAGATGTTGTTGATCACCGAGATGATCTGCCCAACTTCACCATCGGTAGGCACGGTGTAGGTCTTTTCGGGAACAACCGGCGCGGCTTCCGGGATCAGGATGTCGGCCGCAGCTGCCGGAGCCGCAGGGGCGGCGACGGGGGCCGCCGCTGGCGGTGCAGGTGTTTGGGCCGAAGCAGCGACAGCGACGCTGGTGGCGGCAATGAAGGTGGCAAATGCTGAGCGCATGTCGGGTCCCTGACTATCTTTCTATCACACTCAATTGTTCCGTCCCTCGCAAGGCCCCTAACGCGACTTTGCGGCGAAGACGTGACACGGGCTTAAACTTCAGTCGCCCGTTCCGCTAAAATAGTCAGACCTGCGGGGGTCACGTCGGCGAACCCGCCCTGGACTTCATAGGTCGTGGTGGATCCGCCGGAGAAAACCCGGACCGGACCTTCCCTGAGGGCCGTCATGAAGGGCGCATGGCCCGGCAGGACGCCGAAGTCGCCCTCTGCGCCTGGCGCATCAACCTGGTCGACCTCTCCGGAAAACAGCTCGCGTTCCGGAGAGACCAGGGAGAAGTGAAGCTTGGCGGCCATCAGGCTCAGGCTTCCGAAGCCAGTTGCTCGGCCTTGGCCACGGCGTCTTCAATGGTGCCGACATTGTAGAAGGCTGCTTCCGGGAGGTGATCGTATTCACCGTCCACCACCGCCTTGAACGAGCGGATGGTGTCTTCCAGGCTCACGAAGATGCCAGGCATGTTGGTGAACTGCTCGGCCACGTGGAATGGCTGGGACAGGAACTTCGAGATCTTCCGGGCGCGGGAGACGGTCAGCTTGTCCTCTTCGGAAAGCTCATCCATGCCCAGGATGGCGATGATGTC
The DNA here is from genome assembly GCA_002256425.1 of Alphaproteobacteria bacterium PA2. Lineage (NCBI taxonomy): Bacteria > Pseudomonadati > Pseudomonadota > Alphaproteobacteria > Alphaproteobacteria bacterium PA2. The sequence goes on along the minus strand of NKIZ01000001.1, from coordinate 543,064 downwards.
CTTCAGGGCCTTGTAGGCCTGCAGGGTCTCCTGGACGCGACGGGCGACCTGATAGTGCTCTTCACCGATCACCAGGGGGTCCATGATCCGCGAAGTGGAGTCCAGCGGGTCCACGGCGGGGAAGATGGCCTGGGCGGCGATGTCGCGGCTGAGCACGGTGGTCGCATCCAGGTGGGCGAAGGAGGTGGCGGGCGCCGGGTCGGTGAGGTCGTCGGCGGGAACGTAGATGGCCTGGACCGAGGTGATGGAACCCTTGGAGGTCGAGGTGATCCGCTCCTGCAGATTGCCCATTTCCGTGGCCAGGGTGGGCTGATAGCCCACGGCCGAGGGAATACGGCCGAGAAGCGCGGACACTTCCGAACCAGCCTGGGTGAAGCGGAAGATGTTGTCGATGAACAGCAGAACGTCCTTGCCTTCCTGGTCGCGGAAATATTCCGCCTGGGCCAGGCCGGTGAGGGCCACCCGGGCGCGGGCGCCGGGAGGTTCGTTCATCTGGCCATAGACCAGGGTGCACTTGGAGCCCTCGGTCGAACCGCCATGCTCGCGGGGATCGACGTTCACATTGGACTCGATCATCTCGTGATAGAGGTCGTTGCCTTCGCGGGTGCGCTCACCCACGCCGGCCAGAACCGAATAACCGCCATAGGCCTTGGCGATGTTGTTGATCAGCTCCTGCATGGTCACGGTCTTACCCACGCCCGCGCCGCCGAACAGGCCGATCTTGCCGCCCTTGGTGTAGGGGCAGAGCAGGTCGACAACCTTGATGCCGGTGACCAGCACTTCGGCCGAGGTGGATTGCTCGGAGAAGGACGGCGCTTCCCGGTGGATCGGGCTGGTGAAGGTGGTGGCGATCGGGCCAGCTTCGTCAATCGGCTCACCGATGACGTTCATGATGCGGCCCAGGGTCGCCGGCCCGACCGGGACGGTGATGCCGGCGCCGGTGTCGACCACGTCCTGACCGCGGGTCAGACCCTCGGTGGTGTCCATGGCGATGGTGCGGACCGTGTTCTCACCCAGGTGCTGGGCGACTTCCAGGACCAGGCGGAACGGCTTGCCGGTACGCTGGTCGGTGTTGGAGGTCTCAAGGGCGTTCATGATCGACGGCAGGTGGCCGACAAATTCGACGTCGACGACGGCGCCGATGACCTGAACGATCTTGCCGGTTGCAACGGCCTTCGGGGCCGAGGCGGCGGGCTTCGGAGCGGCTGCCTTCTTGGCGGCGGGCGCCTTGGCTGCTGCGGCCTTGGGGGCTGGAGCTTTTGCGGCGGCCGGCTTCTTGGCGGGGGCCTTCGGGGTCGTAGCCATGGGTTCGGACTCTTTCGGTTAGAGCGCTTCGGCGCCGGAGATGATCTCGATCAGCTCCTTGGTGATCTGCGCCTGGCGGGTACGGTTTTTCAGCAGGTTGAGTGCGGCGATCATGTCGCCAGCAGCACGGGTCGCATTGTCCATGGCCGACATCTGGGCGGCGAAGAAGCCGGCCTGATTTTCCAGCATGGCCGACAGGACCTGGACATTGAGATTGCGGGGCAGGAGGGTTTCGAGAATGGCCTCTGCGTCCGGCTCGTATTCGTAGCTGGCGCCCTGCAGGTCGACGGCGCCGGATCCGCTGACCTGGGCCGGGATCATCTGCTGGAAGGTCGGGGTCTGGGTGACCACGGACTTGAACTTTGAAAAGGCCAGGGAGACCACATCGACCTCGCCGGCCTCGAACATGGCGGCGACCTTCTGGCCAACGGTTTCAGCGACCGCCAGCGAAGGGGTCGCGCCCGCTTCGATGCTTTCGACGATCCGGTCGCCATAAAGACGCTTCAGCTGATCCCGGGCCTTCTTGCCCAGGGTGATGATCTTTACGTCCTTGCCCTCGGCGATGAGGGAGGCGATCCGCTCCCGCGCCATCCGGACGATGGAAGAATTGAAGCCGCCCGCCAGACCCCGGTCCGCCGTAGCGACGATGACCAGGTGCTTGGCGTCCTGACCCGTGCCGACCAGCAGCTTGGGTGCGCCGTCGCCGGACACCCCCGCCGCCAGGTTGGCGATGACCGAGGCCATGCGCTCGGCATAGGGGCGAGCGTTTTGCGCAGCCTGTTGCGCGCGTCGCAGCTTGGCCGCGGCGACCATTTGCAGCGCTTTCGTGATCTTCTGCGTGGATTCCACGCTTTTGATCCGATTGCGCATCTCCTTGAGGCTGGCCATCTCCTGAAAACTCCGCCGTTTCTTTAGGCGAAGGTCGAGGTGAAGGCTGCCAGAGCGGTCTTCAGCTGGTCTTCGAGAGGCCCGCCGAGCGCCTTTTCCGTACGGATCGCGTCCAGAAGTTTCTGGTGCTTGCCGTGCAGGAAGGAGAGCAGTTCAGACTCGTAACGGCCAACCTGGGAGGTCGGGATGCCATCGAGATAACCGCGGGTGCCGGCATAGATGACGGCAACCTGCTCTTCGACGGTCTGCGGCGAATACTGGGGCTGCTTCAGAAGCTCGGTGAGGCGTTCACCACGGGCCAGCTGGCGCTGGGTGGTGGCGTCGAGGTCAGAGCCGAACTTGGCGAAGGCGGCCAGTTCGCGATACTGGGCCAGTTCGCCCTTGATGGGGCCCGCGGCGGTCTTCATGGCCTTGATCTGGGCCGAGGAACCCACGCGGCTCACGCTGATGCCGACGTTCACGGCAGGGCGGATGCCCTGGAAGAACAGGTCGGTTTCCAGGAAGATCTGGCCGTCGGTGATGGAGATCACGTTGGTCGGAATATAGGCCGACACGTCATTGGCCTGGGTTTCGATGATCGGCAGGGCCGTCAGCGAGCCAGAACCATTATCTTCATTGAGCTTGGCGGCGCGCTCCAGCAGACGGGAGTGCAGATAGAAAACGTCGCCCGGATAGGCTTCGCGGCCCGGCGGGCGGCGCAGCAGCAGGGACATCTGACGATAGGCGACGGCCTGCTTGGAAAGGTCGTCATAGATGATGACGGCGTGCATGCCGTTGTCGCGGAACCATTCGCCCATGGCGCAGCCGGCGAAGGGCGCCAGGAACTGCAGGGGGGCCGGCTCGGAGGCCGTGGCGGCGACGACGATGGTGTATTCCAGGGCGCCGCGCTCTTCGAGGGTCTTGACGATCTGGGCGACGGTGGAGCGCTTCTGGCCGATGGCGACGTAGATGCAGTAGAGCTTGGCGCTCTCGTCATCGCCGGCATTGATCGACTTCTGGTTCAGGATGGCGTCGATGGCCACGGCGGTCTTGCCGGTCTGGCGGTCGCCAATGATCAGTTCGCGCTGGCCGCGGCCGACGGGGATCAGGGTGTCGATGGCCTTGAGGCCGGTCTGCACCGGCTCGTGCACGGACTTCCGCGGAATGATGCCCGGAGCCTTCACGTCCACCCGGCGGCGCTCGGCCACATTGGTGATCGGGCCCTTGCCGTCGATGGGCTCGCCCAGGGGGTTCACGACCCGGCCCAGCAGGCCCCGACCGACGGGAACGTCCACGATTTCCGACAGACGACGGACTTCGTCGCCTTCCGAAATGGCGCGGTCTTCGCCGAAGATAACGACGCCGACATTGTCCCGCTCCAGGTTCAGGGCCATGCCCTTCACCCCGGCCTTGGGGAATTCAACCATTTCGCCGGACTGGACATTGTCCAGGCCGAAGACCCGGGCGATGCCGTCACCGACGGACAGAACCTGTCCCACGTCGGAAACATCGGCTTCGGCGCCGAAATTGGCGATCTGCGATTTGAGGATTGCCGAAATCTCGGCGGCGCGAATGTCCATGGCTTACGCTCTCTTGAGGGCGAACTTGAGGGAATCGAGCTTCGAACGAAGTGAAGCATCGAAGAGTCGGGAACCGACCCGCACCTTGATGCCGCCAAGAATGGACGGATCAATGCGGGTCTCGATTTCGGGATCACGGCCAAGCGCCGTGCGCAGGGCCGAGGCAACGCCCTTGCTCTGGGCGGCCGTCAGGGCCACCGCCGTGGTGACCTGGGCTGAGACCACGCCCCGCGCCTTGGCGGAGAGTGATGCATAGGCGGTGATGACATCACCCAGGGCGGCCGAACGGCCATTGGCGGCCAGCAGTCCCAGGAATTTCCGGGTCGTCGGGGTCAGCTTGGCCTTGTCAGCCAGGGCGAGCAGGGCCTTGCCCTTTTCAGCCGCACTGAAGGCCGGGGACGCCAGAAGAGTCTGGAAGTCCTTGGACTCACTGCGCATTTTCTTCAACGACTTGAGATCGGCCTCAACCTTGGCCACGGTCTTTTCGTCGGTAGCAAGGTCGAAGAGGGCCTGTGCGTATCTGCCGCCCACATTCGAAGTCTGGGAATCGTCCGCCACTTATTTGTCCGCCCGGTGCGTGTCTGCAGCCACCGGAAAGGAACCTTCCCGACAACCTAAAGGCTTGAAAGTGCTTGGAAATGCACAACGACCAAAGTGAGCGTTAAACCCCCTCGTCGTAAGCCGCGCGCCTGATAGCACGCGATTTTCGGCGCCGCAACCAAGGGCGACCGCTTAAGATGTCGCCGGAAGGGTCAGGGGCCGTTTTCATTGCGTATTTCGCGGCGGTAAACGGCCGAAATGTCCGCAGCCAACAGCCCTGATCCATTCATGACCCTGGCCTGGGCGAAAACAAGGGTGCGGGTGCCACGGACGATCCTGGCTTCGACCTCCAGCGATTCTCCCGCAGCAATCCCGACCCCGTACTCAATGGATAATGACACAGGCGCGGCGTCCGGGCCGGCGACTTCGGCAAGCACGGGCTGGGCCACCATGGTCACGGCGGCGGGATGGTCCGGGGCAATGGCCGGGCGGCTGAGGGGCAGGCTGGAATCTGACATGTCGGGTGTGGTCTTGCTCTGTCGTCATCAAAAAGAAAAGGGCGCCGCTCGCGCGGCGCCCTCAAGTGGCAGGACCATAGGAATGCTGGGAGGCAAGACCCTACTTTGCGGCGACCTGCGAACTCAGAGGCGAATTGCAGACAGCGAGCTTGGTCGCGTCGAACGTGCTGCGGATATTGCCGTAGCTGACAAGTTCACCGGCCTTCTTGGCGATGGTCTTGCAGGCGCCCGTCGTAAAGGTCTCGCTGGACGGAGTTTCGGTAGAGCAGGTGTCGGCTTCGCAGACGAACATGGCGCCGCCAGCAATGAACTTCTTGGCCGCAGGAACCGGGCTCTTGAGCTTGGCGACAACAATTTCATCAGCCAGGGCCGGAGCGGCGACCGACAGGGAGATCAGAGCCGCGGTGGCGGCAAAAAGGGTTTGGAGCTTCAATGAGCCCTCCAGCGTTTCGGGGAGAATCGGCCCGCCTTAGGACCGGCCCGGTCGCCGCCGAAGGATCGCCGCGGGTATCCCCACCCGTGGCGCAACGACAACTAAGCATCGCTAAGATAACAGCGCAAAGCTCCACTTCAATGGCAATTTTTGAATAGGGCCATTCAAAAATGTTGAACGCCGGCTGAGGTCGCCGGATTGTTCACATCCCGTTAAGGCTATCGCGCCTTTGGTAACCCGAGAATGGACTCCGCCAGACGACGCAGAGACCGCAGGCCCAGGACGATCAAATGGCAAACGCCCCGCAGAGCGGCGGCCGCCGGCCCGCGGCGCCCAGAACCCTGATTCAGACTCTCTTATACTGGCTGGTCCTGCTGGGCGTCTGGGGGCTGATCTTTCTGGCGGCCTTTTTTGCGGTCTTCGCCATCGACCTGCCCGATACGTCGGGGCTCAACAAGGTCAAGCGGCAACCCTCGGTTTCCTATCTCGACAGGTCCGGCGCCCTGGTCGGCGTGCGCGGCAGCCAGTTCGCGCCGCCTGTGGACCTGGACTCCCTGCCGAAATACGTACCGTCGGCCTTCGTGGCCATCGAGGACCGCTGGTACTACTGGCACTTCGGCTTCAATCCCTGGGGCATTGTCCGCAGCCAGATCTACAATCTCTCCCACAAGGGCGGCCCCCTGCGGGGAGGCTCGACCATCACCCAGCAATTGGCGCGTAACCTCTTCCTGACGCCAAACCAGAACTATCGCCGCAAGGCCCAAGAACTGATCCTGGCCATCTGGCTGGAAACCAAGTTCAGCAAGAAGGAGATCCTGGCCCTCTATCTGAACCGGGTGAATTTCGGGTCGGGCGCCTATGGGATCGAAGCGGCGTCCCAGCGCTATTTCGGCAAACCCGCCAGCCAGCTGACCATTGGCGAGAGCGCCCTGCTGGCCGGCATGATGAAGGGTCCGTCGCGCTATAATCCGGTGGCCTCGCCTGATCGGGCGGCGAAGCGGGCCACCATCGTCCTCAATGAAATGGTCCGCATCGGCGCCATCACCCCCCGCGAACGGGATGAGGCCTTCAGCACGCCGGTCAAGGTCAACCCGGTCTGGGACAGCCAGAGGGCCCAGTACTTCACTGACTGGGTGGATGAGAAAGTCCGCAGCCTGGTCGGCGAGCCGACGGAAGACCTGGTGGTCGAAACCACCCTTGACCTGCCGATCCAGATCGCAGCCGAGCAGGCCCTGCTGCGCGGGGTGGAGGCGGCGAGGTCCCAGGGCGTCCAGCAGGGCGCCGTGATCGCCATGGATGGCGAGGGCCGGGTCAGGGCCTATATCGGTGGCGAGCGCTATTCAGACAGCCAGTTCGACCGTGTCACCCAGGCCCAGCGACAGGCCGGGTCAGCCTTCAAGCCGTTTGTCTATCTGACGGCGATGGAACAGGGGCGGACACCAACAACGCCTGTGGTCGATGAGCCCCTGAAGATCGGATCCTGGGAGCCCAAGAACTATACCGGAAAATATCTCGGTCCCATGGACCTGCAGACGGCCCTGGCGCAGTCCATCAACACGGTCGCCGCCAGGCTGGCCAACGAAATCGGCACCGCCAATGTCGCCGCCACGGCAAGGCGCCTGGGCATTTCCTCCCGCATCCAGCTTGACCCTTCCATGGCCCTGGGCGCCGTGGAGGTCAGCCCCCTGGAAGTGGCCCAGGCCTATGCGCCCTTCGCCAATGGCGGCTTTTCAACCCGGGCCTATGGCATCGAGCGCATCCGCACGGCGAGCGGCAGGATCCTCTACGACCACAGCCTGGAAAAGCCGGATCGCGCCGCAGTCATCGGCACGCCGGCCCTCCAGTACATGAACCAGATGATGCGTCAGGTCGTGACGTCAGGCACCGGAACCCGCGCCCAGGTGAAGGGCTATGACATCGCCGGCAAGACCGGAACGACCAGTGATTACAGGGACGCCTGGTTTGTCGGCTATACGGGGGGCTTCGTCTCGGCCGTCTGGCTCGGGCGGGATGACAATACGCCAATGAAGCGGGTGGCCGGGGGCGGAGCGCCGACAGCGATATGGCGCGAATTCATGGGAGCCGCCCTGCCGCGCCTCAATGTCCAGCCCATTCCGGGAGGGTTTGTGGAGGCGCCGCCGGCCGAGGCCCTTCCGGCAGATCCCATTGGCGACCTGCTGGCGCCCGCTGCTACCGCGCCCAAACCCGAGGCGGGTGAAAAAGCCCGGCCGCCCGAGAAGCCCAAGGTCGAGGAGATACCCTACTGATAGGCGCCACCGAAGGCGTGAAGTCGCGCGCCTTCGGCCTTCAACCAGTCCCGATAGGGGCCGATCTCTCCCACAAGACCCCGGACATGTTCCCAGAACCGGGGACCATGGTTCAGTTCCAGCAGGTGGGCGCACTCGTGGGCCGCCACATAGTCGGCGACCCGTCGGGGCGCCAGGGCCAGACGCCAGGAATAACGGATCGCCGCCGGCTTGCCCGGAGCCGATGAGCGGCATGAGCCCCAGCGGCCCTTGGCGTCCATCATTGTGATACTGGGAAGCCGGACGCCCAGGGCCCGACAATGGGCCTCCGTCATCTCCGTGAAGACCTTCAGGGCCTCACGCTTGATCAGGCGGATTACCGCGCGGGCATAGGCCTCACCCTCTCCGCGCCCGGCCAGGGTCAGGGCGCCGGTCTCCGGATCACGGGTCAGGCGCATGGCATGGTCGCCAGCGCCAAGGAGGCAGGGAACGCCGAACAGATGAAGGGTCGCCCCAGGCGCCAAGGGCTCGGCCCTGGGCAGTTCGGCGATCCTCTGGCTGATCCAGTCAGCCCGGTCCCTGGCGAAGGCTGCAGCTTCGGCCAGCCTGCGGGGCGTCGGCGCCGTAGCGATCACCTCCCGCCGCGCGCGGTCAAGACGCAGGGACACGCGACGGGCCCGGCTGTGCACCTTGAGGCGCACAACAGCGCCGGCGACATCAAGACAGTCTCCATCGGAGAGCGGGCGGCCAAACAGGGACATTCAGCGAATTTGATCTGGTTGGACGGGAATGGAAACCGAATTTCCCGGATTCCCGCCAGGGTTCGTCAGGCGACCTTGCGGGTCTTCTCGAAGCCGGCTTCGAAATCGAGGATGAACTGCCGGACCCGCGGATAGATTTCCTCGCGGAACCGGCGGCCGTTGAAGACCCCATAGTGGCCTACATGGGGCTGCACATAGTCTTCCTTGTATTCCGGCGGCAGGGACGAGCACAGCTTGTGGGCGGCCTGGGTCTGACCAATACCGGAAATGTCGTCGTTCTCGCCTTCCACCGTCAGCAGGCCGATGTCGGTGATCGATTCCGGCCGGACGGAACGGCCATGGTGAACCAGTTCGCCCTTGGGCAGCAGGTACTGCTGGAACACATAGTCGATGGTCTGGAGGTAGAATTCCTCGGACAGGTCCAGCACCGAGAGGTACTCGTCATAGAACCTCAGGTGTTCTTCGGCGGAATCGCCGTCACCGGCCATCAGATCCTGCAGGTACTGAAGATGGGCTTCCTTGTGCCTGTCCATGTTCATGGACATGAACGAGTAGAGCTGGACAAAGCCCGGATAGACCCTTCGCCCCATGCCCGGATAGGGCGCCGGGACCGTGTCGATCATGTTGGACTTGAACCAGGCGAAGGGCTTTTCCTCGGCCAGCTTGTTGGTGACAGTCGGGGAGAGGCGCGCGTCTATGGGTGATCCCATGAAGGTCATGGTGCCGGGACGGCTCTCATCCTTGTCCTCCGCCATCAGGGCGGCGGCGGCCAGTACGGCGGGGCCCGGCTGGCAGACAGCCACCACATGGGGGCGCGGGCCGAGATAGCGCAGCATCTGGCGCACATGGTCGAGATAGTCGTGGAAGTCGAAACGTCCTTCCACCAGAGGCACGTCCCGGGCGTTTGACCAGTCGCTGATATAGACCTCGTGATCCTGCAGGAAGGCTTCGACCGTGCCCCGCAACAGGGTGGCGTAGTGCCCGGACAGGGGCGCAACGATCAGGACCGCCGGCTCAAGCTCCTTGCGGCCGGCCTTGCGCATGTCAGCCATGTCGCGCTGGAAATGGATGAGTTTGACCCAGGGGCTGGTCCAGACCTCGGTGCGGCGAACCCGGACGGGCTGACCATTCACCACAACACTGTCTATCCGCCATTCCGGGCGGCCATACCGGCGGGTCAGGTTGGAGAACAGGTCGGAGGTGGCGAACATCCTGCGCCCCAGGGCGGTGTCCTTGGCCGGGTTGAGGGGCGAGTTCCAGAACTCACGGGTGGCGCGCGCCGCAAACCTCAGCGGCGTCGATGCGTAATAACCGGCTTCATACAGGGTGTAGAGCATGGCCCGACCGTCCTCTTGTGCACTGCAACATAGCACAAGCTACCTTAAGAAAGTCCAGCCCCCATCGGGCGGCCTACCGCATGGCGCCGGAAATCTGCAGGGCGATTTCATCCGGGGCGATCCCGAAGGGCAAGACCTTGGCGAACCTGCCCTCCGGATTCATGAGGTAGGTCGCCGTCGAGTGATTGACCAGGTAATCCGAGCCCTCACCGCTTTTCTGGTAGAAAACCCGATAGGCCTTGGCCGCGGCAGCTATCTGCTCCTTGGAGCCGGTCAGACCGATGGTCCCCTTGGGGAAGGACTCATTGTCCAGATAGGCCTTGAGCGCTTCTGGCGTATCGCGCTCCGGATCCACCGAAATGAAGATGACCTGGAAGTCCTTGGCCTTAGGACCAAGCTGGGTCTGGGTCTGCCCCAGGATCCCCAGGGTGGTCGGACAGACATCTGGACAATAGGTGAAGCCGAAGAACACGGCCGACCACTTGCCCTTGAGAATATCCTGGGAAACGGTCTTGCCTGTCTGGTCCACCAGAACGAAATCGCCGCCGGGGCCCGGGGGCTTTGGGGGATCAAAGGCGCCAGAACGGAGACCCAGCCCTATAAGCCCGGCAATGCCGACCACACAGGCTGCCAGAATGATCAGATTTCGGCGGGTCATGAAAAGTGCCTCGTCATGCGCAGCAACTTAGGCGATGATTCCGGCCCATGGCGTCAGAACACACCTCACCGCCGCCAAGGTCCGACAGCCTCGATAGGCAAAGCCCCGCGGCGACGCAAGACGAGCTTGCCGGGATGTCGGGCGGATCCCTTCGGGGCCAGATCCGTGTCAGCACCATTGTCACCATGCGATGGGTCATACTGGCCGGGCAGTTTCTGGTCCTGACCCTGGCGGTTTTCGGTTTCAGGTTCGACGCCCCGACAGCACCGTGCTTCGGCCTGATCCTTGTCGGCATTATTGCAAACGCCCTGACCGTACTGTCATCGCCGCGAAGCCGGATTGCAGGGTCATGGGAAAGTGTCGGACATCTGACCTTCGATCTCCTGCAGATAGCCAGCCTGCTCTACCTCACGGGCGGAGTTGAAAATCCGTTCTTCATCCTGCTGATCGCGCCGGTGACCATGGCGGCGGCAAGCCTGCCGGTCCTGCAGCTGGGTCTGCTTGCGACCCTCGCCGTCACCACCACCTTCCTGCTGGCCATGGTTCACCTGCCCCTGCCCTCGGCGCCGGGCTTCTCCATGACCATACCTCCCAGCTATGTCCTGGGCGCGACCCTGGCGAACCTGTCTGGCCTGATCATCATCAGCGGCTATGTGCGGCACGCCGCGACCGATTCCGCTCGCATGGGCCTTGCCCTCGATGTCACCCAGGCGGTTCTGGCCCGGGAGCAAAGGCTTTCTGCTCTGGGCGCCCTGGCCGCCGCCGCCGCCCATGAGCTTGGAACCCCCCTGGCCACAATCGCCATTGTCGCCAAGGAAATGGCACGGGAGGCGACAACGCCGACGGTCAGGGAAGACGCCGAACTCCTGGTGGCCCAGGCCGCCCGTTGCCGGGAAATCCTGCGTCGGCTGACCGACGCCCCCGACGCGGCCTCTGACGAAGTGCATGAACGCATGACGCTCCTGCAACTGCTCAACGAGGTCCTCGAGCCGCACACAACGGTCAAGGGCGTGCGGATCGAAGCGATCGTCACTGGGGCGCCAAATGTCGCTGCCCCCGACATCAGCAGGCGGCCCGAGGTCCTGCACGCCCTGACCTCATTTGTGGAAAACGCCGTCGATTTCGCCGAGTCGGAAGTGCTTGTGTCCGCACGCTTCGATGCCGACAGCATCACGGTCGAGGTGCGCGACGATGGGCCAGGCTTTGCCCCTGACATCCTGGCCAAGCTGGGCGAACCCTATGTCACCAGCCGTGCAGGCATAGCGGGTGGCCGAACCGGTCATGTTGGAATGGGCCTTGGGTTCTTTATTGCAAAAACCCTCTTGGAACGAACCCAAGCCCGTGTGACGTTCAGCAATTCCAAGCCTCGGGGCGCTGTCGTTTCAGCCCGCTGGGCGCGGGAGATGATTGAGGCGAGCGCCTTTGATTTTCAGCTTGAGCTCGCTCAATGACAGGCGAGCGAAATTGGACGTGAGTGACGACCCAGAGATGCATTTCCCGTCAGGTTTTTTTGAATGAGCGATCTTTCGGCCGAAATAGGCGGTCTGCCTGACAGGTCGCTTCTTGTCCTGGACGATGATGCGCCCCTGCGCACCCGGCTTGGCCGCGCCCTCGAGCAGAGGGGGTTTGCCGTCACAATGGTCGGGAGCGTCAGCGAGGCGATTTCTGCGGTCAGGGATGCAGCGCCGGCCTATGCGGTGCTGGACATGCGCCTGGAGGACGGTAGCGGCCTGAAGGTCGTGGAAGCCATTCGCGCCGCGAGGCCGGACGCCAAGGTCGTCATGCTCACCGGCTATGGCAATATCGCGACGGCGGTGGCGGCCGTGAAGTCCGGGGCCATCGATTACCTTTCCAAGCCGGCTGACGCAGATGATGTCGCCCGGGCCCTTCTGGTCGGCGAGGGCGACCTGCCGACACCGCCGGCAAAGCCCATGAGCGCTGACCGCGTCCGCTGGGAACACATCCAGCGCGTCTATGAGCAGTGCGGGCACAATGTCTCTGAAACCGCCCGGCGTCTGGACATGCATCGGCGAACCCTGCAGCGGATCCTGTCAAAACGGGCGCCGCGCTAGACCAGGTCGTCAGGCCTCCAGCTCCACAGCGACAATGCCGGCTGAACGAAGGGCGGCCAGTCGGGCGAAACCGATCAGCAGGGCCTTGCGACGGGCTCCGGCCAGGGCTTCGATCGGCGCCTCGCGCAGGACGGCGCCGCCAAATCCGTCGCAGACCATCAGGCCCGGCCCCTCCGGCAGGAGATCCTGCGGAAACTCCGGGGCGACGGCAAAGGCGAAGCGGTCGCAATAGGGGGCGTACTCGGGCCACTTCCGATCAACCCGATAGTCTTCAACCGAGGACTTCACCTCGACAATCAGCAGTTCGCCCTTTCCCGACAGGGCCATCAGGTCCGCCCGGCGACCATTGGGCAGCTTGACCTCGGTCAGGGCGGCATAGCCGAGATGGGCCAACAGCCGCGCCGCGCCGCGGGTGACATTGGTGGTGATTTCCGGACGGCGAAGGGGCTCAAAGGTCATGCCGCAAGCTTGTTCCGGCTTCGTTCCGAAATCAAGGGCCAGGTCTAGTTCCTGGCGGGCTGCGGAAATTCGAGGGCGGCGACATCAAAGCCCAGTTGCTTGATCCGCGCCACAGCCTGGGACCTGGCCGCCGGCGGCAGGTAGGGTTTCTGGGACATCAGCCAGAGACTGCGGCCATTGGGGGTCGCCAGTATGACCCAGCCTTCATCGGCATGGCTTTCGAGCACCCAGTATTCCAGGGTCAGCACGCCGCCGAAATAGGTGATCTTGAACCGGGCGTTGGTCTTGGGGTCGATCATGCGCGCCCGGGCCCGCCACTCGGTCGCCGGGGCGGAAAGTGCGCCCTTGTGGCAGGTCTGCACAACCTGAAAGCCATTCTCGGCGCGGATCCAGTCCGAGGTCCCGCCCTGGCAGTCCTTCTGGATCTTGTTGGGCAGGCGGGCGATCTCGTACCAGCGGCCCATCATCTTGCCGGCGTCCAGCCGGGCGGTGGGCGGGCTCAGCGAACCTGCGGCTGCCGGAATGGGGGCCGCAAGCAGGGCCAGGCCAAGGGCGAGTTGAATGAGTTTGCGTCCGCGCATGTCGTCACATAGCGCATGATCCGCGTTCGAAAAATGTCACGGAGGTGAAATTTGCGGCCGTCGCAGACAATTTCCCGCCTTCGCCCGACTCTTTGGCAGGCGCCGCCCCGCCCTAGCTGTCGGTCGCCGCTTCCAGGGCGGTGATGTCTTCGTCGGTCAGCCCGAAGTGATGCCCGATTTCGTGAACCAGCACATGGCTGACCAGGTCCGGCAGGGTCACATCTCCCCTTTCAGCCCATTCATCCAGCAAGGGGCGGCGATAGAGGAAGATCCGTGAGGGTTCCGGCGAGGGATCAAGAACCGACCTCTGGCCAAACGGCGCCCCCTGATAGAGGCCGGTCAGTTCAAAGGGGTCTTCGATTCCGGTCTCTTCCAGGACCTCTTCCGAGGGAAAGTCATCAACCCTGAAGACAACTTCACCCACCAAGGCCCGGATCTCAACGGGCAGGGCCGCAAAGGCCGCATCAGCCAGGTCAGCCAGATCGTCCAGGGTGGGCGGCAGCTGGAAGTCAGGACGGCTGTCACTCATCGGGCACCACGATATGCGGGGACTCCGGCAGGCGGCGCTCGAAGAGGCCGATGTCCAGGGGCTGCTGAGGGCGCACGGCGCGAAGGGGTTGGCGGGTCAGGGCGCGGAGGGTCTGGGGGTCAAGGGTCTCCCTGGCCTGAATCCGGGCCTTGCGGGCCTGGACGTCGTCAATCACGGGGGCCGCCGAAACGGGTCGCCAGTAGGTGACCTGCAGCCGCCAGACGGTCTTCGGCGCCGAGGGCGGCGCTGGCCAGCGTCGGCCATCCTTGAGGACCGGGGTGGCGGGCGGCGGCGGACGACCGCCTGTGACCACCTCGACCAGGCGCGCATATCGATCCTCTGGCGGAATCTGCACCGTGAAGCCTGGCCGATCGTCTTCCACCCGCCCGCGGCAGGCCTCGAGGGCGGCGTCCCGGGTCGCATAGGGGGGGCCGACCGTGTCGGTGACAAAGCTCACGGCTTCACCGGCGATCTGCTCGGCCTCCTTCTGGCGCACGGCCCGACCGGCCGGGCCCGCCAGTGCGGCGGCGGCGTCTGCGGCGACCGGGTAGAGGATCGAAGACATGACAGGGATCATCGCTCAAAATCGCAGACGCGCCTATGTTCCATGAGATGATTCGTGATGCACGAAGCCAGCTTCCGGATTGGGCCCCATGAGCGAGCTACAACTCATACTCGCCGCAGCGGCTGGAGCGGTCATGCTGGCCCTCTGCGCGACACTCTGGGCCATGTCCCAGCGGGTGCAGAGCCACGCCCGTATCGAGAAGCTCCGGTCCGAGATCGCCGCTCTCCGCGCCAGCGCTGAAACCGCCCAGGCATCGGTGGAAGCCTTCGATTCGGCCCTTCTGGCCGTGGAGGATGGCCATGCCCTCCTGGCTTCGGGGGAAGAAAGTCTGGCCCTGTGCGGCTTCGCCCTTGGGGTCTCATCGCCCGACCCGCAGTCGGTCGTCGCCGCCCTGATGCGGGCCGACCCGGATCACACGCGGCGCCTGCGCGGCCTGTTCGAGCGGGGCGAGGCCTGCGCCTTCGAAGTGCGCGGACCATCAGGCATGGTGGCCGTAGAAGGCCGGGCTGCGGGCGCCCTGGCCTGGCTGAGACTCTCGGCGGTGACCGGCCAGGACGCCGGCCTGCCGACGGCCCCAAGATTCGCCGCCTTCCTGGACGCCCGGTCGACACCCGCCTGGATCGCCGCCGCAGACGGCAGCCCGGTCTGGGTCAACGCCGCCTGGCTTCGGGCCGTTGAGGCCGAGAGCCTGGACGAAGCGGCCGCCCGCACCGCGAGCTTCGACAAGGGCGCGGACACCCTGGCCAGCGAATCCGCCAATCTGGGTCAGAAGCGCGAAGCTGTCCGCTGGATCAGCTTCGAAGGCCGCCGCCGGGCCCTGCGGATCACCGCCCTGCCCCTCGAAGGCGGCGGCGTCGGGGTCTGGACAGACGATGTCTCGGAAACCGAAGAGCTGCGCGAAGCCCTCAAGAAGAACGTCGAGGCCCACGACGAGACCCTCAACCACATTGCCGACGCCGTCGCCATCTTCTCCCAGACCAAGCGCCTGAGCTTCCACAACACCGCCTTTGCCGAGCTTTGGGGGCTGGAGCCGGCCTGGCTTGCCGAGCGCCCGACCCATGCCGAGGTCCTGGACCGTCTGCGCCAGCGCCGCCGGCTTCCCGAGACCGCCGACTACGGTAAGTGGAAGGCCTCGGAGCTGGACCGCTATGAGAGCCTGGGCTCTTCCCCCGACGACCTCTGGAGCCTGCCCGATGGCCGGACCCTCAAGGTGGTCCGTCAGCCCCATCCCCTGGGCGGCGTGGTTCTGCTGTTCTCCGACATCACCGGCGAACTGAAGATGAAGGCGCAGTACAACGCCCTGATCCAGGTCCAGCAGGCCACCCTCGACAAGCTGAATGACGCCGTGGCCGTCTTCGGTTCTGACGGCCGTCTGCGCCTGCACAATGAGGCCTTCGAGCGCTTCTGGAACATCACCGCCCACCAGATCAGCCTGGCCCACGACTTCGAAGGTGTCGTCGAGCTGTGCGTGCCCCGCCTGCACGACCAGGTCTTCTGGCGCGAACTCAAGGGCCGGGTGGCCGATACCGATCCCCAGGCCCGGGCGCCCATGTCGGGCGAGGCCAAGACCTCGGACAGCCGGATCATTGTCTACCAGTCCCGGCCCCTGCCCGACGGTGCGACCCTCATCGCCTTCGGCGACGTCACCGACGCCCGCAAGCTGGAGAGTGCCCTGGCGGACCGGTCTTCTGCCCTGGCCGAGGCTGAGCGCCTGAAGCGCGACTTTGTCGGCAATGTCTCCTACGAACTGCGCACCCCCCTCACCACCATCATCGGCTATTCCGAGCTGCTGGAACGGTCGGGCGCCGAGCTTTCAGAACGGGCCCGTGGTCACGCCACGGCGGTCCGTCAGGCGGCTACCCAGCTGGCCCGCTCCATCGACGACGTGCTCGACATGGCCCAGATCGACGCTGACGAAATGGCGCTTGATCTCGAGGACGTCGATGTCGGTCGGCTGCTGCGGGACAATATGAGCCGTTGGGCGCTTGAGGCTGAAAAGGCCGGAGTGGTCCTGTCCATCGCGCCAGCCGATGAGGTCGGCCTGATCCGCGGCGACGTCAGGCGACTGAGCCAGGTCCTGGATCATCTCACCGAGAACGCCCTGCGCCAGACCCCGGCTGGCGGTCTGGTGACCCTGAGCGCCGACCGGACGGATGGCGAAGTCCAGGTAAAGGTGACCGACACCGGGCGCGGCATTCCCTACAATGTCCAGGCGCACATCTTCGACCGGTTCATCGGTCGCGAGCGGGGCGGTCCGGGACTGGGTCTGGCCCTGGTCAAGGCCATGGTCGAACTGCATGGAGGCTGGGTGGCCCTGGAAAGCGCGCCAGGCGCCGGCGCCACCTTCACATGCCATCTTCCGGAAAGCGCTCAAGGCGCCGCCGGGCATCCGGAACTGAGCTTCTAGCCGCCCTGGGCGCCCCCCGTCATAGCGAGACTCCTGAGACATTCCTTGAGGCGATCAGCCAGTTCGGCGACCGTTTGGTATCTGGCTTCAGGATCATGCGCAGTCGCCCTGCCTATGATGGGCCCCAGCGCTGGGCACCGATCAAGGCTGTTGCCTGCCGGAGGATCCAGTAGCACCGCCAGGGTGCGGCCCAGTTGGAAAACCATGGTTCGGGAGTCCAGACGGGCGCCCCGAAGAAATTCCTCCGGCGCCATGAATCGGGTCGACCCAAGCGTTCTTGGCGCATCCAGGATGAAGGGTGAAGGGCGATACTCGTCCACATCGATCAGATGGATCCGATCGTTGTAGAGCAGGTTGCCGTCATAGAGGTCGATGGAAACGAACCCAGCCGCTTCAATCGCCCTGTGGACGTCAATGACATCCTTGCTGGCGTGAAGAACGTCCTCGAGGGGTGTGCTCCTCATCCGCTGGGACTGCCTCAGGGGCGCCGCATCCACCCAGGGAAAGACCAGAACTGGACCCTGATCGCCGTGAATTGTCTGGATCAGGGGGACGAGGGTCGGATGCCGCACTCGGGCATGAACTGCGATGGCACGGTGCTGTGTCGCGACGCCACGCTCACCGACTGCGAATTTTACGAAGTAGCGGTGGGCGCCATGACCATAGCCAACCCCACGGCATCCGAATTCGCCATCGCCGAGCTCGGCGAACACCACGCCTTGCGAAGTCAGATGATCTCTTACGTCGCCGGGGACGGAGTCAAATGGCAGGCGTGGCGGTATTTCGTACATGCTCGAACACCCTTGATTCCAAGGTGTCGCGGGAGCCGGACCCCAACGAGGCCGGAGGGCCGCAGGTCTTTGGAAGTACCTGCGGCCAAGCAGTCTGACTAGTGCTGGCTTTCCGGCAGGCGGACGACCAGGCCGTCCAGGGCGTCGGTCACCTTGATCTGGCAGGCCAGACGGCTGTTGGGCTCGACGCTTTCGGCGAAGTCCAGCATGGACTCTTCCATGGCGGACTTGTCGCCGGTCTTGGCCAGCCAGTCCTGGTCCACATAAACGTGGCAGGTGGCGCAGGCGCAGGCCCCGCCGCAGTCAGCGTCAATGCCGGGGACGTTGTTCTTCACAGCGCCTTCCATGACGGAAAGGCCGTTCTTGACGTCCAGGACGTGCTCGGCGCCGTTGTGCTCGATATAGGTGATCTTGGCCATGGGCTCCCTCATGCCGCCTTTAAGCAGCGACCTCTTTCATGGAAATGGATGTGTCTGCAAGCTTGGCGGTGTCTACCGGCTTACGGTTTCCAATCAGTTGCCGACCCATCATGAATTCGGGCGGCGAGTTGATGGCTTCCACCGACTGAACCAGATCGCCCTTAAGATGGAAGATGGCGAACTTGTTGCTGGTCGGGTCGCCGCGCACCAGGATCTGGTCGGCGTCGAAGGGGTATCCGGCGATCTGCAGCTTCAGATCATACTGGTCTGACCACTGCCAGGGCGTCTCGCCCGCAGGGGCCGGGCGGCCGGTAATGGCGCAGGCCGCCTGCTTGGCCTGCTCCAGGGCGTTGGGCACGCTTTCCATCCGGAACATGCGGCCGTCATAGATCGGCATGGGCCGCTGGGCGACATCGCCTATGGCGAAAATGCTGGGGTCAGAGGTCCTGGCTTCCAGGTTGACCACGACGCCCCGGGCGCAGTCGAGACCGGCCGCCTTGGCCAGCTCCTCATTGGGCGCCACGCCGACGCCGACGAGAACCAGATCACAGGCGATGGTGCGGCCGTCAGCCAGGGTGACGCCGGTCACCTTGCCGTCCTGGCCGGCAAAGCCTGTGGCGCTGGCGCCCAGCTCGAACGTCACGCCCTTGGCTTCGTGATAGGTCTGGAAGAAGGTCGACAGGGTTTCACAGGCCACCCGGGCCAGGATGCGGCTTTCCCGCTCCAGAATGATGGCGTTGGCGCCCAGGGCACGGGACGAAGCCGCCGCCTCGAGGCCGATATAGCCACCGCCGACAATGGCCACGGTCCTGCCGGGACCGAGGGCCGACTTCAGGGCCTCGGCGTCCGCCGCCGTCCGCAGCTCAAGTACGCCGTCCAGGTCCGCGCCGGGTATGGGCAGGCGGATCGGCCGGGCGCCGGTGGCCAGAATGGCGACGTCATAGGCCAGGGTCGAACCGTCAGACAGCGCCACCGTCTTGTCGGCCCGGTTGATGGCCTCGACCCGGACATTGGGCCGGAAGTCGATATTGTTCTCGCCGTAGAACTCCAGGGGCTTGAGCGCCAGGGAGTCAGCGTCCGCCTCACCCTTCAGCCACGCCTTTGAAAGCGGCGGCCTCTGGTAGGGCGGAATGGGTTCCTCGCCGATCATGGTGATCGGACCCTGGAAGTCATACTGGCGCAGGAGCGCAGCCGCCGTGCCGCCAGCGTGGCCGGCGCCGATGATCACGATATGGGCTGGCTTGTCGCTCATCTGCTTCCCATGCGCAAAAATGACGGGCGCGTCAACTTACCGAACGGTGTTCGGATATCAGACGACGCGATCGGCCAGCATCTTCTTGACCTCGGCGATGGCCTTGGCCGGGTTCAGACCCTTGGGGCAGACCTGGGCGCAGTTCATGATGGTGTGGCAGCGATAGAGCTTGAAGGGGTCCTCGAGGGCGTCCAGCCGGTCGCCGGTGGCCTCGTCACGGCTGTCGATCAGCCAGCGATAGGCGTGCAGCAGGGTAGCCGGGCCGAGGTACTTCTCGCCGTTCCACCAGTAGCTGGGGCACGAGGTGGTGCAGCAGGCGCACAGGATGCACTCATAAAGGCCGTCGATCTTTTCCCGGTCTTCCGGGCTCTGCAGCCATTCCCTCTGGGGCTCGGGCGAGGTGGTGTGCAGCCAGGGCTCGATGGAGGCGTACTGGGCGTAGAAGTGGGAAAGGTCCGGGATCAGATCCTTCAGCACCGGCATGGAAGGCAGGGGCGAGATCTGACAGTCGGCGCCTGGGGTTTCGGCGTGGCCATGGGTGCAGGCCAGGGTATTGCGGCCGCCCACATTCATGGCGCAGGAGCCGCAGACCCCCTCCCGGCAGGACCGGCGGAAGGCCAGGGTGGGATCCATGGTGTTCTTGATGTGGATCAGAACGTCCAGGACCATGGGGCCGCAGGCGTCGACATCGACGTCATAGGTGTCCCAGCGGGGATTTTCCGAGGTCTCGGGATCATAGCGATAGACCTTGAAGGTCTTGACCTTGGACGCGCCAGCGGGCGCCGGGTGGTGGCGGCCCTTCTGGACACGGGAGTTCTTCGGCAGGGCGAGTTGAACCATCAGACGATTTCCTTGGAGATCCGCTAGCCTAGTACACCCGCGCCTTGGGCGGGATGTAAGCGATGTCGTTGGTCATGGTGTAGTCGTGCACCGGGCGGTAATCGAACTTCACCTTGCCGGTCTTGTCGTCGAGCCAGGACAAGGTGTGTTTCATCCAGGTCTTGTCGTCACGATCGGGGAAGTCCTCATGGGCGTGGGCCCCACGGCTTTCCGTCCGGTTATGGGCGCTGGTCACGGTGACCATGGCCTGGACCACCAGGTTTTCGAATTCCAGGGTTTCCACCAGGTCGGTGTTCCAGATCATGCCGCGGTCCGAAACCTTTAGGTCGGTCCGCTTGGCCTGAACGGCCTGCATGCGCTTGACGCCATTGGCGAGGCTTTCCGACGTGCGGAACACGGCGGCGTCTTCCTGCATGACCTGCTGCATTTCCAGCCGCAGATCAGCGGTGGAGGTACCGCCATTAGCGTTGCGCAGCTTGTCGAAACGGGCCAGGTGGCCGTCGGTCATGGCGGGCTTCAGCTCGGGCTGGGTCGCCCCGGCCTTGATGGTGTCGGCGGCGCGCAGGGCGGCTGAACGACCGAACACCACCAGGTCGATCAGCGAGTTCGAGCCCAGACGGTTGGCGCCATGCACCGAGACGCAGGCGGCCTCGCCCACGGCCATCAGGCCCGGTACGACCTTGTCCGGATCCTTGCCGGCCTTGGTCACGACCTCGGAATAGAAGTTCGTGGGAATGCCGCCCATATTGTAGTGCACGGTGGGCAGGACCGGGATGGGCTGCTTGGTCACGTCGACGCCGGCGAAGATCCGGGCGCTTTCGGAAATGCCCGGCAGGCGCTGGTGCAGGATCTTGGGATCCAGGTGGTCCAGATGCAGGTGGATGTGGTCCTTCTTGGGACCCACGCCGCGGCCTTCACGGATTTCAATGGTCATGGCGCGGCTGACCATGTCCCGGGGGGCAAGGTCCTTCACGCTGGGGGCATAGCGCTCCATGAAGCGCTCGCCTTCGGAATTGGTCAGATAACCGCCCTCGCCCCGGGCGCCTTCAGTGATCAGGCAGCCGGCGCCATAGATGCCGGTGGGGTGGAACTGGACAAATTCCATGTCCTGCAGGGGCAGGCCGGCCCGCAGGGCCATGCCGCCGCCATCGCCGGTGCAGGTGTGGGCGCTGGTGGCCGAGAAATAGGCGCGGCCATAGCCGCCCGTGGCCAGGATGACCAGCTGGGCCTGGAACCGGTGCAGGGTGCCGTCGTCCAGCTTCCAGGCGGTGACGCCCCGGCAGACGCCCTCGTCCATGATCAGGTCGAGGCCGAAATACTCGATGAAGAACTCGGTGTTCTGGGCCAGGGCCTGACCATACATGGTGTGCAGCATGGCGTGTCCGGTGCGGTCAGCCGCGGCGCAGGTGCGCTGGATCGGCGCTTCACCGAAATTGCGGGTCATGCCGCCGAAGGCGCGCTGATAGATCTTGCCGTCCGGGGTGCGCGAGAAGGGTACGCCCCAGTGCTCCAGCTCATAGACCGCCGCCGGCGCATTACGGCAAAGGTATTCAATGGCGTCCTGGTCGCCCAGCCAGTCCGACCCCTTGACGGTGTCGTACATGTGCCAGCGCCAGTCATCCTCGCCCATATTGCCCAGGCTGGCCGAGATGCCGCCCTGGGCGGCCACGGTGTGCGAACGGGTCGGGAAGACCTTGGAGACGCAGGCGGTCTTCAGACCGGCGGCGGCGCAGCCAAGGGCGGCGCGCAGTCCGGAACCGCCGGCTCCGACAACGACGACGTCAAACTTGTGATCGATGAACTGATAGGTCGACATGAGCCTAGAGAGCGCCTCCCAGCGCGACCTTGAGAATGGAGAAAATCGCCAGCCCGCCCACGAGGACGCTGACAAACAGGTTGAGCAGCAAAAGAACCGCCTTAGTGAAGGTCTTGTGGATGTAGTCCTCGACAATGACCCGCATGCCGGCGTGCATGTGCCAGTAGGCCGTGGCGGTCAGCAGGACCAGCAGGACCGCATTGAGCGGCGAACTGACCCAGAGCACCGCGCCCTGATAGTCCAGGGTCGCCAGACGCAGGACGCCGAAGACCGCCCAGAGCACAAGGGGGACCAGGGCGATGGCGCTGACCCGTTCGGCCAGCCAGTGCGAGGCGCCATGGTGGGCGGCGCCCAGGCCGCGGGCGCGGCCAAGGGGGGTGCGATAGCTGGCCATCAGGCGGCTCCCGTGGTGATGGCGATGCCCCAGATGACCAGGCTGGCCACAATGGCGAAGGCGATGGCGACGACCGCGCTGAAATTGGCGGACTTCACGTCCAGGCCCTTGCCGGCGTCCCAGACCAGATGGCGGATGCCGTTGGCCAGATGATAGAAGACCCCCAGGGTCATCAGGAAAAGCACCAGCTTGCCGAGGGGGCTGCCCAGCAGCTGCATATAGCCCTCATAGGCCGCCGGTCCGGCGCCCAGGGCCACTGCCCAGCCGCCGAGGATCAGGGCGCCTGCATAGAGCCCGGCGCCGCTGGCGCGATGGGCGATGGAGGTGAACATGGTCAGGTGCCATCGCCAGACCTGGACGTGGGGCGATAGCGGGCGTTCGGCGTCAATCATGGCGGTTCCCAATCGGACTTGCGCGTCCGGTTTTAAGCCCAGAGGTCTCTGTGTCAACGAAAGCGCGCAATCCTGGCGACAATCCCGGTTGACTTCGCAATCGGAGAAGTCACTCAAAATTTGCATGCGACGCAATAGGTAATTGTCATAGCCTTCCTTCGCGAAAGACGAAGCATGCGATTTGATCTCACCGACCTGAAACTGTTCTGCGACGTTCTGGACGCCGGCTCCATCACGGCGGGGGCCGAGCGCAGCGCCCTGGCCCTGTCGGCCGCCTCCACGCGGATTCGCGGCATGGAAGAGACCCTGGGCGCCGCCCTGCTGACCCGAACCCGCCAGGGGGTGGTTCCAACAGCCGCCGGCCGGACCCTTCTGCACCATGCCCGGTCAATCCTGACCCAGAGCGCCCGCCTGCGGGAAGACCTGGGCGCCTTCGCCCAGGGCCTGTCGGGGGAGGTGCGCCTGCTGGCCAATACCAACGCCCTCACCGAATTCCTGCCGGAAGTGCTCAGCGCCTTTCTGGCCGCCTATCCCCAGGTCAGCGTCGACCTCGAGGAAAAGCTGTCGGACGAGATTGTCGGTCTGATCGCCGAAGGGGTGGGCGATATCGGCATTGTGGCGGGCACGGTGGATGTCGGCGGCCTCACCGCCTTTCCCTTCCGGTCGGATCGGTTCGTCGTCGTGGCGCAAAAGGGTCATCCGCTGTCCGAGGGGGGCTCAACGGCCTTTTCAGAAGTGCTGGCCTGCGACCTCGTCGGGCTGGACCGGGCCAGCTCCCTGCAGAGGTTCCTCGCCGACAAGGCGGCCCGGGGTGGTCGCCCCCTGCGCCTGCGGGTTCAGTTGCGCAGCTTCGACGCCGTCTGCCGGCTGGTGGAACAGGGGGTCGGCGTCGGGGTCGTGCCCCAGACCACCGCCCGCCGCGCCGCCCAGACCATGGACCTCGACATCATCGAACTCACCGATGAGTGGGCGGTACGCGAACTCAAGATTGTGGTGCGGGACCTTGCGGCCCTGCGGCCCTACGCCCAGGCCCTGGTGGAGCGGCTTCGACCCGCCTAGCCACACTGCAGGGCGGTGATCTTCCGGGTCTTTTCATCGAAGATGAAGTTCAGCCGCCGGGGATTATAGTCGGTGGGCACCTGACATGTGGTGCAGACAAACCTGTGGGAATAGCCGTGGCGGGGTTTGGGCGCTTCCGAAATGGCGCGCCCGATCAAGGGCTTGGCAGCGCGGGCGTGGCAAAGATCGCCGGGCGGCGGCTTGATGACGCTGGAGGCCTGTGCATGGGCCGCGCCGCTGATCAGGCAGACAAGCAGAAACTGGGAAGGGCGGATCATGGCCCGGTCTCCTCCGACGTCGAAGGCCGGCCAGTCTAGCGGATTTCGGGCCTGCCGGAAGCAGGGAGCCGTCGATGGCGCTCCATGGCCTGCTTGATGGTCTCCGCCAGCCGGGCGACAGCCGGACGAGGTTCCGGGGCGGCTGTCAGCAAAGCGATTTCGGTGTCGCTGAGTTTGGGCAGGGCATCGTCCAGTATGGCCAGGTCATCGGGCGTCATGTCCCGCGGCAGGGCTGTCACCCCCAACCCCGCCCGCAGGGCCGCGTGCTGCCCTGCAAGGGAGGGGCTGACATAGGCGACGCGCCATTCACGACCTGCGTCCCCAAGCGCGGAAAGGGCGCGGCGGCGATAGACGCAGGGCGCTGGAGCGACGATGACCGGCAGGGGGCCAGGACGCTCCAGTATGTCGATTGAGGCGCCGACCCAGACCAGGGGTTCGCGCCAGACCCTCACCCCCAGATCGGCTTCGGTGGGATCACGCTTGATCAGGGCCAGGTCCAACCGCCCATTCTGCAGCCCGTCCAGCAGGTTCAGGGTCAGATCACAGGTGACATTGAGCTGCACCTGCGGATTGGCCTGGGCGAACCGGCCCAGGATCTCGGGAAGATAGGCCGTCGCAAAATCCTCCGGCGCGCCGAACCGGACCTCGCCGGCCACCTCGGCCCCGAAAAGGGTTGTGAGAATATCGTCATTCATCCGCAGCAGCCGACGGGCCTGCCCCAGCAGGACCTCGCCGAGGGGCGTCAGGCTAAGCCCCCGGGAATCACGATCCAGGAGCCGGGCGCGGACCTGGTCTTCCAGCCGCCGAATCTGAAGGCTGACCGCGGCCTGGGAGCGTCCGATCCGGGCCCCGGCCCGGGTGAACCCTCCGGTCTCGACCACCAGAACGAAGGTGCGAAGGAGGTCCAGATCGAGATTCCGCGGCAGGGCGCCGGACTGGGGATCTGGAAGGTCATCGGCCATGAAAAGCCCTTGGATCAGTTTTATTCATCATACAGATAGGATCTATTAATTTCCAATATGATCAAGAGCAAACTAAGCCCACCGCCGTTTCACCAAGCGGGGGCTCACCATGGACATTCTCAACCTGGCGGCCGGCAACCTCCTTCAGCCGGCTGTCCTGTTTTTCGCACTGGGCCTGATGGCGGGGTTCGCCCGGTCAGACCTCGCCATCCCCGAAGGCGTGGTCAAGACCATGGCCCTCTACCTGATGCTCTGCATCGGCTTCCGGGGCGGGGTGGAGGCCTCCCATGCCGGTTTCAGCCAGGGCTTCCTTGCCAGCGCAGTTGCGGCGGTCCTGCTGAGCTTCACCCTGCCAGTCCTGGCCTTCGCCATACTTGGCGCCTTCCGCAAGGTGGATCGGAAGACCCGGGCGGCCACCGCGGCCCACTACGGGTCAGTCTCCGCCGTCACCTTCGCCGCTGCCGGTGAATTCCTCCATCTGCAGGGAGTGGCCTTTGCCGGATACATGGCTGCCGTGGTCGCCCTCATGGAAACCCCCGCCATCATCAGCGGCCTGCTGCTGGCCGGTCGTCGGGAAAAGGCCGGCGAGAAAGGCGCCCTGGCCGAGGTTCTGCGGGAGGTTTTCCTGAACGGCACGGTCGTCCTGCTGCTGGGCTCCTTCCTCATCGGCGCGGTCACCGGGGAGGCAGGCCTGAAGAAGATCGACCTGTTCGTGAACCCCCTGTTCCAGGGCGTCCTCTGCCTTTTCCTCCTGGAAATGGGCCTCGTCGCCTCCCGGCGGATCGCCGAGAAAAACAGCCTCACGCCGGGACTTGCCCTGTTCGGCATTGGCATGCCCCTCGCCTCCGCAGTGATCGCCCTCGTCCTTTGCCAGCTTGTCGGGGTCCCGCCGGAAAACCGCGCCCTCATGGCGACCCTGGCGGCCAGCGCCTCATACATCGCTGTTCCGGCCGCCATGAAGATGGCCCTGCCCGAGGCCGACGCCGGGGTCTATCTCCCCCTGTCGCTGGGGGTGACATTCCCGTTCAACATCCTCGTCGGCATTCCGCTCTATCTGGTCATGTCCCAGATGTTCTAAGCTGGCGCAGGGCATGACGGGCCGCTATCCATGGGGTTGAATCCCAAGGATTACCTCATGACCCGCCCCCTCCCCGAAGCCGGCGCCAGCTGGAGCGATCTCCAGGCCCGGATGGCCGACTATGCCGGCGGCGATGTGAAGTGGCGGGACGGAAAGACCGCGGTCTATGTCTTCAACGCCGGACCCGAGGTCGAGCAGGTCCAGAAGGCCGCCTATACCGCCTTCATGTCCGAGAACGGCCTGGGGCCCATGGCCTTTCCCAGCCTCAAGCGGATGGAGTCCGAGGTGGTCGGGTTTGGCCTTTACCTGCTTCATGGACCCGAGGGCGCCAGCGGCGTGACGACGTCCGGCGGCACGGATTCCATCACCATGGCGGTCAAGGCGGCCCGGGATTTCGCCCGCAAGGCCAGGGGGGTGACCGGCCCCCTCAACCTGGTCCTGCCCTGGTCGGCCCATCCAGCCTTCGACAAGGCCTGCGCGGTCATGGAGATCGAGGTCCGGCGTATTCCGGTGAAGGACCTGCTGGCCGACGCGCAGGCCATGGCCGCCGCCTGCGACAGCGCCACCATGATGATTGTCGGGTCGGCGCCATGCTTTCCCTACGGCCTGATAGACCCGATCGCAGCCCTGTCGGAACTGGCCCAGGAGAAGGACCTCTGGCTGCACGTGGACGCCTGTGTCGGCGGCTATATCGCCCCCTTTGTCAGGATGAATGGCGGGGATGTGGCGCCCTTCGATTTCGAGTTGCCGGGGGTCCGGTCCATGTCGGCGGACCTGCACAAGTACGGCTATTGCGCCAAGGGCGCCTCGACCCTCTTCTTCAGGAATGCCGACCTGCAGAAGTACATGACCTTCGACTTCCGCGACTGGCCCGGCGGCCGGATGGTCACCCCCACCCTGGCCGGCACCCGACCCGGCGGCGCCATTTCAGCGGCCTGGGCGGTGATGAACTTCCTGGGGGTGTCCGGCTATCGCGAGAAGCAGGGGCAGGTGACGGCGGCGCGGGAGGCCGTCGAGGCCGGGGTCCGCGACCTGGGCTTTGAAGTCTTCGGCAAGCCGGTCCTGGGCCTTGTGGCCTTCGGCCGCCACGACGTTGATCCGATGAAGCTCTGGGCCAGGCTGAACCAGCGGGGCTGGTTCACGAGCACCACTTCCAGCCCGAAGGGGCTGCACCTCATGCTCTCGCCCTTCCATCTCGAGGTCGTCGAGTCCTATCTGGCGGATCTGAAATGGGCCCTGGAGGAAGTCCAGGCTGAGGGCTCCGGCGGCCAGCCGGCGCCCGAAGCCCGCTATTCCTGAGGCGGCATGGCCTTTCTCGGCAACAGGTCCGTCAACCTGCTGAACCTGCACTATGGCATGCACTCCCTGGCGGTCAGTGGCGGCGGCGCCTTCTTCGCCGTCTATCTGCTGAAGGCCGGGGTCAGCCTGCCCCTGGTGTTCTGCGCCTTCTCGGCCATCATGGTCGGACGCTTCTGCCTGCGTCCCATAATCCTGATTTTCGGCAAGGCCTGGGGGCTGCGGCCTGTCGTCATTCTTGGAACTGTGGTCCAGGCCATGCAGTACCCATTGCTGGCCCAGGTCCACGGCATGGATGGATGGCTGCTGGCCCTGTGCATTGTCTCGGCGGCGGGGGACACCCTCTACTGGACAACCTATCACGCCTATTTTGCAGCCCTGGGCGACCCGGAGCATCGCGGCCATCAGGTCAGCGCCCGAGAAGCCCTGGTCTCGGCCGTGTCAATCGTCGGGCCGATCCTCGGAGGCTGGGGGATCACCCACCTCGGGCCAGCGGCGGCCTTTGGCGGCGTCGCCCTTGTCCAGACCCTGGCCGCCCTGCCCCTGCTGGCCAGTCCCGAGGTCCCCATAGCCCGGACCGCGCCGGGCGCCATCCGGGCTTCGCGCATGGGCTTCGCCATCTGCGTCACCGACGGCTGGGTTTCGGCGGGCTATTACATCGGTTGGCAGCTAGTCCTGTTCCTGATCCTGAAGGAAAGTTTCACCGCCTATGGCGGCGCCCTGGCCCTGGCCGGGATTGTCGGGGCCATGGCCGGCCTGGTCCTTGGAAAACTGGTGGACCTGGGGCACGGCGCGAAGGCGGCAACCGTGGCCTTCGCCGTTTTCACCGCCTACACCCTGGCCAGAAGTGCGACCGTCACCATTCCCATGGCCCTGATCCTCAACGCCCTGGGCGCCCTGGCCGGCAGCCTCTATGTCCCGCCCATGGCGACAGCCGTCTATAATCTGGCCAAGGCGTCACCCTGTCCCCTGCGGTTTCACATGGTGACCGAGGGCGCCTATGACATAGGCGGAGGCCTGGGATGTCTTGTAGCGGCGGGTCTGATTTTCGTCGGGGTCCCTTTGAAGGTAACCCTGCTCACCTCGATCATCGGCGCAGCAGGAACCCTGTACTTCCTGCGCCGCTACTATGCCGACGAGGATCAATCCGCCTTGTCAGCCAGCCAGTCGGCTGACCTCATTTCCTGAAGCCGCGAGGCGGTGCGTTCAAACTCGAAGGCGCCGTCGCCCTCGGGGTAGAGCTTGGTCGGGTCAGCCTCAGCCAGGACGATCAGCCGGGTCCGGGCCTCATAGAGTTCATCGATCAGGGTGACCAGGCGCCGCGCCTCCTCCCGCCGGTTGGCGGTCAGTTTCGGCAGGTCCTGCAGGAAGACCGTATGGAACTGAGCGGCCAGGGCCACATAGTCGTTCGGGCCAAGGGCCACCGAGCAAAGGCTTGCGAAACTGGCCCTCAGCAAGCCGCCCGATGCGTGGGGCAGGTGGATCCTGCGGCCCAGCACCTCGAGGGTTTCGCCGACCTCATCCTCGCCCCCCAGCATGTCCTTCCAGAGGGCGGCGAAGGTCCGCTGATTGTCGGGATCATTGGGGGAGAACCACGTGCCCGCCGCCCGCAGTCGGTCCAGGCGGTAGTCGTGGGCGCCCGCCACCTTCACCACCTCGACCCGGGTCTTCAGGGTCTCGATGAAGGGCAGGAAGAGCTGGCGGTTGATGCCGTCCCGGTAGAGGGCGTCAGGCTCGCGGTTGGAGGTGGCCACCAGGGTCACCCCCCGCTCGAACAGGGCGTCGAACAGCCGGCCCAGGATCATGGCGTCGGCAATGTCGGTGACCTGGAATTCGTCGAAGCAGATCAGCTGGGC
This sequence comes from Alphaproteobacteria bacterium PA2, assembly GCA_002256425.1. NCBI lineage: Bacteria > Pseudomonadati > Pseudomonadota > Alphaproteobacteria > Alphaproteobacteria bacterium PA2. The sequence continues at coordinate 513,773 of NKIZ01000001.1, read as the reverse complement.
TTCGGAGGCCACAAGATCTGCCACAGGCGGAATGGGATCATCTCCTCTGTGCTGGCCGAATTCCGCCTTGCGCGCGGCGGCGTCGCCCTTGCGCCAGGCGCCGATGCGGCGATGGATCTCGCCCATGAAGACATGGAAGTGGGTCCGGCGCTTGGACTTCACCGGGATGGTTTCGAAGAACAGGTCCATGAGCATGGACTTGCCCCGACCCACCGGCCCCCAGAGATAGACCCCCCGGCGGCTTTCCGGCTTGCGGAACCTGGCCAGCAGGCCGCCGGTCTCTGAAAGGTCGGCCTCCAGGCGCACCAGTGACGCCAGGCCAAGGGCCTGGGCGGGATCCGGACGGATCAGGCCCTGTTCGAGCCGGGCGTCAAAGGCGGATAGAAGGGCGGAGGCCATTGGCCTCCGCCTAGAGCATGTTCCGACAGGTGGGAACCGGTTATCGGATCAAAACATCCTCCTGTCTGGCAGGTCGGTGCTTTTTGGGTCAGTCGGGAAGCCCCGGCTGGCTGACCTGACCAGATCCGGAAATGTCCTGGGTCAGGATCCTGGGCTTTGCCGTCAGCTTGACCACCCCGTCGCCGGAAACGTCGATCTTGGCGGACTCCCTGGGACCAAGGCTGGCCTGGCCATTGCCGGAGATGTCGACCACCGCAGAGTCGAGCGTCAGATCAGCAAGATCCGCCGAGCCATCGCCCGTTATGTCGAGACGGAGGCTGGTGGCCACCCCCTTGACCGAGACCTGGGCGTCGCCGGAAATATCCAGGCTGAGCTTTTCCTGCTTGTAGCTCTCGACCACAAGCTTCTGGGAGCCAGCAAGGTCGAAGGCCTGGACGTCGGGGGCCGTCAGGATGATCTTCAGCCGGGCGTCGTCATTGTCATAGCCGCCGGCATAGTCGATGCGACCGTCACGAACCCGGAGATTGTCCAGGGCCTCGGTCGGGCCGAAGATGGTCAGCTTGGCGACCGGTCCCTGGGTGTAGACGATGTCTGCCGACGGGCTGACATCAAGATGGTCCGCCCCCTGCCAGGTGAAGTCGCGGGTCGTGGTTTCACCGTCATCGCTTGTGATGGTGATCCCGTGACGACCCCTTTTGTGGTCGCCCCACTCGGTATGCTCGACAGCCCAGCCCTTGGCCCGGTCCCGGATGGAGAAGGGTCCGCCGGCCAGGCCGATGGCGCCGGCGATGCAGGCAATGCTCAGCAGAAAGCCGACAACGGAAATGGTGATCAAAGTGCGGATCATGACCGCGCCTCCGTGGGTTCCAGGGCGGGTTTCAGCAGGCGCATGTGCAGCCGGCCGTACCAGACCAAGGCGTTGACAAAACCGATGGTCGCCAGGGCGGTCAGGGCGCCGAGGGAGGTCCCTCCGGCCATGACGCCCAGGCCCGCCAGCATGACGGCGCCGATATCAGCGCCGGCGCCGACAATCGGTCCGATGGCGAACAGGAAGCCGCCGACACCGAACAGGACCACGCCGACAATGCCGAAGGCGAACAGGGTTCCGGCGATGGACAGCAGGATCGGCAGCAGGATCAGGACATCTATGGCGCCCAGCCCCAGGACCGCGAAGACCGCATTGGCCGCCGCCGAAGGATTGCGCTGCGTCTCCCACTGCTTGAGCCCGGCCTCGGCCTTCAACTCCCGGGCCAGACGGCCGGGATCGCCAAGGGCGGCGGCCACTTCGGCCTCGGTGCGGCCTGCGGCTTCGCCTTCGGCGAAGTGGGCCTCGTAGTCTGCGATAATGTCGTCAGCTGCGCCGGCGGGCATGTCGCGCAAGCCCTCCCGCAGCCGTTTCAGGAATGCCTGACGGCTCATTTCACCCCTCCAAGAATGTCGTCCACGGCCGTGGAGAAGGCATGCCATTCGGCCTTCTGGGCGGTGAAGCTGGTCTGACCCGTCTGGGTCAGCTTGTAATATTTGCGCGGCGGACCCGCCGAGCTTTCCACCAAATAGGTGTCCACCAGGCCGTCGGCCTGCATGCGCCGCATCAGGGGGTAGATGGTGCCCTCCCCCATATCGATGCCTGCAGCCAGACGGCTGGCGATATCATAGGCGTAGGCGTCCGCCTTTGAGAGCAGGGCCAGTACGCATAGCTCGAGCACCCCCCGCTTCAACTGGACCTGGACCGCTTCTGGCACGATGTGTCGCTCCTCTTTCGTGAGGAACTACCTATCGCAAGGTAGTGGTTGTCGCAAGGTAGCTTGTCATGAAAGATAGTTCATGTTCGAGGCGCTATTCGGCCGCGACCAGTGTCGAAGCGGCGGCAGGCTTGCGGACCGCCTGGGCGAACTTCTGGAGGTACTCGGGATGCTCGGTGCCCATGACCCTGTCCCAGAAGGTGAAGTAGAGGCCATAGTTCCAGCCGGCCTGGGCGTGGTGCAGGTCATGGTGCGTGACGGTGGTGAGGAAGGGCAGGACGGGCCGCCCGTCCGCCCGGGCCGGGAAGAGCTCATAGCCGGAGTGCCCGAGGGTGTTGCGGACAATCTGGTGCAGCATGAAGAGGCCAACCACGCCCCATTGCGTCGGAACGATCATGAGCCAGAGCGGCACGAACAGGGCGTTGATGGCCGCCTCCCCCCAGTCAAAGCTGTAGGCCGTGAAGGGCGAGGGATTGTGCGACTTGTGGTGCCGCCGGTGGAAGGTGCGGAACAGGCGCGGGTCATGGATCAGGCGGTGGGTCCAGTAGAACCAGGCGTCGTGGCCGATGATGATCAGGACAAGGCTCGCCCAGAACCAGGCCGGTCCCCAGGATCTGGCGATGGCGGGGCCTGACATTAGACCGGCCCGGTCCGCCAGAAAGGTCAGGAGCCCCACGGTCGAGAAAACCGCGATGGACCGGATGGAAAAGAAGAATTCGAGGAGGAGCTGCCGCGCCGCCGGGACGTCCTCGCGGATCTTTCTCCCCTTCAGTACCGGAGCGAGAACGATCCAGAGCAACAGCCAGACGCCGACGGCGAACACGACATAGCGCGTGACGTCGACCTGCATGCTGCTGAGCCATTCAAGGGCGATGGGCGGTAGATCGGGCATGATGAAGCTCCGGGGGAGAGGAGGGGTTTCAGTCATCATCTTCAAGGCGCCGCCCGGCGTCTCTCCGATTGCGAAAACGGCGCTTGGTTTTCAGATCCGGCCAGTCTTTTCAGGAATCGGCGAGACCCTGGCTGGCCCGCCATGCGGTCGGCGACATGCCTGTGGCGTCACGGAAGGCGCGATTGAAGGGTCCAAGGGATCCGAACCCCAGGTCAAAGGCGATGTTGGAGACGGACTTACGTCCTTGATCCGGGTCAGCCAGAGCTGCCTTTGCCGCCTCAATCCGCCGCGCGTTCACAAAGGCGGCGAAGTTCCGATAGCCCAGCGACCCATTGATCAGACGCCGCAGCTTGTGCTCGGGCAGGGAGAGCATGTCGGCGAGGCTGCGGATCGAGAGATCCCCCCGCCGCCAGACCTGGTCTTCATCCATGACCTTTGCCAACCGCTTCAGGATCTGGCTGTCAGCCGCAGGGAGAAGCTCTGATCCTGAAAGCTCGTTGGGCGAGGCTGGCCTTGGCCGGTCTGGCTCCCGCACCATGGCGGGGTCCAGGCGCAGCAAGGCATAGGCTCCCGCAACGCCAAGTCCGGCCAGGAAGATCCCCTGGAAGATCGGCAGGGCAAGTATGGGGCGCTCCATGATCGCGAGTGCGTCCTGGGCGGCGGTCAATAGAACATAGATGGACGCGGCAGCCATGACGGGCGCCCTCAGGCGTCGCCGACGCTCCACCAGATCCCCGCGCCACCCCCGCCAGATGACGGAGAGGGCGTGACCCACCAAGGCGACCGAGAGCACATTATAGGTCAGCCAGATCGGCCGATTTTCTGGATAACCCACGATACGCGCCAGGCTGGCCAGGCCCAGGGCCGCCAGAGGTATCCAGATGTGAGCAGGCCTGACCTTCAGATCATCCTCAAAGAGGGTGACGGCAAAGGTCCAGAACATGCCGGTTCCGGCGGCTGACAAGGCCCAGGTGACAAGGTCAGGGTCTGCGGTCTCCATGCGGAGATAGACACAATTGCTCAGGCAATGCCCAATCGTTGTGGCGAAGAACAGGGCCCCGATCCAGCGGGTTGCAGCGGTCTGACTGGACTTGGCGTAGGCGAGGCCAAGTATGAAAAAGGCGCCTACGGCCACCCCCCGAGCGATTGCATCGACAAGAGGCCAACTGATCATGGTCAGGCGGCAGTCCAGCCGCCGTCGACCACCATGGCCGCACCAGTCGCTGAAGCGCCCATGTCGGACACCAGATAGAGCAAGAGGCCGGCCAGCTGCTCATAGGTGACAAAGCTCTTGTTGGGCTGGGCCGCAAGGATGACATCCTCGATGACCCGGTCCTCCGGAATGCCCCGCGCCGCCGCCTGATCGTGGATCTGCTTCTCCACCAACGGCGTCTTCAGATAGCCCGGGCAGATAGCGTTGGCGGTGATGCCCGTGCGAGCCAGCTCCACCCCGATGGCCTTGGTGAAGCCGACCACCCCGTGCTTGGCGGCCACATAGGCCGACTTGAAGGGCGAGGCGACCAGGCCGTGGGCCGAGGCGATATTGACGATCCGTCCGCGCCCCTGGGCCTTCATGATCGGTATGGCCGCCCGGGAGGCATGGAAGGTGGAGGACAGGATGACGGCGATCAAGGTGTCCCACTTCTCCACCGGAAACTCGTCCACCGGGGCGACGTGCTGAAGACCTGCATTATTGACCAGAATGTCCAGGCGCCCGAACTCGGAGACCGCATAGTTGATCAGGTCGGTGATCTCGGACGGCTTGGTCATGTCGGCGCCGTGATAGCGCACGGCGGCGTTGGTGGCGTTCTGCAGGGCCAGGCGGTCAGCCTCGATCTGCGCGGGGTCGCCAAAGCCGTTGAGGATGACATTGACACCCTGCTCGGCCAGGGCGCGGGCCAGGGCCTGGCCAATTCCGCTGGTGGAGCCGGTGATCACCGCCACATGGCCCTGAAGTCCATAATCCACTGACATTAAGACACGGCCTTTTTTGCGCTGATCGGCGGAGGTTGCGGCCGGGAAAAGACCCACTCCGCCTCGGTCGAAAGATGGGGGACGAACCTGTAGCCGTCGCTGTCAAAGGCCTTGAGGTCGGTCGCCTTCTCCAGTCGGTGATCGATGGCGTAACGGGCCAGGAGCCCCCGGGCCCGCTTGGCGTAGAAGCTGATCACCTTGGCCTCGCCGTCCTTTTCCTCAAGGAAGCGGGTGTTGATCAACGGACAGGCCAGGGCCTTCTGGGCCACGGCGCCGAAATATTCCTGGGAGGCGGCGTTCACCAGGGTGGGGTCCTTGTGTCCCCTGATCGCCTCGTTGAGGGCCTGGGCCAGCCGGTCCCCCCAGAAGGCGTAGAGGGTCTTGCCCCTTTTGGTCTTCAGCGAGGTTCCCATCTCGAGGCGATAGGCCTGGATCCCGTCCAGGGGCCGGAGTAGGCCATAGAGACCCGACAGTATGCGTACATGATCCTGGGCCCAGGTCAGGGCCTTCTTGTCCAGGTCCCGCGCCTTTAGGCCGCTATAGACATCGCCATTGAAGGCGAAGGCCGCCTGGAGCCCCTCTTCCATGGCCGGGTCAAAGGCCTGGAACCGCTCGCGGTTCAATGTGGCAAGGGCGTCCGACAGATCCATCAGGGACTTCAGCTGACGGACCGAGAGCTTGCGCGTGACCTCGGCCAGTTCGGCGATCTCATCGGTCATGGCGGGAGTGGTCATCAGCACGGCCTGCTTGGGCTGTGCGAAGTTCATGGCCTTGGCGGGGGAGAGGACGATGATCATGGGGCGCTGCTAGAAGAGGACGCGGGGGTTCATGATCCGCTTGGGGTCAAGGCTTTGCCGGATTGCCGAGAGGGCCGCAATCTCGATGGCGCTTTTGTAGCGACGCGCTTCTTCCGTCTTCATGGCGCCCAGGCCGTGCTCAGCCGAGATCGAGCCCCCCAGATCAGCGACGATGTCGTGGACCATCCGGGATCCCTCCCCGCGCCGGGCGGAATGGATCGCGTCATCCCCCCCGTCAGGGCGGATGACGTCATAGTGGATATTGCCATCGCCCACATGTCCGAAGGCCGTGATCCGGCAGCCGGGTACAAAGGCCGTCATGGCTGCCGAAGCCCTGTCGATGAAGGTCGCCACCTGACTGACAGGCACCGAAACGTCATGCTTCCAGGTGGCGCCTTCGGGCTTCTGGCCCGGGGACTGGTTCTCCCGCAGGGACCAGAGGGCCCGGGACTGGGCTTCCGTCTGGGCCACCACGGCGTCGGCGACGAGACCGGTCTCAAGGGCGCGGGACAAGAGACCTTCCATGGCTGATTCTGCCGCGCCCGGGGTTCCTGCGGCGATTTCGATCAGGACATACCAGGGATGGACGGCGGTCAGCGGGTCCCGCTGATCGGGGATGTTCTTCAGCACAAAATCCAGGCCGCGCCGGCCCATGAGCTCAAAGGCTTCCAGCGCTGCGCCCGCCGCCTCCTTTGCCTGGACCAGCAGGTTGATCGCAGCCTGCGGATCAGCGAGGCCAACCATGGCGGTCGCCTTGCTGGCCGGCAGGGGAAAGAGTTTCAGGGACGCCGCCGTGACGACGCCGAGCGTGCCCTCCGCCCCGATCAGCAGCTGCTTGAGGTCATAGCCGGTATTGTCCTTGCGCAGGCGCTTCAGGCCGTTCCAGATCTCACCATTGGGCAGGACGGCTTCCAGCCCGAGCACCAGATCGCGTGTCGGGCCATAACGCAGGACAGCGGTGCCGCCGGCGTTCGTCGAGACGACGCCCCCGACAGTCGCTGATCCTTCCGACGCCAGACCCAGGGGGAATCGTCTGCCCACGGCGAGGGCGGCTTCATGCACGGCAGCCAGGGGAAGCCCGGCTTCGGCGACGATGACGTCATCAAACGCATCCAGATCCCGGACGGCCCGCATGCGCTCTGTGGAAAGCAGGATTTCGCCCTGGGGTATCTGTCCGCCCACCAGGCCGGTATTTCCGCCCTGAGGCGTGATAGCCACCCCCGACTCCGCGCAGATGCCCACCACCGCCGACACCTCGGCCGTGGTCCTGGGCAGGACCAGCAGGGGCGTGGTCCCCGTCCATCGATCCCGCCATTCCAGCAGCTTGGGGGCGAGGCGGGCGGGATCGGTGCTCCAGCCGCCCTCGCCGAGGACGGCCTTGAGGCGCGAGATGACGTCAGACGGGACGGGAACAGTCATGGGATCAATTTAGCGCCAATGCGTCATCCGACATAGCCCGCTGATCGCTTGAGGCGGTCAGCAATGGCTTCGCCAAGGCCCTCCCCGGGAATGGGCGCCACGGCTATGGCGGTCGGGGCGGACTGATCTGCGGCCCGAAGGAAGCCGAACAGGTTTGCGGCGGCCTCGGCCAGATCCCCCGTCGGGCTGAGATTCCAGACGGCAGGGCCGGCCGGGTGTGGGCCAAAGGCCAGATAGGCCTCGCCGAGTCGTGGCGCGTCAGCCTCCAGGCGGACCGGCGCGTTCGGCGCATAGTGCCGCGCCATCCTGCCGGGGGACCGTTTCGCATCTGCCTCGGCCTCCGCCAGGGGCCCGATCACGGCTTCGATCTGTTGCCGGGTGATCGCGCCGGGGCGCAGGAGACGCGGCTGGTCCAGCAGACTGACCACCGTGGATTCCAGGCCGATGCGGCAGGGCCCGCCGTCCAGGGCCATGGCGACCTTGTCTCCGGTTTCCTCTACGGCGTGACCCAGGCTTGTCGGACTGGGGCGGCCTGACCGGTTGGCCGAGGGGGCGACGACAGGGCCGCCAAAGGCCTGAATCAAGGCCAGGGCGACCGGATGTTCAGGGACCCGCACGGCGACGGTGTCGAGACCCGCCCGGGCGAGGTCGCAGACCACTGATCCCGGCGCCGAGGGCAGGACCAGGGTCAGGGGGCCAGGCCAGAAAGCTGTAGCCAGGCGCCGGGCCGCCTCGGAAAAGACAGCGATCTTTCCGGCTGCCGCCAGGTCGGCCACATGGCTGATCAGGGGATTGAACCGCGGACGGCCCTTGGCGCCGAAGATTGCGGCGACCGCCATGGGGTCGCCGGCCGATCCGGCAAGCCCATAGACCGTTTCCGTGGGCATGAGGACCAGTTGGCCGGCCCGAAGAGCCTCGGCGGCGGCGGCTATTTCGCGGTCGCGGTCAACTGGACCGAGACCTTCACCCTGGCCGGTATCTGATCGGTCGCTTTCCACTCGCCCTGCCCCACCCCGAACACGGTCCGGTCGATTGTGGTTACACCGCTCATATGGGCCCTGTCGCCTTCGATCCTCAAGCGGAAGGGCAGGTCGAGGGGTTGGGTCACGCCACGCAGGCTGAGCTTGCCATGGGCGATGAAGCGGCCCTCGCCGGTCTTCTCGAACCGCGATGCGGTGAAGATTGCGGTGGGATGGGTCGCCGCATCGAACCAGTCGGCGGCAGGCAGGGATTGATCGCGCTGGGCGTCGCCCGTGACGGCGGACGACAAATCGATGGCGACCTTGACCTTTGAATCCTTCAGGGCGTCAGGGCCAAAGACGATGTCTGCATCGAATTTTTCAAATCGGCCGGCTATGGCCTCGCCGCCCCAGCTGGTGGTGAAGCCAAGGCTTGAGCCCTTGCCGACGACCCAGGTCCGGGCAATCGCCGGCGGGGCCTCGACCACTGTGGGCGCCACCGCCGCGGATTCCGGAGCAGGGGCTGCGACGGGTGAAGCCGGCGGCTCGACGGCGTCGTCCTCAACGGCGGGCGGCAGGGGTGCGCTGGCGGGCAGCCTGGGCTGAACCAGTCCGGCGGCGGCGATCACACCCAGGCCGCCCAGGGCGATCAGGATCAGCCGCAGGTCGAACCAGTTTCCCGCACGGGCGCCGGGGGCCATGCGGTCGAGGATGGGGGTCTCCCGGTCAAACAGCTGGTGCTTGAGGGCGCCGGCCACATGCAGGGCGACCAGCAGGTATGAGGTGAAGGCCAGCAGGCCATGTCCCCGACCGCCGATCATCCGCCACACGCCCTTAGCGGGCTCGGCAAGGTCTGCGATCCCCGGCACATGGGGCCAGGGGACGACGCCGAACAGCAGGGTGGGGATCTCGATCCGACTGGCGGAAACCAGAAGCCAGCCGGTCAGGGGCATGCCGATCATGATGACATAGAAGCCAAGGTGGACGGCCTTGGAGAGCCTGACTTCCCAGGTTTTCAGACCTTCGGGTTCCGGCGGCGGCGGATTTGCCAGACGCCAGCCCAGGCGGACCAGGCTGAGCAGGAGGATGGTGATCCCCACCGACTTGTGCAGCTGGACAAGGGCGAAGCCGAGGGGGGTCTTCAGATCCTCCATGCGCCATCCCAGCAGGATCTGGAAAATGATCCCGGCGGCGATCACCCAGTGAAGGGCGATGGCGATGGCTGCATACCGGGTGCGGGGCTGGGGAACGGGCGAAGGCGTTTCTGACATGACCTATTTCTTCACGAACTCGACCTCGAACACCAGTTCAAGGTCATCACCGGCAAAGGGCAGCATGGTTTTGACGCCATAGTCGGACCGCTTGATGCGACCGGTTCCGGAAAACCCCATGCGGGTTCCAATTCCCAGCATGCCGGGGCCAAAGCCATTGAATGTTGCGTCCAGGCGCACCGGCCGGGTGACTCCATGAAAGGTGAGGTCGCCGGATATGGTTCCCCTGCCGTCCTGTGCGTCCACGCGGTTCGCCACAAACAGGATCTCAGGATACCTGGCCGCATCGAAATAGGCCGGTCCGGCAATGGTCCTGTCGAAGTCCGGCAGGCCGGTATTGATGGAGGTCGGATCCACCCTGATAGTTGCAAGGGTGGCCGGCCAGGTGGCGGGATCAAAGGCAAAGGCGCCGTCCATCCGGTCAAACCGCATGGTGAACCTGGAGAACCCGCCAAGATGGGCGATGCGGACCAGCAGGCTGGCGTGGCGCTTGTCCAGCACATAGTCGCCCCTGGGCGCCGCCGAGGGGTCATTGCTGACCGGATTGGCCTGGCTTGCTGTGGCCAGACAAAGGCCAAGGCAAAGGGCCAGAAGGGCGGGTCGCAGCATGCAGAGGGCGTCCTGTCTGGGCAGCCCCCCAAAAGAATGGCGCCGCCCTCCATCAGAAGAGCGGCGCCAGACTTCAAACTCAAGACATTCCCGTCGCCGGGATGCGAATCCTAGAACTTCTGACCGAACTTGATCGAGAAGGTCCGGGGACGCAGTGGCCGGATATAGGTCTGACCGCAGACGGTGGGGGTGCACTGTGACGAACGATAGGTGTCGCCGATAATGCCCCCGGCATTGGTCATGGCCAGTTCGAGGTTCCAGTTGTTGCGTTCAATCCCGGCCGACAGGTCGATGGCCTGATAGCCGTGCAGGCGACCCAGCAGGCTCCGCTCGGTCAGGCGCAGGTCCGCCCAGCTGGAGGTCTGGAACACCACCGCGCCCTGGAGGTGGGCGTTCATGTCGCCCCAGGGGAATTCATAACGGGCGATCGCATTGCCCTTGAACTTGGGGGTCACCGGCAGGGCGGTGCCGGATGGCGCCTGGGGCTTGCCGCAGACCTTCACGGGCACGCCCTTGGCGTCGACGGTGCCGCAATAGTCCGAGGCCAGCTTGGCGTCGGTAATGGTGGCGCCGCCCGAGAGCCTCAGGCCGTCGATGGGGGTAGCCCAGGAAAGTTCGGTTTCGATGCCCTTGATCCGGGCCTGGCCGGCATTGCGGATTTCCGTGAAGGAGTTCGGGCCCAGGAAGGAGAACTGGAAATCCGTCCAGTCTTCGTAATAGGCCGCGCCGTTGAACCGGATGGTCCGGTCGGCCGACTCGGTCTTCCAGCCAATTTCGTAATTGTAGAGATAGTCGGCCACATAGGGCGCCAGGGTTGAACGACGGTTGATGCCGCCCGGGCGGAAGCCCTGCGAATAGGTCGCATAGAGCAACTTGCCGTCAGCCACCTGCCAGTTGAGGTTGGCCTTGTAGATGGTCCCGGTTTCCTTGGCCCGCTTGTTCAGGTTGGTGCAGGGGCTGCCGGCCACCGAGGACTTGGCGAAGCAGGCGGCCTCGCCGGTCCGGGAGCTGTAGCCGCTGCCAAAGCCGAAGAAGCCGTAGAGGGAATTGTCGGCCTGGAAGGCGCGGGCGCCCAGGGTCAGGGTGAGGGTCTTGGTGAGATCAGCATAGAGCTCGCCGAACACAGCCTCATCGCGGTCAACCCGGAACTGGTCCGTCAGCCACAGGGTGTCCTTGCGACCGGTGACCGAGATCGCCGGATCAATGCCGGTGATCTGGTAGTTCTGCTCGATCAGGTGGGTCTGACGCTGCTGGAAGGCGCCGACCAGGAAACGGACACGCCATTCCTGAGGCGAGCTCAGGCGGATTTCGTGGGACTGGCGGGTGAAGTGGTCATTGCCGGTAATCCGCTGGGTCGGGTCGATCACCTTGCCCGAGGCGTCGGTGATGTAGGCGCCCGAGCCGAACAGGGTGTCGTAGAAATAGGAATAGTCGGTGTAGTCCGACTGGGAGTTGATCTTCCGGTCCATGTAGGAGCCGGAATAAACCAGATCGAAATCACTGATCTTGCCCTGGACGGTTAGGGCGGCCTGGTACCACTTGTCCTTGGCGCCTTCCGGCAGGAAGTGCTTCACCTGATAGTGCTTGAGCGAGTTGTCGTACCCGAAGATCCCGCCGGACTTGGTCTCCTGGGCCATGATGGTGGGCCGGACCGTCCAGTTTTCGTTGACGTCGAACAGGACAGCAGCGCGGCCGCCCACCGTGTCGACCTCATTGTAGTTGTTCTTGGCGTAGGCGTTGTTGTTGATGGTTACGCCGGAGGACGGATAGGTCCGCGTGCCCTTGATGTTGTCGATATAGCCGGCGTCATGCTGGTCCCAGGCGACCAGGCGCACCGCGACCTTGTCGTTCACCGGAATATTGACCATGCCTTCGGCGGAGTAACCGGTATCGCCGTGGTTCACCGAATTGACGCTCAGGTCGTAGCGGGCCTTGAACACGCCCAGTTCCGGAGAATTGGTGATGATCTTCAGGGTGCCGGCCTGGGAGCTGGCGCCATAGAGCGTGCCCTGGGGACCCGCCAGGGCCTCGACCCGGGAGATGTCATAGATATGGAGGTCGAGGGCGCCGCCAATGGTGGTGATCGGCGCTTCGTCCAGATAGGTGCCGACGCTGGGCAGGGACCCGGAGTGATTGCCGTCGCCGCCAGAGGCCACGCCGCGCATGTAGACATTGGAGAAGCCCGGGGCCGAGCTCTGCACGGCGACGCTGGGCAGGTACTTCACATAGGCGTCGAAGTTGTCGATCTGCAGGTCTTCAAGCTTCTTGGTCGAGATGGCGGTCACGGCCGCCGGCACATCCTGGATGTTCTCTTCCCGCTTGGAAGCGGTCACCACCAGCTCCTCGACGGTGGCGGGGGCCGATGTTTCGGCGGCATAGGCGGCGGGAATCCCCGCCAGCATGGAGGTTGCGAGGAGGCTGGCTCCGAAGGTCATGCGACCCTTGACTGCGCGCATCATTCTTTGATCCCTGATTGAGCTGCGCGAGAGACGGCCCACAAGGCGGCGGACTCCCGTTTGAGGGTACTAGCAAACCGCGAGCCCAGCCCTGTCAAGGTTGCGACACACATCTGTCGCAAACTGTGGCTTGGGCGCCAGCCTTTCAGGCAGGGACCGGAGGATCGGGATAGGCGTCGAGCACAGGCCCGAGGGCGGCCTTCAGCGGGCCAAGCCAGGGTTCGAAATTCCGCCATTGATCCAGGCCATCGGTATTGATCGGGCGGCGGACCTGTTCAGAGCTCGCTGTCCGCACAGCCCGCTCATTCTCATGGAATTTCAGACAGGCGGCCTCGAAGGGCAGGCCGCAATAGTCGAGCAGTGCGCGGACTTCGGCTTCCGGGTCAGCGACCATTCGCTCATAGATCACCCGGTGGACCCGGCCTGGCAGTACGGTGTCGAAGTGGGCGATCAGGGCGACATAGTCGCTGTAGTACCGGCCCAGATCGACCAGGTCATAGGTAAAGCCCTGCCCCCGGGCGAAGTGCTGCTTGAAGCCTGAAAAGCAGCATCCCAGGGGATGGCGGCGGGCGTCGATGATCTTCGCCCCAGGCAGGATCAGATGGATCAGCCCCACATGGGCGAAATTGTTCGGCATCTTGTCGATGAAGAACGGGCGACCCAGCTTTCTCTGATGCCGGGTGCGGGCCAGATAGTCTTCGCCCATGGCCCTGCACTCTTCGGCGGACAGGTCAGCGAGAACCTCGGGATAGGCGGAATCTTCGTCACTGCGCCGGCGTGCGCCCAGTCGCTTGGCGATGGCCGGAATGTCCGGCAGCTCCATGGTGCCTTCAATGGCCGAATGGCTGGCCAGGATCTGCTCGATCAGGGTCGACCCGGATCTGGGCAGGCCAAGAATGAAGATGGGGTCAGGGTCTGAGGTTCCGAAATCCCCGCGGGCTTCGAAAAAGGCAGGCGTGAAGAGGGCTCGGGATCTCTGGAGATGGCTGTTGGTTTCTTCGGCGTCATATCCCATGCCCTTTCTCCGCAGGCTGTTGCCGGCGTCGTAGTGGGCGAAGGACTCCGCATAGGACTCCATGTCCTCAAAGGCCTTGCCCAGGGCGAAGTCCAGATGGAAGCGGTCCTCCTCGGAAATGTCTGTCCGGGCCAGCTGGACCTGCATGGCGCCGCGATCGTCGTCCGAGAACTTCACGGTCTTCAGATTGGCCAGGCTCCACCAGGCCTCGCCCAGGCTGGGCAGGAGCTCCAGCGCCTTGCGATAGGCCAGGATGGCGTCAGCCTGACGTCCGACCGTCTTCAGGGCGTGGCCATAGCTCATCCAGCCCTTGGGCTGGGCCGGATACTCCCGCAGCAGGGTCTCATAGACGCTGATGGTCTTTTCATACTCGCCCATCTGACCCAGGGCGGCGGCCTGCAGATTTCGGTAGCCCGGATTCTTCGGGTCGTCCTTCAGCAGGGTCTCGACCTCCGTCAGGGCTTCGGACGCCCTGGTCTGCCGGTACAGGGCGACAGCCAGATTGTGCCGGGCGGCCGTGAATCTGGGGGCCAGGTCCAGGCAGCGGACCAACAGGGCTTCGGCGTCTTCATATCTTCCCAGCCGGGTGGCGATTTCGGCCAGCATGCGCAGGGCGGCGGTCTCGTCGGGCCGGACCCGAAGGAGATCGCGCAGGCCGTGCTCGGCGACCGCCAGCTTGCCCTCAGCCAGGGCTGCGCCAGCTTCGAGCAGGACAGGATCCTGGATGGCGACGCCCAGATAGCGGGCCTGGGCCTGGTCTGCGCCGCGGCTGTCCCCCAGCATCCTGCGGAGCTGGGAGATGGCGCTCCAGGCCTCTGGCAGGTCGGGCTTGAGGGACACGGTTTGATCCAGGGCCTTCAAGGCGCCGGGGCTGTCGCCAAGGTCTGCCCTGGCGAGGCCCAGTTCCAGATGCGCGGGGGCCCATTTGGGCTGCGACGCGGCTAGAGGTTCAAGGACTTCAAGGGCTGCTCCTGCCGCCCCCTGCAGCCTGCAGGCCTGCGCCAAGAGCAGGAGGGCCGCCGGATGTCCGGGCGCCGCCTGCAGGATTTCCCGGGCCTGCTGTTCAGCAAGGTCCGGTCGGGCGCCCAGCATGCGTACACCATGGGCTATGGCGGCGTTCAGGCCTGCAACCGCCTCGCTCATGCCGGTCGACGCGCCCGCATGGCCTGGGCGATGGTGCCATCGTCCAGCCAGTCCAGCTCGCCGCCCACCGGCACGCCACGGGCCAGCATGGTGACGGCGACGTCAGCCCGGGCCAGATTCTCGGCCAGATAGTGCGCCGTGGTCTGGCCATCCACCGTGGCCGGCAGGGCCAGGACCACCTCACGGATCTCGCCAGCTCCCGCCCGCGCCACCAGAGGCCCCACCCGCAGGGCGTCGGGGCCGACCCCGTCCAGGGCTGAGAGCAGTCCCCCCAGGACATGATAGCGACCGCGAAAGGCGCTGGCCCGCTCCATGGCCCACAGGCCGCCGACTTCCTCCACCACACAGATCAGGGCCGGATCGCGGCCAGGATCGGTGCAGATGGCGCAGGGATCCTGGGTGTCCAGGGCGCCGCAGATCTGGCAGGTCCGGACTTTTGCGGCCGCCTGGGAGAGGGCGTCGGAAAGCGGCAGGAGCAATTGGTCACGGCGCTTCAGCAAGGCCAGGGCTGCACGGCGGGCGGATCTTGGCCCCAGTCCGGGCAATTTGGACAGAAGCGCGATCAGCCGCTCGATTTCAGGTCCCGCGGAAGCGGCCAAGCAACAATCCCCATTCAATGACTGACCGGCGCGCCGCACGGCGGAGGCAGCTTACGGAATTTCACCGATATGCGCCCCGTTTTTCACGAAATACCCGGAATTGACAGTCAATCGGTGGAAATCATGGTTAACCGGCCGTTAACAGGCCCGGAGGAAACTGCAGGCATGACCCGTTCGCTTCGTCTCATCATCGTCCTGTTGGCCATTGCCGGCGTGGCAGAGGCCCAGCAGACGAACCGCCCGCCCGCCAGCGCCGCCGCCACCTTGGGATTGAGGGGCGCAGTGGCGCAGGAAAACCCCGGCGAGAGGCCCGCCACCCCCGGACAAAGGACACAGGCGCGGGAGCCCGTAGCCTATGGCGCCCAGGGCGCCATCCCGCCCCTGACCGTCGCGGCGCCCGGAGCCGGCGGTGTCGCCCAGCAATGCCGACTGGCCTGCGCCCAGACCTATTACATCTGTCTGTCGGGGGCACAGGCCGACGACTGCCCCACAAGCTGGAGCCAGTGCCGCGCAGGCTGCAATTCCGATCCCCTGCCGTCCTCCTATTAGTCAGCAGGCAAATTGGGTTTCCAATCATCCACCGGGCTCTATATTGACGCCCGTCATTTTCGAGTTTGAGTTCCTATGCCCCAAGTCGCCTATCTCCCTCTTGGCAAGCGCGAGCAGACCAAGGTGCAGAACCGCCAGGCCATCCTGAACGCGGCCCGGGAGGTGTTTGGCGAGATGGGCTATGACAATGTCACCGTCAGGGACATTGTCCGGCGCACCGGTCTGGCCGCTGGCACCTTCTATAATTACTACCATTCCAAGGAGGAGGTCGCCGCCGCCCTGTCGGCGGACGGCGCCCGGCGGTTCGCCCCCATCCTGAAAGCGCAGAGAGCACAGGCGACCGACTGGGAGAGTTTTGTCCGGGCGGCGATCGCAGCCTATCTCGACTTTGTCGCCGTCGAACATCAGTCCTGGCTCGCAAGGCGACCTCCTGATGAGCCGCACCTGCATATTCAGGGCGAGACGCCGGAAATGCAGGCGGTGTTTGCCGAAGTCAGGGAATGCATTGTCGATGAGATCGCCCGGGGCGGCGCCCGGGGCGCTGATCCGGACTATCTGGCGGCAGCCTGTATCGGCATTGCGCGCGAAGTCGCTGACCGCATGCTCATGCGGCGGCCGTTCGACACCAAGGCCGCAACTGATTTCGCCGTCACCATGATCCTGAGCGGGGTCAATGGCCTGAAGGACCGCTAGCCATGGCCAATCTGGGACTTCAGCGCGCCGTGGTTCGCACCCTCCTGTCCCTTCCAGGACCTGTCCTGCGCATGATGTCGGGCGGCGGCGCGGTCTATAAGGGCGGTCGCACCCTGGATCCCCGCCTGCAGTTCCTGGCGGCCGGCGCGAAAAAAGGCCCGGCCATGGAAAGCCTCCAGCCCGTCGAGGCCCGCGCCTCAAGCGCCGCAGGTTTCGCCGCCCTCAGCGCGCCCCTGGAACCCGGCGTCCGGGTCGGCCCCGAGATGATCCCGGGCGCCGAGGGTGAGAGGCCCGCCCGGGTCTACCGGCCGGACAACCAGGACCCCCAAAACGCCCTTCTGGTCTTCGCCCACATGGGCGGAGGCGTGATCGGTGATCTGGACACCTGTGAATCCTTCTGCGGAATCCTGGCCAGGGCGATCCAGGCGCCGGTTATTTCCATCGACTATCGCCTGGCGCCGGAACACCGTTTCCCTGCCGGACTGGATGACGTCCTGGCCGCCTATCGTTGGTGCCGGGACCATGCAGAGCGTTTCGGCGCGCCGACGGGCAGGGCCGCCATCGGCGGAGACTCCATGGGGGGACATTTCGCCTCCATTGTCTGTCAGGACCTGCGGCGGGCGGGCGAGGCCCAGCCGGACCTGCAATTGCTGATCTATCCCTGCGTCGACGTGGCCAGTGAAACCCCGTCCATGACCACCTATGCCGACGCCTTCCCCCTGGGGCGGGCGACCATGGAGTGGTTCATGGGCCATTATCTGAACCCCACCGATGATCCGGCCCAGCTGCGCCTGTCGCCTGGACGCGAGACCGACCTGACGGGTCTGGCGCCCGCCGTCATCGCCACGGCGGGGTTCGACCCCCTGATCGACCAGGGCGAAGCCTATGCCCGGCAACTCAAGGCCGCTGGGGGCCACGTCGAGTACCGGGCCTATGACAGCCTGTGTCATGGATTCACCGCCTTCACCGGCGCCGTGCCCCCCGCCGCCGAGGCGTGCCGGGAAATCGCCGCCCTGGCCCGGGACGTCCTGCAAGGAAAGCAAACCTGATGCGCGCCCTGGTCGTCGAGGAACTGGCCGCCGAATACGCTGGCTGCATCGTCAGGGACATACCCACCCCCGACCCCCGGCCCGGCGAGGTCCTGATCCAGGTCAAGGCTTCGGCCGTGAACTTCCCGGACCTGATGCAGACCCGCGGCGAGCACCAGCACAAGCCCCAGGTGCCATTTACCCCGGGCATGGAACTGGCCGGGGAGGTCGTCGCCCTGGGCGAAGGCGTCACCCAGTGGAAGGTGGGCGACCTGGTGGCCGGCGGTTCGCGGACCGGGGGCTTTGCCGAATTCGCCTGCAGCCCGGCGGCGGCCCTGCACCGCAAGCCCGACTTCCTCAGCTTTGGCCAGGCGGCCGGCTATCAGGTGGCCTATCTGACCGCCTGGGTCGCCCTGGTCAGCCGCGCCAGGGTCGAGCCCGGGGCCTGGGTCCTGGTGCATGGCGCCGCCGGCGGGGTTGGCCTGGCCTGCGTCGACCTCGCGAAAGTACTGGGATGCAGGGTGATTGCAGCCTCGGCGTCTGACGAAAAGCTGGCGATCGTTGAGAGGGAATATCAGCCCGACGCCATCGTGAACGTTTCGGGCGGCTTCAAGGACAGGGTCAAGGAGATCACCGGCGGCCGTGGGGCCGATGTCATCTATGACCCGGTAGGGGGCGACATCTTTGATGAGAGCGTCCGCTGCATCGCCTTTGACGGCGCAATCCTGTCCATAGGCTTCACCTCGGGCCGCCTGCCAGTCCTGCCGGTCAACTATGCCCTGATCAAGGGTTTCTCGGTCATGGGCGTGCGGGCCGGGGAGTATGGCCGGCAGTTCCCGGAAAAGGGCCGGGCCAACAACAAGGCGATCTGGGACCTGGCCGCTGAAGGCAAGGTCAATCCCCGGGTCCACGAGGAATACGGCCTCGACGGCTGGCGCGCCGCCTTCGACACCCTCGCCGACCGCAAGGTGGTGGGAAAGACCATTGTCCGGCCCGATCTCTGACCATGACCATCACCAACGCCGACGAACTCGAGAAGCTGAAGGTGATCGGCGCCCTGGTCGCACGGACCCTGACAGCCATGGGCCAGGCCCTCGAGCCTGGCATGACCACCCGGGAACTCGACGATATCGGCCGGGACCTGCTCGAGCGGGAAGGCGCCCGGTCTGCGCCGGAGCTGACCTACAACTTTCCCGGCGCCACCTGCATTTCCATCGGACCCGACTGCGCACACGGCATTCCGGGCGATCGCAGGATCAAGGCCGGGGACCTGGTCAATATCGACGTCTCGGCCGAGCTGGACGGCTTTTTCGGGGATACGGGCGCAAGCTTCGCCGTGCCGCCGGTCTCGCGACGCATTGAGCGTCTCTGCCGCGATGGCCGCCGCGCCATGTGGTCAGGGATCCGGGCTGTCCAGGCTGGTGGTCGGCTCAACGCCATCGGCCACGCCATTGAGGGCTTTGCCGACAAGAACGGCTACAGCCTGATCAGGAACCTCGCCAGCCACGGAGTGGGCCGGTCCCTGCACGATGACCCGGGTGAGATACCCACCTGGTATGAACCCCGGGATCAGAGGCGGATTCCCGAAGGCCTGGTTTTCACCATTGAACCCTTCCTGTCCCTCGGGGCGGACTGGGTGGAAGAGGATGAGGACGGCTGGACTCTCAGGCCGCCAAAGGGCCAGGCCACGGTTCAGTATGAGCACACCCTGGTCGCCACAGCCCAGGGCCCGGTGATACTAACCTTGGCCTAGTTTGCAGAGTCGGTTGACATACCCCTGCCCATCCCCTATTCCCCGCCGCTCGATTTCGACCCGGAGCCATTCCCGTGAAGCGCACATTTCAACCCTCCCGTCTCGTGCGCGCGCGCCGTCACGGCTGGCGCGCTCGTATGGCCACCAAGAATGGCCAGAAGGTGATCGCCCGTCGGCGCGCCAAGGGCCGCAAGCGGCTCACCGCTTAATCTTCGGAATCCTGGGGCGTCCGGATGTCGGAGCCCGATTTTCCCATTACCCGGCTCAAGGTGCGCCCCGACTTTCTCGCGGCCGCCAAGGCGAAGTCCTGTGCGAAGGGCGCTGTGGTCCTTCAGGCCCGCGCCCGTCGTGACGACGCCGAAGCCGTGCGCGTCGGCTTCACCGCCACAAAGAAGGTTGGCGGCGCCGTTGTCCGCAACCGCGCCAAGCGGCGCATGCGGGCCGCCGCCCGGCAAATGGTCCCCCTTTTCGGCCGCCCCGGTCACGACTATGTACTGATCGCGCGCAACGGCGCGCCGACCCGCCCCTGGGGCCGGTTGCTTGACGATGTGAAAAGCGCGCTGTTAAGCCTGCGCGCCGAAAGCGAAAGCCCCGAAGGCGCGTTCCGTCGCGCACCTCCCCCTCCGATTTGAGTGCGCCGCGAATGCCCGACGACAATTCCAATCGCAATACATTCATCTTCGCCATCTGCGCGATCGCCCTGCTGCTCGCCTATCAGGTGCTGGTCATGGGTCCGCAGACCAAGCGGATGCAGGCCGAGATGAAGGCGCGCGAAACCGCCGCCGCAACGGCTCAGCCCAACGCCAAGGGCGTGGGCGTTCCCGGCGTCGTCGCGAAGCCGACCTATGTATCCCGCGCCACCGCCCTGTCGGCCAGCCCGCGGGCCCGGATCGAGACCCCCGCCCTCACCGGCTCCATTGCGCTCAAGGGCGCCCGGATCGATGACCTGTTCATGACGGGCTATCGCGCCACGGTGGACCGCAAGTCCGCCGCCGTGGAACTCCTGCGTCCCGAAGGCGCCCAGCGCGCCTGGTTCGCCGAATTCGGTTGGGCCGGCGCGAACCTGCCTGGTCTGCCGAACAGCTCGACCCAGTGGGCCCTGGTCCAGGGCGACACCCTTGCGCCCGGGCATCCTCTTGTCCTGTCCTATAACAACGGTCAGGGCCTGAACTTCACCCGCAGGATCGAAGTCGACGACAAGTTCATGTTCACGGTCAGCGACACCCTGGCCAACACCACCGCCGCCTCGATCACTGTAGCGCCCTACGCCTCCATCCAGCGCCAGGGCGCCCCGCCCCAGGATGCGTCAGGCGCCCATGAAGGCGCTGTCGGGGTGATGGACAAGGTCCTGCAGCTGGTGAAGTACAAGGACCTCAAGAAGAACGGCGAGAAGGACTTCACCGCCAAGGGCGGCTGGCTGGGCATTACGGACAAGTACTGGCTGGCGGCCCTGATCCCGGATCAGAAGGAACAGATCCACGCTGCCTTCCGGGTGACCCCGACCCCGTCGGTCGATATCTATGAGACCAATTTCCTGGGCCAGCCCCGCGCTGTCGCAGCCGGCGGCCAGATCACCCATGTCAGCCACTTCTTCGCCGGCGCGAAGACGGTTCCTGTCCTCAAGGGTTATGAAGCCTCCCTCGGCATTCCGCGTTTTGTGGACGCCGTGGACTGGGGCAAGCTCTACTTCTTCACCAAGCCGATCTTCTGGATCCTCGAGCAGTTCTACAACCTGGTCGGAAACTTCGGCCTGGCCATCCTCGCCCTCACCGTCCTGGTTCGTCTGGCCTTCTTCTATCCGGCCAATCTCAGCTACGAATCCATGACCAAGATGAAGAAGATCCAGCCAGAGGTCGAAGCCCTGCGCGGGAAATTCAAGGACGATCCCGCCAAGCAGCAGCAGGAACTGATGCTTCTCTATCAGAAGGAGAAGATCAATCCGCTCATGGGCTGTCTGCCCATGCTGGCCACCATTCCGGTCTTCCTGGCCCTGTTCAAGGTGCTGTCGGTCTCGATCGAAATGCGCCACGCGCCCTTCTATGGCTGGATCCAGGACCTGTCGGCCCGCGATCCTTCGACCATCTTCAACCTGTTCGGGCTGATCCCCTGGGATCCGTCCACAGCGCCCCTGATCGGCGCCATTCTGGCCGGAAGCCTGCACATTGGCGTCTGGCCACTGCTGTACGGATTCACCCAGTGGCTCTCCATGCAGATGAGCCCGCCGGCGCCTGACCCGGTGCAGCAGCGCATCATGCAGTTCATGCCGGTGATCTTCACCTTCGTGCTGAGCCAGTTGGCTGTGGGCCTGCTGATCTACTACACATGGTCCAACGTGCTGACGATCCTGCAGCAGTATGTGATCATGCGGCGGTTCAAGGTCGATAATCCCGTGGACGACATTCTGGGTCGTTTGACCGGGAAATCCCCTGGCGCAAAGGCGTGACGTCCGACTTCACCGAGGACCAGCTGGAGGACGCGCGCATCCTGTTTGCGCGCCAGGCCGAGTTCATGATGGGCGCCGTCGCCATGGACGGCCTGCCCCCCGCCGACCTTCCGGAAGTGGCCTTCGCCGGCCGGTCCAATGTGGGCAAGTCCTCGCTGATCAACGCCCTGGTGGGTATGAAGCACCTGGCCCGGGCCTCCAATGAGCCGGGCCGTACGCGGGAAGTGAACTTCTTCGTCCTGGATGAGAAACTGCGCCTGGTGGACCTGCCCGGCTATGGCTGGGCCAAGGCTTCCAAGGGGACGGTCAAACAGTTCCAGAACCTTGGCCGCGACTATCTGCGGGGCAGACCGAACCTCAAGCGGGCCTATCTGCTGATCGATGCACGCCACGGCCTGAAAGAGGTCGATATCGAGCCCATGGACGCCTTCGACCGCGCCGCTGTTTCCTATCAGATCATCCTGACCAAGGCTGACAAGATCAAGCCTGCGGAAGTCGAGGCCGTGATCGCGAAAACCCAGGCGGCCATAGCCAAACGCCCGGCCGCCTTTCCCAAGGTGCTGGCGACCTCTTCGGAAAAGGGAACCGGCCTGCCCGAGCTCCGCGCCGAGGTCGCTGCGGCCTGCGGCGTGACGGCCTAGATCGATTTCACCCTCTGGCGTGACCCTGGGTGAGGGGGTTTAATCGGGATCAACATCATCCCGCCGAGGCCCCAAACCATGCTCGAGACCCCGCACCGCGCCTGCTACGACGCCGACCTGGACATGTTCCGCGACCAGGTCCGCAAGTTCTTCGCCCAGCACCTGATCCCCCACCTCGACAAATGGGAAGAACAGGGCGTCGTGGACCGGTCCTTCTGGCTGGCCTGCGGCGAGGCGGGCATTCTCTGTCCCCAGGTCCCAACGGAATACGGCGGCCTTGGCCTGGATTATCGCTACAACGCCGTGATCGGCGAAGAGCTGTCCTATGCCGGATCCAGCGCCGGCATCACCCTGCAGTCGGACATCGTCGTCGACTACATCATCAATTACGGCTCGGAAGAGCAGAAGCAGCGCTGGCTGCCGGGCATGGTTTCTGGCGAGGTGGTCACCGCCATCGCCATGACCGAGCCAGGCGCCGGGTCCGACCTGCAGGGCGTCCGGACCACAGCCGTCAGGGACGGCAATCATTATGTGATCAACGGCTCGAAGACCTACATCACCAATGGCCAGAGCGCCGACCTGATCGTCCTGGTGGCCAAGACCGACCCCGACAAGGGCTCGAAGGGCACCTCACTGATCCTGGTGGAGTCTGACCGCAGCGGCTTCAAGCGCGGTCGTAACCTCGACAAGATCGGCCAGAACTCCGCCGACACCTCGGAACTGTTCTTCGAGGATGTGCGGGTGCCCATGACCAACTGCCTGGGCGAGGAGAACAAGGGCTTCGTCTATCTGATGACCCAGCTGCCCCAGGAGCGCCTGCAGATCGCCATCGCCGGTCAGGCTGGCGCCCAGAGGGCCTTTGACGAGGCCGTCAAGTTCACCAAGGAGCGGAAGGCCTTCCGCCAGACCGTGTTCGACTTCCAGAACACGCGCTTCACCCTGGCGGGCCTGAAGGCCAAGCTCCAGGCCGGCTGGGCCCACCTGGACTGGTGCATGGCCAAACACCTGAAGGGTGAGCTGACCGCGGCCGAGGCTTCAGCCGCCAAGCTGTTCCACACAGAACTGCAATGGGAGGTCTGCGACGCCGCCCTGCAGCTGCACGGCGGCGCCGGATACATGAACGAGTATCCCATAGCCCGTCTCTGGCGTGACGCCCGGGTCCAGCGGATCTATGGCGGCACGTCCGAGATCATGAAGGAAGTGGTGGCCCGGACCATCTGATCCGGGACCCAGATCAGGGGCGGCGGACCGTATCGCCGCCCTTCATCACAAAGACCGGATGCTGCAGCAGGGTGACGTCCTTCAGGGGATCGCCCGCCACGCCCACCATGTCGCCAAAGGCGCCGACCTTGATCTGACCCACATCCCTGGCCTGACCAAGGGCCTCGGCGGCCGTGATGGTGGCTGACTGGATGGCCTGCAGGGGGCTGGCGCCCCACTGGACCATGGTGGCGAACTGCCGGGCGTTGTCGCCGTGGGGATAGACCCCGGCATCCGTAGCGTAGATCATCTTCACGCCGGCCTTGAGGGCCTTCTGATAGTTCTGGCGCTGGATCAGGCCGATATCCCGGTCCTTCTGCAGGTTCTCTTCCAGCACCCCGTTCTTCTTGCCCTCGGCCTGGGTGTAGTCAGTGTTGTAGATGTCCATGCCGAAATAGGCGCCCTTCTGCAGGGCCAGCTTGATGCCTTCGTCGTCCACCAGGCTGACATGCTCGATGGTGTCGACCCCGGCCAGGATGGAGGCCCGGATGCCCGACGCGCCATGGGCGTGGGCGGCGACCTTCATGTCGGCGGCATGGGCCTCATCGACAATGGCCTTGATCTCTTCGAAGGTCAGCTGCTGGGCGCCGGGGGCGTCGCCCCGGGAGAAGACCCCGCCCGTGGCGCAGATCTTGATGACCTGGGCGCCGTACTTGCGCAGCTGGCGGACCATCTGGCGGCCCTGGTCAGGGCTATCGATGACCGCATAGCCCTTCTGGTTCATGGACGGCGGGAAGAAGGTCGAGTCACAGTGGCCGCCGGTGGCGCCGATGGCGTCCGTAGCCGTGACGATCCGGGGCCCGACCACGAAGCCGGCTTCGATGGCCTGACGCAGACCCACATCGGCGAATTCGCTGGCGCCCACATTGCGGATGGTGGTGAAGCCGGCGTCGAGGGTGGCCTTGGCGTGGGCCGTCGATATCACCGCCCAGAAGCTGTCGGTGAACAGCAGTGCGTTATAGCCGCTGTAGAGCGGCGAGGAGGTGATGTGGGTATGCATGTCGATCAGCCCCGGCAGCAGGGTGACGCCGGGCAGATCGACCTTCTCGGCGCCGGCCGGAACCGCATCGCCCTGGCGGCCGACCGAGGTGATGCGGCCATCGACCACGATCACCTGGGGCCTGTCAGTCTCCTTGCCGGTGGCGACGTCCAGCAGCTTGTCGGCCGTAACGGCGACGGTGCGGGCCTGGCTCTGGCCTGCGCCAAGAACCAGGAGGGAAGTGGTGGCCAGAAGGGCGAGCAGACGCATGGGAACTCACAGTCAGAATTGGGTTTGCGACTTGCTAGCACGGTCTGGCCTTGCGTCGAGAGGGCAATGACTGCGCCTGCTGCGTGACAGACCCGCCCATGTCCGCTATCGGAGCGCTCCGACAGGTGGGAGGGGCCAAAAGTTGAGCCAGACGTCAGACCGGGAGTCCCGCTCCGAAGAGCAAGGCTGGGCCACCGCCAAAACCCTGGCCGAGGCCCTGCCCTTCATCCAGCAGTACGACCGCGAAACCGTGGTCATCAAATATGGCGGTCACGCCATGGGCCAGGAAGAGACCGCCAAGCTCTTCGCCGCTGACGCCGTCCTGCTCAAGCTGCTCGGCCTGCATCCCGTGGTCGTCCATGGCGGCGGCCCGCAGATTTCACGCATGCTGGACAAGGCCGGGGTGAAGTCGACCTTCGTCGACGGCCTGCGCGTCACCGATGAAGCCACCATGGAAGTGGCCGAAATGGTCCTTTCGGGCGCCATCAACAAGGAAATCGCCAACTGGATCACCCTGGCCGGCGCCGAGGCCGATGTGCGCGGGGTGGGCCTGTCGGGCAAGGACGCCCGGCTCATCACCGTGGAAAAGGTCACCCGCACCAAGAAGGACCCTGACAGCCTGATCGAACAGGTTGTGGACCTGGGCTTTGTGGGCGAGCCCACCCGGATTGATCCCCAGCTGATCGAGGGCCTGATCTCGGCGGATCACGACTATATCCCGGTGATTGCGCCGATCGGCGTTTCCAGCACCGGCGAGACCTACAACATCAATGCCGACACCGTGGCGGGCGCCCTGGCCGGCGCCCTGAACGCCAAGCGCATGCTGCTGCTGACCGATGTGGCCGGCGTGCTGGGCGCTGACGGCGAACTGATCCGCCAGCTCACCGTGGCCGAAGCCCGGGAAGCCATCGCCTCGGGTGTGGCTTCCGGCGGCATGATTCCCAAGCTTGAGACCGCCATTGCGGCCGTCGAGGCCGGGGTCGAGGCCGTGGTCATTCTGGACGGCCGCCGGGCCCACGCCATGCTGGTCGAGCTGTTCACCGAACACGGGTCGGGCACGCTCATCACCGCATGAGCCCGGATCTCGCCCACATAGACACCTGGCTCTTCGACCTGGACAACACCCTCTACCCAGAGGAATCCGGGTTCATGAAGCAGGTCGAGGGCGCGATGACCGACTTCGTCGCCCAGGCCGTGGGTCTGCCCCATGACCAGGCCTATGTCCTCCAGAAGAAGTATTTCGCCGAGCATGGCCTGACCCTGAAGGGCCTAATGCTGAACCACGGCACGGATCCGGCAGACTTCCACGCCCTGTTCCATGACCTGTCCCTGGACGTTCTGGCGAGGGACCATGACCTGCTGGACATCCTTCAGGTCCTGCCCGGCCGTCGTTTCGTCTTCACCAATGCCGACGACCGCCATGCAGAGCGGGTGCTGGAACATCTGGGCCTGACCGACCTGTTCGACGAGGTCTTCCACATCCATTCCTTCGGCTTTGCACCAAAGCCCGATCCCCTGGGTTTTGAGCGGATGATCGCCGCCCACGGGCTTGATCCGGCGGCGACGGCGTTCTTTGAAGACAGCGAACGTAATCTCAAACCCGCCAAGGATCTGGGCATGACCACGGTCATGGTCGGACCCCGCGCCGCAGAGACCACAGCGTCCTTTATCGACTACAAGACCGCCAAACTCGCGCCCTTCCTGAAGAGCGCCCGCCTGAGAGAAGCCTGAACATGTCCAGTGATCTGAAGTCCGTCATCGAAGCCGCCTGGGAGGTCCGCGACACCCTGACCACCGCCACCAGGGGCGAGGTCCGCGAGGCAGTCGAGGAAACCATCAACCAGCTGGACGCTGGAACCCTGCGGGTCGCCAGCCGGGGCGATGATGGCGTCTGGACCACACATCAGTGGGCCAAGCAGGCCATCCTGTTGTCCTTCCGCCTGACCGCCAACAGCCTGATCGAGGCGGATGCGCCAGGTCCCTACTGGGACAAGGTGCCTTCCAAGTTCACCGGTTGGGACGCCGCCCGCTTCGAGGCCGCGGGCCTTCGCGCCGTGCCCGGCTGCGTCGCCCGCCGGGGCAGCTTCATCGCCCGCAATGTGGTGCTGATGCCCTCCTTCGTGAACATCGGCGCCTATGTGGATGAGGGCACCATGGTCGATGGCTGGGCCACGGTCGGCTCCTGCGCCCAGATCGGCAAGAACGTGCACCTGTCCGGCGGCGCCGGCATTGGCGGGGTGCTGGAGCCCCTGCAGGCCAATCCCACCATCATCGAGGACAACTGCTTCATCGGCGCCCGGTCGGAAGTGGCCGAGGGCGTCATCGTCCGCGAGGGCAGCGTCCTGTCCATGGGGGTCTATCTGACCTCCACCACACCGATCGTCGACCGCAGGACTGGCGAAGTGATCACCGGCGAAGTGCCGCCCTATTCGGTGATCATGTCCGGCAGCCGGCCGAGCCCGCACGAAGGCATGCCTTCGACCTATTGCGCGGTGATCATGAAGACCGTCGACGCCCGCACCCGGTCCAAGACCTCGATCAACGAGCTGCTGCGGGAATAGAATTCCCGGGAACCAAACAGTCCGGAGACCTCATGGCTCAATCTTTTGGCGCGACCTCAACTACTGACGATGTCCTTCAGGGCGTTGACCTGTCAGGCCGGCGAGTCCTTGTGACCGGTGTCTCGGCAGGCCTTGGCGTCGAGACAGCCCGTACCCTGGCGGCTCATGGAGCCACGGTGGTCGGCGCCGCCCGGAACCTGGCGAAGGCTGAAACAGCAACCGTCCCGGTCCGTGAACAGGCTGCTCAGGGCGGCGGCCTGGAACTGGTGGAGCTGGACCTTGCATCACTGGCCAGCGTTCGCGCCTGCGCCGACGCCCTGCTGGCGGATGGACGTCCATTCGACGTCATAATCTGCAATGCCGGAGTCATGGCGACCCCTATGGGAAAGACCGTCGACGGCTTTGAGACCCAGTTCGGAACCAATCACCTGGGCCACTTCGTCCTGGTCAACCGGATCGCCAGACTCCTGAAAGAGGACGGAAGGCTGGTGAATCTGGCGTCCGCCGGACACAGGTTCTCCGACGTCGACCTGGAAGATCCCAACTTCGACCACACGCCCTATTCCGAGTTCGGGGCTTATGGCCGGTCAAAGACGGCCAATGTCCTGTTCGCCGTGGAGTTCGACCGCCGCCACAGGGCGAGGGGCGTCCGCGCTGCCGCCGTGCATCCGGGCGGAATCCAGACCGAGCTTGGCCGTCATGTGACGCCGCAGGCCACCCAGGCCATGATTGCCAGCATCAATGCCAGCAATCAGGCGGCAGGCGCGGAACCCTTTGTCTGGAAGACCATCCCCCAAGGCGCAGCGACCACTGTCTGGAGCGGTTTCGTCGCGGATGCGGATGAAGTCGGCGGGAAGTATTGCGAGGACTGCCACGTCGCGGAGATCAAGGACATTGAGGGCGTCCGTGGCGGAGTCCGCTCCTATGCCCTTGATCCTGAAAGCGCCAGGGCGCTCTGGACCAAAAGCGAAGAGATGGTCGGCGAGTCCTACTCCTAGGCCTGGCCTTTCCGCCACCGCTTGTCGACCTTGGGCATGTTGGGGTTCCGGTCTATGACTCCCCTGAATTTGAACATCAGCGTGCGAGTACGAGAGTGATTGATCCGGTCAGCCTGACACAGGCCCTCATCCGCCGCCCCTCGGTCACCCCTGCGGACGCGGGCGCCATGGATATTGTCGAGCAGACCCTCAGCGGTCTGGGCTTCGCCTGTCGCCGGATGACCTTTGGTCAGATCGAAAACCTCTACGCCCGTTACGGCTCGGAGCGCCCCAACCTCTGCTTTGCCGGCCACACCGACGTGGTGCCGGTGGGCGATGCCGCGGCCTGGAGCCGCGAGGCCTTCGCCGCCGATATCGTGGATGACGTGCTGATCGGGCGGGGCGCCGTGGACATGAAGAGCGCCATCGCCGCCTTTGCCGCCGCCTGCGCCGACGCCATCGAGGCGGGCGAGGTGAAGGGCTCGATCTCCTTCCTCATCACCGGGGATGAAGAAGGCGTCGCCACGGACGGGACGGTCAAGGTTGTCCAGGCCCTGCAGGCCGAAGGCGAAGTCATCGATCACTGCATTGTCGGCGAGCCCACCAGCTCCGAGCGGTTCGGCGACATGGTCAAGATCGGCCGCCGGGGCTCGATCAATGTGAACATCACCGTCGAGGGCATTCAGGGCCACGTGGCCTATCCCCACCGGGCGGCCAATCCGATCCCGGTCCTGGTCGCCCTGCTGGCCCGCCTGCAGGAGACCGAACTGGATCAGGGCTATCTGGGGTTCCAGCCTTCGAATCTCGAGCTCACCAATTTTGATGTGGGCAATCCCACCACCAATCTGATCCCCGCCGAAGCCCGGGCCCGGCTGAATATCCGCTTCAATCCCAACCATACCGGCCAGAGCCTGGCCGACTGGATCGCCGGGGAAGCCCTTGCGGCCCAGGAAGGCTTCCAGGGAAATGTCATCGTCAAGCCGACCATCAGCGGCGAAGCCTTCCTGACCGAGCCCGGCGCCTTCACCCAGCTGATCAGCTCGGCTGTGACGGATGTGGCGGGCTCACCGCCGGACCTTTCGACCACCGGCGGCACCTCGGACGCGCGGTTCATCCGCGCCCTCTGCCCGGTGGTTGAGGTGGGTCTGGTGGGCAAGACCATGCATTCGGTGGATGAACGGGCGCCGGTGTCGGAAATCCTGCAATTGCAGGCGGTCTATCGCGAGATCATCCGCCGCTATTTCGCGACGTTTTCCACAGCCGGATAACCGACCCCTGTCAGGTAGAGGCCGTCGGCGGGCGCAACCGGGCCGCAGGCCTGTCGGTCCTTCGCTTCGAGCGCGGCCTCGACATCCGCCATCGTCCAGCGTCCCAGACCAACCTGGGCCAGGGTGCCGGTCATGGACCGGACCTGCCGGTGCAGGAAGGACCTCGCTTCGAAGACCAGATGCACCTCATCGCCAATGCGGCTGACCCGAGCCACATCCAGGGTCTTGAGGGGCGACTTGGCCTGACACTTCAGGTCCCGGAAAGTGGTGAAGTCATGATGCCCAACCAGCGTCTGGGCGGCGTGGTGCATTGCCTCGGCGTCCAGCTCACCCTTCAGGCGCCAGACCTTGCCTCGCTCCAGGGCCGCGGGCGCCGCCCTGTTGAGGATGCGGTAGAGATAGCGGCGCTCGGTCGCTGAGAACCGGGCGTGCCAGTCCCCTTGCGTCACCTCCGCATCCAGCACCACCACTGACTCCTTTGCCAAGTGGGCGTTGAGGGCATTGCGGACGGTTTCAGCCGGCCAGGGCTTTTCGAGATCGATATGGACCACCTGGCCGGTGGCGTGGACGCCGGTGTCCGTCCGGCCCGCAGCCGCCACTCGCAGGGTCTGGCCACAGAAGGCCTTCACCGCCGCTTCGAGAGCGCCCTGGACCGAGGGCAGGTCCGGCTGGGCCTGGAAGCCGCAATAGGGGCCGCCGTCATATTCAATGGTCAGCCGGTAGCGGGGCATCAGGGAAACCGGGTTCCCGGCAGCACAGGCGTTCCCCGCAGGAAGACCTCGGCATCCTGGGCGCCCTTGCCTTCCCGCTGGACCCTGAGAAGCCGAACGGCGCCGGCGCCAGTCGCCACCAGCAGGGCCTCATCCAGCACTTCGCCGGGCTCGCCTGCACCGTCTTCGGCCCGGGACAGCAGGGCCTTGACCCTGACCGGGCCCTTGTCGCTCGGCAGGTCGAACCAGGCCCCCGGAAAGGGCGAGAGACCGCGGATCTTGCGATCCAGGTCGACAGCGGGCCTGGTCCAGTCCAGGCGGGCTTCCTTCGTCCGGATCTTCTTAGCGTAGGTGGCGCCTTCTTCGGACTGGGGCGTTTCAACGGCGCGGCCTGCGGCGATGTCGGCCAGGGTCCTGACCAGCAGATCTGCGCCCGCCGCCATCATCCGGTCATGCAGGGTTCCGGCGGTTTCCAGGGGGCTGATGTCGAGAACCGCGCCGGCCAGGACCGGGCCTTCATCCAGGCCCTCGGTCATGCGCATGACCTGGACTCCAGACTGCGCGTCTCCGGCCATGATGGCCCGCTGGATCGGCGCGGCGCCACGCCACCGAGGCAGGAGGGAGGCGTGAAGGTTGAAGGATCCCAACCGGGGTGCGTCGAGCACAGCGGCGGGAAGTATCTGGCCGAACGCCACCACCACAGCGGCGTCTAGCTTCAGGGCCTGGAAGGCTGCAATGACGTCGGGATCGCGCATTGAGGTCGGCGTGCGGACCTCAAGACCCAGGGACAGGGCCATGGCGTGAGTGGCGGAGGGCTTGAGGTCATGGCCCCGACCCCGAGGCGCCGGGGGTTGGGAATAGACCATGGCGACCTCGTGCCCGGCCTGCGCCAGGGCCGCAAGGCAGGCGGCGGCGATGTCAGGGGTTCCGAGAAAGGCTATGCGCATTGCCGGGCTTTAGCCCGAAACAGCGCCTCGCGAAACGAAGCTTTAGGCGGCGCGTACCAGCTTCTTGACCTTGGACACCGCCCGTTCGCGCTTCAGGCGCGAGAGGTAGTCGATGAACAGCACGCCCTTGAGGTGGTCCATCTCGTGCTGGATGCAGACGGAAAACAGGCCATCGGCCAGTTCGGTCACTTCCTTGCCGTGATAGTCCAGGTACTGGATCTTCACCTGGGCGGCGCGCTCGACCTCGTCGAAGATTTCGGGGACCGAGAGGCAGCCCTCTTCATAGGGGGCGGTTTCTTCCGAGGCCCAAATGATCTTCGGATTGACGAAATAGCGGGGCTGGGGGGGCTCGTCCTTGCCGGCCAGGTCCATGACGATGACCTGTTTAGGCACGCCGATCTGGATGGCGGCGAGGCCAATGCCCGGCGCGTCATACATGGTCTCGAGCATGTCATCCATGAGGGCGCGCAGGGCGTCGTCGACCACCTCGACCGGGGTGGAGACCTGCTTGAGGACGGGATCTGGGACGACCAGGATTTCGCGAATAGCCATGATGGTCAGGAGGTAGGTGAGCGACCCTTGAGCGTCAAGGCGGGGACGGCGCCTGTTTCATCATCATTCCCGACCGTCGAGAGCTTGGAGAAGGGCCGCACGGCGGTTTCAACGGGGCTCAGGTCCGGCAGTTCCCGGCCCTCATGGTCCACCTTGAGATCCTCGAACCGCTTGGCCTGGGTCATGACCTGGGTCTCGAGGGACCCGACGAACTGGTTATATCGCCCGACGGCCTGGTCGAGGGCCTTGCCCACCGCCGCAGCATGGCCGCCCATGACGGAGAGGCGCTTGTAGAGCTCGCGGCCGAGCTTCGAGATCTCCTGGGCGTTGGCCGCCTGCTCCTCCACCCGCCAGCCATAGGCCACGGCCTTGCAGAGGGCGAAAAGGGTGGTGGGGGTGACGATCAGCACCCGCTTGTCCATGGCCTCGGTCATCAGGTCCGGCGCCCGCTCGACGGCCGCGGCCAGGAAGCTGTCGCCGGGAATGAACATGGCCACGAAGTCGGGCGAGGCGTCGAACTGGTCCCAGTAGGCCTTGGCCGACAGGCCCAGGAAGTGGGCGCGGACGCTCTGGGTATGGCGGACATAGGCCGCCTCCTGCAGGGCCTCGTCCCCGGCGTCCTGGGCGTCGAGGAAGGCGTTGATCGAACACTTGGCGTCGATGACAAAGACCGCCCCGCCCGGCAGGCGGACGGTCACGTCGGGACGGCGGCGGCCCTCATCGGTGTCGGTCGAGGTCTGTTCAGTGAAGTCATAGTGCTTGGTCAGGCCGGCGGCCTCCAGGACATTGCGCAGGGTCTGCTCCCCCCAGCGGCCCTGGACCCCGGCGCCCCGGCGCAGGGCGGAGGACAGCTTGCGGGTCTCGGCCTGGGTGGCGGCTGAGGCCTGCATCAGGTCGGCGATCTGCTGTTTCAGGCCGCCGGACTCCTCGGCCCGGACCTTCTCCACAGCCGTCACCTGTTCCTGGAACCTGGCCAGGGTCTCGGCCACCGGCTTGAGCTGGGCCTCCAGCCGGGCCTGGGCCAGCTGTTCGCGATTGTGGAGGGTCTCGTCGGCCCGCTTGAGCACCTGCTCGGCGATGGCGGTCACCGCCTCGCCCTGCAGCAGGGCGGCGGTCTTGGCGCCCATTTCCTCGAGCACCTTTACCCGGGCGGCGGCGTCCTGAAGGCCATAGACCCGGGCCTCGGCCTTGTCGGCGCGGCTCCGTTCCATCAGGGCCCAGAAGATGGCGACCACAGCGGCGGCGAAGAACAGGACAGCAAGGAGAAGGACAGGATCAAGGTTCATGCTCCGTTCCATATCCGGAGTCGCCAGGCTTCGCCACCGAACCCTGTTCCCTCAGGCCGCGCTGTGGGCCATGATCGCGGAAAATGTCTGGGGAGCCCATGCAAAGACAAAAGGTCCTGGTCCTGTACCTCGCCAACTCGGCCCTGGATTCCCCCGTGGTCGCCTGGGCGGTCTATGACGGAACCGGTCAGTCCCGCACCATGGCCGGCGACAATGACGAACCGCCCTTCGCCACGGGGCTGGACGCCCTGAAGGCCGGCTGGCGCCTGATCCAGGCCGCCCAGATCCTGCCCCATAACCGGGGGGAGGAGTTCGACCTCAGCTATCTGAAATACGAGTTCTTCTTCGAGCAACTGGTGGAGATGGACGCATGAGCAGCCTGCCGCTTC
Organism: Alphaproteobacteria bacterium PA2; assembly: GCA_002256425.1. Taxonomy (NCBI): domain Bacteria; kingdom Pseudomonadati; phylum Pseudomonadota; class Alphaproteobacteria; species Alphaproteobacteria bacterium PA2. The sequence goes on along the minus strand of NKIZ01000001.1, from coordinate 480,192 downwards.
TCACCGCTGAACAGATGGCGAGCTTTGTCGCCCGGGGCTTCCTGCGGTTCGACGGCGTTGTGCCGGACGAGATCAACCGCCAGTTCATGGACTCTGTCGGCGAGATTGCCCCGGCCGTCCCCGGACAGAAGCTGCGGCGGACCTATGGCGAGATCCTGGCCCGGGCGGACATACCGCAGGTCGCCGCCGGGACGCCCCTGGCCAGCGCCTATCCCCAGGGTTCGGCCATGGAGCGCCTGCTGGGCCTGCCCCTTGTGGCCGGCGCTGTCCGCAGCCTGGTGGGTGAGGCGCCGATCTTTGACCACCACTTCCTGCATGTCACCTTTCCGCCCGCCTATCATGAGGGCGGCGAAAGCGTCAGCCAGCACACCCACCAGGACTCGACCATCGATCCCCGCCAGGCCTTCGACCTGCAGATCATGTACTATCCGCACCGGGTCACCCGACCCATGGGCGGCACCCGGTTCGTGCCCGGCACCCACCTCCGCAGGGTGAGCGAGGTGGCGCTGGGCCGCTATCAGAACATACGCGGCCAGCAGCATATGGTCTGCGAGGCCGGAACCCTGCTCTTCCTGCATTCGGGCATATGGCACGGGGGCGGGGTCAACCTGTCGGACGATACCCGGACCATGTTCAAGATCAGGATCAATCCCACGAAGACACAGGTTCGGCAGTTTGATCTGGAAACCCTCAAACCCCAGGTCCAGCAGAGGCCGATCTTCTACCTCAAGGGACCTCAGCCCCCCAGTGTCGAGCAGATCCTGATGACCCCCGAGCCCTGGTTCGAGCAGGACACGGGCCGGCTGGAATTCGTCAACCGGATCAAGCTGTGGCGGTATCTGACCGGCGACCCGACCTATGACGCCGACTACTGGCTGACCCGGCTGGAAAACAGCCCGGCCCTGGCCTGAGCGAGGAGCTCCAGAATGCTTGAAGTGTTTTTTGACTGTTCCAGTCCCTGGACCTATCTGGCCTTTGAAAACCTCAAGGCCCTGCAGAAGGAATTGCAGGTCGAGACTGCCTGGAAGCCCATTCTGGTCGGGGGCATATTCAACACGGTTAATCCCAGCGTCTACGCCCAGAGGGAGACCCCGGTCCCGGCCAAGGCGCGCTATATGGGCAAGGACCTGCGGGACTGGGCCCGGTTCACGGGCCTGACCATCAAGTTTCCGCCCAGCGTCTTTCCGGTGAACAGCGTCAAGGCCATGCGCGGCTGCATCTGGCTGGAGCCCCAGGGCCGGATGCTGGACTTCGCCACCGCCGTCTTTGAAGCCTATTGGAGCCATGACCAGGACATTTCAAAGGACGAGGTCCTGAAGACCGTCTGCGAAAAGAGCGGGATCGACCCGGACGCCTTCTTCGAGGGAATCGCGCAGGCGCAGGTCAAGGACCAGCTGAGGCTCAATACCGAGGAAGTCATAGCCCGGGGCGGCTTCGGCTCGCCCACCATCTTTGTCGGCGGGAACGACATGTATTTCGGCAATGACCGCCTTCCCCTGATCCGCGACGCCGTTCTGCGGGTCCGGGCCCAAGCCTGAGGGTGAAACGAAAAGAGAACATGCTATAGGCAGGTCATGGCCGCCGCCCCGCCCCTCCTGCCCGACAGATTTACGAACTGGTTCGCCGGCCGCGGCTGGGAGGCCAGGTCCCATCAGCTTGAGATGGTGGCGCGGGCGAGGGCTGGCCGGGACGCCCTGCTGATCGCCCCCACCGGCGGCGGCAAGACCCTAGCGGGCTTCCTGCCCAGCCTGATCGAACTGGCTGAGCGGCCTCCGGCCAACACGCCTCAGGGCATCCACACCCTCTATATCTCACCCCTGAAGGCCCTGGCTGTGGATGTGGAGCGCAATCTCATGGCGCCCATTCTGCAGATGGGCCTGCCCATCGTGGCCGAAAGCCGGACGGGCGACACCGGGGTCTCCCGCAAGCAGAGGCAGAGGGTCAAGCCCCCGGACATTCTGCTGACCACGCCGGAACAGCTGGCCCTGTTCTGCGCCTGGGAGGGCGCCCGGCTCTATTTCGAGAACCTGTCCTGCGTGATCATCGACGAGATCCACGCCATCCACGCCTCCAAGCGGGGCGACCTGCTGGCGCTTGCCCTGGCGCGGCTACAGGTCTTCGCCCCGAACATGCGCCGGGTCGGACTGTCCGCCACGGTGGATGATCCGGATGTCATCCGCCGGTGGATGGCCTGGGGCGGAAGGACCACCCCCGAAACCCCTCGACCGGAAGACACGGTCGATCTGGTGTTTGGCCCGCCGGGCGCCCAGCCGGTGGTGGACATGCTGCTGTCCGAAGGTCGGGTGCCATGGGCCGGGCACACCGCCAAGCACGCCATGGCGGAGGTCTACCAGGCCATCAAGGGCGCCCGGACGGCTCTGGTCTTCGTCAACACCCGCTTCCAGGCCGAGTTCGCCTTCCAGGAACTCTGGAAGATCAATGATGATGACCTGCCTATCGCCCTGCACCATGGATCCCTGTCAGCCGAACAAAGACGCAAGGTCGAGGCGGCCATGGCCCGGGGGGAACTGCGGGCTGTGGTCTGCACCTCAACTCTGGACCTCGGCATTGACTGGGGAGATGTGGACCTGGTCATCCAGCTGGCTTCGCCCAAGGGCGCCAGCCGCATGGTCCAGCGGATCGGCCGGGCCAATCACCGGCTGGACGAGCCCTCGAAGGCCCTCTTCGTCCCGGCCAACCGGTTTGAAATGCTGGAGTGTCAGGCGGCCCGCGAGGCCATTGCCGAGAACCGGTTCGACGGCGAGCCGGCCCGGACCGGCGCCCTGGATGTCCTGGCCCAGCACGTCATGGGCCTGGCCTGCTCCGAGCCCTTCGACCTGCTGAAACTGTATGACGAGCTGGTCGCCTGCGGTCCCTATCGCGACCTGACCTGGGAGGACTTCGAGCAGGTGGTCGATTTCGTCTCCACCGGTGGATATGCGCTGAAGGTCTATGACCGCTTCCGGCGGATCGTGAAGGGCCAGGACGGTCTCTGGCGGGTACGTGACGCCGCCACGGCCCAGAGGCACAGACTGAATGTCGGCGCCATCCTGTCCCCAGCCGTCCTGTCGGTGCGGGTGGCCATGGGCAAGCGCCTGGTCGGCGGCCGCAAGATCGGCGAGATCGAAGAGGGCTATCTGGAAATGCTCGACCCCGGCGACACCTTTGTCTTCGCCGGTCAGGTCTGGAGCCTGGTGGCCGTGACGGGCCTGGACGTCTTCGTGAAGGCGGCGACGGACAAGGACCCGAAAATGCCCTCTTGGGGGGGCTCGAAATTCGCCCTCTCCACCTTCCTGGCCAAGCGGGTTCGGGAACTTATGTTCGACCAGGACCACTGGCAGGTCCTGCCCGCCGATGTCCGCGAATGGCTGGAAGCCCAGAGGGATCGATCGCTGATCGTTGGCGAAGGCGAGCTACTGCTGGAAACATTTCCGCGGGGGCGGCGGAACTTCCTGGTCTGCTATCCCTTCGAGGGACGCCTGGCCCACACCACCCTGGCCATGCTGCTGACCCGGCGGCTGGAGCGGTTGGGGGTCGGTCCCCTGGGCTTTGTCTGCAATGACTATGCGGTGGCGATCTGGTCGCTCGATCCGATGAGCAATCTCGATTTCGGCGACCTGTTTGACCAGGACATGCTGGGGGATGATCTGGAATCATGGCTGGCTGAAAGCTTCATGATGAAGCGGGCTTTCAAGGGGTGCGCCGCGATCAGCGGACTGATCGAGCGGCGTTTTCCCGGTGAGCACCAGAAGTCCGGGCGGCAGGTGACCTTTTCCACAGACCTGATCTACGACGTCCTGCGCCGCCATCAGCCTGACCACCTGCTGCTGGCCTGCGCCAGGTCCGATGCGGCGACCGGCCTGATCGACGTAGCCCGGCTGGGGCAGATGCTGGCGCGGATCAAGGGCCATATCCGCCACGCCGATCTTGAACATCTCTCCCCGTTTTCCGTGCCGATTCTTCTGGAGCTCGGCAAGGAGCGGACCCCGGGTCAGGCAGGGGACATGATCCTGGCTGAAGCCGAGGCCGACCTGATCGCCGAGGCCATGTCTTGAACCAGGCCATCGACAGTCAGGGCCTAGCCCTGGGGCCGGCAGCCATGGGCGGGCTGAGGCTTTGCCTCAATGGCGAGGACGCCGTCATGCGCCCGTCAGGCGCCCTCTGGCTGGAGGCGTCGCGCACCCTGATTGTTGCGGACCTGCACCTCGAAAAGGGATCGTCCTATGCCTCGAAAGGACAACTCCTCCCGCCCTACGATTCCCGGGAAACCCTCAGGCGCCTGGCGGGAGAGACAGGGGCGCTGAATCCAGAGACCCTGGTCCTCCTGGGCGACACCTTTCATGACGGTGCGGGCGAGTTCCGATTGGGGGCAGTCGACACAGAGGCGCTTGCATCACTGGGCCGGGGCCGATCCCTGGTCTGGGTGCTGGGCAATCACGACTATGAGGGGCCAGCCCTGCTGCCGGGGGATGTGGTCGATGATCTGATCCTGGGAAGCCTCATCCTGCGCCACGAGCCCCTGCCGGGCGAACAGGCTGGAGAAATCTCGGGTCACCTGCACCCCTGCGCCCGGGTCGCGTCCCTTCGGGGGTCGGTACGGCGGCGGTGCTTTGTCACCGATGGCGGCCGCATGATCGTGCCGGCCTTCGGCGCCTATGCCGGCGGGCTCAACATTCTGGATCCGGCCTTCGGAGGCCTGTTCAGCGGACCGGTCATCGCCGGGGCCCTGGGGTCTGATCGGGTCCACGCTGTCGGCCGCAGGTCAATGCGGCCCGACTGACCTACATCCGCATGGATTTTTCGAGGGCCATGGCCAGGGACACCCCGGCCCCAAGGGTCAGGAATGTGACCATACGCGGATACTTGTTGGGAACGCCCGGGGCGGCCTGGTCGAACATCCACTGGACGATGAAGGCCGCCAGAAAGCCGCCGACAATCCAGTCCACCTCCACATAGCGCCGCAGCGCCAGAAGTCCCCAACCGATGAAGGGCGAAATGGTCGAGCCCACCAGCCTGATGGCCTCCGGGTGGAGGCGGGAGGATTCCACCCCCCACCGCACGCCGCCCACAAAGCCCATGGTCACCGCTGACCAGGTGAGCAGGACATTCAGGCCATGGATGGCCATACCGCTGGGACCATAGGCATAGATGATCGCCGAAAGCGGAAAGGGCGCGAGACCAAGCAGGGCCATGGCCCAGAGTCCCTTGGGAGCCGGATGTGTCACCTATGACCTCCTAAAGGCCGCTGACGCGGCCCAGCCTGCTGCCAGGGCGATGCTGACCGAGACCAGTCCGTAGGTCCAGGGGTGTAGATGGGCGAACAGATAGAGGGTTCGCTCCAGTCCCACCTTCCTTACGTCAAGTTCGCGGACCCGCTCAGACACCGGCTGACCATTCTGGAATAGCAGGATCTGCGCCTTGTAGCGACCTATGGGGGCGTCGGTAGGCAGGTTGATCTCGGCCTTGAAGAGGTTCTTGTCCACGAAGACGACCCCATGCTCGTCTTCCTCATAGAGGCTCATCCGGGCCTTCAGGCGCACCACCGCCTGACGCCAGTCCAGATAGTCGGCCCCCAGGCGGTTCACCACCACGTCCTTGACGCCATAGCGGGTCTCAAGACTTTGCTCCTCCGGAGCATTGATCGCCAGGTGATCAATGCCGGCGCCGAGACGTCGCAGGACCCCGAAATCGGCGATCTGATCCAGGGGGCGCGTGGAGGCCGCCTTGTAGAAACCGGGCGCGCCCCGGAAGACAACAGGCCGGGAATTGATCCAGAGGCCGGCAATGCGGGTCTTACGGGCAATCCGCACAGCCTGCTCCGGGCCGCGCACCAGCACCACGACATCGCTGGGCACATGGCCGGGATCGAGGACGGTCCCGTAGAGGACAATTCTGGCGCCCTGGAATCCGGAGGTCACCCGCACCTCGGTGGTGGTCAGGGCGGCGGATACAGCAGGCGGAGGCGCTGACTCGATCATCCGCCGACCCCGGTCATCAGGACAAAGGGCTCTTCGGGGGTCAGGAACAGACCCAGCCCCATGCGCAGGCCGACGGCCAGAACAATCAGGGCCAGGAGGGCGCGGAGTTCCTCGGCCCGGAAGCGGGACGAAGCCTTGGCGCCCAGTTGTGCGCCAATGACGCCCCCGACCAGCAGAAGGGTCGCCAGCACGATATCGACGGTCTGGTTGCGTCCGGCCTGGAGCACACTGGTGAGGGTCGTGGTGATGATGATCTGGAAGAGGCTCGTGCCCACCACCACACCTGCAGGCATGCGCAGGAGATAGACCATGGCCGGAACAAGGATGAATCCGCCGCCGACACCCATGATGGCCGACAGCATGCCGACAAAAATCCCCAGGGCGACGGGCGGAATGACGCTAATATACATCCGCGACTTGGGAAACTTGACCTTGAAGGGCAGTCCATAGAGCAGGGTCGGGCGACGGTCGCGGATCTGGGGGGGCGCCTCGCCCCTGCGCGTGCGGATGATGGTCGCAAGCGATTCCGACAACATGAGACCACCGATCACCCCGAGGAAGATCAGATAGGACAGTGAGACGACGAGGTCGGCCTGGCCGATCAGTCTGATCCATCGAAAGACTTCGACGCCGATGATCGAGCCCACCACCCCGCCAGAAGCCAGGACTCCGCCCATACGGAAATCCACGGCCCGGGCGCGGGTGTAGGAAATCACGCTGGAGGTCGATGACGCCGCCACATGGCTGGCGAGACTGGCCACGGCCACCGCGGGGGGAATGCCCAGAAAGACAAGGATGGGCGTCATCAGGAATCCACCGCCGATCCCGAACAGCCCCGAGATGAAGCCAACACCGGCCCCCAGCGCCACCAGGAGGGGAACGTTGACCGAGACCTCTGCTATGGGAAGGTAGATATCCAGGGCCAATGAAGGCTCCTATCTGGCGGAGTTCCGGCCCCTCAGTGGGTGAAGACCGAAAGCCGGGCCACGGTCGCCTGATCCAGCACGCCTGTCGGAGTCAGGTTCTGATCCCGCTGGTAGGCGGCAAGGGCCAGGTTCAGGGCCGGTGAGGCGCTGCCGTCCGTGGGTCCTTGATAATAGCCCAGTCGTGAGAGGGCCTTCTGGACCGTCGCCGCGCCGGCGGCGTCCGTGCCAAGTCCGGCTGTCGCCGTTGCGACAGCGGCGGTCGGGCTGGGGGTAGACGGCCGGAAGGCGGTGGCGGCGCGCTCTGCAACAATCCGGGCGTCGGGATTGAGCTGGCTGCGGATCTGTTCGGCCCGCTTGTGGGCCGCTTCATCGCCGGTCTTGGCGGCGATGAGGTACCAGCGATAGGCCTCCGCCGCATTCTGGCTGACCCCAAGGCCCCGCTCATAGAGGGCGGCCAGATTGTACTGGCTGTCCACAAGGCCGAGTTCTGCGGCGCGGCGGAACCACTGGGCGGCGGTCACGGCGTTCTTGGGACCGCCCACGCCTTCGATGAAGGCGATGCCCAGATTGTGCATGGCGCGCCGGTCGCCGCTTTCAGCAGCGCGGCTTGTCCATTGGCGCGCCGAGGCAAGGTCCTTTTTCAGGCCGCCGCCGCCGGTCTCGTACATCTTGGCGAGATAGAACTGGGCCGGACCATAGCCCTGGGTCGCCAGGGTCTTGAGGTCGTCAATGGCGCCAGGCTTTTTGGCGTCAACGGCATCGGCCGCCTTGGAGAAGCGGTCCGCCAGGTCGGCTGTATCAAGGCCGGGAGTCGCTGTCGCGCCGAGTTCGGGCGAGGTCAGGGCGATCGCCACCCGGGGGTCCTTGGGGATGGGCGCAGTGTCAACCTCGGAGCCGGCGATTTCCGTAGCCGGGTCAGACTTCAGGGCGGCGATGGCGCGGGCCACCCGGTCGGGCGTCCCGCCTCCGGGCCGCCCTTCCATCAACATGAATCCTGCAGCGCTGAGCGCCAGGGCCGCGCTGGCGCCGGCAATCACCAGAGCTGTCTGCAGCGAGGATCCGGCCTGACGCTTCGGGCGGCTGAGCCTCGAAAGGATGGAGGCGCCCCGGGCGCCCTTCTTGGCCTTGGCCTGGGCCTCGGCCTCGCCAGCAGCACGGGCCGCCGCGCGGGCCTGCTCAATGACTTCCCGGGTGGTCAGGGGGCGACCCGCCTCGACCGGAGCCTCTGTGGCGAGCGCCTGCTTTCTTTCCGCCACGCGGGTGAGGTCGGGCATGACCGGCGGCGGCAGGGCGCCTTCCGGATCGTGGAAAGCCACGGATTCGAACCGGGATGCAGCTGCTTCGGGCTCGCCCTGCGTCTCAGATGCAAAGTCGGGAAGGCCGGCCACATCTCCGGGGAACCGCGCACCAGAGGAAGGCGTGAAGGCGTCGATGGCCTCGAAGTCGGCGGGATCGAAATGATCGCCTTGACCACCCACGGGAAGAGCCGGTTCGACCGCCTCAGGGGCCTGAAGGGTAGGCGCCTTGGGTGAACGGGCCAGGGGCGAGGGCGTTGCGAAGCCGGACTTGGTGGAATAATTGGCCGGCTTTGGCGCACCGGCCTGGGGCGTCAATGTCGGGAAGGGTTCCGGATCGCCGAAGGGGTCACCTCGGTCGTCAAAGGCGCCGCTGTTCGGACCGGCCAGGGTTTCGGCGATCTGGCGCTGGCTTTCGGCCAGGCTCTGATCGATCTTCTCCTTGGTCTCGGCCAGGAGGCGCGCAGTCCGGTCTTCGGTGTGCCGGAGGGTTTCGGCGATGTCATCGCCGACTGCCCGATGACCGATTTTTTCGGTGACACGCGAGAGCTGGCCACTGACTTCATCAATCGCCTGGGCGGATCGACGCTCGGCTGAGCCAATGCGCTCGGCCAGACGTTCGCTGATGCGGTTGATCTCTGCGCCCAGCTTTTCCATGGCGTCAGCCTGGACGGTGTCGTTGCGCGAGAACCGGCTTTCCATGGCCTGGGTGATGCGGCCGACCTCTGTGGTCACCTGCCCCAGGGTGTCTGCGCTCTTCTGCTCGGCGGCGATCACCCGACGGCTGAGGGTGTCGGCGACGCTTGTGACTTCACGGCCCAGGCGCTCGATGGCCTGGGCGGACTTGTGCTCCGCCGTCCGAACCTGGTCGGTCATCTCGGAGAGCTTGCGCTCCATCCGGTCAAACCGACCCTCAGTGGACGCCTGAAGATTGCGGGCCAGCTCGTTACGAACCGCCTCGACGCGCTCGGTCAGGCTGGCCGCCAGGCGCTCGAGCCTCTGGTCAATCGCCGGAGACGCGCCGCCCTCGATGGAGCCAAGACGGTCGTCCAGCCCCGAGAAGGACGACTTCAGACCCTCAAGGGCAGTTGTCGTTCTGGCTTCGGCCTCGACCAGACGCTCTCCGATCTTGGAAACCACCTGCTCGATGGCCTCGGCTCCGGCGGCGCCTTCACCCGCCTCAACCTGATCCAGCCGATCGCGCAGGCTGTCTATGGTCCGGCGGGTCCGCGCCTCGCCTTCGTAGAGATGATTTGCGACCTTGCCGAGGGCGGTCTCCAGGGCGCGGAGCGCTTCGGCCGACTTGGGCCCGGCAGCCTCCGCCTCCACCCGCTTCAGGCGATTGGCGATCTGTTCCTGGACTTCGCGGGTTTCGTTGACGGCGCTCTCGAACCGGGCGGCGATGGCCACCTGCTCGCGTTCGGCCGATTCAATCCTGGCCGCAGCCTCGCGGACGGAATGCTCGACACCGGAAATGGCCAGTCCGGTCCGACCCTCCGAACTCTCGATCCGGTCAACCAGGCGATCAAGGGCGTGGGTGACGCGGCTGATTTCATCTGCAGGATGCTCTGGCGCCTCGAAGCGGGATGGCGACGCATCCGAAGGCCCGGACCGCGCTGGCGGTTCCTGGCGGGCAGACTCGTAATAGGTGCGGACGGGACCCCTGAGGCCTGTCTCGGAAGGGGTGAAAAAAGCCTCGGAAGAAATGTCCTCAGGACCATCTTCCTCGAAGATCATCTGATTCAGCCACTCGCCTAGGGTCATGCCCGAGCGCCGGGCAAGGTCCTTTGCGACCTCCCGGGCTTTGGGATCAATCCCCTTCACGCTCCAAGGCGCGCCCGACGTCATCCGAATCGCTCTCCCGGCACTCTCGGGGCAAGCTAACCACCGATGCTTGGGGTGTAAACGAAGTCCTAACGCAAGATATAGGGGGCGGGGTTGATCTTCTGTGGACGAACACCAACTTTCCCTCCGGAGACCGGTAGGCTAGTCGAGCAAGATGGACACGAAAACGACACTGGTTCTGGCGGTGGTCTGCATCCTCGCCGCCGCCCTTTTCGGTTGGCGCGGCGCTCAACCCCTGAATATTCAGAAGGGACCCCGGTTGATCCCCTGGCGCCCGATGATGGCCGCTTCAGCCACTGGGGCGATCATTCTGATCGTACATCTGGTGAACCTGATGGGAGTAACCACAGGCCGCTAGCCTTCGCTGACGCGCCGCGGCCGTTTGGCCAATCCGACGACTCCGCCGGAGGACATCAATCCGATATCCGCCAGCAGGAGTGGAATGGTCCACTTGTGCGGGGCGGCTATATAACGCGGCTGCCAAAGGGGGTCGTACTTGTCCTTGTACTTCCGCACGCCCTGGAAGTTGTAGATGTCTTCGCCCCGATCAAAGAACAGCCTGCCGACCCGGGACATCATGGGCGCCAAAGGCCTGTCTTCCAGGCCCGCCAGGGGAGCCATGCCGAATTCGAAGGCCTGATAGCCCTGCTCACGCCCCCACTCGATCAACTCAACAAACAGATAGTCCATGATGTTCTTCGGGCCATCTTCGGCATAGCGCATCAGGTCCATGGAATATGAAGTCTTCGCCGCCGTGATCCAGAGATTGGCGAAGGCGACGATCCGCCCCTCGAACCGGACGATGGCGACGGGGAATTCACAGAGATATCCCGGATTGAACCCCCCCATGGTGAAGCCCTTTTCACCGCCGGCATGGGTGGCGAGCCAGGACTCGGAAATCGCGGCCAGTTCCGCAAGGTGGTCGGAGACCTGCTTCGGCTCCAGGATCTGGAAGCTGGCGCCGTCCTCACCGGCCTTGCGCCAGGCGCGTCGGAGATTGCCCCGGCGCCGCCCCTCCATCCTGAAGCTTTCAAGGGGGACGGCGGCGGCCTCCCCGACCTTCTGAATGGAAAATCCCAACTCCACCACATCCGGAAGGTTGTCGGCGCCGATGGCGTAGACACCTGGCCGCACGGCGTGAGCGTCGGCAAGTTCGCGGAACCGCCAGAGCAGTTCCAGACGCTCGTCCCGTCGCCCGACCGGCCCGCCGAGGGCGACCCAGGACCGCCCACGCACGCCAAACATGAGGAAACTCTCGCCGGACGCCGAAAAGAGAAAACGCTTGTCCCCCAGCAGGGCGAGGTTCGAGCTGGGCTCGGCGTCTTCGGCAGTGGAAAGAATGCTGCGGACCCGTTGGAAATCAGGATCGGTTTCGCCGATCACCCTTGGGGTCGCCGCTGTGGCGGTCAGCCGCCAGACCCCATAGGCCAGCAAGGCGATCGCGGCGCCGGCCCAGGCCCGGATCGACCGGGCCACGTCGCTGTCGATCATCGCCTTCCAGAACGGCTGTCCCGCATAGTCCACATGCTGGAATGACCAGAGGCCAAGCAGGCCCGCTCCGACAACCAGCGCCGCTGCAGACAGCAGCCACCCCGGTGTCACCTCCATTCGTGTCAGCTGCGCCTTTCTGGGAAAGGCGGCGCGGAAAGGCAGAAGCGCGCCAGCTATGCCAATCAGGGCGGCGGTTTCCTCCCAGACGAACCCTTTCAGCAGAGCCAGGGGCGCAGCAATGAGCACTGTGGCGATGGTCGCCGCCCAGGCTCCGTCCAGCCGGGCCCGCAGACCAAAGGCCAGCATGACCAGCACCATGCCGAGGATACTGGAAATGAAGTGGCTGACTTCGATCAGCGCCGCCGGCGTGACTTCATAGAGGGCGATGAAGCGCTCTGGCACCGATGGCGTCGCCCCTGACGCCAGGAGCATGACCCCGGCGGAGAGGCTCAGAAGAGCGGCCAGAACCGGTGCCGCGGCAAACAGGGCCGGACGCATCTCACGCCAAAATCGCATGCCGAACCCCGGGGCCGTTTCACCGAGACCATCGGATAACCGATTTGAGGCCACATTACGATGCGTCATGGGCCCCACTATCCTTCAAACAAGCGTTCGTATCTCTTGCTCCGGCCATGGCGGACGCTAAGGTGGCGCCGGAACCAACAAGGGTTGCGGAGGATTTTATGGCCGATTTCGGCGCTGGCGATCTGGATGCGTTCCGTGCAGATGTCCGCGGGTGGCTGAAGGCCAACTATCCCGAGGACTTGCGCGCACCGGGCGTTGCGACGGATCCGGAAGCCATCTGGGGCGGCCGCGCATTCGCCGGCTCAAGCGATCCGCAGATCAAGTGGATGAACGCCATGGCGTCCCGGGGGTGGACGGCGCCGCAATGGCCCAAGGCCTATGGCGGCGGCGGCCTGTCTCCTGATGAAGCCCGCGCCCTGGCCCAGGAGCTCTCAGCCGGTCGGTATCGCGACCCCCTGGCGTCCTTCGGCGTCTGGATGCTGGGCCCGGTCCTGCTGGAATACGCCAACGAGCAGCAGAAGGCCGAGCACCTGCCGGGCATCATCCAGGGCAAGTACCGCTGGTGTCAGGGCTATTCCGAGCCCGGCGCCGGCTCGGACCTGGCTTCACTGCAGACGAAATGCGAGGACAAGGGCGATCACTGGCTGATCAATGGCCAGAAGATCTGGACCTCCTACGCCAACAAGGCTGACTGGTGCTTCTGCCTGGTGCGCACGGACACCTCGAAGAAGCATGAGGGCATTTCCTTCGTCCTGATCGACATGACGACCCCCGGGGTCGAGACCCGGCCGATCCAGCTGATTTCCGGCGAAAGTCCGTTCTGCGAAACCTTCTTCACCGACGTGAAGCTTCCCAAGGAAAACCTGATCGGCAAGGTCAATGGCGGGTGGGAAATCGCCAAGCGCCTGCTGCAGTATGAGCGCCAGAACATTTCGGGCGGCTTCGGCGGCGGCGGCAGCGCCGGCGGCACGGCCGGCGATCTGGGCCAGATCGCAAAATCCTATCTGGGTTGCGATGAAACCGGCGCCCTGGCCGACCGCGACCTGCGCACCAGGATTACGAAGAACAAGATGGACTTCGACTGCTTCTACAGGACCATCTCCCGGGTGGCTGCAGAGTCAAAAGCCTCGAACGGGCCTTCGGCGGCCACCTCCATCATCAAGTATGCAGCAGCGACCTTCGCCCAGGAACGCTCGGAGCTGATGATCGAGTCCATGGGTGCTCAGGGCCTTGGCTGGGACGGCGATGATTTTTCCGCCCAGGAGCTTGCAGCAACCCACGGCTGGCTTAGATCCAAGGGCAATTCGATCGAAGGCGGAACTTCGGAAGTGAATGTAAACGTGGTGGCCAAGCGCGTGCTTGGCCTGCCCGATCCCAAGTAGGACCAGAACAGATGGCGGACAGCGGCGAAGTCGAGACGGAAACCTTCCGGGCTGAAGCAAAGGCCTGGCTCGAGGCGAACTTTCCGGAGAGCCTGAAGTCGGATCCGGCGGCACAGCTCGCCGCCATGGGCGGGGGCAAGGAAAGCCCCGACGCCCGGGCCTGGCGCGAGGCCATGGGAGCCAAGGGCTGGGGCGTTCCCACCTGGCCGGCCCAGTATGGCGGCGGCGGCCTGAACCGCAATCAGGCCCGGGTGCTGGCCGAGGAAATGGCGAAGATCGGCGCACGCAACCCGATCGGCGGCATGGGCGTCATGATGTTCGGCCCGACCCTGATCGAATACGGAACCGAAGAGCTGAAGCGGCAGCACATGCCGGGCATCGTCACCGGCTCGGTCCGCTGGTGTCAGGGCTATTCCGAGCCGGGATCGGGATCCGATCTGGCCTCCCTTCAGACCCGCGCCGAGGACAAGGGTGACCACTGGCTGGTCAATGGCTCCAAGATCTGGACCAGCGGCGCAAACCTGGCGGACCGGTGTTTCTGCCTGGTCCGGACCGACTCCACCAAGAAGCACGAAGGCATCAGCTTCCTGCTGATAGACATGACTTCGCCGGGAGTTGAGGTTCGCCCCATCCTGCTGATCAATGGCACCTCGCCCTTCTGCGAGACCTTCTTCACCGACGTGAAGGTGCCCAAGGACCAGCTCTTCGGCCCGCTCAACGGCGGCTGGACGGTCGCCAAGCGCCTCCTGCAGTTCGAGCGCGACAATATCTCGGCAGGACTGGGCGGCGGCTCGATCGGAGCGCCCATTGCAGCCCTCACCGTCAAACAGGCGGCCGTGGACTATGTAGGCGTTGACGAAACCGGACGCCTTTCAGACGCTGACCTGCGCCGCCGGATCACCGAGCACCAGATGGAGGTTCACGCCTTCCAGATGACCGTTCGGCGGGCCGCGGATGAAGCCCGCGCCGGCAATGGCCCGTCAGCAGCCACCTCGATCATGAAGTATGCCGGGGCCAAGATTGCCCAGGATCGCAATGAGCTCATTGTCGAGGCTCTCGGCCAGAACGGTCTTGGCTGGGAAGGCGACGGCTTTGCAGGCCCCGAGCTCGCAGCCGTAAGGACATGGCTGCGGTCAAAGGGCAACTCGATCGAAGGCGGGACGTCCGAGATCAATCTGAATGTTGTGTCCAAGCGGGTTCTGGCCCTTCCGGACCCGAAATAGGCGACTCCACCCTGGCGCCATTTTGTGCTAGGGTCTCTATTAAAATATTGAATTATAGGGAGAATTTAGATGGCGGATTTTGGTGGCGGTGAACTGGAAGCCTTCCGTGCGGAAGCGGCCCAGTGGCTTGACGAGAACTTCCCCAAGGCCCTGGGCAAGGACCCGGAGGCCCTGCTCGCCCTGGTGATGTCCCCGGCTGAAGCGACCGGCGACTACAAGCTCTGGAAGGAACGTATGGGCGCCAAGGGCTGGGGTGTTCCCACCTGGCCTGCTCAATATGGCGGCGGCGGCCTGTCTCCTGCCGAGGCGCGGGTCCTGCAGCAGGAAATGGCCCGGGTCGGCGCGGTCAATCCGATCGGCGGCATGGGTGTCGGCATGTTCGGCCCGACTCTGCTGGAGTACGGCACCGAAGAGCAGAAGATGCGCTATATCCCCGACATCGTCACCGCCAAGGTGCGCTGGTGTCAGGGCTTCTCCGAGCCTGGCGCGGGATCCGACCTGGCCTCGCTGCAGACCCGGGCGGAAGACAAGGGCGACCATTTCCTGGTGAACGGCTCGAAGATCTGGACCTCAGGCGCCCAGTATGCCGACATGATCTTCTGCCTGGTCCGGACCGACAACACCAAGAAGCACGAGGGCATTTCCTTCGTGGTCTTCTCCATGCGCGATCCGGGCGTCGAAATCCGTCCGATCAAGCTGATCGCCGGCAATTCGCCCTTCTGCGAAACCTTCATCACCGACGTGAAGGTGCCCAAGGAAAACCTGATCGGCCCGCTGAACGGCGGCTGGAGCGTGGCCAAGCGCCTGCTGCAGCACGAACGGTCGGGCATGAATGGCGCCCGCGGCGCCCCGGTTGCTGAACCGGCGCTGGGCGTGGTGGCGAAGAAGTATATGGGCGAGGACGCCAGCGGCCGCCTGGCTGACACTGACCTGCGCACCCGGATCATCATGAACGAAATGGACAAGCGGGCCCTGGCCCAGACTGTCCGCCGTGCTGCACTCGAGGCCAAGGGCAATTCCGGCCCCAGCGCAGCAACCTCGATCCTGAAGAACGCCAATATGAAGACTATGCAGGACCGCGCTGAACTGACCCTGGAATTCATGGGGCATCAGGGTCTGGGCTGGGAAGGCGATGACTTCACGGCAGAGGAACTGGCGGCAGTGCGCGGCTGGCTGGGCGGAAAGGCCGGGTCCATCTACGGCGGATCCAACGAAGTTCAGTCCAACATCATCTCGAAGCGGATTCTGGGCCTCCCGGACCTGACGCAGAGCCACTAAATGGGCTAAGGGCGTTCCCATTATCCCGACTGACATTTTTGAAGGAGTTTATTATGGCCGACTTTGGCGGCAGTGATCTGGAGACCCTGCGGTCCGAAGCGCGAGCTTGGATCGAGGCGAACTTCCCGGCGGAACTCAAGGGCCGCCCGAACCCGATGATGCGCGAAGAGCGCTCGACCCCGAGCCCTGCCCAGGAAGCCTGGCGCAAGGCCATGGGCGAAAAGGGTTGGGGTGTTCCCACCTGGCCGGCCCAGTATGGCGGCGGTGGCCTTTCGGCTGCTGAAGGCCGGGTCATCCAGCAGGAGTTGGGACGTGCAGGCGCCTACAATCCGATCGGCGGCATGGGCGTCATGATGTTCGGCCCCACCCTCCTGGAATACGGCACGGAAGCCCAGAAGCAGGAGCACATCCCGAAGATCGTCAAGGGTGAAGTCCAGTGGTGCCAGGGCTTCTCCGAGCCTGGCGCAGGTTCCGACCTGGCGGCCCTGTCCACCAAGTGCGAGGACAAGGGCGATCACTTCCTGATCAATGGTCAGAAGATCTGGACCAGCGGCGCCCAGTTCGCTGACTGGTGCTTCTGCCTGGTCCGGACGGACACCAGCAAGAAGCATGAAGGCATTTCCTTCGTCCTCTTCACCATGCACCAGCCAGGCGTGGAAGTTCGGCCGATCCCCTTGATCGCCGGCAATTCACCGTTCTGCGAGACCTTCTTCACCGACGCCCGTGCTGAGAAGCACAATCTGGTCGGACCGCTGAACGGTGGTTGGACCATCGCCAAGCGCCTGCTTCAGCATGAGCGTGGCGGCCTCAGCGGCGGCGGCGGCGGATTTGGCGGTCGCAGCCTGATCGACATGGCCAAGCAATATGTGGGCGTGGACGAACACGGTCGCATTGCAGACCCTGACCTTCGGACGCGGATCATCGCCCTGGAGATCGAGGGCCGTTCCTTCCAGCAGACCGCAGCCCGCGCTATGATGGAAAGCAAGGGCAATTCAGCCCCCAGCGCAGCGACCTCGATCATGAAGAACGCCGGCACCCAGTGGATGCAGGCCCGACATGAAATGACCCTGGAAATCATGGGGCATCAGGGTCTGGGCTGGGAAGGTGACGACTTTACCGCAGAGGAGCTCGGCGCCGTCCGCGGCTGGCTTGGCGGCAAGGCCTTCACCATCTATGGCGGCTCGCAGGAAGTTCAGTCGAACATCATTTCCAAGCGGATCCTGGGTCTGCCGGACCTGACCCAACACACCTGATCCACACCAGACTTCACATTCAGGGATCGCCAGAGGCGGTTCCAGACCAACAAACGAACTGACTAGAGGAAACATTCAAATGGCCGTTCTGAACGAAGAACAGAGCATGCTCCGCGACGCCGCCAAGAGCTGGACTCAGGAAAAGAGCCCGGTGACGGCGTTCCGCAAGATGCGCGACAGCGGCGTGGAAGTCGGCTTCGACGCCGCCGCCTGGAACGAAATGGCCGAGATGGGCTGGGCCGGGGTCATCATCCCCGAAGAGTTCGGCGGATCCGATTTCGGCTATCTGTCCATGGGCCTGATCCTGGAAGAACTGGGCCGGACCCTGACGGCTTCCCCCCTGCTGGCCTCCGGCCTCGGCGCCGCCAGCGCCCTGGTTCTCGGTGGCTCCGCCGCCCAGAAGTCCGAATGGCTGCCGAAGATCGCCGAAGGCGCCGCCATTGGCGCCCTCGCCGTCGATGAAGGCGCCCACCACGCCCCGGAAAAGGTCGCCCTGGCGGCAACCAAGTCGGGCGCTGGCTACAGCCTCTCTGGCGCCAAGAGCTTCGTGCTCGAAGGCCTGGCCGCCAATGTCCTGATCGTCTCGGCCCGCACCTCGGGCAAGCCGGGCGACAAGGACGGCATCACCCTGTTCGTGGTCCCCGCGGACGCCAAGGGGATCAGCCGCAAGCGTCTGGCCCTGGCCGACAACCGTGGCGCCGCCAACATTACCTTCGACAAGGTGGAAGTGGGCGCTGACGCGGTCCTGGGTGAAGTCGACAAGGGCTATCCGGTCCTGGAAAAGGTCCTCGACCGCGCCCGGGCCGGCATCAGCGCTGAAATGCTGGGCGCCGCCGTCCAGGCCTTCGAGACCACCCTGGACTACCTCAAGGTCCGCGTTCAGTTCGGCCAGGTCATCGGCTCCTTCCAGGCCCTGCAGCACCGCGCGGCCAAGATGTTCACGGATCTGGAACTTGCCCGCAGCGCCGTCGAGGCGGCCCTTGCCGCTATCGACAATGACAGCCCCGACGTTCCGGAACTGGTCAGCCTTGCCAAGGCCAAGATGGGCGACGTCTTCCACGTCGTGTCCAACGAAATGGTCCAGATGCACGGCGGCATCGGCATGACCGACGCCCATGATGCAGGCTTCTATCTGAAGCGCGCCCGGGCTTGCGAGGCCGCCTATGGCAGCCAGAGCTATCACCGGGATCGCTACGCGCGCATCCAGGGCTACTAAGCCACAAGGCGCCGGGGGCAAGCCCCCCGCGCCGGCGTAGATGATCAGCCCCGCAACCCTACGGTTGCGGGGCTTTTCTTTGACCAATTGATCCCCAGGCCATCCACAAATTTTTCTCGCCTGATACGTGTATGTTCGGGGAGCGTTATCCTTGGCATGCTAGAACCCACCTTCTGACAGGCTCCAACCTGTCTGCAATTGATGGGTTTCCATGAGTCTTCTCTTCGCTGTCGCTCAAGCGGTCCTCGCCGCCAGCCCCGCTCCGGCGGCGACAGGTGTAGTGGACTATCCGCCCGCATTCTTCGAGGCGGCCCATCCGACCACAGCCCGGGATATGCTGGACCGGATTCCAGGCTTTACCTTCGAAGGTGGCGAGAGCGTCCGTGGCTATGAGGGCGCCGCCGGCAATGTCCTCGTCGATGGTCAGAGGCCGGCTGCAAAGACGGATACCCTTGACGCCATACTGAGACGCATTCCGACCTCCAGCGTCTCCCACATCGAAATCATCCGCGGCGGCGCGACGGGCGTGGACATGCAGGGCCGTAGCGTCCTGGCCAATGTGGTGCTGAAGAAGGAAAGCATCAGCAAGTTCCAGGTCAGCACGGTTGCGACCTATCAGCCGGCAAAGGGGCGTATCACGCCTCAGATGAGGATTGTCGGTTCCGGAGGCGGCGACGATCGCAAATGGGAATTCAGTCTGTTTGGCGGCAGTTATGTCGACGGGTCCTATGGTGATGGACCGACCCTGAGGACCAATGGTCAGGGCGCAACCATCCAGACAGGGCGCTCACAATCCCACGCAGGTGGACAGAGCTATCAGGTCACAGGCGCCTACGAACTTCCGGTAGCGCAAGGGCGGTTGCGACTGAACGGCCTGATTGTCAAAGCGCCTTATGATGACGACATCTCCAACCGGATAGTGTCTCCCGTATCGATCCTTGAACGGGAACATGTCAGCAATGACACCGACAGCTCCGAGGTTGGCCTGCGCTACAGTCGCACCCTGACCACTCGGTCCCAGCTTGAACTTGTCGCATTGCGGCAAGCGAAGGAAATAAGGTTTGCCGACGCGGTTCGGAGCCCTTCCGATATCGTTGATTTTTCACAGGACTCCAAAACGGAGGAGAAAATCCTCAGAGGAATCTGGAAGCAGAAGGTGAGCCCTTCGGTTTCCTGGGAATTGGGCGCTGAGGCTGCGTTCAACACACTGCACAACCGTATCGCCTATGTGGCGAATGGCCAGAAGATCTCATTGCCCAGCGCAAACGTCACCGTGACGGAAAACCGCTATGAGGCTATCGCCAAGGCTGTTTGGTCGCCCGACAGCGCCTGGTCGGTGGAAGCCGATCTCAGGCAGGAGCATTCGGAGATCGCATCCAAAGGCGACACGGTGCTGTCCAAGTCCCTCTCCTACACAAAGCCGCGGCTTGCGGTGAAGTGGAGCTATGGCAGCGGCGATCAGATCCGCTTCAGGCTCGAACGCGAAGTGGGACAGCTCAAGTTTGCGGACTTCACGGCCACCTCCGCCCTCAAGAACGGTGTCATTACTGCGGGAAACCCTGACCTGGCGCCTGAGCAGGGCTGGGTGACTGAGTTAGCCTCCGAGCATCAGGTTCTGGGGCGCGGCGCCATTGTCGTTACAGGCAGGCACATCAGTCTCTCCGACGTTATTGATCGCGCGCCGATTTTTGCGAAGACAGGGGTCATAGATTCACCGGCAAACATCGGGTCCGGGACCAAGGATGAGTTGTCGGTCAAGGCAACCCTTCCATTGGACGGGTTTGGCGCCAAGGGTGTGCAGTTGCAAACAAATGCGACCTGGCGACGTTCGCGTGTCACCGATCCCACCACGCATCTGAAGCGAAGTATTTCAAACCTTCCGGACAAGAGCTGGGATGTACTCCTCACCTGGGATTTGCCAGACCGGAAACTGAACCTGACGCTTTCAGTCGCGGAGGAAATGAAATCGTCAAACTATCGTTTTGATCAGGTCGAACTGCTGAAAGTCAGTCCGTTCGTAAAGCTTGCAGCTGTCTGGACGCCGGACCCAAGGACAGTGGTGCGGATTGAGGTTCAGAACATTACCAGCCAGTCGGTTCTGTACGCCCACGATGTCTACCGAGGGGCCCGCTCAACATCCGCTCTTGCATTTCGCGACACGAGGCAGGAGAGCCTTGGACAACTTGTAAGTCTTGGTATCCGCAAGACCTTCTAGGAGGACTGCGCCAGGAACGCGACCGCTCGGATCCAGAACAAAAAGAAGGGCAGGAACCATGGTTCCTGCCCTCTGCATTGCTAAATCATCAACTTCAAACCCGAGTCCGGCACGCCGGAGGCTCAGACGAAGCGTAATGCTTAGTTGGTGGCCAGCGGAGACACATTGCCCCAGTTGGTCGCCAGCGGAGACACATTGCCCCAGTTGGTGGCCAGCGGAGACACATTGCCCCAGTTGGTGGCCAGCGGAGACACATTGCCCCAGTTGGTGGCCAGCGGAGAAACGCTGCCCCAGTTCGTCGACGCTTGACCCGCGGTTGCAGCGCCCGCCAGGGCGGTGACGGCTGCAAAAGCGGCGCATGCGGCGATCGTCTTCATAGTCGACTTGCCCATACTCATGCTCCCTGAAAGCCGCCGCCCCAAAACAACCGATTTCGCTCGGGGGGCGAGTTCCATTCATGATCCTAGTTGTGGCGACACCATAGAGTCAATTCTTGGTAACCGTGTTTTTTCAACCTATGGAAACTATCTCGGGTAACCTTTTCAGTTAACCACGCTAGTTAATGAGCAGACATGTACAGAAGTTTTCCGCCTTTTGAGGCGCCACGGACCCTTGTTAACTATATAACGTGTTGATTTCCCGGGCCGCAGCGGAACTGGCGAACTTTGCAGCGTGATGATTGTTCGGCCTGACGCACAATTCAGTGACACCATTCAATCAGAATTCATGCTGCCTGTTCTTCAGTATTTAATTTCATGCGTTAATATTCATTAACGCTGAAATCGCCGAACTGTTAACGGAAAACGGCCGTTTCTGCGCCCGGAGAAGGCTTCCTGGGTGCCGCCTCTACACAACCTTTCAGCGACTCACACGATCGCCTTGCATTTGCCCGGATCGGACGTTTTAAGTGGCACGCTCCATGCCACTTTCCCCAGTCAGGTGATTCATGATCCGCCCAGTACTTGTCGCAGTTGCAGTCTTCGGACTGTCAGGAACGCCAGGCCAGGCTGCCGCACAGACGCCGACTTCGGCCGCCCAGGCCTCGGTGCGCGCAGCCTGCATGTCGTCCATCAGGAGCCTGTGTTCCGCTGAGGCCATATCCGGCGACCGCTCTTCGGTCCGCGCCTGCCTGATCAAGAACCTCGACAAGGCGACCGCGGAGTGCCAGTCGGCCGTCAAGGCTGCTGCACGGTCAGTCCAGGACTAGGTGTTGTTTTCTCCTAAGGGACACTTGGCTCATCGCGGTGGCCTGATAGGGTTGACCCAAGAAACACCTGGGTGGGGAAAAGCGCCGTGAGCCAACTGGTCAAGACGACGGATTCGGGACACGTCCGGACAATCATTCTGAATCGCGCGGAAAAGAAGAACGCGCTGAGCACGGAACTGGCCTGGGGCGTCATCGAGGCCGTTGACGCCGCAGCCAAGGACGACAATGTCTGGGTCGTCGCCATCACCGGCAGCGGAGACGCCTTCTGCGCCGGCCTGGATCTGTCTGGCAGCGAGCCATACTCACCACACTCCAGGCAGACCACCCAGCTGGATGACGTGTCCTGGGTCGGTAACTTCCTGCTCGCCATCCGCAAGCGATGCGACAAGCCTGTGGTGGGCGGGATCAACGGCGTGGCCGTGGGCGCCGGTCTCGGCCTGGCCATGTCGACTGACGTGAGGCTGGTGGCCCGAAGCGCCCGTCTTATGGCAGGGTATACGCGTATTGGCGGGTCACCCGACGCCGGCCTGACCATCACGCTTCCCCAGGCCATGGGCTATGAAAAGGCCATGCGCTTCATGATGGAGAACCGCACCGTAACGGGTGATGACGCCGTCGCCTGGGGCCTGGCAGGAGAGGCTGTGGATGACGACAAATTCGCCGACCGACTGCAGGAATACTGCCAGAGCCTCTGCGAATGGTCGCCCATCACGCTGAGGCTGCTCAAGCGGGGCATGGTGAAGTCCTACGAGACGACGGACCTGGAAACACAGTTGCGCTATGAGGTTTCGAACATCCGGATGGCCTTCGCCAGTGAAGATGCGCAGGAAGCCCGCAAGGCCTTCTTTGAGAAGCGCAAGCCGGTGTTCAAGGGAAGATAGTACGGTCACACCCTGGGGTGGCTGGACAGGTGGGCGGAAAATGGTCAATTGCCGCAGGGACATTGATTAACCACCGCCCATTCAGGAGCTTTCCCATGCGACCCATGATCGGCCTTGCGGCCATTGCGCTCTGCGCGCCCCTCTTCCTTGCGGCCACCGGCGCAAGCGCGGCCGACACCCCCGCCACGCGGAACTATGATTGCTCCAAGGCCGGCAACGCCAACAAGGCGGCCTGCAAGGGCGTGACGCCCGCACCTGTCGCGGCCAAGCCGGCGGCCAAGCCCGCTGCAAAGCCAGCTGCAAAGCCAGCTGCAAAGCCCGCCGCCGCCCCTGCGGCGCGCAACTATGACTGCTCCAAGGCGGGTAACGCCAACAAGGCCGCCTGCAAGGGTGTTGCTGCTGCCCAGGTCGCCGCAAAGCCGACCCCGATGGTCGCCGCCAAGCCGGCCGCAAAGCCCGCTGCAAAGCCTGCGCCCATGGCCGCCGCCCGCCCAACCAACGGGAATACCCGGGTGGTTGAGTGGACCACAAAAACCGGCAAGGTCGTCCACTATGACTGCTCCAAGGCAGGCAACCTGAACAAGACCGCCTGCAAGTAACCGTCAGGGGCGCTGCAGGGTCATGCAGTCTGCGGCGCCTTCTCGAACCGCCAACGACCTATCGGGCCGGCGTCTGCTCAGCGACGCGGACGCCGCCCCACCTCTGCAAGGCGCCGATCAGCATGGCGGGCGATATGGGCTTGCCGATATGGTCATTCATGCCGGCCTCTGAACTGGCCTTGAGATGCTCGGGCAGGACATTGGCGCTGAGGGCGACGATCGGCGTCAGACTGTTCTCGGACTCAAGGGCGCGAATGGCCCTGGCGGCGGCAAAGCCATCCATGCCCGGCATCTGAAGATCCATGAGGATCAGATCGTAAGGCCTCCTCATGGCCGCAGATACAGCCGCGGCGCCGCTGTCAGCCTCCTCAACTTCCTGACCGATGGCCTCCAGCAGGGCGCGCACCAGCTCACGGTTGGTGTTGAGATCGTCAACCACAAGGATCCGCAGGGGCTCGGCGCCCGTCCCGGAGTCGATCTCATCGGAATTATCCGCAGGGGCGCCTTGCCCCGCCGCCAGGCTCTCAGGGGTAGGAATCCAGAATTCAAAAGTCGACCCCCTGCCAACTTCAGAGGTCACTGATATCTCGCCACCAAGCAGGGTGGTCAGCTGGCGGCAGATCGACAGGCCAAGGCCAGTGCCGCCATAGCGCCGCGTGATGGAGCCATCGACCTGGGAGAAGCGCTGGAAGAGGCGGCCGATCTTGTCCTCGGGGACGCCGACCCCGGTGTCAGTCACCGACAGGGAAAGACGCGAGCCGACCGGGTCATAGGCGCTGTGAACCGAGACCGATCCTGACTCGGTGAATTTGAGGGCGTTGCTCACCAGGTTGCTGAGGATCTGCCTCAGTCTACCGCCATCCAGATAGAGGTAGGGCGGACAGGCATCGTCTATCGACAGGCTCAGTGACAGACCCTTCTCGGAAGCCTGGCTCGTGAAATTGCCGATGGCGTCGTCGAGAAGAAGGCGGATCTGGATGTCCTGGGGATCAGCCTCGATCTGCCCAACCTCCAGCTTGGAAAAGTCGAGAATGTCATTGACCACCTCGAGCAGGGCCCGACTGCTTGTGGCCACACGTCGGGCATAGGATGCGGCGGTGGCCGACAGGTCAGGCAATCCGATAAGCAGGTTGGAAAAGCCGATGATCCCTGTCAGCGGGGTCCGGATTTCATGGCTCATATTGGCCAGGAACTCGCTCTTGGCCTCAGCAGCGGCCTCGGCCCTTTGCTTGGCCTGCAGCAGGTCTTCCTCGAGCCGCCGACGCAGGGTCACATCCCGGAAATTGGTGACCGCTGATGTCGGCCGACCCACATCATTCCGGATCGCCGTCGGATAACCCTCAAGCCAGACCCATGAGCCATCCTTGGTCCGGAACCTGAATTCGCCGCGCAGGGCGCCGTCAGACTGGGCGTCGGCGAAGACATTGCGCAAAAGCTCAATCGTCCCCGCCTGATCATCCGGATGAACAAAATCGAGGGAGGGATGACCAATAAGGTCATCTGGGGAATAGCCGAGCCGCCTGACGGAAGGCGAGGCATAGAGAATATTGGCGTTGGGCGCCGTCCAGACCACAATATCCGTGGTGTGGTCGGCAAGCATCCTGAAGCGGGCTTCGCTTTCCAGAAGGGCGGCCTGCCGGTCGTGCGCTTCAGTCACGTCGACCACTGTCCCCAGCAGGGTCACGGTGTCGCTCCCTGCGGGACGCTCGGCGATGAACCTCACTGAGACCCGCCGATATACGCCATCGGGGCGGCGGATCCGGGTCTCGAAGCCGGCCCCCTGACCACTCATGATCGCATTGCCGACCGTATTCCAGACCCGCTGCTGATCGGCCTGATCACACAGGGCCATGATATCAGCCAATGCTATGGGCGGATCCCTCCGCTCAAGGCCATGGATGCGATACCCGCCTTCGGACATGGTGAATTCATAGGTGGCGCCGTCGAGTCGCCAGTGCCCCATGCCAGAGACCTCTTCAGCCATCAGGGCCAATTGGTGGGCCTCTGCATTGGCCTCAGCACTCTGACGGGCTGCGGCCAACGCCATGGCTTCACGCTTCTGACTCATGGCCAGGGTGATCTGGACGGTCCGGAAAACAAGATAGACCAGGAGGGGGCTGGCCAGGAGGGTGACAATGCCAAGGCTCGCCCCTGTGGCCAACAGACGGGTCGATTCAACCCCCAGGGTTGCGCAAAGGGCAAGGATAAGGGGCGAAATCCGGAACCAGAGCCTTGCCGGATTGTCGAAACTGACCACCACGGTCTGAAAGATCACCAATCCACAGGCGACGACCGCGAGGGTTTGCGCCGGCCCTCCGTGTCCATAGAGCGCGAACGCGGCCGCGCCATATCCAGCTGTCGTCAACCACTGGGCCGCCGCCTCGAGACGAACGGCGCCCCGACGCGCGGCCGCCACCTCTGTCCCAAGCAGACAAGCCATGACCACGAACCAGCCGCCTGGAAGCGCCAGACCAAAGACCGGCGTGGAAGCGACAAAGATGATCAGGGTGATCAGGGTGTGCAGAGGCGCACTGGAGGCGGCATGGGTGGATTGGGCCATCCCCTGGCTATCCGCAGCGACGCCCATCATGGAGCGAATGTCGGGTAGGTACTTCATGCGTCGCCCGGAGGACTTTGGCTCCTTACGATCCTGACCTGCCGCCGTCCCGGATGAGACGCCTCAAGCCTTGTCTACCCAAGTTGGGGCGGTGGCCGCCAATCACTTCAAGTCAGTTTGTCACACAGATATTGCCATTTCCAAACCAGTGTCGGCCCCTTGAGTGACATCTGGGTCAATGGCATTGAACAGGCCCCAACCGGAGACTGCCCATGAGCCCCGAACCCCCTGCCATCCAGGACCTTCAGGTCTCGCTTGGACAACAGCGCGTGGTCACCCACGAACCGGGGCGCGCCGTGATTGAGTATCTGGCGGGCATGCACATGTGTCATTCCGGCGGGGTCGTGCAGGGTGGCTTCATCTGCGGCTGGATCGATGCGGCCATGGCTCACGCCGCCATGGCGGGCGATGGGGAAATGACGCCCATGTCCCTTGAGCTGAAAGTCAGCTTCTTCGCTCCGGCCCGTCCGGGTCTGGTGATCGCTGAAGGCTGGATCGAGCGGCGGGGCAAGTCCACCTGCTTTGCCGAAGGCCGGCTGCTTAACGCCGCCGGGGATGTCCTGGCCAAGGGCACCTCGACCATCCGCCTGATTCCCCGCGCCCAGGTCGAAGCCAGCGCCCGCCGGGCCGTTGAATAGGCTCCACCCGTCAGGGGCCTAGGGGCGGAAAGCCAGACTGGCGCCGCCATCGGGTGTCAGGCTCAGTTCGCCCTTGATCTGCTGGGCCAGCCTTCTGACCAGCCAGAGCCCGAATGAATCTGTCTGGGACGCCATCCCGAACCCCGTGTCGGAAACCGACAGATCATAGCCGTCGGCGGATGGCTGCAGGACAAGGCGGACTTCAGGCTGGACGTCCCCGACAAAGGTGTGGCTTGCGGCATTGGCCACCAGTTCGAGGGCGCAGAGCACTACGGTCTGCGCAGCCGTTTCGGAGAGCGTGAGCGGGCAGAGATCCAGTACGACCTCCAGGTTACGGCGGCGGTACCTGTCCCGCCAGACCTGCCCCATGCTGGTCAGGTAGGCGCTGATGTCGGCCTGGTCGTCCCGAAAGAACCGCTCGAGGGTCCCGAGGTCTACGATCGTGTCCGCCATCCAGCTCAAGGCGTGGCCCGGGCTCGGATCACCGGCCCTCTGGGCCCGCATGCGAGCCAGGGCGGCGAGGAAATGAAAGGTGTTGGCGACCCGGTGCCGGATCCTGGCCTGGGACTCCTGGTCGGGGGCGCCTGCTCCGTCTGACATGGCTCAGACCTTTCCGTTCGATTCGCGTCTGCGGCGGACCGGGCTGTTCATCCCCTTGATGCGGGGCCAGGCCGCTGCGTCCCGCTGCGCCTCGACTTACCCGGCGAGGGCCTGCGTTGTCGACTGCCGGCCTGGGCCAGCTCTTCCCTGAGCTTGGCAAGGCTCTCCCACCGCTCCCGATCCAGTCGACCATCTTCCAGGGCCAAGCGTACGGCGCAGCCTGGCTCGGCGTCGTGCCGGCAATCGCGGAACCTGCAATCAGCCGCCAGGGTCTCGATCTCCGCCTCTAGGTCGGCAAAGGTGGCGGCAAGCCCAGCCTGGGCATCCCAGAGTCCCAGCTCACGCATGCCGGGCGTGTCCAGCAGCAGGGCGCCGGAGGGCAGGAGGACCAGTTCACGGTGGGTGGTGGTGTGTCGGCCGTGGGCGTCAGACTCGCGGATCGCCGCCGTGGCCATTTTCTGCTCGCCAGCCAGGGCGTTGACGATGGTCGACTTGCCTGCCCCTGAACTGCCCAGCAGGACCGCCGTAAGACCGGGCGCCAGAAGGTCGGCAAGGGCCTCCATGCCAAGGCCGCTCCGGGCGGAAATCACCATGACCTCGACCCCGCCGAGGGCGGCGGAGATCTCGGCCGAGGCCCCTGCGGCATCCTGCGCCACATCGGCCTTGGTCAGCACCACCACCGGACGGACGCCGCTTTCCAGGGCCATGGCCAGATAGCGCTCAAGTCGCCGCGGATTGAGATCGGCATTGAGGGACGACACCAGCAGGGCCAGGTCCACATTGGCGGCGACGGCCTGCACTGTCTGGGCCTGCCCTGCCGCCCGGCGGACAAAAAGGCTGGCTCTGGGCAGGACAGCCTGTATGGCCGCACCTTCCCCCGGACGCCGGGAACAGGCGACCCAGTCGCCGGTGACCGGAAAATCGAGCTCTCCGGCCTCGTGGGTCAGCTTGCCGGCCAGGCTGGCGGCGACCTCGCCGTCTCCGGTCATGACCCTCGCGTGACTGCGTTGCTGGACGACGATCCGGCCCGGCAGCAGGCCCCGTTCGGCGAAGGGCGCAAAATCCGCCTGTCGTTCGGGCGTCCAGCCATAGGACTCAAGGGGGATCGTCAAGTCATGTTCCTAATCCAGGCTCACAGGGGTAGAGCCGTCGTAAACTTGATTTGTTCCATGGCGAAGGACGAACTGACATCTCCCAGGGGCGCAGCGGCGATGAGCCGCTTGTAGAACCGGTCATAGGCGGCGATGTCCCGAACCACCACCTTGAGCAGATAGTCGGTCTCGCCGCTCATCCGGTAGAACTCGACCACTTCAGGCAGGGCGGAGGCGCCCTTGGCGAACTGATTGAGCCAGGCCTCGTCATGGCGCGCCGCCCGGACCGCCACAAACACCACCAGCCCCAGATCCAGTTGCTCGCGATCCAGCAGGGCTACCCGCCGCTCGATGATCCCCTGCGCCTCCAGCCGCTTGACCCGTTTCCAGCAGGGCGTCTGGGAAAGACCCACCCGTTCCGCCAGGTCGCTGATGGCCAGGGTGGCGTCGACCTGCAATTCCCGCAGAATTCGCCGATCGACCGGATCAAGAACATCCATGCTGCATTGGATCCATAATGGAGAATGTCATTCTATGTTATGCCTGATTTCGGCAAGATCAGACACAGATTTTCTCCCTGCTTCTGGGACTATGTACAGGCACAGCACAGGGGAACCAGATGGCGGCGCAAATGGGAAAGCACCTGCAGGATGTCGGCGAAAGCTATGACGAGCATTTCGTCCACGCCGGTCGCTATGGCCTTGTGCTGATCGGCGCCGGCCTCGCCTGCCTGGTCCACGCCGTCCTGCCCTTCCTGTTCGAAAAGACCGGGAGCCAGTGCGTATCAAGGCTCTACGCCCACATGGCCAAACGCGGCAGAATGACCCCGGAAGAGGCGGTGCGGGCCTAGCCCCGCGGCTCGATCAGGTCCCAGCGATTGCCGTAGAGATCCTCGAAGACGGCGACGGTTCCATAGGCCTCGCGCCTGGGCGCCTCCAGGAAGCGGACACCGGCGCGGGTCATGGCGTCGAAATCCCTCTGGAAGTCATCAGTGTGCAGGAAGAGGAAGACCCGGCCGCCTGTCTGGTCGCCGATCCGTGCGGCCTGATCCCCGCCGTCGGCCCGGGCCAGGAGCAGGCCGGATTCAACAGCCCCGGGCGGGCGCACAACCACCCATCGCTTGCCCGCGCCAAGGTCGGTGTCTTCCACCAGATCGAAGCCAAGCCGCTTCACATAGAAGTCGATGGCCGGGTCATAGTCTTTCACCACAAGGGCGGTCAGGGCGATACGAGGCATGGCCCCATGGGGAGCCTGAAACCCGCCCGCTATGCAACCTGCTTTTCAGGCTTCTTCGCGCCATCGACTGACCCGAGGTCGCCAACCCTGAACCTGGCTATGAGGTGCATCAGCTGATTGGCCTCATTGGACAGACTGTGACAGGCGGCGTTGCTTTCCTCGACCATGGCGGCGTTCTTCTGGGTCATCTGGTCCATTTCGGCGACAGCGGCATTGACCTCCTGCAGGGCGGTGGACTGGTCCTTGGCCGATCCATTGATTTCCGAAACCAGGGCCGTCACCCGCGCCACCCGGGTCTGGATGTCCACCAGGGCGTCCCCGGCGGCGCCAACCCGGGCGACCCCGACGCCCACATGGTCCGAGCTCTCGCTGATCAGGGACTTGATGTCCTTGGCGGAGTCTGCGGACCTCTGCGCCAGCGCCCGGACCTCTGACGCCACCACGGCGAAGCCCCGACCGGCTTCTCCTGCCCGGGCCGCCTCGACGCCGGCATTGAGCGCCAGGAGGTTTGTCTGGAAGGCGATCTCATCAATGACCGTGACGATCCTGCCGATCTGTTCGGAGGACGATTCAATGCGGGCCATGGCGTCGACGGCTTCCTGCACGATCTCGCCCCCCCGTGCGGCGGCGATCCGCGCCTCCTCCACTTCCTGGTTGGCGTCAGCAGACCGTCTGGCGGTGTTTGTCGAGCTTGCGGAAACCTGCTCCATGGCAGCCGAGGTCTGCTCAAGGCCGGCCGATTGCCGTTCAGTCCGGGTGGCGAGGTCGTCTGCGGCCAGGGTCAGTTCGCGGACGCTGGCGTGAATTCCGTGGCAGTTCCCGGCAATGGCGACCACTGCAGCCTCCAGCTCGGCGACCGCCGAGTTGAAGTTCTCCAGCAGAGGCGCATAGACCTCCGGGACGGCGTGGTTCATCCGGTAGAGCAGGTTTCGGGCGGCAAGCTCGTGGAGGGCCTCACCGAAGGAGCCCAGGACCACCACCTGGCCCGCATGCGTCGCCGCCTGCTCGGCTTCAGTCTGAGCCTTGTGCGCGGCCTCCTGGTCACGGGTGCGCCTGGCCTCCTCTCCCGAACGCTGTTGCAGGCTCAGGCGGAACAACTCGACGGTCGCCGCGATTTCCCCGGTTTCGTTGGTGTCCTCCAGGAAAGGGACCTTGATGTCCGTATCGCCATCCTTGACCTGCGACATGACCTCCACCAGCCGGGAGATGCGCGCCACGAGACCCCGACCGATCAGGATGCAAAGGGCAATCGCCAGGGAAAGCATGCCGCCGCCGAAGACAGCGGTGAAGGCCATGGCCGCCTGGAGCTTGCCCTTCCGGCTTTGGAGTTCACGCTCCAGGATCCTGGCCGACGCGCCCCACAGCTCATTTACGGCCTTCTCGAATTCAGCCTCTGTCGCAGCCCCTGTGGATGCCCGGGCGCCACTGAGGCCGCCCTTCTCCTCATCGATCATATTGCGGACCGAGCGGTCAAATCGGGCTGAAACTTCGATCAGGGCGGCCCGGGCGGCAGGTGTGGATACGCCGTCGGCCGCCTTGCGCAGGTCAGACCTGACACGGTCGGAGGCGAAACCCAGACGCCCCAGGCCGTCAGAAACGGCGATGGCGCGCGTCAGGTCATCACCCTCGCTGCTGATCGCCTTGTCGAGGTCGCTCTCACTTCGGTAGGCATAGGGAATCCAGACCGAGAGCGCGTCCTGCAGATAGTAGCTGGCCTGCTCGGGATCGAGCGCCAGACCCGACGAATCCGCGACCCGCGACATCAGCTGCAGGCCACGATCCAGCCGGGACTGTCCCAGGGCCGTAGCTTCATAGGCCTCCCGTTCCCGGAAAGTGCCAAACTGCCGATCCGCCAGTTTCCCGTTCGGGAGGGTGGGCGCCTTTGGATCAGCCAGCGAAATCCATACGTCCTTGATGAAGGCCAGACCTGCCTGCTCCTTCTCGGTCGCCCGGACCACCTTGTACTGCTGGATGGTCAGAAGGGTCGCAAAGAGGACGCCACAGACCGACAGGATGACGGTGACAAGATTCAGCCGGGCTGAAATCGACATCCGGCTGTTCAGCGCCTGCAGAATCTTCATCTGATCGCTCCCGTCCGACGCCGAAGCATCGACAAATCCCCAATATGAGAATATACGGTAATGCGCTCTATGGTTGATGATTCATAAATGACAAGTGCGACAATACATCCCAGACGACCGATATTCGCGGGCCCTGCAGGCGGTGTCCGCGACATTCCACCGCATGGCTTTTGGGGCTGGACCGCCCCAAATGGATGCGATATTTGACTGTTTTTAGAGCATTTGATTATTTTTTAATCACGACTGGAGCGCGAGTTGCGGCGCCGTATTCTCTGCCTTGATGACGACGAAGCGCTCAGTTCCCTGCCGCAATCGACCTATTTCAGCGCCGAAGAGCGTCGACTCGTCCTTGAAGGGGCGGAAGTCAGGACCTTTCAGCCGGGCGAGACCATCTTCACTTCCCGGGATGGCGGGGTCACCCATCTGGTGCGATCAGGCCTGGCCAAGCTGGTCTCAGACAAGCGCCCGGCCTTCTTCTCGGGCGCCACCATCGACTTCTACTATCCCGGCGAGTTCATTTTCGACGGCGCTGCTGGCGACCGCTATGTGGCCGCCGTAGCCATCGCCAAGGATACATCGAGCTACGTCATCACCAACAATGCCATGGGCAGGGCCGTCCGCGAGGCCTCCAGCCTGAGGGAGAAGTTCACCCTCAACCTCTATGCCGAGATCGAGCGGTCCCGCCTGCGTCTGGTCAGCCAGCTGGACCTCAGCGTCCGCGGACGTCTCTGCGCCTTCCTGCTGGAACTCCTGCAGAACCCGGTCCTGCCGCGACTGGCTGCGGACACGGTCGTCATCCCCTGCGACAAGATGGAGCTGGCCGCCTATCTCTGCACGGCCAACACGGTCCTGTCCCGGGCCTTCCGGGACCTCGAAGCCGCCGACCTGCTGAAGCGGGTCGGGCGCAGCAAGGTGAAGATCCTGGACCTGAACGGCCTGCGCGACCAGGCGGGACACCTGGCGCCAGCGGATTGAGTCTCTGAAATCATTGGAGCGGGCGATGGGATTCGAACCCACGACATTCAGCTTGGGAAGCTGACGCTCTACCCCTGAGCTACGCCCGCGCGCCGGAGCCCTGACGGGCCGGTGGGCGACCTATAGCCGGACCGGGGCCACCGGCCAAGGGGGCGGGCGTGTCTATTCCCAGGGACGGAAGTGTTTCGACAGCTTCAGGCCCTGGCGCTGATAGTGGCTGCCGCCTTCGCCATAGAGATGCTCGGGCCGGCTGATCAGGGGTTCATAGACCAGGCGGGCCACGGTCTGGCCGTCCTCCAGCAGGAAGGGGGTCTCGTGGCTGCGCACCTCCAGCACGCCGCGTGAGCCGACGGCGCCCGCCTCGGCCGTGCCAAAGCCGGGATCGAAGAAGCCGGCATAGTGCACCCGGAACTCGCCCACCGACGGGTCGATAGGGGTCATTTCGGCCGCTTCCAGAACCGGGATCTCGATCGCCTCCTTGGAGGCCAGGATGTAGAACTCGCCCGGGTCCAGCAGGAGTTCGCCGCGAACCGGATGCAGAGGCTCCCAGAAGTCCCGGGGGTCGTGGCCGTCCACCCGGTCCATGTCCACCACGCCGGAATGACGGCGGGCGCGGAAACCGGCCACGCCATCGCTGAGGTCGACGCCGACGCTGCGGGTGCCCAGGTGGGCCGGGGATCCCCGCTTGAGACGCAGCTGGTTCAGCCGGGTGCCGGTGCGGACCAGTATGGAAAAGGTCTGGGGAGCGATCTCGATATAGATCGGGCCGTCATAGCCGGCGGCCACATCGTCAAAGGCAGGCTGGCGGTCGCTGAGCAGGCGGACAAAGACATCGACCCGGCCGGTAGAGCTCTTGGGATTGGCCCGGGCGGAAATCCCGGCGGGCAGGCTGAGCCTCTCCTGGATCTCGGCGATATAGACACAGCCCCGCTCGAGCACGGCGCCCTTTGAAAGGTCCAGCTCATGCATGGCCACGTCGGCGATCCGGCTGGCCACCGTGCGGCCAAGCCTCGGCAGGAAGGAGGCGCGGACCCGCCAGCAACGCACGCCCAGCCGCAGGTCCAGACTGGCCGGCTGTACCTGATTGCCATCGAAGGGGCTCTGCGAGGTGATGGCCCCCTGGGCGATCAACTCGTCAATGGACTGGCAGGGAAGGATCCCGGCGGGGGCGTCGTTTGTCATCGCCCCCTTAGTCGCCCCCCGGGAGGCGCTTGGCAAGATCGGCGTCACCTGCAGGCCGCACCAGAAAACCTGTCTTGCCTTACGCGCCCTTGACCGTGACCAGTGGGTAAGGTCAAGAGCGAGACCGCAAGCACAGGAGCGCCCCATGGCCGAGAACCCGCAGGATTGGCAACTGGAAACCCGTCTGGTGCGCGGCGGTATGGCCCGCTCACCCTATGGCGAGATTTCCGAGGCCCTCTATCTCACCCAGAGCTTCGCCTATGACAGCGCTGAGGCCGCAGACCGCAGGTTTTCCGGGGAAGATGCGGGCTTCATCTATCAGCGGTTCGGCAATCCCACGACCCAGATGTTCGAGGACCGCCTGGCCCTGCTGGAGGGCGCAGAAGTCTGCCGCGCCACGGCCTCGGGCATGGCAGCGGTCCATGTGGCCCTGCAGGGTCTGGTCCGCGCTGGCGATCACATTGTCGCCGGCCGCGCCCTGTTCGGCTCCTGCCGCTGGATCCTGTCGGAGTGGATGCCCCGTTTCGGCGTCGAGGTGACCTATGTGGACGCCACCGACCTGAACGCCTGGAAAAACGCCGTGCGGCCCAACACCAAGGCCTTCCTGGTGGAAAGCCCGGCCAATCCCCTGCTGGAAGTCACCGCCATCGGGGCCGTGGCCGAGATCGCCCATGCGGCCGGCGCCAAGCTGGTGGTGGACAATGTCTTCGCCACACCCATCTTCCAGAAGCCCCTGGCCCTGGGCGCTGATGTGGTCGTCTATTCCGCCACCAAGCATATTGACGGTCAGGGTCGCGTTCTTGGCGGCGCCATTCTCGGCAATGAGCCCCTGATGAGCGAATCCTACAAGGATATCCTGCGCCATACGGGACCCGCCCTGTCGCCCTTCAATTCCTGGGTCCTGCTGAAGGGGCTCGAAACCCTGGAATTGCGGGTCACCCGTCAGGCGGAGAACGCCACCAAGGTCAGCGACGCCATTGGCGCCCACTCGAAGGTCAAGCGCGTGCTCTTCCCGGGCCGCCCTGACCACCCCCAGGCCGCCCTGATCGCCAACCAGATGAGCGGCCCCGGCAATGTGGTGGCCTTCGACCTTGGCGATCGCGCCGCCGCCTGGCGCTTCCTGAACGCCCTGGCCATTGTCGATATTTCCAACAATCTCGGCGACGCCAAGTCCATGGCGACCCATCCCTGCACCACCACCCACAGGTCCATGCCCGAGGCCGAGCGCCTGGAGATCGGCCTGACCGAGGGCTGGGTCCGGATGAGCGTCGGCCTTGAAGGCGCCGGGGATCTGGTGCGGGATGTCAGCCGGGCCCTGGACGCGGCTTAGGCCTCAAACAGGAGAGTTACGATGATCGGGTACACCATGCTTGGCGCAACTAACCATGCACGAGCCAAGGCCTTCTATGACCCAATCATGGCTTTGCTGGGGGCCAGCGTGAACACTGATTACTCCAGCGATTTTGGCACCTGGTACTCCGTCGGTGGGCGCGGTCCTATGCTGGTAATCACGGTCCCACATGACAACAAGCCAGCGACCGCTGGCAACGGCACAATGATCGCCTTGCCCGCCGCATCACACGAGGTGGTCAACGAAGTTCACGCTAGAGCCCTAGCCGACGGCGGGGCCGATGAAGGCGCGCCTGGATATCGAAACGGCCCTTTCTACGGCGCCTATTTCCGCGATTTGGACGGCAACAAGCTCTGCGTGTTCAAGGTCGGCTAGAAGAGCTCTCCCTCCCCTTGAGGGGGAGGGTCGGTGCAACCCCTAGAAGATGCCGTAGCCGCCGTCGATCAGGAAGCTGTCGCCGGTGTGGAAGCTCGAGGCGTCCGAAGCCAGATAGACGGCCATGCCGCCGAAGTCGGCCGGTTGGCCCCAGCGGCGAACGGGGACGCGCTTGATGACATTGTCGTTGAACTTGTCATTGCCCTGGGCGCCGGCGGTCATGTCGGTGGCGATCCAGCCGGGCAGGATGGCGTTGGCGCGGACGCCGTAACGGGCGTGCTCCACGGCAATGGCGCGGATCATGGAGATCACCGCGCCCTTGGTGGCGGCGTAGGCCTCATTGCGCGGGGCGCCGTCCAGGGCTGACAGGGACGAGATCACCACCAGGGAGCCCCCGGCCCGATCCCCTTCGCCGGCCCGGGCGACCATGTGCTTGCAGGCCTCCCGGAAGGTGAAGAAGACGCCATCCAGATTGACGGACATCACCCTGCGGTACTGCTCGGTGGAAAACTCGGAGAAGGAGGGCGCGCCGCCGCCAATGCCGGCATTGGCTATGACCGTATCGACCCGGCCCATCTTGTTGACAGCCTCGACCATGCCGGCGCGGACCGCCTCTTCGTCGGCCACATTGACCACCTGGGTCAGGACCCGGACGCCGGTCGCCTTGAGCTTTTCCTCAGCGTCGGCGTTCTTGGTCGGGTTGGACCCCCAGATCACCACATCGGCGCCGGCCTGGGCCATGGCTTCGGCCATGCCGAAACCGATGCCGCCATTGCCGCCGGTCACCAGTGCGACTTTTCCCGTCAGATCAAAAGGCTTGTAGGCCATGGTTGTTTCTCTCCCGATGTTTGTCTCGTTGCAGCCGGAATGGCGGCCCTGACCCTGGGTCCGTCAAGACCCGGCATTTCGTGGTCGGCCCGCTACTTCATCGTCGGAATGACGAAGGCCGAGTCGGCTACATCGCCGTCCGGCCAGCGGGCGGTGACGGTCTTGACCTTGGTGTAGAACTTCACCCCCTCCATGCCGTGCTGGTTGGTGTCGCCGAAGGCCGAGCGCTTCCACCCGCCGAAGGAGTGATAGGCCACCGGCACGGGGATGGGCACATTGATCCCGACCATGCCCACATTGACCCGGGCGGCAAATTCCCGGGCGACCTTGCCGCTGCGGGTGAAGATGGCGACGCCATTGCCGTACTGGTGGGCCGAGGGCAAGGCCAGTGCCTCTTCGAAGGTCTCGGCCCGGACCATCTGGAGGACCGGCCCGAAGATTTCCTCCTGATAGGTCTTCATGCCGGGCTTCACCTGATCAAACAGGCTGGGGCCGATAAAGAAGCCCTTTTCATAGCCCTGGAGCTGGAAGCCCCGGCCATCGACCACCAGTTCTGCGCCTTCATCGACGCCGATCTGGATGTAGTCGGCGATCTTCTGGCGGTGGGCGGCGCTGACCACCGGTCCGTACTGGGCGGCCGGGTCGTTGGAGACCCCGACTTTCAGGGTTTCGATCTCGGCGATCAGACGTTCGCGAAGCTCGCCCGCCGTCCGCGCGCCGACCGGCACAACCACCGGCAGGGCCATACAGCGCTCGCCGGCCGACCCGAAGGCGGCGCCGGACAGGTCCTTGACCACCTGGTCCAGGTCCGCATCGGGCATGACAATCCCGTGGTTCTTGGCGCCGCCCATGGCCTGGACGCGCTTGCCGTTGGCCGTACCCCTTGAATAGACATAGTGGGCTATGTCCGAGCTGCCGACAAAGCTGACGGCGGCTATGGCCGGGTGGTCGAGTATGGCGTCGACGCTGACCTTGTCCCCGTGGATGACGTTGAGCACGCCCTTCACGTCCTGACCGACGGCGGCGCCGGCCTCCATGAACAGTTCGGCCAGACGGACCGGAACCGAGGAATCCTTCTCCGACGGCTTGAGCACAAAGGTATTGCCCACCGCAATCGCTACCCCGAACATCCACATGGGGATCATGGCCGGGAAGTTGAACGGGGTGATGCCCGCAGCAACGCCCAGGGGCTGACGCATGGAATAGACATCAATGCCGGGTCCGGCGCCTTCGGTGTATTCGCCCTTCAGCACATGGGGGATGCCGCAGGCGAATTCGATGACCTCAAGCCCCCGCTGGATGTCGCCCTTGGAGTCGGCGATGACCTTGCCGTGCTCACTGGACAACAGCTCGGCCAGGGACTGCATGTTGGCTTCCACCAGCCGCTTGAACTCGAACATCACCCGAGCCCGGCGCTGGGGATTGGTGGCGGCCCAGTTCGGCTGGGCCCGCAGGGCGGCCTGAACTGCCAGATCGACCTCGGAGACCGACGCCAGGGCCACCTGGGCCTGGACCTCGCCGGTATTGGGATTGAAGACGTCGCCGGTCCGGCCGGAGGTTCCTGCAAGGGAGGAACCGTCGATGAAATGAGTGATGTTGCGCATGACAAATCTTCTAGGGGCTGCATCCCGCCGTGCCTAGACCTGCAGGGCGGGCGAGGGCATTCTCCGCCCCATGACGGTCGCACAGACAGCGACCCTGGCGCAGGCCAGGGGCTATCACGATCACATCATCGACCGACTGATTGTCGAGCGGGCGCCCAGACTTGCGGGCAGCGTCGTCTGGCCCCTGGCCCGGCCCCTGCTCTACAGCCTGCTAGATTATCGCAAGGCCAGGGCCATGGCCGACGCCATAGGCCCCATGCCCGGCCGGGAGGCGGTCGAAGCCGTCTCCAGCCTGCTGGACATCCGGCTGACCGTGCGACGCCCCGACCGGATTCCCGCCTCTGGCCGGCTGATCGTCATCGCCAATCACCCCACAGGGATCGCCGATGGCATAGCCGTCTATGACGCCCTCAAGGGCCCCAGGCCCGACCTCTGTCTCTACGCAAACGCCGACGCCCATCGGGTCTGCCCCGGTCTGAGCGATATCCTCATTCCCGTGGAATGGGTGGCGGAGAAGCGCACCCGGGATCGCACCCGCCTGACCCTCACCATGACCCGGGAGGCCATGGAGGCAGAACGGCCCCTGATGATCTTTCCGGCGGGGAAGCTGGCCCGTCAGGGCAAGGATGGACGGCTGGCCGAATCGCCCTGGATGACCACGGCGGCCTCCCTGGCCCGAAAGTTTGAGGCGCCCATACTGCCGCTGCATGTGCGCGGACCCTGGTCGACCCTCTTCCACTTCTTCCACCATTTCTCCGGCGAGCTGCGGGACATCACCCTGTTCCACGAGCTGCTGAACAAACGGGGCGGGGCCTTCTCCATCGATGTGGGCCCGGTGATCGACTGGCGGGACCTGGATCCGGACGCGGCCAGCGCCACCGAAGCGCTCAAGACCCATGTGGCCGTGACCCTCGCCCAGGACCCGGACCGGGCTTTCCCGTGAAGCTGGCGGCGGACATTTTCCTGGCCAACGAGGTCGCGACCACAGCCCTCGGCGCAGCCCTGGCCGCAGAGATCCGGGCCGGTGAGGCCATCTGCCTGAACGGCCCCCTGGGTGCGGGGAAGTCCACCCTGGCCCGGGCCCTGGTTCGCGCCCTGACCCGGCCCGATGAGGAAGTGCCCAGTCCGACCTTCACCCTGATCCAGACCTATGACGGCCCGGATTTCCCTATCGCCCACTTCGACCTCTACCGGTTGTCCGATCCCGATGAGGCCTATGAAATCGGCCTGGATGAGGCCCTTGAGGACGGGGTGGCGATCATAGAATGGCCGGAACGCCTGGAGGGTCGCCTCCCCGCCGACCGACTCGATATAGACATCACCCTGGAAGGCGATGCGCGAAGGGCGCGATTGACCCCCTGTGGAAGCTGGAAGGAACGCGGCCTTGGATCGTGAGACGCAGAAGGCGCAATTCCTGACCGCCAGCGGGCTTGATCAGGCGCGCCGGGAAGTCCTCAGCGGCGACGCCTCAACCCGCCGCTATGAACGCCTGCACCTGGAGAGCGGCGCCAGCCTGATCTTCATGGACCAGCCGCCCTCGGCTGAAACCGCCCCCTGTCCTCCGGACGCCAACCCCAAACAGCGTGAGGCCCTGGGCTACAACGCCATGGCGCGGCTGGCGGCCGGGCGGGTCGACGCCTTCATCGCCGTGGCGGCCTGGCTGCGGAGCCAGGGTCTGTCGGCGCCTGACATCATCGCCCACGACGCCCCGGCGGGCCTTGCCGTTCTGGAAGACCTGGGGGACGACCTCTTCGCCACCATGATCGCCAGGGGGCAGGTCGAAACCCCGCTCTATGAGTCGGCCGTCAGCGCCCTGGCCCGGATGCATGACGCCACGGCTCCTCGGTTGCTGACGGCGGCCGGCGACATAGCCTGGCCCCTGCTGGACTATGACGAGGTGGCCCTGAAAACCGCCGGCGACCTCCTGCCGGAATGGCTGCCGAAGCTCCGCCCGCAGATCCGCCTCGGCCTCGAAGCCGTCATGGCCTGGGAGGAGATCTGGACCCCGATCCGCGCCAGGGCGGCCGCCGGGGCCAGCGTCTTCTGCCATCGGGATTATCACGCCGAAAATCTGATCTGGCTGCCGGACCGGCGGGGCGCCTCCCGGGCGGGTCTGATCGATTTCCAGGACGCCGTCCGCGCCCACCCGGCCTGGGACATGTCCATGCTGCTGCACGATGCGCGGCGGGATATTTCGCCCGACCTGGAAACCTGGGTGCTGGAGCGCTATTTCCAGCTGCGCCCGAGGGTCGACCGCGAGGCCTATCTGGCCGACTTCCACGCCCTGGGCGCCCTCAACATTAGCCGCATCCTCGGCATCTTCGCCCGACTGGTGTCCCGGGACGGCAAACCCCGATACGCCCAGTTCATGCCCAGGCTCTGGGGCTATCTGGACCGCTGCCTGGCTGACCCGGACCTTGCCGCCCTGAAGGCCTGGTTCGACCGCCATATCCCGCAAGACGCCCGCCAATGACCGCCATCAAGACCGCCATGGTCCTGGCGGCCGGCATAGGCTCGCGCATGCGGCCCCTGACGGATGACCGTCCCAAAGCCCTGGTGACCGTAGGCGGCAAGGCCCTGATCGACCACGTGCTGGACAGACTGGCCGAAGCTGCCGTCGAGACCGCGGTGGTCAATATCCATCATTTCGCCGACCAGATGACCGAGCACCTGGGCAAGCGGACCCATCCGGAAATCCGGATCGTCGATGAGCGGGCCGGCTTGCTGGACTCCGGCGGCGGCATCAGGAACGCCCTGCCCCTGTTGGGGAACGAGCCCTTCTTCGTGGCCAATATCGACTCCCTGTGGATCGACGAGGGGGTCCCACCCCTGGAGGCCATGAAGGCGGCCTGGGATCCTGCGAAGATGGATCTGCTGGTCCTGCTGGTGGCAAAGGGCCGGGGCATAGGCTTTGAGGGGCCCCGGGGTTTCTTCCTGGAGGCCGACGGCCGCATCCGCCACTCCGCCGACGAGGCCCGCCCGGCGCCCTTCGCCAATGTCGGCTTCCAGATCATGAAGCCGCAGATCCTCGACGGGTCGCCAGACGGCGCCTTTTCCATCCTGCCCGTCTGGTGGCGGCTTCAGGATGAGGGTCGGATATTCGGCGTCGCCATGGACGCATTCTGGATGCATGTTGGCGATCCACAGGCCAGGGAGGCGGCGGAAGCCAGACTCGTGTGAGCAGTCCCTTCACCGGCTCCGGTTGGTATTCCATTCCGTCCCACCGCCCCTTCGTCCTGGACCTGGCCCAGGGACTTCATGACGCCCTGGCCCATCAGGGGCCCGAGGCCCTGTCCCAGGCCATTGTCCTGACGCCGACCCGCCGCGGCGCGCGAGCCCTTGCCGACGCCTTTGTCACCGTTTCAGGCGGACGGGCCATACTGCCTCCGCAGATCCGGCCCTTGGGCGACCTGGACGAAGGCGAGGCGCCCTTCGAGCCTGGGGATCTGGCGGTCGACCTTCCGGCCTCCATTGGCGGCCTGCGACGCAGGTTCGAGCTGGTGGGCCTGGTGAAGCGTCATGAAGGCGCCCTTGGCCGCAAACTCGACGCCCCGACCGCCCTGGAATTCGCTGACGCCCTGGGCGGCTTCCTGGACAGTCTGCAGATCGAGGAGGCTTCGGCCACGGCGGGTCTGGCCGACCTGGTCACCGCCGACATGGCCGAACACTGGCGGATCTCCCGGGAATTCCTGGAAATGGCCCTGGAGTCCTGGCCGAGGCGGCTGGCCGAGCTGGGCCTCATGGACATCAGCGCCCGCCGCGTCGCCCTGCTCCACGCCCTGGCCGAAAAGTGGGATCGCGAACCGCCCCAGGGCGTGCTTGTTGCAGCTGGATCCACGGGAACCGCCAAGGCGACCGCCGCCCTGCTGAGGGTCATCGCCCGGGCGCCGCAGGGCGCCGTGGTCCTGCCGGGTCTTGATCACAATCTGTCGGAAAAGGCGTGGACCGGGGTTGGGGAGCAGCATCCCCAAGGGGCCATGAAACGCCTGCTCACCGATGCCGGCCTTACCCGGATGGATGTCCTCAACTGGCATGGATCGTCAGCCGAACTTGGCCTGGGTCACTGGCGGCGACGGGTCATCAATGAGGCCCTGCGACCGGCCGAGGATACGGCCGACTGGCTCAAGGCCATTGGCGATATTCGCGATCAGAAGGAGGCCGCGGGCATTGATCCGATCGCAAAGGGCCTTGCCGGCCTTTCACTGGTCTGCGCCCGGACCGAGGATGAAGCGGCCACCGTGGCGGCACTCCTGTTGCGGGAGGCCCTTGAAGTCCCGGGACAGACCGCCGCCCTGGTTTCACCCGACCAGGCCCTGGCCCGCCGGGTCAGCGCCAAGCTGGCCCGCTGGGGCGTATCGGCGGACTCCTCGGCCGGCCTCAGCCTTGCGGGCTGCCCGGTGGGTGTCCTGGCCGATCTGGTGGTCCAGACCCTGATTGATCCCCTCGACCCCGTGCGCCTGCTGGCCATACTCAAGCACCCCCTGGTCCGCCTGGGCCTTGACGCCGAGGCCCTGGAGTCAGCGAGGGAGCAGGCGGAACGCCATGGCCTGCGCGGCGCCCGGTCCGCGGGCTGGGATCAGCTGACCGCCCGACTGAAGACGAACATGGCCAAGGACAGGCTGGATCCTGCCGCGCCCACCAATCTTCTGAACCGCCTCTGCGCCGTCCTGCCCCGGGCGGGAGACGGGGACCAGACGGCCGCCGCCCTGGCCCGTATCACCGCTGAAGCCCTTGAGGCCCTTGCCAGAGGTCCGGATGGGTCCTCGGATCATCTCTGGTCCGGCCTTGGCGGCGAGGCCCTGTCGCGCCTCCTGGCTGGCCTGATGGAAGAGTCCGCCGCCCTTCCCGCCGTCACCCCCCGCAGCTTCAATGAACTCTTCCGCAAGCTTGTGGCCGGCGAGACTGTGCGGGCCGGCGGCGCCAGCCATCCCCGCCTGCGCATACTGGGCGCCATCGAGGCCCGGCTGATCCGGGCGGATCGTCTGATCGTCGCCGGTCTCGAGGAAGGCGTCTGGCCGCAGGGCGCGCCCGTGGATCCCTTCCTGTCGCGGCCCATGCGCAAGACCCTGGGCCTGCCGCCGCCCGAGCGGCGGATCGGCCTTGCCGCCCACGACTTCGCCCAGGCCGCCTGCGCCCCCGATGTGGTCCTGCTGCACACCGAACGCCGGGAGGGCTCACCCTCCATCAAGTCGCGCTGGCTCTGGCGTCTGGAAACCCTGGCCAGGGGCGCAGGCCTGACAATAGCGGGCCGCCCCGATGTACTGGACTGGGCGAGGGGCCTCGACGACCCCGGCAAGTATGAACCGGCTTCCCGCCCCGCCCCCATTCCGCCGGTAGAGGCGCGCCCCCGGCGTATGGCGGTGACCCGGGTCGAGGCCCTCACCAGGGATCCCTATTCCGTCTGGGCCCGGGACATTCTGCGGCTTTATCCGCTGGAACGACCAGATGAGGCCGTGGATGTCCGGGCCCGGGGGACAGCCATTCACAAGGCCTTCGAGGACTTTGTCAGGAAATATCCCTCTGACCTGCCAGTCGACGCCGCAGCCCGGTTCGAGGACTTCTACATCCAGGCCCTGGTGGATCAGGGCATGCCCCCGGACGCCATGGTGCGCGAACATGCCCTGGCGCAGGAAATGGCCAGGTGGGTGGAAGACTTCGAGCGTCGCCGCCGGGCTGATGGCCGCGCCATTCATGTGGAGCTCTATGGCGAACTGTCCATGCCCTGGCCCGGGGGCGACTTCGTCCTGACGGCCAAATCCGACCGGATCGAGATCGACCCTGAGGGTCTGAGCCACATACTGGACTACAAGACTGGCGCACCCCCCAGCGAAAAGCAGGTCAGGACCGGCTTCTCGCCCCAGCTGACCCTCACCGCCGCCATACTGGCCCGGGGCGGGTTCAAGGATCTTGGCCGACCCCGTCCCGGCGAACTGCTCTACGTGAAGGTCACCGGGCGCAAGCCAGCCGGAGTCGAAGATGCCCGCTGCGAGAAGGAAGGTCCCGAAGCCGCGGCTGACAAGGCTCTGGCAGGCCTGGC
Organism: Alphaproteobacteria bacterium PA2; assembly: GCA_002256425.1. Classification (NCBI taxonomy): domain Bacteria; kingdom Pseudomonadati; phylum Pseudomonadota; class Alphaproteobacteria; species Alphaproteobacteria bacterium PA2. Next base: position 436,263 of record NKIZ01000001.1, on the reverse strand, counting down.
GGATCTGATCGCCCAGTATGACGACCCCCTGCGCGGCTATCCGTCCAAGACCGCGCCGCAATTCGCCAAGGGCTATCCCGGAGACTATGACCACCTGGCCCGGGTGTTCGAATGGTCCACCAGCGGCGAGGAGTCCGAGGAATGATCCGGGCGCCTGATGCACAGAGCCGCGCAGCGGACCCCAATATTTCGGCCTTCGTCACGGCCAATGCCGGGTCTGGCAAGACCAAGACCCTGATCGACCGGGTGGCCCGCCTTCTGCTGGCCGGGGCAGAGCCCGAGACCATTCTCTGCGTCACCTATACCAAGGCCGCAGCCGCGGAAATGCAGGGGCGGCTCTACGACCTGCTGGGCGGATGGTCAGTGCTGGAAGGCAAGGCCCTCGCCAAGGCCCTGGGAAACCTGGAGGGGCGCGACGAGGCCGCCTATGACGACGGGCGCCTGTCCAAGGCCCGCGCCCTGTTCGCCCGTGCCCTTGAGACCCCGGGCGGTCTCAAGATCCAGACCATCCACGCCTTCTGCGAAAAGCTGCTGCGGCGGTTTCCGCTGGAGGCGGGTGTATCACCCAGCTTCCAGGTCCTGGACGACAGCGCCGCCGCGGCGGTCGCGGCCGCCGCCAGACGGGCTGTCGCCAGCCACGCCATGAAGGGCGAAGGCGTCCTGGCCGAGGCCTATGCCCGGTTCTCCGTCGCCCTGGACTTCCAGGCCTTCGAGGACATGTTCAAGGCCTTTGAAGCCCAGAGGGGCGGCCTCAGGCGATACTTCGAAACCACAGGGGACTGGGGCGCCGTCGAGACCCATGTCTGGGCCACATGCGACCTTCCTGACAGCGGTGCGGATTTGGACGAGACCATCAGCGCGGCCATGGGGCGGGTCAACCGCAGGACGCTGAGCGACGCCGCCGACTGCCTTGCCGTGGGAACACCGACTGATATCGGCAGGTCCAAGGCCCTGAGGGCGATACTTGCGGCGCCGGACCTGTCCTATGACGACCTGAAAGCCCTGTTCTTCACCGAAAAGGGCGAGGGTACGCCGGTCAAATGGGTTGCGGACGTCAAGGCCCTCAAGGCCTCGCCGCCGGTTCATATGGCCCTGATGCACGAACAGGATCAGCTGGAAGCGCTCCGCGAACAGGTGCGCGCCATCGAAGTGGCGACCGATACGCTCTACGCCCTCGCCCTCGCCAGGGCTTATCTTGAGGCCTACAGGGTCGAGAAGGAGCTGGCTGGCCGGCTGGACTTCGCCGACCTCATCGAAAAGGCCGTCGAGCTCACCGCCAACGCCCCGCAGGCCGCCTGGGTGCTGTTCAAGCTGGACGGCGGGATCAATCACATACTGGTGGACGAGGCCCAGGACACGGCGCCCGACCAGTGGAGGATCATCCGCGCCCTGACCGAGGAGTTTTTCTCCGGCGAAGGCCGCGAGCGGTCCAATGACCTGGCCCGCAACATGTTCGTGGTGGGCGATGAGAAGCAGTCCATCTATTCCTTCCAGGGCGCCGCGCCGGAAATCCTGGTCCAGGAATTCGACCACCACAGGAAGCGGGCGACCGGCGCCGGTCAGGCCTTCGAAAGGGTCGACCTGCTGGCCTCCTGGCGATCGGCCACAAGGATCCTGAACTTTGTGGACGCCGCCTTCGCCGCAGAGGATCTGGCCGCCGCCATCCTGCCCCGCCGGGATGAGCAGGGTGTCCTCGAGCCCATCCGGCATGAGGCTGTGCGGACCGACGAAGGTTGCGTCGACCTGTGGGATCTCGTGGAGGAGGCCCCCAGTGAAGAGCGGGAGGCCTGGACGGCGCCCCTCGACCTGGAGTCCGAGCAATCCGCCAACCGCCGGCTGGCCGAGCGCATAGCAGACGAGATCGTCGATCTGGTGAAACGGGGCGATCAGGTCCTCGACAAGAAGTCCGGCAAGATGCGTCCGGCCCATTTTGGCGACGTCCTGATCCTGGTCCGGCGGCGCAAGGCCCTGTTCGAGGACATACTGCGGGCCCTGAAGCACCGGAAGGCGCCGGTGGCGGGCGCCGATCGCCTGGCCCTGTCGGAACACATACTGTTTGATGACCTTCTGGCCCTGGCGCGGTTTGTCCTCTTCCCGCGGGATGAGCTGACCCTGGCCGCCCTTCTGCGCAGCCCGTTCTGCGATGTCAGTGATCAGAGCCTTTTCAACCTGGCCCACGGTCGCAGCACCAGGACAGAGACGCAGAACCTCTGGGACCGGCTGGTTCAACGGGCTGATGAGGCGCCTGACTGGCGTTCAGCGGTGGACTTCCTCCAGGCCGCCCAACAGGCCGCCAGCCAGCGGCCCTTTGAATTCTTCGCCCGGTGCCTGTCCCTGCGCGACGCCACCGGGCGCACCCAGAGGGCAAGGCTGGTCCGCCGCCTGGGTTCGGAAGCCGAAGACGCCCTAGAGGAGTTCCTCGCCCAGGTCCTGGCCGCCGAGGGTCGCGGCCTGCTCGACCTGGAGAGCCTCGCCGCCGCCCTGGTCAGCCTGGACATCACGGTCAAGCGTGAGATGGAGGACCAGCGCCAGGAGGTGCGGGTCATGACCGCCCATGGCGCCAAGGGCCTTGAGGCGCCCATCGTCTTCCTGCCCGAAACCACCCTGGGCGCCACCGGCAAGGGCTCGCCCCTGCTGCAGACCGAAGATGGCGGCTTCCTGTGGTCCAGATCGAAGAAGCAGGGCTGCGAGGCCTCCCGCGCCGCCCATGAGCGGCGTGAGCGGAAGGAAGCCGAAGAAATCTATCGCCTGCTCTATGTGGGCCTGACCCGCGCCCGGGACCGGCTCGTCCTGTGTGGCCGCATAGGCGCCACAGGGAAGAAAGAGAATATCAAGGGCTGGTGGGGCGCCCTGCGGGAGGGCTTCGCCCATTCCGAGGTCGCGCCCCATGTGCGGCGGATCGAGGGCGAGACCTTCGGCTACAGCCGGTTTGGACCTGATCCCCTCCAGGGCGCGTCGGGCGTCTTAGTGGAGGCTTCGTTGGGCAGCCAGCCGGACTGGGCGTCAACGGCCCCGGCGCAGGAGGCCTTCGCCCGCTACGCCTCGCCCTCGGATCTGGGTGACGGGACGATCAGGCCCGCCGCCTCTCCCCTTTCAGGAATGGCGGGGCTGGGCCGGTTCCGCCGGGGCGACCTGATCCACAAGCTGCTTCAGGTCCTGCCGGATCTGCCACCGGAGTCCCGCGCGGCGGCGGCCGGGAGGCTGCTGGACCGGGAGCCCGACCTGACTGACGCCCAGAAGGCTGAAATGATCGGCGCAGCCCTGGGCGTGCTCAACGACGACCGCTTTACTGACGTCTTTGGTCCGGGCAGCCGGCCGGAAGTCACCCTGGCAGGGTCTGGCGCACGCTTGCCGGAAGGCCTGAACATTTCCGGACGCCTGGACCGGCTGGTGGTCCTGCCTGATCGGGTGCTGGTGGTGGATTTCAAGACCAACCGCCCATCTCCGGACATCATCGAGGACGCCGATCCCGCCTATCTCCGGCAGATGGCCCTTTATGTCGGGGTATTGTCGGAAATCTTCCCCGATCACAGGGTGGAGGCCGCCCTGGTCTGGACGGACGGTCCCAAACTCATGCCCATTCCAGAAAATCTGATCGCTCAGACCCTGGCCCGGCTGGGGGCTGAAGGTTGATACCGACCGTTAAGTCGCCCATATGCAGGTTAAGCCATCGCCGCCGCATGATGCGAGTCGGCGTCACAAGGAGCGCTTCATGAGCACGGTCGCGACCACCGACGAATCCTTCGAAAAGGACGTCCTTCAATCCAGCAAGCCAGTTCTGGTCGACTTCTGGGCCGAATGGTGCGGCCCCTGCAAGCAGATCGCCCCGGCCCTGGAGCAGATCTCCGAGGAACTTGGCGAACAGGTGACTGTGGTCAAGCTCAACATCGAAGACAGCCCTTCCACACCCTCCCGCTATGGCGTGCGCGGCATTCCGACCATGATGCTGTTCAAGGACGGCCAGATGGCCTCCATGAAGGTGGGCGCCATGCCCAAGCAGAAGATCGTCGAGTGGCTGAACGAAGCCGGAATCTGATCTGACCTTTCAGATCAGGCGGGCCAGGTCTCCTCGCTCATGGCGAGGACCTCGCCGGCGAAATGCAGCCCGCCGCAAATCAGGACATGGGGCGCTGGACCGTCGACCGAAAGGGCGCGCTCCAGCGCCTCAGTCACATTGGGCGCTGCCTCGGACTGAAGTCCAGCCGCCCGCGCCGCCTCGTCAATCTCAGCGGCGCTCGCCGCGGTCTCTGAGTCGAAGGTGGTCGAGATCACCCTGGGCCCAAGGGGCGCAAAGGGCGCGAAGAAGCCGCGGGCGTCCTTGCGAGCGAACATGGCGCTGATCAGCACCAGGGGCCTCGGGTCCCGCGCCACCAGCCGGCCGGCCGCTTCGGCCAAAGCCACACCGGCATGGGGATTGTGACCGCCATCCAGCCAGACATCTGCGCCCCGCGCCCTGGCCATGTCCGCCAGGGGCCCTGCCGTCAACCTCTGGAACCTGGCTGGCCAGACGGCGGAAGCTACCCCCGTGGCAAAGGCGTCATCGTCGATCCGAGGATCATTGAGGGCGGCGATCGCCGCGACGGCCAGACCGGCATTGGCGAATTGATGCGCGCCGGCCAGGCTGGGCCTGGGCAGGTCCAGGAGGCGGTCCTCCAGTTGGACCAGAAGGCGGCCATTGGCCTCCCAGGCGTCGAAGTCCCGGCCCATGAGGCTGAGGGGCGCATTCAGGGACTCCGCCTCAGCCAGGATGACGGCTTCGCCCTCTTCCATCTGGCGGGCGACCACCACCGGCCGACCGGCCTTGATGATTCCGGCCTTTTCCCAGGCGATCTTTGAAAGCTCGGGACCCAGCATTTCCAGATGATCATAGTCCACCGGGGTGATGACGCTGACCGCCGGGGCGTCGAAGATGTTGGTGGCGTCGAACCGGCCGCCCAGACCGACCTCAACCAGGCATAGATCGGCGGGAGTCTCGGCGAAGGCCTGGAAGGCCAGGACCGTGGTGAACTCGAAGAAGCTGATGGGCTGGCCCTCATTGGCCGCCTCGATCCGGGTGATGAGATCGGAAATCTGGTCGTCCGTGATCAGCTTGCCCGCCAGCCGGATCCGCTCGGCGAACCGCACCAGGTGGGGCGAGGTGATCACATGGACCCGCAGACCCGCCGCTTCGGCAATGGCGCGCATGAAGGCCACGGTGGAGCCCTTGCCATTGGTCCCCGCCACATGGATGACCGGCGGCAGGCGGCTTTCGGGGTGACCAAGGGCCGCCAGCAGGCGTTCCACCCGGCCCGTGGTCAGGTCGATCAGGGTCGGGTGATGGGCCCGCAGGCGCGCAATGACCGCGTCCGACGCGCGGATGGGGTCATACATCTGGAAATCCGTTGAAAGTCAGGCGGCTCTTGAACGCGAGCGTCCCATCATCAGGGTCTTGAGGATCGAAGCCAGGACATCGGGCATGTCGGCCCGGGTCACCACCTTGTCTATCATGCCCCGCTCCAGCAGGAATTCCGCCCGCTGGAAGCCGGTGGGCAGGACTTCACGGATGGTCTGCTCGATGACCCGGCGCCCCGAGAACGCCACCAGGGCGTTGGGCTCGGCCAGATGCACATCCCCCAGCATGGCGTAGGAGGCGGTGACGCCGCCGGCGGTGGGGTCGGTGAGCACCACCACATAGGGCAGGCCCGCGCTCTTGACTTCGTTCAGGGCCAGGGTGGTGCGGGCCATCTGCATGAGGGCCAGGGTGCCCTCCTGCATGCGGGCGCCGCCGGAGGCCGAGAAGATCACGAAGGGAACCTTGCGCTTCACCGCCTCCTGGGCGGCCTTCACAAAGGTCTCGCCGGCGCCCATGCCCAGGGAACCGCCCATGAAGGCGAAGTCCTGGACCACGACCACAGCGTCCTGGCCCCGGATCTTGCCAAAGCCGATGGCCATGGAGTCCTGCTCGCCGGTGGCCTTGCGGGCCGCCTTCAGGCGCTCGGGGTAGGGCTTGTCGTCGGGAAACTTGAGGGGGTCTTCCACCACCACCGGCGAGGAGATCTTCTCGTACTTGCCGTCGTCAAAGGTGAAGCGCAGGCGCATGCCCGCGCCGATCCGCATATGGCTGCCCGACGGCGTCACCCACAGGGCGGCTTCCAGATCCGGGCGATAGAGCATCTCCCCGGTGTCAGGGCATTTCACCCAGAGATTCTCCGGCGCTTCCCGCTTGGCCACGAGATTGCGGACGCCAGGGGCGATCTTGGCCAGCCAGCCGCCGCGTTCGCGGGCGGAGGTCGGCTTTGAGGGTTTGTCGTTTCGCTGTTCAGCCATCGCCATAGGGTGGTTGCACCGTGCTAGTTGCCGCGCGCGGAAGATATAGCCTTAGCCAAGGATTCGACTTTGGAAAGGACCCGGGCGGTCACGCTTTCGTTGACCGCCAGGGCGGCGGCGACCTCATCGACCAGGGCCGAGCCCACCACGACCCCATCGGCCACCCGCGCAATGGCGGCGGCGCGCTCGGGCGTCTTGATGCCAAAGCCCACGGAAACAGGCAAACCGGAGGCGGCGCGGACCCGGGCGACATGGGGCGCGACGACGTCTGCTTCGGCTTCCTTGACCCCGGTCACACCGGCGACGGAGACATAATAGACAAAGCCTGATGTGCGCCGGATCACGATCTTGAGCCGCTCATCGTCCGAAGTCGGCGTGGCCAGCCGGATCAGGGACAAGTCGGCGGCGTCGAGGGCGTCGGCCAGGGGCTCGGCTTCCTCCGGCGGAATGTCCACGGCGATCAGGCCATCAACCCCGGCCGCTGCGGCGTCCCGGGCAAAGGCGGCGAAGCCCCAGCGCACCAGGGGATTGGCATAGCCCATCATGATGATCGGGGTGGTCTGGTCGCCCTTGCGGAATTCGGCCACCAGTTCGAGGGTCCGGGCCAGGGTCATGCCCTTGTCCAGGGCGCGCAGGGCGGCCCGCTGGATGGGCGGGCCCTCAGCCATGGGATCGGAGAAGGGAAAGCCGATCTCGATGAGGTCAGCGCCTGCGCCCGGCAGGCCCTTCACGATCTGCAGCGAGGTCGCATAGTCCGGATCGCCGGCCATGACATAGGTGACGAAGGCGGCGCGGTTCGCAGCCTTCAGGTCGGCGAAGCGGGCTTCGATACGGGCCTTGGTCAAATGCTGCGTCCCAGATGGGCGGCGACGGTGGCGACGTCCTTGTCCCCGCGGCCGGACAGGTTGAGCACGACAATCCCGCCCTTGCCGACCTCCTTGGCCACATCGGGCAGTCGCGCCAGGGCGTGGGCGGATTCGATGGCGGGCAGAATACCCTCCAGTTCAGCGCAGAGCTTGAAGGCGTCCAAGGACTCCTGGTCGGTCGCGGTCAGGTATCTGGCGCGGCCCACATCGTGCAGCCAGGAGTGCTCGGGCCCGATGCCGGGATAGTCGAGGCCGGCCGAGATGGAGTGGGCCTCGGTGATCTGGCCTTCGCGGTCCTGCAGCAGATAGGTCATGTTGCCATGGAGGACGCCGGGCTGGCCGCCATTGATGGCTGCAGCATGACGATCGGTGTCCATGCCCTCGCCGGCGGCCTCGACCCCGTAGAGCCTGACAGTCTCGTCATTCAGGAAGGGATGGAAGATGCCGATGGCGTTGGACCCGCCGCCGACGCAGGCGACCACCGCGTCGGGGAGACGGCCTTCGACTTCCAGGACTTGCTCACGGGTTTCCTTGCCGATCACCGACTGGAAGTCCCGGACCATTTCCGGATAGGGGTGCATGCCGGCCGCCGTGCCGATCATGTAATAGGTATCGTGGACATTGGTGACCCAGTCGCGAAGGGCCTCGTTCATGGCGTCCTTCAGGGTGGCCGAGCCAGAGGTCACAGCCTCGACCTGGGCGCCCAGCAGGTTCATCCGGAACACATTGGGCTTCTGACGCTCAACGTCCACCGCGCCCATATAGACGATGCAGGGCAGGCCGAACCGGGCGCAGACCGTGGCGCTGGCGACCCCGTGCTGACCGGCGCCGGTCTCGGCGATGATCCGGGTCTTGCCCATGCGCCGGGCCAGAAGGATCTGGCCCATGCAGTTGTTGATCTTGTGCGAGCCGGTGTGGTTCAGCTCTTCGCGCTTGAGATAGATCTTAGCGCCGCCGAAATGCTCGGTTAGGCGCTCGGCGTAATAGAGGGGCGAGGGCCGGCCCACATAGTGCTTCAGGAAGCCGGACAGCTCGGCCTGGAAGGCCGGATCGGCCTTGGCGGCGCGATAGGCGGCGTCCAGTTCATGCACCAGGGGCATGAGGGTTTCGGGCACGTAACGCCCGCCATAATCGCCGAAGCGACCGGAAGCATCAGGATAGGCGGCATAGTCGTTAGGCGGGACGGGGAGAGTCACTGGAACAGCACCTAGGCGCGGCGCACGGCCTCAATAAACGCCGTGATCAAGGAGGCGTCCTTTAGTCCGGGTCCGCGCTCCACGCCAGAAGAAACATCGACAATTGGCGCCTGGGACCGGGAGATCGCCTCGGCCACATTCCAGGGGTCGAGGCCACCGGCCAGGAACCAGGGGCGCGCAAAGCGACGTCCGGCCATCAGGGTCCAGTCAAACCGGGCGCCGACACCCCCAGGCATGGTGGCGTCCCTGGGCGGTTTGCCCTCGAACATCAGATGGTCGACCAGGCTCTCATAGTCGCCGGCCAGGTCGACATCACGGGCTTCCGTGACCGGTATGACCTTGATGACGCCCAGGCCTGAGCGCTGGCCGATCTCCCGGACACGGGCCGGGGATTCCTTGCCGTGCAGCTGGATGAAATCCGGTCTCAGTATGGTCGCCAACTGGTCGACCAGGGCGTCATCCGGATCGACCGTGATGGCGCAGACCTTCACATTGGTCTGGCGGAGGGGCTGGGCCAGGCGGGCCGCCAGTTCCGGCGAAACGAAGCGGGGGCTTTTTTCGAAGAAGTTGAAGCCGATATGGCTGGCGCCCCCCACCAGGACGGCCTGCACGGTCTCGGGCGTGGAAATCCCACAGATCTTCGCGGTCGCAGTCATGGCCGCCATTAGGGGACTGCGCCGTCTGACCGCAAGGGCCAGACGGCGGTACAGGCCTAGCCCTTCTTCAGAAGGTCGCGGATTTCACTCAGCAGGACCTGATCGGCCGTCGGGGCCGCTGGCGCGGCGGGGGCCTCGGCTTCCTTGCGGCGAATGGTGTTCGCAACCTTGACCAGCATGAAGACAACGAAGGCGATGATCACGAACTGGATCACCGTATTGATGAAGGCGCCGTACTGGATGGCCACTTCTGCGGCCTTGGTCACCGGATCCGCCTCCTTGAGGACGATCTTCAGTTCCGAGAAATCGACGCCGCTCAGCAGCAGGCCGATGGGCGGCATGACAACCTTGTCCACCAGGCTCTTGGTGATGTCACCGAAGGCCGCACCGATGACCACGCCGACGGCCAGATCGATCACATTGCCCTTGGCGATGAATTCCTTGAATTCACTTGCGATACCCATAGCACTCTCTCCCCAGAAAACTGGGCGCTATGTCCTATGATACCTGAGGTCGGGTCAAGCCCGGGGCTGAAGGCCTGATTTGAGGGTCAGATCTATTCGTCGGCGTTGAGCCGCTCGCGCAGTTCCTTGCCGCTCTTGAAGAAGGGCACATGCTTGGCGCGGACATCAACGGACTCGCCCGTGCGCGGGTTGCGGCCCGACCGGGCATCCCTGGACCGGATGGAGAGGGCGCCAAAGCCCCGGAGCTCTACGCGGCCGCCATCTTCGAGGGCCTTGATCATCCGCTCAAGGATTACCCCCACCACCCGCTCGATATCACGCTGGGTCAGATGCGGATTTTCCTGCGCGAGCTGAGCGATGAGTTCCGATTTGATCATGCCAGAATCCGGTTGCGGGGTTGGCGGAACATGGTCGAGTCCTGATTGATGATCAACCCGAAAAACCTCATGTCTTGCGACACTTGCGAATTTTCGTGGTGTCAGCTGGCCGTTTGGGCGCCCCTGAAACGAAAGCAGCGGGCCCGTCTCCGGACCCGCTGCGGTATTTCGTGCTTCGGATGCGCCGCCGGGGCGACGCAGCTGAGGCCTAGTCCTTCTGCGCCTTTTCGCGCAGGGCGGCGCCAAGAATGTCGCCCAGGGAAGCGCCGGAGTCCGAGGACCCGAACTTCTCGATGGCTTCCTTCTCTTCGATCATTTCCAGGGCCTTGATCGAGACCGACACCTTGCGGGCGGCCTTGTCGACCGTGGTCACCTGGGCGTCGACGCGGTCACCCACGGCGAAGCGTTCCGGACGCTGGTCCGCACGGTCGCGGGACAGGTCGGACTTGCGGACGAAGGCCGTCATCGGGGCTTCGTCATCGCCGAACTTCACTTCAATGCCGCCCGAGGTGATCTCGGTGACAGTGACGGTGACGGTCTGGCCCTTGCGGAAGGCCTCGCCAGCCATCGGATCGCCGGCCAGTTGCTTGATGCCGAGGGAGATACGCTCCTTCTCGACGTCGACGTCCAGCACCCGGGCCTTGACCATTTCGCCCTTGTGATACTTGGCGATGGCTTCTTCGCCAGGAACGTTCCAGTCCAGGTCGGACAGGTGGACCATGCCGTCGATGTCGTTTTCCAGACCGATGAACAGGCCGAATTCCGTGGCGTTCTTGACTTCGCCTTCGACGGTCGAACCCACCGGGTTGGCCGCGATGAAGGCATCCCAGGGATTGTCCATGGCCTGCTTGAGGCCCAGGGAGACGCGACGCTTGGACGGATCGACGTCCAGCACGACCACGTCGACTTCCTGGGAGGTCGAGACGATCTTGCCGGGGTGGACGTTCTTCTTGGTCCAGGACATTTCGGACACGTGGACCAGGCCTTCAACGCCGGCTTCCAGCTCAACAAATGCGCCGTAGTCGGTGATGTTGGTGATGCGGCCCGTGAACTTGGCGCCGACTGGGTACTTGGCTTCCACGCCGTCCCAGGGGTCGGACTGCAGTTGCTTCATGCCGAGCGAGATGCGCTGGGTGTCGGGGTTGATCTTGACGACCTGGACCTTGACGGTGTCGCCCACGGCCAGGACCTGGCTGGGGTGATTGACGCGCTTCCAGCTCATGTCGGTGACGTGCAGGAGGCCGTCAATGCCGCCCAGGTCAACGAATGCGCCGTAATCGGTGATGTTCTTGACGACGCCGTCACGGACTTCACCCTCGACCAGCTGGCCGACAAGTTCGGTGCGCTGCTCGGCGCGGGCTTCTTCCAGGATGGCGCGGCGGGACACGACGATATTGCCGCGGGGACGGTCCATCTTGAGGATGGCGAAGGGCTGTTCCTTGCCCATGAGCGGGCCGACGTCGCGGACCGGACGAATGTCCACCTGGCTGCCCGGCAGGAAGGCCGAGGCGCCGCCGAGGTCGACGGTGAAGCCGCCCTTCACGCGGCCAACAATGGTGCCCATAACCGGCTCGTTGCGCTCGTGCACGACTTCCAGACGGGTCCAGGCCTCTTCGCGGCGGGCCTTGTCGCGGCTGATGACGGCTTCGCCCATGGCGTTTTCAACGCGCTCGAGGAAGACTTCGACAGTGGCGCCGATCTTGATCGGGCTTTCACCGGACTCATCAACGCCGAATTCCTTCACGGAGATCCGGCCTTCGGTCTTCAGCCCGACATCGATGATGGCGAAATCTTTTTCGATTCCGACCACGATGCCTTTGACAACCTGACCTTCCATGAAGTCACGGCCGCCCATGGACTCGTCGAGGAGGGAGGCGAAATCGTCCCGGGAGGGACTGAGGCTCATATCGTCAGCCATTTGGGTCTTTCATCTTCTGTGACGCCCCTTCAGGAAAAAGGGAAAGGATCCGAGCCGCACATGGCGGTCGAACGGAATCCCGGCGTCGGGTTAAGGGTTGCAACCGAAGGCGCAGGCGGACCTGCGCGGTTTGAATTTGCCCGCGGCGACCGAGGGAAAGGCGCGGTTGGATTTGCTTACCGGGAAATTTCCCAGCGCGCGCGCGCCGCCTCGACAATGCGGCGGGCCGCATCGGTGGCGCGCTCTATAGTCATTTGCGACGTATCGAGCAAGACCGCGTCGGGCGCCTGGATCATCGGGGCGTCGCTGCGGCCGCCGTCGCGCGCATCCCGGCGGCGGATATCCTCGAGGATTTCGCGGAAGGTGACGTCCTCGCCACGACCTTTCAGCTGTTTGAAACGGCGCTCGGCGCGGACTTCGGGATCTGCGGTCACATAGAGTTTGGCCGGCGCTTCCGGGGCGATCACCGTACCGATATCCCGGCCGTCAATCACCGATCCCTCCGTTCGCCGGGCGAAGACCTGCTGCAGGTCCAGAAGGGCGGCGCGGACGGCGGGATGCACAGCCACCCGGCTGGCGCACTCTCCGGCTTCCCGGGTGCGGAAGTCATCATCGTCCAGATCGCCGGCCTGCAGGTCCCGGGCGACCCGGGCCGCCGCCGCCGCATCATCCAGATCACCGCCCTGGCGCTTCAGGATCACCCCCACCGCCCTGTAGAGCAGGCCGGTGTCCAGCATGGGCAGGTCATAGTGCAGGCTGAGATCGCTGGAGATCGTCCCCTTGCCCGAGGCGGCGGGCCCGTCGACGGCGATGACGAAGGGCGGCCTCAACCCTGCTCTCCGGCCAGTTCTCCGCCCAGGCCGCGCATCATTTCGACAAAACCGGGGAAGCTGGTGGCGATCATGCCGGGCTCATCCACAGTGATCGGCCCATCAGCCGCCAGACCCATGACCAGATGGGACATGGCGATGCGGTGATCGCCCCTGGTGACCACCTGGGCCCCGCCGGCCGCAGGATGATTGCCGCCGCCGGAGCCGACGACGGTCAGGCCCTCGGGTTCTTCCTCGACGCCGAGGCCGCAGGCGCTCAGCCCCGCCGCCATCAGGGCGATCCGGTCGCTCTCCTTGACCCGCATTTCGCCAATGCCGGTCATGCGGGTTACGCCTGTTGCAAAGGCCGCGGCCACGGCCAGGATCGGATACTCGTCAATCATAGACGGCGCCCGCTCGGGGGGCACGTCCACGCCTGCCAGGGCCGAATACCGGGCGGTGATATCGCCCACCGGCTCGCCGCTCTCATCGCGGATGTTCTCTATGGTCAGGTCGGCGCCCATTTCCTTCAGCGTCGTAAAGAGGCCGGTGCGCAGGGGGTTGAGCATGACCCCTTCCACCGTCACCTCGGAACCCGGGGTGATCAGGGCCGCCACAATGGGGAAGGCCGCCGAGGAGGGATCGCCGGGGACCAGGATCTTCGTTCCCGTCAGCTTCTGACCGCCGGCCAGATCGATATGCCGGACACCGTCGCGGTCGACCACATCCACCCGGGCGCCGAAGCCGCGCAGCATGCGCTCGGTATGGTCGCGGGTGGGCTCGGGCTCCAGCACCGCCGCCCCGCCCGCTGCGTGCAGGCCGGCCAGCAGGACCGCCGACTTCACCTGGGCCGAGGGCTCTGGCAGGCGGTATTCGATGCGCCGCAGATCGCCGCCTTTCAGCGTCAGGGGCAGGCGCCCGCCGGACCGGCCCAGGAACTTCGCGCCCATCTCAGAGAGCGGCTTCATCACCCGGTTCATGGGGCGGCCGCGCAGGGAGGCGTCACCGGTGAAGCTGACCGCCAGGTCAAAGCCCGCCGCAGCCCCCATGATCAGCCGCACCCCGGTGCCGGCGTTTCCACAGTCTATGATGTCGGCAGGCTCGGAAAAGCCGCCCTTGCCCACCACCCGCCAGCGGCCGACGCCCAGGTGCTCGACCTCGGCCCCGAAGGCCCGCATGGCGGCGGCCGAGCGCAGGACATCCTCGCCCTCCAGCAGGCCCTCGATCTCGGTCAGGCCCTGCGCCAGGGCGCCGAAGATCAGGGCGCGGTGGGAAACCGACTTGTCGCCGGGGGCGCGGACCCGACCCGTCAGAGGCCCGCCGCGGCGTGCGGTCAGTCCGGGCGAGGTCATGGCGGCTCCTTTTGAGGGCGTAAGGGCTTGGAAAAGGGATTGGGTTTTGACAGCGGCGCCTGCCCGTGGCAAGTGAGCCGGCTCCAATTCACACCCGCCTCAGAGGCCCGCTCCTTGGCTATTCCCGAACTGGGCGCAAAGCAAATTTGCCCCAACTGCCAGGCTAAGTTCTACGACCTGACCAAACGCCCGGCCCACTGCCCGAAATGCGCCCACGAGTTTGACCCGGACGAAGCCGTCCGCAGCCGCCGTGTCCGCGCCCGCGCCACCCCCGTCGACCACGATCTTGATGACGATCAGGAAGCCCAGGTCCGCGGCAAGAATCCCGACGCGGAGGATGAGGAAGAAGAAGAGGTCGTCACTCCGGAACTGGACGCCGTCATTGACGAGCCGATCCTGGCCGTGGACGACGACGATGAGGATGGCGAGCCCGTCGCCGCGCCGGAAGACGAACTGGCCGGTTTCCAGGAAGACGACGACCTGGACGACGACGAAGACTCCGACGTGCCCTTCCTGGAAGACGACGATGAGGACGACTTTGTCGACACCGAAATCGACGGCCTGCCCGGCGAGGGCGAAGAAGACCGATAGACGTCAGAATCAACCCCGCCGTCCCTGTGTGATTTTTCAGTGACGGCGGGCTTGATCCCGGACAACTGTCAGACTAGGTTCCGCGCTCTTCGCGGCGGAGGCCAAACCCTCCAAGGCCAGGAACCCGAATTTTCGGGGCTATAGCTCAGCTGGTAGAGCGCTTGAATGGCATTCAAGAGGTCAGCGGTTCGACTCCGCTTAGCTCCACCATAACGGCCGCTTCCGACGAGGAAGCGGCCGTTTCCATTTGGGGTGTTGATAGTCTGAGGCGATCCTGCCGCTCAGTCTGCGCCCGACCGAGGGAATGGGACCGTTGGACCGGTCCGACGAGCGACAATCACCAGTCCGGTGTTTCCAACCCCAGAATAGAAGGGGCAGCTTCAAGCGCCCGGACCAATGCGGTCCTAGCTCCCCATTCGCAACCTCGATTGAATGTCAGTCGAGCGTCACCTCCAGCACCATGCCAGAGTACGCTGACCCCACCCTGATCAGGGTCAAACGTCGTACATGGCGGTCGATCATTCAACAGGAGCTCGCGCTCGGGCCTAAAGGGCGCCAAGACTTCCCGAAATCGAGTAAATTGCTCTGGGGTCACTTGCAGGGTTTGCCTTTTGATCCGCCAATCCTGATAGCTGCCCCCCTAATGGCCCCGCTCAATTTGGACGCGACCGTCCGGTGAGGCGACGAATTTGATCGTATCGCACCTACCGCAAAACGGTGGCGGTTCGGTCTGGAAGGTGACTGACTCCACCATCGCTGCAGGCGTAGCCGCATCAGTATGAGAGGCGGCAGACATCAACAGGCAGGCCGCGATAAGAAACCGAAGTAACGACTGCATACCTCCTCCAAAATGACGCGCGCACTCCAGGATTTCCGACGCTCTCCGAATAGGTAGCGAACTGTAATCGCCTTCCAAAACAGCGACGGAAAAGCTGAACTTAGCGGAACGGCAATCCAAGTTGTAGGCGAGATATAACTCAGCTTGTGGTCCGCATCGATAGCTAGCTATGCCAACAAGATAGGCCTAGCCTCCCGGGAATTATACGGGGCGCTTGAGGGAGACTGTGATGAGGCAAGGGGCAATCATTTCGCTAACAATGTTGGCGGCACTCTCTTGCTTTTCGAAAGCCTTCGCCGACCCAGGGAGTATTGTCGTGACGGGCTACGGCGAGGTCCGAACTCCTCCAGATATAGCGACGGCGACCTTTGACCTTCGAGGCGAAGGGGCTAGCCCAGATATCGCGACGACAAATCTCGTGAAAAAGTCTGACGCTGTGATCCGTGGCATTTCGGCCATTACCAAAGCAAAACTGACGATAGCGACCAGCAAGCTGAACGTCACAGCAGTGAGAGCGGCGAATTGTGACCCTGAAGGCGACGGACGATCGCGTCTTTCCGCCGGGGCCTGTGCGGTGAGCGGCTACTTGGCTACCATGGAGATGACGGCTGAGATTTCGCCACCCACCGAAGCTGGAACCGTACTTGGTCTAGCCGTCCGTCTCGGGGGTGAAAATGCCAACCTGTATCGTTTCAGCCTTCGCGACCCGACGGATGCACAAAGGCAGGCGCTCACAAATGCCCTTTCAAACGCGCGCAGCAAGGCGCTCGCAATTGCTGAGGGCGCGGGGATGCACCTTGGTCCATTGCTGAACGTGAGGGACCGAGCAACCGAAGACTACGGCTTCAGCGATAACGTGACCGCACCACTAATGGACTCTCCGGTCGCTATGGCAATTATGCCGCCACCTGTCCCCGTAGTTATGAACCCTGAGCCCGTCCTGACTTCTGCCCAAATCATAGTCACCTACAGCGTAGCCCCCTAGATCGCCCGCTTCGAAGATGAGGCTCAAATGAAGCTCGATGACGAGACCGTCGAAAACCTAGGGTACTGGGGCATGTATCCCGGAGCGGCTTTGTTGATGACGATCTGGTCGACCTTTGGCGCGGGTGTTTGCGCCTATGCGGCGATCGGCGGTCTCGCGACCGGGCAGATCACTGTCAGGAGAGCTCTTGCCTTTGGGGCTCTTGCGCTCGTTTTTCTTGCCGCAGGGGCGGCGGCCCGAGGATTGGATCGGCTGTCTCGCCGTCAGGCCAAGCTGAAAAGTCGAAGGCGGCAGGCTTTCTTTGATCAGCCGGCTGAGGCGAAAAAGCCCCCCGCTTGAATCCCCTCCCCTCGCACCCCACCTAGGGTCTGTCGTGTCGCCGCGCCGGTTTCGGGCGGGGGTCCGGCGAGTCGCTTGAGGTGCGAGGACTCTTTGCAATGAACAGGACCATGGTGTTCGACAGCCCCTTCCTGCTCGGTTTCGAGCATACAAGGCTGCTGGCCGAACGGGCCGCCAAGGCGGCGGCGGAAAGTTATCCCCCCTATAATGTGGAAGACCGGGGCGAAGGCGCCCTGCGGATCACTTTGGCTGTGGCGGGCTTCACCCCCCAGACCCTGCAGGTGACCCTGGAGGACCGTCAGCTGACCATAGCCGGTCGCCGGGATGACGGGGGCAAGACCGAAGACGCCTACCTGCACCGTGGAATCGCCGCCCGCGGTTTTGTCCGCGCCTTTGTCCTGGCCGACGGCATGGAGGTTTCGGCCGCCCTGCTGGAGCACGGCCTGCTGCACATCGACCTGATCCGGCCCGAGCCCGCCCGGCTGGTGCGGCAGATACCCATTCAGACGGCCGGCTGATCCGGCCTGATTTCGAGATTTTTGGAGGTGGTCCTGTGACGCCCAAGATGACCCAGATTACCCTTTCCCCCCAGGATCTGGCCGCCCTTGGCGGTCCTAACCTGGTCTATGTGCGCCCGGTGATGGGCGCCGAAATCCTGGCCTCGACCCCGACCGGACGTGTCGAGGGTTATGACCTGCGCCCTGACCAGATCCTCTATGCGGTCCACCGGGCCGATGGCGAGCGGCTGGCCGTGCTGGAAGACCGGGACGCGGCGGTCGCCGCGGCCCTGGCCCACGAACTGGCGCCGGTTTCAGTCCACTAGGGCTCCGGAGCGGAACCCAAACCCGCGCCACCTGTTGTGATCAGATGATGGCGGTCAGCCCCTGGCCGTTATCTTCCTCCGGCCATACCGCCGGGGGGCGACCCAACATTGGATCAGCTCGCCCGCATCCGGGCGGCGGACACAGGAAACGCGACCATGAAATATCTTGCTTCGGCGGCCCTCGCGGCCGCTGCCTTGGCCCTGACGGCCTGCAACAACCCTGCCCCGGTGGCCGCGCCTGCCGCAGAACCCGCCCCGGCGGTTGTTGTGGTCGGGCCTCCCGGCCCGGCTGGCGCCACAGGTGCGACCGGCGTTGAAGGCGCAACGGGCGCAACGGGAGATTCTGGCGCCACCGGCTATGCCGGCGCGACTGGCCAGACCGGCGCCATGGGCGATACCGGCGCAACCGGCGATACGGGAAAGACCGGCGCTGCGGGCGACACGACGGTGATCGTTACCCCGCCCCCCCGCAAATAGCCTGAAGTCGGCGGTCTGGGCCGAAAGGTCTCAGGCCGCCGTCTGGCGCTGGTCCTGGACCAGAAGGGCGCGGATGGCCTCGGCGGCCCGGGACTGGCGCAGCTGTTCGCGCAGATCCTTCTGACGCATGAGGCGGGAAATCCGGGCCAGGCCCTGCAGGTGGACCGAACCGGCCTGACCTTCCGGCGAAAACAGGGCGAAGACCAGGTCCACCGGCTGATCGTCCACGGACGCAAAGTCCACCGGATGCTCCAGGCGCAGGAAGACCGCCCGCATGCGGGAAAGGCCCTCCAGACGGGCGTGAGGCACAGCAACGCCCCGACCAAGCCCTGTCGATCCCGCCTGTTCCCGTTCCGCCAGGGCGTCGAGAATCATGCCGGCGTCGAGGCCGAAATTGCGGGCGGCGATGTCTGAGATCAGGGCCAGGACCTGACGCTTGTCGGTCGCCGTCGCGCGGGGCGCTATGGCGGCCAGATCCAGTACTTCCGAAAAAATCATCTTAACTCGTTACGCCTTACGCAAACGGCCGGGCCCAGTTAGCGACCGTCGGAGACACCTTGATGACAGGCGGAATTCCGCCTGTGACCTAGGCTCCCTTACCGCTTGACGGCTTGGTGCGCTCGGGGTCGATCCAGCCGATGTTCCCGTCGGGGCGGCGATATACCACAGACAATCCGCCGTGCGCGGCGTTCCTGAACACGATTGTTTGAGATTCAGTCAGGTCCAGGTCCAGCACCGCCTGAGAAACAGTCATGGTGCGGATTTCCCGCTCGGTCTCGGCGATGATCAGACCGCTGGGCACGGCCGGGCCGACCGGCAGGGCGTCGGGTTCATCCCAGATATCGTCGTCCTCATCTTCGGGGGCGCGGATGACGAAATAGGCGGCGGTTTCGGCCGCCTTGGCGCTGGCGGCCACCGAATGGCTCTTCAGGCGTCGCTTGTAGCGGCGGACCCGGGTCTCGATCTTGCCCAGGGCCACGTCGAAGGCGCCATGGGCGTCCGGGCCCAGGCCATGACTTTCCAGGTGTTGCCCTGAATCCAGATGAACGGAGCAGTCCACGCGGAAGGAGTGTCCCTCCTTGCTGACCACCACATCTGCGAAACCGCCACGCTCGAAATACTTGGCGATCGAACTCGAAATTTCGTCGGTGACCCGCTCACGCAGGGCCTCCCCGACGGCGACATGCTTGCCGGAGACTTGTACTTGCATGGGGGGAGTGCGCGCCTATCCGCAGGCCCTGTCAAGGACTTGTAGAGGCGGTAACTCAGGCTTGTTTGAGCAGGCGGCGGCGGTCCACGGACGAGGGAATCCGCATGGCCTCGCGGTACTTGGCCACGGTGCGCCGGGCGATATCGACCCCGGTATCCTTGAGGATATCCACCAGGGCGTCGTCGGAATGGACGTCGGCGGCGATCTTCTCGCTCTCGATAAGTTGACGGATCCGGTGACGGACGGCTTCGGCGGAATGAGCCTCGCCGCCTTCGGACGACTGGATGGCCGAGGTGAAGAAGAATTTCAGCTCGAACATGCCCCTGGGCGTGGCCAGGTACTTGTTCGAGGTCACCCGGCTGACCGTGGATTCGTGCATGCCGATGGCGTCGGCCACGGTCTTGAGGTTCAGGGGACGCAGGTGTTCGACCCCATAGGCCAGGAAGCCGTCCTGCTGGCGGACGATTTCCGAGGCGACCTTGAGGATGGTCTTGGCCCTCTGGTCCAGGCTCTTCACCAGCCAGTTGGCGCTGGCCATGCAGTCGGCCACGAAGACCTTTTCCTGCTCGGTCCTTGCGCCGGTGCTGACCCGGGCGTGATAGCGCTGGTCGATGAGCAGGCGCGGCAGGGTGTCGGAGTTCAGCTCCACATGCCACATGCCGCCCAGGCCCTCGCGGACGAAGACGTCGGGCGCCACAGGCTGGCTGGGCTCGCCGCCGAAGGCTGCGCCAGGGCGCGGCGTCAGGGCCTTCAGCTCGGCGATCATCTCGCGCAGGTCTTCGTCGTCGACGCCGCAGGCCTTGCGCAGGCCGGCCATGTCACGGCGGGCTACCAGTTCCAGATTGTCCAGGAGGGCCACCATGGCCGGGTCGCAGCGATTGCGGTCCTGCAACTGCAGCATCAGGCATTCGCGCACGTCGCGGGCATAGACGCCCACCGGCTCGAAGCGCTGGAGCATGCGCAGAATGTCTTCGAGGAAGGTGAGGTCGCAGCCCAGGCGCTCGGCGGTCTCGGCCAGATCGCAGCGCAGATAGCCGCCCTCGTCGACGCTGTCGGTCAGGACCGTGGCGGCGGCCAGTTCAACCCCGCCAAAGCCTGCGACCAGCAACTGGTCCTGCAGGTGTTCAGCCAGGGTCTTGTCGTGTGAGAGCCTCTGCTCGAAATCGTCAGTGTCTTCGAAGCTGCCGCCAGAGCCGGCCTTGGACCAGTCAATGGCGCCGCCGGCGTGCATGGCTTCAGACGCATCGCCCGTGGCGTGCTCGCCGCGGGAGCCCTCGGACTCATAGGTGACGTCCATGGCGCCTTCGGCGCCGCCGACCGGCACCTCGTCCAGGGCGTAGGTTTCGCCGTCCGAGGCTGGCGTCTCGGCGACGGCCTCGCGGTCGCCCTCTGATTCGCGCTCGTCCCTCTGGAGCAGGGGATTGCGTTCGAGCTCGCCCTCGACGAAGGCCTCAAGCTCCATGTTGGAGAGCTGCAACAGCTTGATGGCCTGTTGCAGTTGGGGGGTTATGACCAACCCCTGCCCTTGACGTAGCTCTAATCGCGCACCGAGCGCCAAAACGCCCTCCTGGCCTGTTTCTTGCGTATCAAGCTAGAGGCCGAACCCCACCAGTTGGTTAATGACCGGCGCGGTTTCTGAGAAAGCGCGGAATACCGCCCATTTATTTGGGGGGCGTCTTGTACCTTTCGAACCAGGCGATGATGGCCGCCGTCGTGGCGGCCGACTGGGAAGGCCGCGAAGCATAGCCCCCATGGCTGGCGCCGGGCAGCTTCACCAGGGCGGTGGGCACCTCTCTCAGCTGCAGGGCCGCATAGTATTGCTCGGCCTCGCTGTCTGGCGTTCGCAGGTCATTTTCGCCCACAACCACCATGGTTGGCGTCTTCACATTGCCCACCAGGGACAGGGGGGAACGGGCCCAGTAGCCCTGGGGGTCCTCCCAGGGCGCCTTGCCGAACCAGTAGGGTCCCATGAAGGCATAGCCGTCGGTGGTCAGGACCTGGCTGGCCCAGTTGATCACCGGCTTCTGGGTGGCGGCGGCGGCGAAGCGGTTGGTCTTGCCGACAATCCAGGCCGTGAGCGCGCCCCCGCCGGACCCGCCCGTGACATAGAGGCGGTTGGTGTCGACGGATCCTTTCGCGATCACCGCGTCGACCACGCTCATCAGGTCGTCATAGTCATGGCTGGGATAGTTGCGGTCGATCTCGTTGGCGAAAACCTCGCCGTATGAGGTGGACCCCCGGGGGTTCGAATAGACCACCAGATAGCCCGCGGCGGCGTAGAGCTGGTCCACCGCCGAGAAGTTGGGGCCATAGGCCGAGAAGGGTCCGCCGTGGATCTCGAGAACCAGGGGGTATTTCTTCGCCGGATCAAACTTCGGCGGGGTCAGCAGCCAGGCTTCGATGGGCTTCTGGTCAAAGGATGAGGGGACGACCATGGGCTGGGCCCTGGCCAGGGTCTTGCCCGACAGCAGGTCGCCATTGAGGTCGGTCAACCGCCGCGTGGCGCCGGCCTGAACAACGCCGAGATCCGCCGGGCGGGTGGAGTCGCCCATGGTGATCGCAAGGGCGCCATTGCGGGCCAGGCTGTAGTCGCCGCCGCTGTAGGGCCGGTCAAAGTCTGACCCCATCAGGCCCTGGGCCACCACGGTCCGCTTGCCGTCCAGGCCAACCCTGGCGACCTTGTTGGTCCCGTGGTCATCGAAGATCACATGGATGCTGCGCCCATCGGCGCTCCAGCTGGGCGAAGCGACCGATCGGTCGAAGTCGCCGGTCAGGACCCGGCTGTTGAGTCCATCGGCGTCCATCACATAGAGGCGCTGGTTCTCATAACCGCGCTTCCGGGCGTCGTCATAGCCCACATAGGCCACCTGCCTGCCGTCGGGGGAGACCTGGGGCGACTGGTCGGGACCGACCCGTTTAGTCAGGGGGGTGATGGAATCGTCGGAGAGATCAAGGCGGAAGACTTCCGACTCATTGGGGTCCCGCTCCCAGCCCGGCTGCCGGTTGGCCGCGAAATAGAGGGACCTGCCATCCGGCGAGAAGCTCAGGGGTCCGAAATCGTCGAACTTGCCGAAGGTCCGCTGGCGGGGGGCGCCGCCGTCGGCGGAGACCGTGAATATGTGGGCATAGCCGGGGGTGAGGACCCCTTCCCCATCGGCCCGGAAGGTGACCCGGGTCTCGACCTTCAGCGGGGCCGCCCACTCCGCGCCTTCGGGCTTCGCCGGGGCGGCGCCCAGGGTGGCGGCGGCATCAGGGGTGAGCAGGGTGAAGGCCAGGGTCTTGCCGTCCGGCGACCAGGTAATGGCGCCCGGGGCCTGGTCCAGGCTGGCCACCCGGGCGGAACGGCCGCTGGCCATCCAGCGGACGGTCAGCTGGGCGCCCTTGGGGGTCAGGGCCAGATAGGCCAGCTTCTGGCCGTCGGGGGACCACCGGGGCGAGACAGCGCCCCCGTCTTCGGTCGCCAGCGGCGTCTGGGCGCCGGTCTTCGGGTCGGCCAGCCATATGGTCCGGCGGGCCTTGTCGGTCATGATGTCATTGCTGATCCGCACATAGGCGATCTGTCCGCCATCCGGGCGGAACTGGGGATCGGTGGCCGACTGCAGGCCAAACAGGTCGCGCCCGGTGAAGTTCGGATCCCGCGCCTCGGCCGGCGCTGCAGCAGCGGGCAGGGTCAGAAGGCAGCAGGCGACGGAGGCCAGAAGTAGTGCGCGCATGGGATCTCTCTCGGAACGCTGTGTGGTTTGCCGTCCATGATGCACGGACGGCCGGGTGTCGGAACGGCTAGGGTTTGGCCGTCGGCGGAAGACCTGACAGGAAGGCGCGGACATCAGCGGCGGATTTTTCCGGGATCTGCTCCATGGGAACGTGGCCAACCCCGGGATAGAGGATCAGCTTGGCGCCCGGAATGGCGGCGGCCAGGGCCTTGCCGGCATCCGCCGAAATGACCGTGTCCACCTCGCCGTGCAGGACCAGGGTCGGCGCCTTGATGGCCTGGAAGGTCGCCAGGGTCACCGGCGTCCTCGGCGCCGGCCTGCCGGACATCAGAAGCTCCCGGTGTCCCGGCGCCAGGGCCAGGTCGGCATAACGGTCCACCAGGGCAGGCGTGACCAGGGAGGCATCCACATAGGCCTGCTTGAGGCCCTTCTCCGCCAGGGGACGGGGATTGATCTGTTTGAGGATGGCGCGACCCATGGAGCTGCGCATGATCATGAAAACCAGGGGCGGACCATCGCCCTTGGGCTTTTCACCCGCCTTGGGGGGCGGCGGCAGACCGACGGAGTCCACCAGGACCAGGGCCCTCACCCGCTCCGGATGGGCCAGGGCGTAGTTCCACGAAACCCCGCCGCCCATGGAATTTCCGGCCAGGACGAAGTGATCCACCTTCAGCGCCCGGGTCAGTTGATCGACGATGGCCACCTGGCCTTCGGTGGAGACCTGATAGCCCTCGGGAACCGTAGTCAGGCCATGGGCCGCCAGGTCCAGGGTGATGATCCGGTAGTCAGAGCCCAGCTGGCCGACCCAGGGCTCCCAGGCGTCCAGATTGGCCGAGAAGCCGTGGACCATGACAATGGGCTGGCCATCGGCCTTGCCCTGGTCTCGATAGTGGACGCCCACGCCGTCCTGCAGGGCCATGAACCGCGAAGCGGGAGTGGCGTATTTGGCCTTGAGATCTGCATAGGGCAGGTCCTTGGCGCAGCCGCCCAGGGCTAGGGCGGCGGTGATGGCGATGACAAGCCTACGCATGAACTGATGTCTCCGGACTTATTGCAGGCCAAGGCGCTGAAGTTGCGACTTCGGCGCTTCGATCTCGATGAGGGCGGCGCGAAGCTGATCGGCCAGATCGGCTTCGATCGGGGTTCCGGCCAGGTTCCTGTCTTCGTCAGGATCCTCATGCCGGTCAAACAGGTGGTGGCCAGACGGCTTGGTCCGCGCCCAGAAGGGAATGGGATCGCCGGCGGCGAAGGTCTGGTGGATGACGGGAACCGTGGACCCCGGCATGCGGTCCAGGAAGGCCCGGTCGTCGGGCAGGGGCAGGGCGATGTGCTTGTCCACCACGTGGGTCGGCATGGTCGACCAGCGGTTGGACATCATGGACAGGGGCTCGTTGGCGCCGACGGGACCCCGGGCGTATTTGTGGTTCGAGGTCACCAGATGGACTTCCCGTCCCCAGACCCCGGTCAGCAGGTGATCGCGGATCGACGTCGCCTCGCCCCGCAGCAGGGGCAGGAGGGACCGGCCATGGGTCCGCTGGCGGGCGCCGACCCCGAACATGTCCGCCAGGGTGGCGTAGATGTCGACGCTGGTGGTCAGGGCGTTGCAGGATCCCGGCGCAATCCCCGGATGCCGGATCAACAGGGGAACATGGCCCAGGGTGTTGTAGATGGGCACGCCGGGTTTGCCCCAGATATCCTTCTCGCCGAGATAGTGGCCGTGGTCAGTGCAGATCACCACGAGGGTGTCGTCGGTCAGGCCCTTGTCGTCGACGGCCTTGAGCACCTTGCCCAGCCAGTGATCGATCATGGACAGCTTGCCGCCGTATGACGCGCGAAGCTGGCGGGCCTGGCGTTCGGTGAGAATCCCCTTCTCGATGGCGCCCTGCATGTAGGGCGGCCAGATCAGGTGGGGTCCTTCCCATTCGGCGTCGTATTTCGAAGCCCAGGGCTCGGGGGTGTCGAAGGGCTCGTGGGGATCGAATTCGTCGACGAAGAGGAAGAACCGCTCGTGGTGACCGGCATTGTCCTCGATCCACTTCGCCGCCGCCGACATGGTGCGGGGACCGGGGAAGTCGGCCTCGCCGGTGAACCAGCCGCGGCTGTCATCATAGGGCATGTGGCCGCGGCCAAAACCCGGGGCGCCGGCCCAGCTGGGATCGGGCCGGGTCTTCCAGGCGTCGCCTTCATGGCCCCGGAGATAGTCCCAGGCATAGAAGTCGCAGTGATAGTTCTCGCCGCCGGTCTCGAAGAGGTGGGGATGGTCGCTGATCAGCTGGCTGACCACCCCCACCTTGCGCAGTTCATAGGTGATGGCGTCTTCCCAGATCTCCACCGACCCCCAGGGCCGCCACAGGAAATCCAGGGCGCCGCACAGGATGTCATGCCGGGCGGGCATGCAGGGCAGGGAGCCCGTGTGGTGGTTGTCGAACCGGGTGGCGGTCCTTGCAAGGGCGTCGAGATTGGGGGTTTCGAACTCGGTCCCGCCATAGGCGCCCAGCATGTGCCGGTTGAGGCTGTCCAGCAGGATGACGATGGCGTTCTTGGGTGTTGTGGTCATGTCCCCCCGCTCTGGTCTGGCGTTCGGGTGGGATAGGAAGGCAAGTGCGACGACGCCGCAAGTGCGGCCCTAGCCGAAATGCTCGCCCAGATAGACACGGCGCACTTCGGGATCATCGACGATCTGGGACGGAGTGCCTTCGAACAGGACCTCGCCCGCATGGATGATGGCGGCGCGGTCTATGATGTCCAGGGTCTCGCGGACATTGTGGTCGGTGATCAGAATGCCGATGCCCCGGGCCTTCAGATAGCCGATGACCTCGCGGATGTCGGCGATGGCCAGGGGGTCGATGCCGGCGAAGGGCTCGTCCAGCAGCATGAAGGAGGGTTCGCTGGCCAGGGCCCTGGCGATTTCCACCCGGCGACGCTCACCCCCTGACAGGGAGACCGCCGGCGACTTGCGCAGGTGGTCGATCCGCAGTTCTTCCAGCAGGCCGGTGACCGTGGCCCGCGAGGAGGACCGGCTGGAATCCCGCAACTCGACCACAGCCATGATGTTTTCCTCGACCGTCATGCCGCGGAAGATCGAGGTCTCCTGCGGCAGATAGCCGACGCCCATCCGGGCCCGCTGATACATGGGCTGGGCGGTGATGTTCTCGCCGTCCAGATAGATGGCGCCATAGTCGGCGGGGATCAGGCCGGTGATCATGTAGAAGCAGGTGGTCTTGCCGGCGCCGTTGGGACCCAGCAGGCCCAGCACCTCGCCCCGACCGAGGGACAGGGTCACACCCTTGACCACGGTCCGGCCACGGAAGGCCTTGCCGATATTGTCGACCACCAGCCCTTGTCCGGCCAGGGCCGGGAGGGGTTCAAAGCGATCTTGTTGCAAGGCGGCTCCTCAGCGCGGGGCTGCGGCCGCGCCGGCCGGCTGCTGGTTCGGATAGATCACAGTCCTCACACGCCCGCCCTTGCCCTTGCCGCCGCTCTGCATCTGCGCATCGCCGGTGGAAATCCTGATCACCAGTTTCGAACCGCGCAGGACATTCTGGCCCTGAATCGCGATCACGTCGCCCGTGAGGGTAAGGGTGTCCGAGCCCGCCTCATAGACCGCAGAGTCCCCCCGGACCCTCTGTTGGGGTGTGACATAATAGACCGAGCCGATGGCTTCCATGCGATCCAGCTGGCTGTCGCACTTGCCCCCCATGGCCCCGGTCGCGCCAGCCGCCTGGGCCGCTGACGTCTGGGGGCCGGTCGGCTTCTGGCGGGTCTTGTAAAAGATTTTCAGGACTTCGGCCCGCAGACGCGCCGTATCCTGCATGGCCTCAGCCGCGCCGCGATAGGTCGCAAGGCACTGGGTGTTCACCACTTCGAGCTGGTCAGCCGAGATATCCACGGGCGCATCGGAATTCTGGGCGAGCTGGGCGCTGGCGGGGCCTGCCGCAACCAGGGTCATGGCCAGCCCGGCCAGCAGGGTCGATCGGGAGATCTTGTTCATCTGCATTGTCTGTCCGTCTCGCCCGCCTACCTGGAATCAACGCGGGTATGAACGCCGCCCTTGAAGACCAGACGATCACCCTTGTCGTACACGCCATAGGACTTTGCGATGATTTCTCCAAGCGGTCCAACGCCCTGAATCTCTCCGGCGCCCTCAAGTTCTCCGGTCGCCGTATTGAAGATCGAGCTGGCCGTGGTGAAATTCAGATCAGCGCCATTGAGTTTGACGTCGCCCTCAAGGCTGAGCATGCGCGCATCCTCGCGATAGACGCCCGACATTGACGAAATCCGCATGGGATTTTCGCCTTCCTCGTCGAGCACCAGGGCAGGGGTGTTGAGGATGACCCTTTGATAATCCTGCGGGTCCCGGGTTGCGGTCCTGGCGGTCAGGACGAAGGCCCGGCCCTTGTTGTCGCGGCCGACAAATCTGGGATTCACCAGCTGGATCGGCGCCTGGGTGTCCACAGGCTTGGCCTTCTCGCCCAGCATTGACGTGCGGACCACAAACCCGGCCATGGCGATCAGGATCAGGCCGATGGCGGCGGGCAGCAGAACCCGAAGCCGCCGAATCAGTCGTGACCTCCGCCGCCACCGTTCAAAGACGTCGTGGCGAGGTTCAATCCCCGGGCGTGTGGCCGTATGGCTCACGACGGCCTAGGCGTGAGCAAAAATGTCGACGTCTTCCCAGCCCGCCACGTCCAGCAGGGCGCGGTGGGGCAGGAATTCGAAACAGGCCCGGGCCAGTCCGTCCCGGCCTTCCCGCTCAAGCATGGCGTCCAGGCGCGTGCGCAGGGCGTGCAGGTGAAGGACATCCGAGGCAGCATAGGCCACCTGGTCGGGGCTGAGGACGGCGGCGCCCCAGTCCGAGCTCTGCTGGGCCTTGGACATGTCGACCCCCAGCAGTTCCCTTGAAACGTCCTTCAGGCCGTGCCGGTCGGTATAGGTGCGGGCCAGCTTGGAGGCGATCTTGGTGCAGTAGACCGGAGCCGTCACCACGCCGAGATGGAGGTGGAACATGGCGATGTCGAACCGCCCGAAGTGGAAGATCTTCGTCACCGTCGGGTCGGTCAGCAGGGCCTTGAGATTGGGCGCATCATAGCCAGGCCGATTCAGCCGGACCACGTGGGCGTTTCCGTCCCCCGCCGAAAGCTGAACCACACACAGGGGATCCCGTCCAAGACGGAGGCCCATGGTCTCGGAATCAATGGCGACAGAAGTCACCCCGGCGAAGACGCCGGCGGGAAGATCGCCTTCATGTTGGTAGGTCGGCAAGGTTCGCTGCGCTCCGGCGCTGTTAGTCGCCCCTCCATTATAGAGAGGGATGGTGCCCAGGAAAGGACTCGAACCTTCACGGCCGTTAAGCCACTGGCACCTGAAGCCAGCGCGTCTACCAATTCCGCCACCTGGGCCCGATCCGCCGGATCGCGCGAGGGGCGGTTCATAGGGCGCCCACTTGCCCGGGTCAACGCCTCAATCACCGGTATCGCACATCGCTCTGATTGCGGCGCACGGCGGCATCGTCTATCGCAGGGCCAGTCTTCGCTCCTTTCGGATCACACCCATGCAGAATCTGGTCACCGTCTTTGGCGGTTCGGGGTTTGTCGGCAGCCAGGTGGTGCGCGCCCTCGCCAGCCAGGGGGCCCGCGTGAGGGTCGCCGTCCGCCAGCCGCATCTGGCCCACACCATGCGACTGCTGGGCGATGTCGGCCAGATCGAGGTGGTCCAGGCCAATATCCGCAATCCGGCCTCTGTGCAGCGCGCCCTTGAAGGGGCGAGCGCCGCCGTAAACCTGGTGGGCCTGCTCTATGAAAGCGGCCGCCAGAAGTTCCAGAGCATCCATGCCATGGGCTCGCGCAATGTCGCCAAGGCCGCCCGGGAAATGGGCGTCCCAACCCTTGTGCAGATGTCGGCCATTGGCGCAGACGAAGCCTCGGAAGCAAAGTATGCCCGGACCAAGGCCATGGGCGAGGCCGCTGTGCGCGAGGGGTTTCCGGACGCCATCATCATCCGGCCGTCGATCATTTTTGGTCAGGGGGACGGCTTCTTCAACCTGTTCGCCCAGATGGCTGTGTTCAGCCCGGTCCTGCCCCTGATCGGTGGCGGGCATACCAAGTTCCAGCCGGTGTTTGTCGGCGATGTGGCCAAGGCCATAGCCCGGGTCATCAATGACCCGGAGGCTGCCGGCAAGACTTTTGAACTGGGCGGTCCCGGGGTGTTCAGCTTCAGGGAGATCCTGGAACTCATCAACGCCCAGACCGAGCGCAACCGGTTTCTGGTGCCCCTGCCCTTCCCCATCGCCGATCTGATCGGCAAGGTCGGACAACTGGCCAGCCTGGTCGCCCTGACCCCGCCGCTTACCAGCGACCAGGTGGAACTGCTCAAGACAGACAATGTGGCCAGCGGGGCCTATCCGGGGCTTTCGGACCTGGGCCTCACGCCGACTCCGGTTGAAGCCATCCTGCCCACCTATCTCTACCGATTCCGCAAGGGCGGTCAGTACGCCGATGAGACGGAACGCCTGGCCGCCAAGGGGGCCTGACCTGGCCTTCTAGGTGTGGGTTGTCAGCCAGACCAGGCCGCCGGCCCCCACCAGGATCCGCCACCAGGCAAACGGAGCGAACCCCCGGGCTGAGACGAAGTCCAGGGTCTTCTTGACGACCACATAGCCCACCACAAAGCTCACGGCGAAGCCGATGGCGATCAGGCCGGCCTGATCAGTGTTCAGGGCGTGCCGGTTCTTCCAGAGATCCAGGGCGAAGGCGCCCGCCATGGTCGGAATGGCCAGGAAGAATGAGAATTCGGCCGCAGCCCGCTTTTCCACCCGCAGAAGCATGGAGGCGACAATGGTGCCTCCGGATCGCGAAACGCCCGGGATCAGGGCCAGGGTCTGGGCCGCGCCCACCAGGAAGGCCGTCATCCAGGGCAGGGCCATGGCGTCGGTCTCCCGGGCCGGCGGCGCCCAGCGGTCAACGGCCAGCAGGACAAAGCCGCCGATCAGCAGTGACCAGCAGATGAGCCGGGGGCTCTCGAAGAGGACGTCCTTGATCAGGTCATGCAGGACCATTCCGGCCACGGCGCCCGGAAGGAAGGCGATCAGGACAGAGGCTGCAAACCGGCGGGCCTGTGGTTGAGTGGGCAATCCAAGCACCATCGCCCAGAGCCGGCTGAAATAGAGGGCGACCATGGCCAGTATGGCGCCCAGCTGGATCAGGACCGAGAAAGTGTCCCAGAAGCCGTTGGGCAGGCCCAGCAGCATCTTGGTCAGCAGGAGATGTCCTGTCGACGAAACCGGGATGAATTCGGTCAGTCCCTCGACGACGCCGAGAATGATTGCACTGATCCAGTCCGACATGGCGTTGGCCTCCAAAGGATCAGGCCTCAGTCGGGCCCGCCGGTAAAGGTGAGGTAAATGACCTAGAAAGGATAGGACCGCTCGAGGCGATAGCGCGATCCCTCCTGGGTCTGCCAGGAGGAATAGAGGCCAAATGCAGTCAGGGCGAAGGAGGGGGAGCGCAGCAGGTTGTTGGCCGCGATCCAGTCTGCCACATGGCGGGGATCGGGACGGCGCAGATAGGCCAGGGTTACATGGGGTCGGTACCTGCGGGCGTCCGGGGTAAGCCCGGCCCTCCGTCCCGCCGCCTCACAGGCCTTGTGCAGGGTGGTCAGCTCGCGATTTTCGTCAACACCGGCCCAGACGGCGTGGATGTCGCGGCCCTCGCCAAAAGCCCCGACCCCTGCAAGCGCCAGATCGAGAGGATGAACGGCGACCTTGGCCAGTTCCACGTCCAGATCCGCCGCTGCGGTCTCTGGCATGTCGCCGAAAAAGCGCAGGGTGATGTGGAAGGCCTCCGGCGGTCGCCAGCGTGCGTCCGCAAGGCCGGTCTGACGCCGAACAAGGCCTTCAGCAATGTCTGGGGGAATGGACAGGGCGGCGAAAAGGCGGATCATGGGAGCAGACTAGGTCAGGCCGGACGGGTTCGCAAAAAACTTGATATCCACAGGACTGCAGAGTCCTTGCGAAAGCAGAAGTGCACGCCGATATTGAGGGCTGCGCCCAATCGGGGCGTTTTGAAAAGGGCAAGGCTCACATGAGCGACTTCAACCACGGCTTTGCGCGCACCGAGGTTTCGGGCAGCGCCGACATGTCGATGGACATCGGTCTGCGCAGTTTCATGCTCGGAGTTTACAACAAGGTGGCTTTGGGCCTGATGCTCTCCGCCGCCCTGGCCTATCTGACAGGCGCCTATCCGCCAGTCCGCGATCTGATGTTCACAGTGGCGAACAACCGCGTCGGCTACAGCCTGCTCGGCATGATCATCGCCTTCGCGCCCCTGGCGGTCATCCTGTTCGCCGGCTTCGGCATCCAGAACACGACGCCCCGGACTTCGGGCATTGTCTACTGGACGGTAGTCAGCCTGATCGGCGCCTCCCTGGGCATTGTGACCATCCGCTATACGGGCGAATCGATCGGCACCACCTTCCTGCTGACCGCCACCGCCTTCGGCGCCCTGTCTCTGGTGGGTTACACCACCAAGAAGGACCTGACCGGTTTCGGCAGCTTCCTGATCATGGGCATGTGGGGCCTGCTCGGCGCCAGCCTGATCAACATGTTCATGAACAGCGGCCCCATGGCCCTGATCATCAACGTGGTCGGCGTCCTGATCTTCTCGGGACTGATCGCCTACGACACCCAGAAGCTGAAGATGACCTACTACCAGCTGGGCGGAAACGAAGCGGCCATGGGCGTGGCCACCAATTACGGCGCCCTGAGCCTCTATCTGGACTTCATCAACCTGTTCCAGTTCCTGCTGAGCTTCCTGGGCAATCGCCGCTAGGCGCTCTATCGCAGCTGAGATCAGGCCCTGGCGGGCGACCGCCGGGGCTTTTTCTTTGGGGGCTAGTCGACGACCCGGAACTTGCGGCTGTCAAAGACGGTCAGGACCTGCTCCAGCTCCTGGGCGCGCTTCAGGACCATGCCGCCCTCGCCGATCACCGCCCAGGCGCCTTGGCGCTTCGCAAGGGCGGGCCGCTTTTCAATCCTGTAGGCAGGCGCCTCGGCGGCCCTGCGAAAGACCGAGAAGATGCAGGCGTCGGTCAGGGCGTCTATGGCGTAGTCCCGCCATTCGCCAGCCGCGACCATGCGGCCATACAGGAGCAGAATGCGGTTCAACTCCCGCCGCTCAAAAAAGACGGACGCGCCCTTTGCGGCGAGCGACGGGGGATCAAGTGCCATTGGCGCCAGGTTAGACCGAGAATCGCTGCGGCGACAATTGCGCGCCCCAGGATAAATCCGCCCTGAAATGACCTTAATTCGGACCTGTCGCCGCCTGATCTGGCCACCATATAGGTAGTGTCGGTTGATCGGAGCCCCGTTGGTCCCGGACCCTGAACAGCCCCCCCAGCCCCACCTGGATTGCGGGCCGGTCAACCGATAGAGATCCCAGCGATCGCGCCCGCGCAACTCCCCCCGTTGCGCGGGCGTTGTCGTTTCAGGTCACTGGCTGGCGGCGGGCGCCGTCCTTGGAACGGTGACCTTGCGGCCAACGGCCAGGATTCGACCGCCCCTGGGAGACTGTACGATCACCGCAAGGGACAGCCCGGCTTCGGTTTCAGGCAGGCGATAGGCGGTGGGACGACCACGCCAGGCGCCAAGGCGGGTCAGGCTTCGCACCACATTCACATGGGTGACGGTCTCGCCGCGGTTATCGCCCTTCTTCACGACCACATCCTGCGGCTTGGGGTCATAGGCCGCCAGCCAGACATCGGCTCCGCCCT
The DNA here is from genome assembly GCA_002256425.1 of Alphaproteobacteria bacterium PA2. Classification (NCBI taxonomy): domain Bacteria; kingdom Pseudomonadati; phylum Pseudomonadota; class Alphaproteobacteria; species Alphaproteobacteria bacterium PA2. The sequence continues at coordinate 403,578 of NKIZ01000001.1, read as the reverse complement.
TGGGGGCAAGGCCCTGTCCGACATCCACCCTTCGGGCGCCGATGAAGGCGGTATCCGGCGCGCCGTGAGGCGCCAGGGCGGCCCTGGCGATCAGCAGGTCAATCTTTTCGGTCTGCTTGCCGCCGGTCTGGTAGCGCCCGTCAATGACCACCTGGGGGGTATAGGGCTCCCGCAGGGCGAAGCGGGTCACATAGGCTTTCTGGCGGGCGGTGAATTCAGGCTGGGCGAAGGTGTCCGACCAGCCGAGATAGTCCCAGTAGTCGACGGAAAAGGTCAGGGCCAGAACGTCAGGACGCTCGACGGTCTTTTCCAGGACTGCATTGGCGCCCACGCAGGAGGCGCAGCCCTGGGCTGTGTAGAGCTCTACAAGCACAGGGGACTTTGCCACGGCCAGGCCCGGCGCAAAAACCAGAAGCAGACTTGCGACGAGGGCGGCGCGCATGAGGCAGACTTTGCCGGAGTTACGGGACGATGGGGTTCAATAAGCCGTGAGCAGAAAAATTGATTGAGCTCCCCGCACCAGACCGGTGCAGGGAGCACGATCATGTCGTCCTAGCCTTCGGTGCGGGCCAGATTGCGCAGGACGTAGTTCAGCACGCCGCCGTTCTTGAAGTATTCAAGCTCGGTGGGCGTATCGATCCGGCAGCGGACCGGGAAGCGGGCGATGCGACCGTCCGACGGACGGTACATTTCCACCGTCAGCTGACGCCGGGGCGACAGTTCGGTGAGGCCGCGGATCGAGACGATTTCCTCGCCGGTCAGGTTCAGCTTCTGCCAGCCGTCCTGGAGGAACTGCAGGGGCAGGACACCCATGCCGACCAGGTTGGACCGGTGGATACGCTCGAAGCTCTCGGCGATGACCGCCCGGACGCCCAGGAGCTTGGTGCCCTTGGCCGCCCAGTCACGGGATGAGCCCGTGCCGTATTCCTTGCCGGCGAAGACCACGAGGGGGCGACCCTCGTTCTGGTAGCGCATGGCGGCGTCATAGATCGACATGACATCGCGCGACGGGAAGTGCTTGGTGACGCCGCCTTCGATCTCCGGGGTGATCTTGTTGCGGATGCGGATGTTGGCGAAGGTGCCGCGCATCATCACTTCGTGGTTGCCGCGACGGGCGCCGTAGGAGTTGAACTCCGAGGTCGGCACCTGACGGTCCCGCAGGTATTCGCCCGCAGGTCCCGAAGCCTTGATCGAACCGGCCGGGCTGATGTGGTCGGTGGTGATCGAGTCGCCAAACACCGAGAGCACGCGGGCCTCGATGATGTCGGTAACGGCGTCCGGCTCCATCTTCATGTCGCGGAAGTAGGGCGGGTTCTGGACATAGGTGGAACCCATGTCCCAGGCGTAGGTCTGGCCGCCGGCGACCTTGATGCCCTGCCAGTTCTTGTCGCCCTTGAAGACGTCGGAATAGCGGGTGGCGAACATCTTCTGGGTGACGTGCTTACGCTGCAGGGTCGCGACTTCTTCCGAGGTCGGCCAGATGTCCTTGAGATAGACCGGCTTGCCGTCCTTGCCTGTGCCGATGGGTTCCTTGGACAGGTCGATCAGCAAGGAGCCGGCCAGGGCGTAGGCCACCACCAGGGGCGGCGAGGCCAGATAGTTGGCCCGCACGTCCGGATTGACCCGGCCTTCGAAGTTGCGGTTGCCCGACAGGACCGAGCAGGCCACCAGGTCGCCGCCATTGACGGCTTCCGAAATGGCTTCCGGCAGGGGGCCGGAATTGCCGATGCAGGTGGTGCAGCCATAGCCGACCAGGTTGAAGCCCAGGGCGTCGAGGCTCTTGGTCAGACCGGCGGCCTTCAGATAGTCGGTGACCACCTGGCTGCCGGGGGCGAGGGAGGTCTTGACCCACGGCTTGACCTTCAGACCCTTTTCCACGGCCTTCTTGGCCACCAGACCGGCGGCGATCAGGACCGAGGGGTTGGAGGTGTTGGTGCAGGAGGTGATGGCGGCGATCACAACGTCGCCATTGCCGACATCGAACTTCTCGCCGGCGACGGCGACGCGCTCGCCCACGCCGTCCTTGCCGAATTCCTTGCCCAGGGCGAGGTTGAATTCAGAGGCGGCGTCGGACAGCAGGACCCGGTCCTGGGGACGCTTGGGGCCGGCAAGGGACGGCAGGACCGAACCGAGGTCCAGTTCCAGGGTGTCGGTGAAGATCGGATCGGGATCGCCCGGCTCGAACCACAGGCCCTGGGCCTTGGCGTAGGCTTCCACCAGATCAGCGCGGGCCTTTTCACGGCCGGTGGCGCGCAGATAGTCGATGGTGGCGGTGGTCACCGGGAAGAAGCCGCAGGTGGCGCCATATTCCGGCGCCATGTTGGCGATGGTGGCCTGATCTTCCAGGGTCAGACCGGCGAGGCCTTCACCGTAGAATTCCACGAACTTGCCGACCACGCCCTTCTTGCGCAGCATCTGGGTGACGGTCAGGACCAGGTCGGTGGCGGTGGCGCCTTCCGGCATGGCGCCGAACAGCTTGAAGCCGATGACCTCGGGGATCAGCATGGGAATGGGCTGGCCCAGCATGGCGGCCTCAGCCTCGATGCCGCCCACGCCCCAGCCCAGGACCGACAGGCCGTTGATCATGGTGGTGTGGCTGTCCGTGCCGACCACGGTGTCGGGATAGGCGACGGTCGGGCCTTCATCGTCATTGGTCCAGACGGTCTGGGCCAGGTATTCCAGGTTCACCTGGTGGCAGATGCCGGTGCCGGGGGGGACGACGCGGAAATTATTGAAGGCTGAGGAGCCCCAGCGCAGGAAGCGGTAACGCTCGATATTGCGCTCATATTCGCGGTCGACGTTTTCGCCGAAGGCCTTGGCCGTGCCGAAGAAATCCACCATGACCGAGTGGTCGATCACCAGGTCGACGGGGCTGAGCGGATTGATCTTTTCCGGGTTGGCGCCAAGGTGCGTCATGGCGTCGCGCATGGCGGCCAGGTCGACGACGGCGGGAACACCGGTGAAATCCTGCATCAGGACCCGGGCCGGGCGGAAGCTGATTTCGTGCTCGACCGAACCCTTGTTCTCTGTCCAGGCGGCCAGGGCCTTCAGGTCATCGCCGCCGACGGTTTCGTTGTCTTCGTTGCGCAGCAGGTTCTCGAGAAGCACCTTCATCGAGGCCGGAAGACGAGAAACACCGGCCAGACCGGCTTCTTCCGCGGCGGGAAGGCTGTAATAGATGTAGGTCTTGGAACCCACCTTGAGTTCGCGGCGGGTTTTGAGGCTGTCGATTGAAGCCATTGTTAGGAATCCTTCCTCTGTTTACGGCCGCAGAACGCCTACCTCGGAGATCGCGCGCTATACGAGGCGGACACACAGCGTTCGCCCCCGCGCCGCGAACACCCCCCGAAGGGACGCCGGCCGGGGGCGTCATACCCCTTCACGCGGGGCGCGTCTATTCGAGCCGGACCCTTCTGACATGATCTCTGGTCTTCAAATCAAGGAACTTGCCGTCAGCCGGGGCGGCAGAAGCCTGTTCCGGGGCCTGAACCTTGACCTTGCAGCGGGTCAGGCCTGCGCCCTGACCGGGCGGAACGGTTCGGGAAAGACCAGTCTGCTGCGGGCAATTTCGGGCCTGCTGGAACCCGATCAGGGCGAAATCACTTTCGGCGGCCTTGATTCGGATCAGGCCAGACGAACGGCCATCCATCTGGTCGGTCATGCCGACGGGCTGAAAACCGGGCAGACGGCTCGGGATGAGCTGACCTTCTGGATCTGCTGGACAGGCGGAACCGCGGAAGCCATGGCCATGGCCGTGCAGAGACTGGAACTGGCGCCCCTGCTGGATCTGGAAGTCCGGAGGCTGTCAGCAGGCCAGAAACGCCGCATCGCGCTGGCCCGCCTTCTGGCTGCGCCGAGACGCCTGTGGCTGCTGGACGAGCCCCTGAGCCCCCTCGACGCGGTCTGGCGAACCCGGTTTGGCGAGATGATGGCCGAACATCTGAAAGACGGCGGCATGATTGTCGCCGCCATCCATGATCCCCTCCCCGTGCCGGCCCTCGCCCTGGAGATCACCCCATGAGCCGGGCCTGGAACCTGCTGAAGCGGGAGACGGCCCTGGCCTGGGGACGTGGCGGCGGCCCCCTGGTGTCAGCAGGCTTCTATCTGGGCGTAGCGACCCTGCTGCCCCTCGCCTCCGGGCCTGAGCCTGCCCGGCTCGCCGCTGTGGCGCCCGGCGTGGCCTGGGTCACCCTGGCCCTGGCCACACTGCTGGGCCTGGATCGCCTCTTCGAGCGCGACTATGAGGACGGCGCCCTGGATCTCCTGACACTGTCGCCTCTGCCCCTGGAATTTGTCTGTGCGATCAAGTGTTTCGGCCAGTGGCTGGCGACTGGCCTGCCCCTGGCCCTGGCAGCGCCGGTGACCGCCGTCGCCCTGGGCGGCAGTCCGGCCCTGGCGCCCCTGGTCCTGGTCAGCGCCCTGATTGGCGGCCTGGCCTTCGCCTTCGCCGGAGGTATTGGCGCAGCCCTCAGTCTGGGCGCACGCAGGGGCGGCCTGCTGACCGCCGTGATCGTCCTGCCCCTGTTCACGCCGCCCGTGATCTTTGGCGGCGGGGCCCTGGACGCCTTCGCCGCCGGCCTGCCTTGGCATGCGGGATTCATCCTTCTGGGCGCCTATGCCGCAGCCGCCATCGCCCTTGGCCCCATAGCCATGGCGGCAGCGTGCCGCAACGCGCTGTCCTGAGCGCCGGCAAAAAGGAAATCCCATTGCCCCTGGGCGCGTCGGGGTCTAATCGGCACACATGATCCCGGCGCCGGCCTTCCTGTCCAATCCTGAGCGGTTCATGGCCTTTTCCAGGTGGGCGGCGCCGATGTTTGGCGTCCTTGCCCTGGGTCTGGGCGCAGCCGGCCTCTGGCTGGGCTTTACGGCGCCGGAAGACTACCAGCAGGGCGATACCGTCCGGGTCATGTTCATCCATGTGCCGGCGGCCTGGCTCAGCATGTTCGCCTATGCCTGTCTTGGTGTTGCGAGCTTCCTGTCCCTGGTTTTCCGTCATGCCCTCGCGGACGCCGCGGCCAGGTCGGCTGCGCCCCTGGGCGCCGCCTTCACCGCCCTGGCCCTGGTCACAGGCTCGCTTTGGGGCCGGCCCATGTGGGGGACCTGGTGGGTATGGGACGCCAGGCTGACCAGCGTCCTGGTCCTCTTCCTGTTTTATCTGGCCTATATGGCCCTGCGCAGCGCCCTCGACGACGAGACCAAGGCGGCGCGGGCCTGCGCCATCCTGGCTCTGGTGGGTCTGGTCAACCTGCCGGTGGTGCACTGGTCGGTGAACTGGTGGAACAGCCTGCATCAGGGCGTGACTGTTTTCGCCGAGGGCGGCCCCAAGATGGCGCCGGTCTTCCTGGCGCCCCTGCTGCTCATGGTGCTGGCCTATATGGCGGCCTTTGGCTCCCTCTGGCTTGTCCGAATCCGTGGGGAGGTCTGGCGGCGCCGCGCTGACGCCGCCCTGTCCCGCCTGGCGAGGAGCTGACCCATGCTCGACCTCGACTTCGGCAAGTATGGGCCCTTCATCTGGGGCGCCTACGGGATCACCGGTCTCGTCTTCGTCCTCATGATCCTGTCCAGCCTGCGCCATTCGGCCCATTGGCGGCGTCGGGCTGAAGAGTTGAAGGCCCGGGAGGACGCCCGTCCGTGAACCGTTGGCTGGCCTTTGTTCCGCTGGCGGTCCTGGGGGCCCTGGCCCTGCTGTTCAGCTTCTACGCCCTGAAGCATGATCCCAGGGTCCAGCCCCAGGCCCTTGTGGGTAAACCCCTGCCAGATGTGACCCTGCCCAGCCTTGACGATGGTCGGCCGATCGCCCTGCGCAGCCTCGCGACGGGCGGAAGCCCGGTGCTGGTCAATGTCTACGCCTCCTGGTGCGCGCCCTGCGAACTCGAGGCGCCGGTCCTGATGGAGATGAAGCGCAAGGGCGCCGTGCTGATCGGCATCGCCTACAAGGACGCACCGGCCAATACCCAGGCCTTTCTGGCCCGACTGGGCGACCCGTATGCACACAGGCTGGTGGACCGCGATGGTCGGGCCGGCATCGAGCTGGGCGTTACCGGGGTGCCTGAAACCTATCTGGTGGATGGCAAGGGGGTCATACTGGCCAAGTATGCGGCGCCCCTTTCGCCAATGGATGCCCGAGACCTCATGTCCAGGCTGGCCCGTTAACCCTTTATTGAGCCGCCTGCGGCCAAGGTCATGTTTGATTAACCACGTTTGAGGGCGTCATGGCCGCGCCGATCCAGCCCGGATTCCAGAACCAGATTCCCTCGCCGCGGGCCGACTCTCCGCGGAACGCCGCCCAGAGGGCCTTTTTCCAGGCAGCCCTTGGTGGAACAGCTCCAGCCAGAGCCGCAGCCGAACCTGCTCCGGCCCCGAGGGCCGCCCCTGTTCAGAGGGTGATGACAGAAGCCCCCACCGAGGCGCCAACCCGGATCCTGCGGCCAGGCTCAATCCTGGACATCCGCGTCTAGGCGTCGGCCAGGGCGGCCTTTTTCAGCTTCTTCTTTTCAGCCTTGGCGGCTTTCTCGGCCTTGGTCTTCTTGGGCTTGGGGGCGACCTCGGGATCGCCGGCGGCGACAAGATCCCGGAGCAGGTCGGTGAAGACCTCCCGCTTGCCGCCGGACAGAAGCTTCAGCAGACGCGCGTCCACCGCCGCCATCCTCGGCTGTGCGTCAAGCAGGACCGCCCGACCTTCGTCCGTCAGCCGGACACTGTTGGCGCGGGCGTCAGTTTCCGACTTCTGGCGTTCCAGAAGTCCCTTCGCAATCATCCTCGCGGCCATGTCAGCCAGGGTCGAGCGGTCAATGCCGGTCAGCGAGACCAGGTCGGTCTGGGTCAGACCCTCACGGCTGGCGACCGCCGCCAGCACCGCAAACTGCCGCTGGGTGACGCCTGCCGCACCGAACTCGGCGGCATAGAGGTCGAGGGCGACCTGAAGGGTCCTGTGCAGCAGATGGCTCGGCGACCGATCCAGTGGTCCCGCCGTTTTTCCCTTGCCCTTGGCCATGATGATCCCCCGTCTGGACAGGGAAAACCCTAGCTGCGGAAAACGTCAGTTTGAAGACAGTCGAGGCCCTCAGGCGTCGGGGCGGTCCTGGTGGGCATGTTTCATCATCATGGGCGCCTGGGTCATGGAGAAGATGACCGTCAGGATCATCAGTCCAGGGAACCTGAAAATCACCCAGGTGGCGTCGGGCTGGGTGCGCCAGACAAACTCATTGAGGGCGGCCATGGCCAGGAAGAACACACCATAGCGAAGGGTGAGGGTGCGCCATCCCGCGTCGGTCATGGGAAAGGCCTCGCCCAGCAGCATCTTGAGCGGGGTCTTTTTCATCACAAGGCCCCCCAGCATGAGGACGCCATAGACCAGGTTCATGATGGTCGGTTTGATCTTGAGGAAGCGCGAGTCATGGAAGTAGAGGGTCAGCCCGCCGAAGAGCAGGCCGGTAATGGTGGCGATCAGGGGAATGGGCGCTATGCGGCGCTCGAAGACCAGTCCGAAGACAAGGCCCAGAATCGAGCCTGCAACCAGACCCCATGTGGCGTTCACAAGATTGCGGCCGCCGAGAAAATAGGCGGCGAAAAAGGCTACGAGACCGCCATAATCGACGACGGCCCGGATCCATTTGCGGGCTTGGGGAGACAGGGTCATTTGGCCTCCAGGCCGACAAGGGAGCGGGAAAAGGCGCGGGCGTCGAAGGGCTGGAGGTCCTCAATGCCCTCGCCAACCCCGATCAGCATGATGGGGCTGTCAGAGGCCTGGGCCACTGGCACAAGCACCCCGCCCCGGGCGGTGCCGTCCAGCTTGGTCATGACAATGCCTGTGACGCCGATCTGATTGCCGAAGATGTTTTCCTGGGCCAGGGCGTTGCGTCCCACTGTGGCGTCCAGGACCAACAGGGTTTCGTGCGGGGCTTCAGGATCGACCTTCTTGATCACCCGGATGACCTTGAGCAGTTCATCCATCAGGCCCTGCTTGTTCTGCAGGCGGCCTGCGGTGTCGATCAGGACCACATCAAAGCCCTCGGCCTTCGCCTTTTCGATGGCGTCAAAGGCCAGACCTGCGGCGTCGGAATTGGGCGGGCGGCTGATGAAAGCCGCGCCGGACCGTTCAGCCCAGACCTTGAGCTGCTCCACAGCGGCGGCCCGGAAGGTGTCGCCGGCCACCACCAGCACCTTGGCGCCCTTGGCGGTCAGGTCGGCGGCGATCTTGCCCAGGGTCGTGGTCTTGCCAGAGCCATTGACCCCGATGAACAGGACCACATAAGGCCGGGGGCCGGAAAGGGGATCGAAATGGCCCTGACGGGAGCTGAGTTCTTCGCCAATGGCCTCGGCCAGGGCTTCCTTGATTTCCTGCTCGTCCACCGACTTGCCGAACTTGGCGTCGGAGAAGGCCTTGGTGATGCGGGCTGCGGAATAGGGACCCAGGTCGGCCTCGATCAGCATTTCCTCAAGCTCGTCGAGCTTGGCCTGATCCAGGGGCTGTTTGGTGAAGGTGGCGGCGACCTGTTCAGTCAGGGCCTTTGACGAGCGCGAAAGCCCGCCTGCCAGTCGTTGCAGCCATCCGGTCTTGGGTTCAGTCATGGCGCCGCTTCTAGAGTATACGGAAGGGGCAGACCAGCCTCTGGGAGCCTTCTGGCATACTGGCGGCTCACGGGCTTCCGCGTTAGGGGATGGGCATGGTTTCCATCGCCTCCACCGTGATCGCCCTGGACTATGCCGCTGTCGCCGTCTTCGGCGCCACCGGCGCCCTGGCCGCCGCCCGGCGCAAGCACGACATCGTCACCTTCGCCTTCTTCTCTGCGGTCACCGGAGTCGGCGGCGGAACCCTGCGGGACCTGCTGCTGGGGGCGCCGGTCTTCTGGGTGCAGAGGCCGACCTATCTGGTGGCCTGCGGTCTGGCTGCAGTGGTGGTGTGGATTGTCGGTCCGGGACAGGGTCGGCTGCGGGTCCTGCTCTGGCTCGACGCCCTTGGCCTCGGCGCCTATGCGGTGATCGGGGCAGCCAAGGCCGGCGCCCTGGGGGCGCCCCCGGTTTCGGCCATGGTCATGGGGGTCCTGACAGCCTGCTTTGGCGGGGTGATCCGCGACGTCCTGGCCCACGAGCCCTCGGTCCTGCTGCGCCGGGAAATCTATGTGACCTGCGCCGGTCTCGGGGCGACCACCTTTGTCGGCCTGCAATGGGCCGGATTTCCCGGCTGGGCCGCAGGGGCGGCGGGGTTCCTGGTGGGCTTTGGCATGCGGGCCGGGGGGCTGGCCTGGGACTGGTCCCTGCCGGGCTATCCCGGGCGGGGCGAGGCCCGGGAAGATCAGATCGAAGCGGCCAGGGCCCGGGATCCGGAATAGCCGGTGATCTTCAGATTGATGATGGCGCCGATTTCGCCCGGCCCCTCAAAGGCGATCTCGGTAAAGTCCTCGCCCCGGGCGATCCCGACCCGTTCCACCAGCCCGGTGACCGTGCGCCCCTCCATGTCCTGAAGGTGTCGCCTCAGGGCGGCGTCGCCTGCAGCCCGCAGCCTGGCGGCCCGATCCTTGACCTCGGCTCGGGCGACAGGTGGCATCCTGGCCGCCGGGGTTCCGGGGCGGGGGCTGTAGGGAAAGACGTGAAGGAATGCGAGGCCGGCTTCCTCTACCAGGGACATGGTGTTCTGGAACATCTCCTCGGTTTCGGTGGGAAAACCCGCGATGAAGTCGGCGCCGAAGGCGACATCGGGGCGAACCGAACGAACATCCGAAATCAGCTTCAGGGCGTCGCTCCGGCTGTGGCGGCGCTTCATCCGCTTGAGGATCATGTCATCCCCGGCCTGCAGGGACAGGTGAAGATAGGGCATGAGCCTCGGCTCGCCAGCCAGACAGGCCATCAGGTCCGGATCGATCTCGGCCGCATCTATGGAAGAAAGACGCAGCCGCGGCAGGTCGGGGACAAGCTTCAATATGCGGGCGACCAGTTGACCCAGGGTGGGCTGGCCCGGCAGGTCGGCGCCCCAGCTGGTGACATCCACCCCTGTGAGCACGACCTCCTGATAGCCCTGGGCGGTCAGGCGGCGGATCTGGTCCACCACTTCGCCAGCTGGAGCCGACCGGGAATTGCCCCGGCCAAAGGGGATGATGCAGAAGGTGCATCTGTGGTCACAGCCGTTCTGGACTTCCACATAGGCCCGGGCCCGATCCTTCAGTCCGTCGATCAGGTGCCCCGCGGTTTCCCGCACGCTCATGATGTCATTGACCCGGACACGGCCTTCCGGTGCGGTCGCAGAATAGGACCCCTTGGCGGCCTTCTCCGTATTGCCCAGGACGAGGTCAACCTCAGCCATGCTTGCAAAGGCCGCCGGATCGATCTGGGCGGCGCAGCCGGTGACGATCAGCCGGGCGTCAGGACGTTCGCGTCGCGCCTTGCGGATCGCCTGCCGAGCCTGGCGGACAGCCTCGGCGGTGACGGCGCAGGTGTTGAAGACCACGGCGTTCTCAAGGCCGTCCTCCGCCGCACGGGCGCGGATGACCTCGCTCTCATAGGCGTTGAGACGGCAGCCGAAGGTGACAATGTCGACCTTGTCGGTCACGGCAGCCTGCCTTCGAATTCGATGGCCACGGGACCGGTCATGATCACGTGATCGTCGCTCTCCCGCCACTCAATGACCAGATCGCCGCCGTCCAGCTCAAGGGTGGCCATGCGATCTGTGAGACCCCGCCGGGCGGACGCCACAAGGGCGGCGCAGGCGCCCGTGCCACAGGCCCTGGTCAGGCCGGCGCCCCGCTCCCATACCCGAAGGCGGATGTGGTCGCGGGCCTTGATCTGGGCGAACCCGACATTGACCCCTTCCGGGAAAAGCAGGTGGTGCTCGATCAAGGGACCAACTTCACTTACCGGCGCGGTCCCGATATCAGGGACAAAGAACACCACATGGGGATTGCCCATGGAGACGCAGCCGGGGGTGTGCAGGAGCGGCGCGTCAATGGGGCCGACCTGAAGTTCTATGCCCCGGGTATCCATGTCCTCGGACAGGGGAATCTCGTCCCAATTCAGACGCGGCGGGCCCATGTCGACACTGACCCTCAGATCGCCCGCCCGCCGGGCCGTCAGCCGGCCGCCAAGCGTGTCGAAGCCGACCTCCTCTGCGCCGCTCGCCCGCATCAGAAGCCAGGCCACGCAGCGGGAGCCATTTCCGCAGGCGCCGATCTCTTCCCCGTCCGAATTCCAGAACCGGACCAATGGCGCATCCGATGCGCCGGGGCTGATGGAAATGAGCTGGTCGCAGCCGATCCCCCCCTCGCGCCGGGCGATCGAACGCACCTCGTCCGGGGTCGGTTCAAAGGGTTGGGTGCGGGCCTCGACGACGACGAAGTCGTTGCCGAGCCCGTTCATTTTCAGAAACGGACGGCTCATGATCTGGTGTTTATAAGTGAGAAATCTTCCCGGATCACCTTAGACCCCACAAATCATCAAAGTCGCCCCTGGTCCGATCATGAAACGATCCCTTCTGTCTCTGGCCTGCGCCGGCGTTATCTCCATTTCCGGTAACTCTGTCCTGGCCCAGCAGGCTGATCCCTTCCTGGGCCTTGAGGACGTCGAGGCGCCCAGCTCCATGGCCTGGGTGGCGGCGGAAAACGCGCAGACAGCCAAACGTCTGGAAGGCGATCCGCGCTATGAGACCTTCCACAGTCAGGCGCGGACCATTTTCACCTCCAGCGACCGGATTCCCTGGCCAGACTTCCGGGCGGGCGGCGTGGACAATTTCTGGCAGGACGGGACCCACATCCACGGGATCTGGCGACACGCCACACTGTCCTCTTTCCGGTCTGCGACTCCGGAATGGGAAACCCTTCTCGACCTCGACGCCCTTTCGAAGGCTGAGGGCCGCAACTGGATCTGGAAGGGCGCAACCTGCCGCCAGCCGGATGAGACCGTCTGCCTTGTGCGACTGTCCGATGGCGGCACGGACGCCGTGGAAATCCGCGAATTCGACACCCGGACCCGGCAGTTTGTCGCAGGCGGGTTCACTGCCCCGGCCAGCAAACAGGTCAATGCCTGGCTTGACGCCGACACCCTGATTGCTGCGCGGGATTGGCAATCATCGGATATTTCCAGCTCTGGCTATCCGCTGGTGATCAAGACGGTTTCACGCAATGGCGCCGTCGCCGTCGTCTATCAGGCTGAAAAATCCGATGTTGGAGTCGGCTTCTCCGTCCTGCGCGGCCGGAATGGGAAGACCGACGGCGTCGTTCTGCGGCGGGAGGTGGCTTACTTCAAGACAGAGTTCTATCTCTGGAAAGACGGCAAGCGGATCCGGCTTCCCGTGCCTCTCAAGTCCCAGTTCGACGGCTACGTGAACGGGCGACTGATCTTCACCCTCAAGGAAGACTGGCAAGGCGCATCCTCTGGATCAGTGATCGCCTATAAGCTGACCGACCTGGGTCCGGCGCCGGAAATCGTCTTTCAGCCCGGTCCGAGGCAGGCCATCCAGTCCGTGGACGTCACGGCCGGCAAGGTGGTGGTCAACCTGCTCGACGATGTGAAGGGTCGGGTAAATGTCTTTGATCTGGCCCGCGGAAAATGGGTTGGCGAGACCCTGAACCTGCCCAAGGATTCCAGCTTCCAGATCCGGTCCCTGAACGACCCGGACGATCAGATTTTCGTCTCGGCGGAGGGCTTCCTCGACCCGCCGAGCCTGTGGCTGGCCGACGCCGCAACAGGAATGACGGCGAAAATCAAGGAACTGCCGCCCCAGTTCGATGCGTCCAGGGATGTGGTTGAGCAATACTGGGCCACGTCATCCGACGGCGTGAAGGTCCCCTATTTCATCGTGCGCCCCAAGGCGGCGAAGCTGGACGGCTCCACCCCGACCCTGATGTACGGCTATGGCGGTTTCGAACTGTCCAAACCGCCTGTCTACCTGCCCGAGATGGGCAGGATCTGGCTCGAGCGGGGCGGCGCCTATGTGATCGCCAATATCCGCGGCGGCGGGGAATTCGGCCCCGCCTGGCATGACGCCGTCCTCCGGGAAAAACGTCAGCTGGCCTTTGATGACTTCGCCGCTGTCGCCAGGGACATGACCGCACGGGGTCTGACCTCGCCGCGACGACTTGGGATCTACGGCCGGTCCAATGGCGGCGTCCTGACCACAGTCTCCATGACCCAGCATCCGGAACTCTGGAACGCCGTGGTGGTCGAGAGCCCGCTGATCGACATGCTGCGCTATCACAAGCTGTCAGCCGGATCGTCCTGGATCGCCGAATACGGGGACCCCGATGTCCCGGCCGACGCCGCCTTCATAGGCGCCTATTCTGGCTATCAGAATCTGAAAGCCGGGGTGAAATATCCCGAGGCTTACATCACCACCAATACCAAGGATGACCGGGTCCACCCGGGGCACGCGCGCAAGTTCGCCGCGAAACTGCAGGCCATGGGCGTTCCCTATCTCTACTACGAGCAGACCTTCGGCGGGCACGCCAATGACGCCGATCCGGAACTGAACGCCCGCCGCTGGGCCAGACACTATGTCTATCTGGCCCAGAAGCTGATGGACTAGGGAATGTCCTGAAGGGTCTCGGCCAGCAGACGCCCCTCGGCGCCCCGGCTGGACCCCTGCCGCCAGGCCACGACAATTTCGCGGCTGGGGTGTTTGGAGCCCAGGGGGCGGATGGTCACAGGCGCGCTGTCCACCAGTCCCGCCGTCACCGACATGGCCGGCAGGAAGCTGACCCCTAGCCCCGACCCCACCATCTGCACCAGGGTTGGAAGGGAGGTGGCGGCGAAAGCCTCTTCGTCACCGGTGGCCTTGGGCGGCCGCAGACCACAGGCGGCCAGGGCGTGGTCGCGCAGGCAGTGGCCATCTTCCAGCAGGATCAGGTCTTCACCCTCGAGGGCTGAAGCGGTCATTTCAGAGAGGCCCGCCAGCCGGTGATTGGCCGGCAGCGCGGCCATGAGTTCGTCATCCGAAACATGGGCGCAGGCCAGACCGGTTGTGTCGAAGGGCAGGGCGATGAGGGCGGCGTCCAGCTGCCCGGCCCGCAGGGCGGCGATCAACCTCTGGGTCAGGTCCTCCCGCAGAAAGAGCTTCAGACTGGGAAATCTGGTGCGCAGGACCGGCAAGGCCCGGGGCAGGAGAAAGGGCGCTATGGTCGGGATGACCCCAAGCCGGAAACGACCCGTCAGGGGCTGACCGGCGTTCCGCGCCGCCTGCACAAGTTCTTCAGCCTCATTGAGGATGACGTGGGCCCGAGCCAGGGCCGCCTCGCCCACGGCGGTCAGGATCACGCCGGACCGGGCGCGGTCCACCACCGGGGCTCCGAGGATCTTCTCCAGTTCCTGAATACCCGCAGACAGCGTCGGCTGGGTCACATGGGCGGCGTCGGCCGCCTTGCCGAAAGCCCCATGCTCGGCCAGCAGCTTCAGGTATTGCAGTTGCCGAAGCGTCGGAAGCATCAGGTCAGGGCCTCAAGGGTCGGAAATGAACGCGAAGCTAGTGGCCTGGAGGTGGCCCGCCAGCCTTCGCGCCGGACTCGACATAGGACTTCAGGCGCAGGACCTGCAGGCCGAGGACCTCGTCAACTGGCGCCGCCCAGACAGGCCCGAGCCCGCCCCTGGCAAAGCCACCGACATCATAGGTCAATACCAGCCGGGTCCCGCCTGATCCACTCTCAGCCAGATTGAACGCCAGATGCCCGGCGGCGCCCGTCGTCTGCAGGGGGCCAAGACCGCCCCAAAGCCGAAGGGTCCGGCTGTCGGCGTAGACCACGGTCATGTGACGGACAAATCCATCCTTGAGCTTCTCGCAGAAGCATCCGGACGTGAGATCCATTGAGAGATTGGCGGCATTTCCGGAATAGGTGTGGTCGCTGCTCCACCAGGCGCCCACATTCAGCAGGGCCGCACGGACAGCGGGAAGCGGCGCCTCAAGGCTTGCAACCTGGCGAACCTGGAACCCGCCAAGGCCGGACTCGATGACTTCCGCCAGAGCGCCCGAAGCCAGCCCTAGAGAGAAGGCCGCGGCGAGGAAGATCTTTCCGAAGGCCCTGGACATATTCACGCCTGCTCGAAAGTCAAAGGCCCGCCCCAGAAGGTCTCGGCCAGCATGTGCTGGGCGCCTGGCTTCCCGGTCGTCAGGAACAGACGCCGACCCGAAGATCCGACATAGTACTGGGGATGCTTGGCCAGATAATCGACCAGGGCGTCGGCCGTGGCCTGGGGTTGATGGATCAGGGGCGTTCCAGGCTTGAGGGCAGCGCGGAACATGTCGGCCACAATCTCGTAGTGAGTGCAGCCCAGTATGGCCCGATCCGGCGCGCGGCCGATGCGCGCGCTGACCGACTTCACATGGGCCTCAACGGCGGTGGCCAGTTCAACGGCGCCAGCTCCGTTTTCAATCAGGCTGGCGAGGGTCGGACAGGGCTCCACGAACACGGCCACATCCTGTCGCCGCTTGTCGATCTCGATCTCATAGACCCGGGACCGGGCTGTGGCCGGCGTTGAGAACACCGCCAGAATGTCCAGCTTCTCGACCTTGTCCCCGCGACGCTCGGCTTCGTGCTCCCAGGGCATGCCAGTGGCGGCCTCGATGGTAGGCACGATAATGCCCAGCACATTCACCGGGCGGTCAAGTTCCCGGCGATAACCAGGAAGCCAGGTCTGCTGGAGCCGACGAAGGGCGATGGCCGAGGCCGTGTTGCAGGCCAGGACAACCAGGTCGCAGCCTGCTGAAAACAGCCGCTCACACCCGGCGCGGGTCAGGTCGACAATGGCCTCGCCATCCTTGCCGCCATACGGCGTGTTGGCCTGGTCGGCGAGATAGATCAGGTCGGCCTGCGGAAGCCGGTCCACAAGCTTTCGATGGACGGTCAGACCGCCGATTCCGGAATCAAAAACGCCTATCGCCATGCTCCCGGATTACCGGACCTGAAGCCCCAAGACCAGAGGTAGCCAGACGCAGCGGCCCGACCACGCCGAAAATGAATTTTCGGACATGTGACGGCGGCGAAAAGCCCCGCTAGTCTGTCGTCAATCGCGGCCTACCGCCGCAACCCGGATCAGTTTGGAGTTTCCATGCAAAGGCGCAGCTTCCTGGCGGCATCCGCCGCCCTCGCCGCCACCTCGGCCCTGCCCAAGGGCGCCCTGGCGGCGACAATCCCCATGACCCAGCCCTGGACCGGCCCATTCGGCGGGGTCCCGGCCTTTGACAAGGTCAAGGTGTCTGACTTCGTCCCGGCCCTGAAGCAGGCCATGGCCGCGGAACTGGCCGAGATTTCCGCCATTGCCGGCAACAAGGCCAAGCCGACCTTCGAAAACACCATCGTCGCCCTGGAAAAATCGGGCCAGACCAGTCTCCGGGTCGGGACCTTTTACGGGATCTGGAGCAGCACCCTCTCGACCCCGGAAGTCCAGCAGGTGGAAACCACCGTAGAGCCCCTGCTGGCGGCTCACTATGACAAGATCGTCCAGAACCCTGAACTGTTCGCCCGGATCAATGCGATCTATGCGGCGCGCGCGTCCCTGACCCCCGAGCAGCAAAGGCTGGTCTGGGTATACTGGAACCGGTTCACCCGGGCGGGCGCCAACCTGTCGACGAAGGACAAGGCCCGGGTCGCAGAGATCAACCAGGAACTGGCCGGCTATTTCACCACCTTCAGCCAGAACCTCCTGGCGGATGAAACCGACTACGTCCTGTTCCTGACCTCGGAATCTGACCTGGCCGGCCTGCCCGCCGACGTGAAGGCCGCCATGGCCTCGGCGGCTGAACAGAGGGGCAAGAAGGGTCAGTGGGCCGTGCTCAACACCCGCTCTTCCATGGACCCCTTCCTGACCTATTCCGACAAGCGCGACCTGCGCGAGAAGGTCTGGCGGACCTATTACAGCCGCGGCGACAACAATGACGCCAAGGATAATAATGGGGTCATAAGGAAGATCCTCAAGTTGCGGGCCGAGCGCGCAAAGCTTCTGGGCTTCCCCACCCACGCTCACTGGCGGGTGGCCGACGCCATGGCCAAGACGCCTGAAAACACCATGGACCTGATGATGCGGGTCTGGCCTTCAGCCATTGCCCGGGTCCGCGAGGAAGTGGCGGAAATGCAGGCCATCGCCGACAGCGAAAAGGCCGGCGTCAAGATCGCGCCCTGGGACTATCGCTATTATGCCGAAAAGGTCCGGACGGCGAAGTACGACCTCGATATGAACGAGGTGAAGGAATACCTCCAACTCGACAAGCTTCGCGAGGGCATGCACTGGGCCGCCGGTCAGCTCTATGGCCTGACCTTCCACCCGGTGACCGGCCTGCCCGTGGCCCATCCGGACATCAAGATCTGGGAAGTCCGCAGCGCGGACGGCAAGCACCGCGGCCTCTGGTACTTCGACCCCTATGCCCGGTCGGGCAAACGGTCCGGCGCCTGGATGAACGCCTATCGGGAGCAGAGCACCTTCAATGGCGTGGTCACGACCATTGTCTCGAACAATTCCAACTTCGTGGAGGCGGCGCCTGGCGAGCCGGTCCTGGTGTCATGGGATGACGCCACCACCATGTTCCACGAGTTCGGCCACGCCCTGCACGGCCTGAATTCCAGCGTGGTCTACCCGACGCTTTCCGGCACCAATGTCTCGCGCGACTATGTGGAGTTCCCCAGCCAGGTGAACGAGAAGTGGCTTGCGACCCCGGAGGTCCTGAACCAGTTCGCCCTGCACTACAAAACCGGCAAGGCGATACCCAAGGACCTGGTCGCCAAGATCGAAAAGGCCCACACCTTCCGCAAGGGCTTTGAGGTCACGGAATTCCTGGCCTCCGCCCTCATCGACATGAAGCTGCACCTGGCGGGCGACGCCGACATTGATCCCCGCGCCTTTGAAAAGGACGAGCTGGCCAAGCTGGGCATGCCGTCGGAACTGCCCATGCGGCACCGGACTCCCCAGTTCCAGCACATCTTCGCCAGCGACAGCTATTCAGCCGGCTATTACAGCTATCTCTGGTCAGAGGTGCTGGATCATGACGCCTTCGAGGCCTTCACCGAGGCGGGAGGTCCCTATGACAAGGCGGTGGCCAAGCGCCTGCATGACAAGATCATGAGCCGGGGAAACACCGTGGATCCGGCTGACCAGTACCGGGCCTTCCGCGGTCGCGATCCGGACGTGAAGGCCTATCTGCGGGACAAGGGCTTCCCCACGTCCTAGGCGGGTTCCGGGCCGCCGGCCGGCTGCAGTCAATGCCTGTAGCCGGCCGGCGAGTCTGCAAATCCTTGACCTTCCGGCGGGTTTCGTGCATGGACCGCCCCTTCCGGCGCAAAGCAATCGCGCCCTCCACCGTCACGACCCCTGCCGTCTCATGGCAGGACGAGGACGGCGAGGCCCCCCGTCGACGTGATCGTCCACGGGGGTCGATTGCGTTTGGGCCACACTGATGAGGCCCACTTGTTCGACGCCCTGACCGATAAACTGTCCTCCGTCTTCGACCGGTTGTCCGGTCGCGGGGTGCTGTCGGAAAAGGACATTGATGAAGCCCTGAAGGAAGTCCGCCTCGCCCTGCTCGAGGCCGACGTCGCCCTTCCGGTGGTGCGGCAGTTCATCGCCAGGGCCAAGGAACGGGCCGCCGGCGAGGAAGTGATCCGCTCGGTCCGCCCCGCCGATCAGGTGGTCAAGATCACCTATGACGGCCTGGTTGAAATGCTGGGCGGCGAGACCGCCGAACCCCTGAACATCAGCCTGAACCCGCCCACCGTCATCATGATGGCCGGTCTGCAGGGCTCGGGTAAGACCACGACGGCCGGCAAGCTGGCCCTGAGGCTGTCGCGGGAACGCAAGAAGGTCCTTCTGGCCTCCCTGGACACCCGCCGTCCGGCCGCCATGGAGCAGCTGGCGACCCTGGCCCAGCTGGCCCAGGTGGACAGCTTGCCCATCGTTGCAGGCCAGTCGGCGCCTGACATCGCCCGACGGGCCATGTCGGCGGCGAAGCTCCAGGGCTATGACATACTGATCCTCGACACGGCCGGTCGGACCACCCTCGACGAAGCCATGATGGCCGAGGCCGCCGAGATCGCGAAGATCGCCACGCCCTCGGAAACCCTGCTGGTGGCCGACAGCCTGACAGGTCAGGACGCGGTGCGCACGGCCACGGCTTTCCACGAACGCCTGCCCCTCACTGGCCTGGTCCTGACCCGGGCTGACGGCGACGGCCGCGGCGGCGCGGCCCTGTCCATGCGGGCGGTCACCGGCCTGCCGATCAAGTTCCTGGGCGTCTCTGAAAAGATCGACGGCCTGGACGTCTTCGACGCCTCCCGGGTGGCGGGCCGTATCCTCGGTCAGGGCGACATCATCGCCCTGGTGGAAAAGGCCAGCCAGGACCTGGACGTGGCCAAGGCCGAGGCCATGGCCAAGAAGCTGGCCAAGGGTCAGTTCGACCTGGACATGATGGCCGACCAGTTCGCCCAGATGAAGCGCATGGGCGGCATGGAAGGCATGATGGGCTTCCTGCCTGGCGTGCAGAAGATCAAGAAGCAGATCGCCGAGGCCAATATCTCGGACAAGGTGCTGGACCGACAGTCGGCCATCATCTCGTCCATGACCAAGCTGGAACGCAAGAAGCCGGACATTCTGGCCGCCTCCCGCAAGCGCCGGATCGCCGCTGGCGCCGGGGTGGACGTGGCTGACGTCAACCGGTTGCTCAAGCAGCATCGCCAGATGGCCGACGCCTTCAAGATGATGAGTCGTGACGGCGGCAAGGGCATGGCCCGCATGGCCAGCATGCTGGGCGGTCCCGGCGGCGCTGGCGGTATGGACCGCCTGAAATCCCTGGGCGGCGGCAAGCTGCCGACCCCTGACGCCTCGCAACTGGAAGAGCTCGGCAAGATGGCCGGCGGGTTGAACCTGCCCGGTCTTGGCGGCGGCTCGCCCCCCAATCTCCCGGGACTGGGAAACCTCCCACCCGGATTTAACCCCTTCAAGAAATCCTAGACACTACAAGGACTTAATATGCTCAAGATTCGTCTCGCCCGTGGCGGCGCCAAGAAGCGCCCCTATTATTCGATCGTCGTTGCTGACAGCCATTCGCCCCGCGATGGCCGCTTCATCGAAAAGGTGGGGACCTATAATCCCCTGCTGAAGAAGGATGATCCGAACCGGGTGACCCTGAAGCTGGAAGAAATCCAGGGCTGGCTCTCCAAGGGCGCCCAGCCCACCGACCGTGTCGCCCGCTTCCTCGCCGTCGCTGGCGTCATGACCTGGGTCCACGGCCAGAACCTGAAGAAGGGCGTCCCCGGCAAGAAGGCCAAGGAACGCGCTGAAGAACGCGCCCAGAAGGAAGCTGACGCCGCCGCCGCCGCTGCTGAAGCCGCCGCCGCACCGGCGCCTGAGCCCACCCCGGAACCGGTCGCCGAGCCTGAAGCCGCTGTCGAAGCCCCGGTCGAGGCCGCTGCTGAAGCTGCGCCGGAAGAGCCGACCGCGGAAGCCGCCGCTGAGTCGGAAGCCTAAGACGTACTGCAGGAGGCGGTTGACCCATGGCTGACCGCCTCCTTCTCGTCGCCCGTGTCGCCGGAGCTTTCGGCGTGAAGGGTGAAATCCGAATAACGACCTTCACCGAGGACCCGACGGCCATTGGCCGCTATCGGGACCTGCTGCGTGAGGACGGTTCCAGCGGCCTCTCACTGACCAGTGTCCGTCCGGTAAAGGGCGCCGTCATAGCCCGCGCAAAGGGTGTCGACACCCGGGACCAGGCCGAGGCCCTGCGCGGCCTGACCCTGCATGTGCGCAGGGACGATCTTCCTGATCCAGACGAAGACGAGTTCTACCTGGCCGACCTGATCGGCCTGAAGGTCGAGTCCCCCGAGGGCGAGGCCATCGGCAGGGTCAAGGCTGTCCAGGACTTTGGCGCCGGCGACCTTCTGGAAATCCAGCCGGCCAAGGGCGCCAGCTGGTGGCTGCCCTTCACCCGGGAGGCTGTTCCGGAAGTGATCATCTCCGAAGGCCGGATCATCGCCGTCAAACCTGACGAAGTCGAATAGCCACCCGACCGCGCGCGCCTCAGGTGGGCTTGCGCATCCGGATCAGGCCTTCCTGGGCCACGCTGGCGACCAGTTCCCCTGACTGCGTATAGACAGATCCACGAATGAAGCCGCGGCCGCCCGAGGCGCTGGGGCTGTCGTGCGTATAGAGGTGCCAGTCATTGAAATTGATCGGCTTGTGGAACCACATGGCGTGATCGAGGCTGGCGGACTGGAAGCCCTTGGTCTGCCAGTGGACCCGGTGGGGGCGCATGGCCGTGGCCAGAAGGCCCATGTCTGACGCATAGGCCAGCAGCACCTGGTGCATGTGCTGGTCGTTGCCGATCGGCGCCTTGGCGCGCATCCAGGTCTGGCTCTCGGGCTTGCGCGCCTCAGGCGGCTTGCCATCAAAGAAGCTCGTGCCGTCCACAGGACGCATTTCGATGGGCCGAGGGCGGGTCGCCCACTTGCGGGCCTCCTCCGGCATTTTGGCGACCATGGCCTTCATGGCCTCAACCTCATCGGCCAGATCGTCCGGGCCTGGAACATCGGGCATGTCGGACTGGTGCTCGAAGCCCTCTTCGGCCACCTGGAACGAGGCGGCGAGGTTGAAGATCTGCTGGCCGTGCTGGATGGCGACCACCCGCCGGGTGGTGAAGGACCCGCCGTCCCTTGACCGGTCGACCTCGAAGATGATCGGCACCCGGGGATCGCCCGGACGGATGAAATAGCAGTGCAGGGAATGGCAGATCCGGTCCTCGACCGTCTCATAGGCCGCCAGCAGGGACTGTCCGATCACCTGTCCGCCAAAGATACGGCCCGGGCCGTCATCAGGCGAAACGCCCCTGAAAAGGTTCACTTCCAGGCGTTCAAGGGCCAGGGTCTCGGTGAGGTCTTCAGGGGTGTCCATGGACGATCTCAATCGATGCTGCACTGCGGAAGGGGTGGAATTAGGCCCAACTTCAGGCGCCCGCAAGGTCGCGCCTCTGATAAGAAGTCTTCTAATGCCAGCCATCTTGGGTCATTAGCCCCTCGCCATGTCCTTTGACGCCACAGTCCTGACCATGTTTCCCGAGGCCTTTCCGGGTCCGCTGGGGGTTTCCCTGATCGGAACCGCCTGGAAGGAAGCCGGACTCTGGAGTCTGGAAACACTGGACATTCGGCAGTTTTCCACAGATAAGCGCGGCTTCCTCGACGACACCCCTGCGGGTGGCGGTCCCGGACAGGTCATGCGGGCGGACGTCATCGCAGCAGCGCTGGACAGCGTTGAGCTTCGGGGGCGGCCGCTTTTGTATATGAGCGCCCGGGGTCGGCCCCTGACCCAGGCGCGGGTAAAGACCTGGGCCGAAGGGCCAGGACTGATTGTCCTGGCAGGTCGGTTCGAGGGGGTGGATCAACGGGTGCTCGACGCCCGGGGGTTCGAGGAGGTCTCCGTCGGAGACGCGGTGCTCGCCGGTGGCGAGGCGGCGTCCATGGTGGTGATCGAAGCGTGCGTAAGGCTGGTGCCCGGAGTTCTCGGCGCGGCGCAGAGCCTCAGTGAAGAGAGTTTCGAGGACGGGCTTCTGGAGCATCCGCAGTACACGCGACCGCGGAACTTTGAAGGCCTGGATATCCCCGACGTGCTGCTCAGCGGCCATCATGCCCAGGTGGGCAAGTGGCGGCAGGCGCAGAGGGAACAAACCACGCGGGAGCGGCGTCCGGACTTGTGGGCGCAGCATCTCGCCAATCAACAGGCAAAGGGCGATTAAGCCCGGAAGACAAGGAATGAAGTCATGAACCTGATCCAGACCCTGGAAAAGGAAGAAGCCGACCGTTTGGGCGCTGCCCGGTCGACGCCGGAATTTCAGCCGGGCGACACCGTCCGCGTCAATGTGAAGATCAAGGAAGGCGAGCGCGAGCGCGTTCAGGCCTACGAAGGTGTCTGCATCGCCCGTCAGGGCGCCGGCATCAATGAGAGCTTCACCGTCCGCAAGATTTCCTTCGGTGAAGGCGTAGAGCGGGTCTTCCCGATCTTCTCGCCGATGATCGAATCCATCGAAGTGAAGCGTCGCGGCGTCGTCCGTCGCGCCAAGCTCTATTACCTGCGCGACCGCCGCGGAAAGTCCGCGCGCATCGCCGAGCGCCAGATGAACCAGGCGCCCAAGGAAACCACCGAAGGCTGAGGCCATCGGTAAGATCTCTCCGATCAAGTAGCGGCGACCCTTTCCACAAGGGCCGCCGTTTCTGTTTGGCGTCCCCGCCCATCACGGTCATCGTGCGCCAGGAGGCTCTGTGAGCTCAGTCGCCCCGAAACCTGAAAATGATCTCCCCATTCTGCTGACCGGCGGAACGGGACAGGTCGGCGCGGCCCTGCGCCGGCTGTCGGGGGAAGGCTTCCGGATCCAGGCCCCTGGCCGGGATCAACTGGACCTGTCCGATCCGTCCGCCATCGAGGCCTTGGTCGCCAGCCGACCCTGGCGGGCGGTGATCAGCTCGGGGGCCCATACGGCCGTCGACCGGGCCGAAACCGATATCGAGACCGCATGGGCGGTGAACGCCCGGGGCCCTGCGGCCCTGGCTGCAGCGGCGGCGCGGGCGGGCATTCCCATCCTGCACCTGTCCACGGATTTCGTTTTCGCCGGAACCAAGACCACATATTATGTCGAGAGCGACCCGATCGGACCCCTGGGGGTCTATGGGGCCTCAAAGGCCGCAGGCGAACTGGCGGTCGCGGCGGGGAACCCCCGACACCTGATCCTGCGGACCGCCTGGGTGGTCAGCCCCGACGGCAATAACTTCATCAAGACCATGCTGCGCCTGGCGGAAACCCGGGACGAGGTTTCGGTGGTCAATGACCAGATCGGCTGCCCGACCAGTGCGGACGACATAGCTGCAGCCCTGAAGTCTGCCCTGCACCGCCTGGAAGCCGCAGAACCTCCCTACGGAACCTATCATCTGGTCAATTCGGGGGAAGCCAGCTGGCATGATCTTGCCGCCGCCGTCTTCGGTCAGGCTGAGGCCGCGGGGCGCAAGGTCCCCGTCCTGAAGGCCATTCCCAGCAGCGACTACCCCACCCCTGCAAGACGTCCGGGTAATTCACGACTGGACACGGCCAGGCTGACGCGCGACTTCGGACTCAAACTCCGTCCCTGGCAGGAAGCTGTCAGTGACGTGGTCACGGCCCTCCTGGCCCAACCCGCGAAACAGGAACGGACATGAAGGGCATCATCCTCGCCGGTGGATCCGGCACCCGGCTGCACCCGGCCACCCTGGCGGTGAACAAGCAGCTGCTGCCGATCTATGACAAGCCGATGATCTATTATCCCATGTCGGTGCTGATGCTGGCCGGCATCCGGGAGATCCTGCTGATCTCGTCGCCGGAATATATCGACAACTACCGCCGCCTGTTCGGCACTGGCGAAGATCTGGGCCTGGAAATCCAGTACAAGATACAGCCCAGCCCCGATGGCCTGGCCCAGGCCTTCGTCCTGGGAGAAGACTTCATCGGTGACGATCGGGCCGCCCTGGTCCTGGGCGACAACATCTTCTTCGGCGCCGGCATGTCGGCCCTGCTGGCCCGGGCGGTGAAGCGGGAAAAGGGCGCCACCGTCTTTTCCTATCAGGTGGATACGCCCGAAGCCTACGGCGTCGTCGAACTGGACAGTGACGGTCGCGCCATCAGCCTTGAGGAAAAGCCCCAGGCGCCCAAGTCCCGGCAAGCCGTTACAGGTCTCTATTTCTACGACAACCGGGTCGTGGAGCTGGCCAAGAAGGTCAAGCCGTCGGCCCGGGGCGAATACGAGATCACCGATCTCAACCGCGCCTATATGGAAATGGGCGAGCTCTATGTGGAGCAGCTTTCCCGGGGCTATGCCTGGCTCGACACCGGCACCCATGAGAGCCTGATCGAAGCCTCCGAGTTTGTCCGCGCCGTCCAGAAGCGTCAGGGGGTCCAGGTGGCCTGCCTGGAGGAAATCGCCTTCCACAACGGCTTCATCACCCGTGACCAGTTGAAGGCCCGCGGGGAAGTATTCGGCAAGACGGCCTACGGCCGCTATCTTCTGGACGTTGTGGCCCAGGCCGGAGGCTAGGCCTTCTTCTCTTCCGCAAGGAAGACGGCCAGGCCCTCGGCCAGATGATCGAACATCAGACGCATGCGCCGGGAGCCCTTGAGGTTCTCATGCATGGCCACCCAGACCTCCAGTTCGAAGTGGAAGGCGTTGGGCATGACAGGCACCAGACCCCAGCGTCGGGCCAGGGTGTTCTGCACCGCGCCAATGCCCAGGCCAGCACGGACTGAAGCCACCTGGGCCACATTGTTGTCGGTCCGGACCTGGAAGGTGTTGCGGGTAATGTCGATGCCGCCGAAGTCCACATGGCGCAGGGCTTCCAGATCAATGCGCTCGCGGTCATAGCCGATCAGGGTGTGGCCGTTCCGCAGGTCATCGAACCCGGCCGGAACCCCGTGTCGCGCCACATAGCTCTCCGACGCATAGAAGCCTAGGCGAATGGCGCCGATCTTCCGCGCCACAAGGGCGCCCTGGGTGGGGCGGATCATGCGCACGGCGATGTCGGCATCCCGACGGGAGAGGTCCTCGGTCTTGTCGGACAGGACCATCTCGATGACGATATCCGGGTGCTTTTCGTGGAAGCTGGAGAGGATGGGCGGCAGGACCTCCACCCCCATGAATTCGCTGACCGCCACCCGGACCACGCCGCGCTCACCATCGGCTGCGCCAGAAGCGTCGCGCAGGGCCGCGCCAGCAGCGGCGGCCATTTCATCCAGGTGAGGCCGCAGGGTCTCGGCCAGATCGGTCGGGGTCAGCCCCCGGGAGCTGCGCAGGAAAAGGGGCGCTCCCAGGCTTTGTTCCAGGGACTCAATGTGACGTCCAAGGGTCGGTTGGGTCAGGCCCCTGGCCCGGGCGGCTGCGGAGAAGCTGCCGGTCTGGAGGACGGCGTGCAGGCTCTGATAGAGGTCCCAGGCAGGTTCTGTGCTCATACGAATATGCATATCAGAGCCACATCAAAGCGCAATTACGCAGATCAGGAGTTTGGCGGATAGTCACCGGCGTTCGAAAGGAAAGGAACACGACATGTCCACAAGGCCCATCGCCCTCGTCATCGGCGCCACCGGATCCATAGGCGGCGCTGTCGCCGCAGCCCTGCTGGCGGAGGGCTGGCATGTCCGTGGCCTGAACCGGTCCCCAAACCGGCCTGATCGACCTGATCTTCGTGGTGTGGAATGGATCACGGGCGACGCCATGAATCCCGGTGACATTCTGGCAGCCGCCCAGGGCGCCAAGGTCATCTTCCAGGGCGCAAATCCCCCAGGCTACGCCAACTGGGCCAGGTTCCAGCCCGGCATGATGGAGTCCTGCATAGCCGCAGCCAAGGCGAGCGGAGCCCGCATCGTCCTGCCGGGTAATGTCTACAATTACGGTCCGGATGCCTGGCCCCTTGTCTCCGAAACCTCTCCGCAAAATCCAAGGACAAGGAAGGGCGCCATTCGCGTAACCCTGGAAAAGCGGTTGGCAGATGCATCCTCGGAAGGCGTCCGCAGTCTGGTAGTCCGCGCCGGGGATTTCTTCGGGCCGGCCAGCGGGTCGTCCTGGCTGACCGAGGGCTGGGTGGCCAAGGGCAAGCCCCTCAAGGCCATCACGGTCCCAGGCCCGCTGGATGTTGCACACACCTGGGCCTATCTGCCCGACTTCGCCCGGAGCATTGTCGGCCTCATCGCGATGGAGGCGGCCCTGCCCTCAGCGGCGGTTTTCAACCATGGTGGCCACCAGGTCACCGGCCTGGAACTGGCGGAGGCCCTGGACCGGGTCGCTGGCCGCAAGCTGGCCCGTCGCAACCTGCCCTGGTTCGCCTTTTCCCTCGCCGCCCCCTTTGTGGAGATGGTCCGGGAAATGCTGGAAATGCGCTATCTCTGGGAAAAGGAGGTGCGGCTGGACAACAGCAAGCTTGTCGGAACCTTGGGATCAGAACCTCACACACCGCTGGATGTCGCCCTCAAAGCGACCCTGATCGGCCAGGGTTGTCTCGGGACTGAAGCCCCGATGGCCGCGTGATTCTGGCGAAAATCTGGGCCAGACATATGGATTAGGGCGGAAAGCGACTTCACAGCCCCACACATCCCGCACTAGATGCCGCCCATGTCCGGCAAGACCCTTTATGACAAGATCTGGGATGCGCACCTCGTCGCCGAACAGGACGGCGAGGCCATTCTCTATATCGACCTGCATCTGATCCATGAGGTCACCACCCCCCAGGCTTTTGCAGGCCTGCGAGCAGAGAAGCGCCCGGTCCGGCGACCGGACCGCACCCTGGCGGTGGCGGACCACAACATCCCGACCGAGGGACAGGCCAAAGGCGTCGGCGCCGTGGCCGATGAAGAGGCCCGTCTGCAGCTCCAGACCCTGGAACGCAACGTCAAGGATTACGGGATCGAGTTCTTCCCCATGGGCGACATCCGCAATGGCATTGTCCATGTGGTGGGGCCCGAACAGGGCCGGACCCAGCCGGGCATGACCATTGTCTGCGGCGACAGCCACACCTCGACCCACGGCGCTTTCGGGGCCCTGGCCCATGGCATCGGCACCTCCGAGGTCGAACACGTCCTCGCCACCCAGACCCTCCGCGCCAAGAAGGCGAAGAACATGCGGGTGACCATCAACGGGACCCCGGCGCCCGGCGTTGGCGCCAAGGACTTCGCCCTGGCGGTGATCGGCGAGATCGGGACAGCCGGCGGTACAGGCTATGTGATCGAATATGCCGGCGAGGCGGTTCGCGCGCTTTCCATGGAAGGCCGCATGACCCTCTGCAATCTGACCATCGAAGGCGGCGCCCGGGCCGGACTTGTGGCGCCCGACGAAACCACCTTCGCCTATCTCATGGGTCGCGCCGCCGCCCCCAAGGCCGGCGCCTGGGACATGGCGCTCAGCTACTGGAAGACCCTGGTCACCGATGATGACGCCGTGTTCGACCGGGAGGTTGTCCTCAACGCCGCCGACATTGCGCCCCTGGTCACCTGGGGCACCAGCCCCGAGGATGTGGTGGCTGTGACCGGCGTCGCCCCCAGCCCCGACCAGTTCACCACCGCCGACAAGAAGACCGCAGTGGAACGGGCCCTGGACTATATGGGCCTGACCGCCGGCCAGCCGATCACCGAGGCGAAGGTCGATGTGGTGTTCATCGGCTCCTGCACCAACAGCCGGATCGAGGATCTCCGGTCCGCCGCAACCATAGTCGTGGGTCGCAAGGTCGCGTCCCACGTCCGCGCCATGGTCGTCCCTGGATCTGGTCTGGTGAAGGCCCAGGCCGAGGAAGAAGGCCTGGACGCCATCTTCATCGCCGCCGGCTTTGACTGGCGCGAGCCGGGCTGCTCCATGTGCCTGGGCATGAACCCGGACCGCCTGGCGCCCGGCGAGCGCTGCGCCTCCACCTCAAACCGCAATTTCGAGGGCCGGCAGGGCCGGGGCGGGCGCACCCACCTGATGAGCCCGGCCATGGCCGCGGCTGCCGCGGTCGCCGGCCATATTGTCGACGTCCGGGACTATCTGCGATGATCACGGCGCTTGATCACGTCGCCATTGCGGTTCGCGATATTGACGCAGCACAGGCCCTCTATACCCGCCTGCTGGGCGTCGAGCCGGATCGGCAGGATGACAATGGCGCTGCCCGGGCCTGGTTCCGTTTTCCCAACATGGCCCTTGAGCTGATGGCCCCGGATGGCGCTGGCGGCGCCGGAGACCGGGTGCGTACCCAGCTGGACGCCAAGGGGGAAGGGCTCTGGTCCCTGGCGTTTGCGACGCCGGATCTGGAGGCCTGCCAGGCCCGTCTGTCGCGACTGGGCATTGGCGGCGAAATCCTGGCGCCGCCCGCTCAGGCTCTAAGTCTTGAGCCCCGGGACACTGGAGGGCTCCAGATCTTCATGAAGCCGCAGGTGTCGGTGCGGATTTCGCCAGCAACCGGCGAGGGCGCGATTGCAGGGCTGGATCATGTGGTGGTGCATACCGCCAATGTGGACCGCGCCCTGGGCGTTTATGGCGCCAAGCTCGGCCTGGACCTTCGGCTGGATCGCGCCAATGAAGGCTGGGGCGTGCGTCAGCTGTTCTTCCGGGCCGGAGACGCAGTGGTGGAATTCGGCGCAAGCCTGAAGGCGGCCCCCTCGGACAAGCCTGATGAATTCGGTGGTCTGGCCTGGCGGGTCGCAGACGCCGCCGCTGCCCAGGCCCGGCTGGCCGCAGAAGGCTTCAACGTTTCCGAGATTCGCACCGGTCGAAAGCCCGGAACCCATGTCTTTACGGTTCGCGACGGCCCTGGCGGCGTTCCGACCCTCATGATCAGCCAGGGCGCAAGAGCGCTGGCAGAGGACAGTCAATGAAAGCCTTCACCCGCCTCGACGCCCGCGCTGCACCCCTGCAGATCGCCAATATCGACACCGACCAGATCATCCCCAAACAGTTCCTCAAGACGGTGGAGCGGGAGGGTCTGTCCAAGGGTCTGTTCTATGACTTCCGGTTCGATCCGGAAGGCAGGGAGAAGCCCGACTTCGTCCTCAATCGCCCGGAATACAAGGGCGCCGGCGTTCTGGTGGCCGGGGATAACTTCGGTTGCGGATCGTCCCGTGAGCATGCCCCCTGGGCCCTGCTGGACTTCGGCGTCAGCTGTGTGATCTCCACCAGCTTCGCCGACATCTTCTACAACAACTGCTTCCAGAACGGCCTGCTGCCGGTAGTTCTGAAGGCCGAGGAGGTCTCGGTCCTCATGGACGAGGCCAAGGGTGGCAACCACATGGTCAGCATCGATCTGGAGACCCAGACCGTGACCTCGCCCTCCGGCAAGACCTTTACCTTCGAAATCGACGCCCAGCGCCGGACCAAGATGCTCAAGGGTCTGGACGCCATTGGCGAAACCCTGACCTCCGCCGCCGACATCGATGTCTATGAGTCCAGGCGGGCCCTGGACCAACCCTGGCTGGAACGCGCATGACCGACCTTCTTCTCCTGCCCGGCGACGGGATTGGCCCCGAAGTCACCGCCCAGGTCCGCCGGGTGGCGCAGAGCCTGACCCCGCACCTCAAGCTGGACGAGCGCCTGTTCGGCGGCTGCAGCTATGACGCCCATGGCGTGCCCCTGACCGACGAAGCCCTCGAGGCTGCAAAGGCCTCCCGCGCCGCCCTGATGGGGGCTGTCGGCGGCCCGCAATGGGCTGGCTCCCCCCGGGACAAGCGGCCGGAAGCCGGCCTGCTGAACCTTCGGGCCGGCATGGAGGTCTTCGCCAACCTGCGTCCCGCCCTTTGCTTCCAGCCCCTGGCTGACGCCTCCAGCCTCAAGCGCGAGCTGGTGGAGGGCCTGGACTTCATGATCGTCCGGGAACTGACCGGCGGCATCTATTTCGGCAGTCCGCGCTTCATCGAGGACCTGCCTGGCGGCGGTCGCCGCGCCGTGGACACCCAGGTCTACACCACCGCCGAGATCGAGCGGGTGGCCAGGGTCGCCTTCGAACTGGCCCGGGGTCGTCGCAACAAGGTCCACTCGGCCGAAAAGTCCAATGTGATGGACTCAGGCCTGCTGTGGCGTGAGGTCGTTACCGACCTGCACAAGCGGGAATATGCCGACGTCCAGCTGGAGCATATCCTGGCCGACAACGCCGCCATGCAGATCGTCAAGGCGCCCAAACAGTTCGACGTCATGGTCACAGACAACCTGTTCGGCGACATCCTGTCCGATGCTGCGGCCCAGCTGACCGGGTCCCTGGGCATGCTGCCCTCCGCAGCCCTGGGCGTGGCGGGCAAGCCCGGCCTCTACGAGCCGATCCATGGTTCGGCGCCGGATATCGCCGGCCAGGGCGTGGCCAATCCCCTGGCCGCCATTCTGTCCTTCGAAATGGCCCTGCGCTGGTCCCTGGACGAAACGGCGGCGGCTGATCACCTGAAGGCGGCGGTCATCCGCGCCCTCGAGGACGGGGCCCGCACCCGCGATCTGGGGGGCATGCTCTCTACCGTTCAGATGGGCGACGCCGTCCTGGCCGCCCTGGAAAAGACCGCAGCCTAGAGCCTGCGATACTCGATCATCGAGCCGTCCTGGACCCGGCCCTTGAGGCCAGCCCAGACGCCTGAAGCATCATACCAGTCGTCAATCTCGGTCTCGCCCCGGATCGCCCACAGCTGGGCGTCAATCTTGCGGCCATTGGCCAGGGCAATCTGCGAGGCGCCCTTCCGGCTGGCGGATACCTTCAGCATCTTGCCTTCCTGGGGATTGAACAGGGGCTTGCCGAAGACTTCGGAATTCCAGTGGGTGAAGGGCGCGGCCGACGACGGGGCAGCGACGGGGCCCTTGAGGGTTTCGATGGTCAGGCCGTCCGCCGATCGCCGGGCGGTGACCTTTTCCCGCTTGCCGTTGGAATTGGTGCTGGTGTCGAGGCTGGCGAACCGCCCGCCCGTCCAGCGTTCGACGGCATGGTGGGTGTAGCGATAGACCGGGACCGGTCCCAGCCTCACCTGCATGGAGACATCGGTCGTCACCACCGGTGCTGAGGGATCGCCCGTGAACACCATCAGGTGCTCGCCGACCTTTACCTCATTGCGATAGACGGCGAAGGCCAGTCTCCCGCTGGCTGGACCGGCGGCGAGGGCGGAGGGCGCGGCCAGGGAAAGACCGGCGGCGAGCAGGGTGCGGCGCGAACAGATCATCACGTCTCCTTCAGCGGCACATACGGCGCAGGTTTCATGTCCGCCGGACAGGCATGGGCGAATTCGGGTTAACCCGACCTTTCCCGACTTCGACCCGACTGCCGTCATGGTATCATCCTTCGATGACTTGGGAGGGCGCCATGACGGATGCAAGGCCTTGCTGGCTGGTGAAGTCAGAACCGGGCACATACAGCTTCGAGGATCTGGTGCGGGACGGTCGCACGGTCTGGGATGGCGTGCGCAACAATGCTGCGGCCCTGCATCTGAAGGCCATGCAGGTCGGCGATCAGGTCTTCTTCTATCACTCGCAGGAAGGCCTTGCGGTGGTGGGGGTTGCTGAGGTGGCCAGAACCGCCTTCCCCGATCCCTCCGACGCTGCGGGACGATTTGTGGCTGTGGAGCTGACGCCAGTCCGTCCCCTGCCCCGGCCCGTATCCCTGGTGCAGATGAAGGCCAATCCCGCCCTGGCGGACATGGCCATGCTGAGGCAGTCGCGGCTGTCGGTTTCCCCGGTCAGCCCCCTAGCCTGGGCTGAAATCCTGCGCATGGCGGGCGAGGCTTGAACCCCCGAGATTGCATTTGGCGCCCCCCCGGCGTAGACGGACGCTCCTTTTAAATCGGGAGAGACCACGATGGGCTATCGCGTCGCCGTCGTTGGGGCCACGGGTAATGTGGGCCGCGAAATGTTGAACATCCTTGAGGAACTCGAGTTCCCCGTAGACAGGATTCACGCCATCGCCAGCCGCAAGTCCATCGGCGTCGAGGTCTCCTTCGGCGAGAAGATCATCAAGTGCCAGGACATCGAGCAGTTCGATTTCTCGACCGTGGACCTGGTGCTGATGAGCGTCTCGGGCAGTTTTTCCAAGATATGGTCGCCGAAGATCGGCGAGGCCGGTCCCATCGTCATCGACAATTCCTCGGCCTTCCGCATGGATCCGGACGTGCCGCTGATCGTGCCGGAAGTGAATCCGGACGATGTGGAATGGGCGGACCGCAAGAACATCATCGCCAATCCCAACTGCTCCACCGCCCAGCTGGTGGTGGCGCTCAAGCCCCTGCACGACCGGGCCCGGATCAAGCGCGTTGTCGTTTCGACCTATCAGTCGGTGTCTGGCGCCGGCAAGGAAGGCATGGACGAGCTCTGGGACCAGACCAAGGGCATCTTCGTCCTGGGCGCCCCTGAGCCCAAGAAGTTCCCCAAGCAGATCGCCTTCAACGTCATCCCCTTCATCGGCGCCTTCGAGGACGACGGCTATACCGACGAGGAAGCCAAGATGTGGAATGAAACCCACAAGATGATCGATCCGGAGATCAAGCTCACCGTCACCTGCGTGCGGGTGCCGGTCATGGTCGGCCACTCTGAAGCGGTGAATGTGGAATTCTGGGAGCCCCTGGACGAGGAAGAGGCCCGCGACCTGCTGCGCGAGAGCCCCGGGATCATCGTCGTCGATCAGCGCAACGACAAGGGCTACATCACCCCCAAGGAAGCCCAGGGCGAATTCCCGGTCTTCATCAGCCGCATCCGCAATGACACCACGGTCGAATATGGCCTGAACATGTGGGTAGTGGCGGACAACCTCCGCAAGGGCGCGGCCCTGAACGCGGTCCAGATCGCCCAGCTGCTTCACGAACGGGGCCTGATCCGTCAGGCCGCCCTGACCTAAGGCGGGCTGTCGGATGTTACAGGGATGACCAGGCCTGCAACACCGCTTGTCGCCGGGGTCCTCTGTTATCTGATCTGGGGCTTCGTGCCCCTGGTCTTCCAGGCCATGGGCCGGCTGGGCATGGGGTCCTGGGAGATCCTGGCCCATCGCTCCCTCTGGGGGGCGCCGACCGCCCTGCTGTTTGTCCTCATGGCCGGACAGGGGCCCCAGGCCCTGGCGGTGTTCCGCAATCCCCGCCTGCTGGCTGGCCTCTTCCTGTCGGCCATGCTGATCGGTTCAAACTGGGCCCTCTATGTCTGGGCGGTGAATTCCGGCCGGGTGCTGGAGACCAGCCTTGGCTATTACCTGACGCCCCTGCTGAACATGGCGGCAGGGGTGGTGTTCTTCCGCGAGCGCCTGGACAGGGTGTCGACAGCCGCCATGGTGCTGGCGGCCATAGGGGTGGCGGTGCAGGGCATTGCTGTGGGCCACCTGCCCTGGGTCTCGCTGATCCTGGCCGTATCCTTCGGCGCCTATGGCATTGTCCGCAAGCAGATCGCCGCCGACGCCCAGACCGGTCTCTTCATCGAGTGTCTGATCCTGGCCGTTCCCGGATTGATCTACGCCCTGTGGCTGCCAACGACCGGCGGCGCCCACTTCGGCCTGAACACGGTCAGCACCCTCTGGCTGCTGGCGGCGGGACCGATCACCGCGATCCCCCTGGTCCTCTTCTCCTGGGCGGCGCGGCGCATTCCCCTGTCGACCATCGGCTTCCTGCAGTTCATTGGTCCGACCATTGGCTTCG
Organism: Alphaproteobacteria bacterium PA2; assembly: GCA_002256425.1. Taxonomy (NCBI): domain Bacteria; kingdom Pseudomonadati; phylum Pseudomonadota; class Alphaproteobacteria; species Alphaproteobacteria bacterium PA2. The sequence continues at coordinate 369,516 of NKIZ01000001.1, read as the reverse complement.
CCATCGGCGTGGCGGAGGGCGAGGCCTTTACGCCCCTACGCGCCCTGTCCTTCGTCTTCATCTGGGGCGGGGCGTCAGTCTATGCCGTGGGCGCCTGGCTGCGCATGCGGCGAGTGTCAGCGGCCATGGATGCCGTGGAAACCTGACCCTGCAGGCAAGAAAAAGGGGGCGCATGGGCTGCGCCCCCTTCACCGCTGGAGAGGCGGGTAATCCTAGTAGCGATAGTGATCCGGCTTGAACGGACCGGCTTCCGGCACGCCGATATAGTCGGCCTGGTCCTTGGACAGCTGGGTCAGCTTGGCGCCCAGCTTGGCCAGGTGAAGCATGGCGACCTTTTCATCGAGATGCTTGGGCAGGGTGTAGACCTTGGTCTCGTAGCTGGCGCCGTTGGTCCACAGCTCCATCTGGGCGAGGGTCTGGTTGGTGAAGGAGGCGCTCATCACGAAGCTGGGGTGACCCGTGGCGTTGCCCAGGTTCACCAGACGGCCTTCGGACAGCAGGATGATCTTCTTGCCATCCGGGAATTCCACGTGGTGGACCTGATCCTTGATCTTGTCCCACTTGAAGTTCTTCAGGCCGGCCACCTGAATCTCGCTGTCGAAGTGACCGATATTGGCGACGATGGCGTTGTTCTTCATGGCCCGCATGTGGTCCACGGTCAGAACGTCCTTGTTGCCGGTGGCGGTGACAAAGATGTCGCCCTTGTCGGCCACGTCTTCCATGGTCTGGACTTCATAGCCTTCCATGGCTGCCTGCAGGGCGCAGATCGGGTCGACTTCGGTGACGATGACCCGGGCGCCGCCATTGCGCAGGCTGGCGGCGGAACCCTTGCCCACATCGCCATAGCCCAGGACCACGGCGACCTTGCCCGAGAGCATGACGTCGGTGCCGCGACGGATGGCGTCCACCAGGCTCTCGCGGCAACCATAGAGGTTGTCGAACTTGGACTTGGTCACGCTGTCATTGACGTTGATGGCGGGGAAGGGCAGCTCGCCGCGCTCTGCCATCTGGTAGAGGCGGTGCACGCCCGTGGTGGTTTCTTCCGACACGCCCTTACAGGCGTCGCGGATGCCAGAGTAGAAGCCGGGCTTTTCGGCAAGGTAACGCTTCATCACCTTGAAGAGGGCTTCTTCTTCCTCGTTCTGCGGGTTGGACAGGACCGACGGGTCCTTCTCGGCCTTGGGGCCCAGGACGCAGAGCAGGGTGGCGTCACCGCCGTCATCGAGGATCAGGTTGGGGTAGCCGCCGTCCGACCATTCGAAGATCCGGTGGGCGTAGTCCCAGTATTCTTCCAGGGTTTCGCCCTTGATGGCGAAGACAGGGGTGCCGTTGGCGGCGATGGCCGCTGCGGCGTGGTCCTGGGTCGAGAAGATATTGCAGGAGGCCCAGCGCACGTCAGCGCCCAGGGCTTCCAGGGTCTGGATCAGCACCGCCGTCTGGATGGTCATGTGCAGGGAGCCGGCGATCCGGGCGCCCTTCAGCGGCTGAGCCTTGCCGAACTCAGCGCGCACAGCCATCAGGCCGGGCATTTCGGTCTCGGCAATGGCGATCTCCTTGTTGCCGAAATCGGCCAGGGAGATGTCTTTCACCACATAGTCGGTCATTTGGGGGCGTCCTGTCACAATCTGCGGGCCCTATACCCGCAAGATCGGACTCTCGCAAGAAACATATAAAGAAGTCTTTATGTCGCCCACGGCGGAGCTTGATCGAGGAGGCGCCTGAGCTTGCGATTTGTCGTCGCCAGCCCTGCCTCCAGGGCCGTTGTCCGGGCAGCTATCCCTTGAAGGGCGAGAGTCTCGCCATCACCCAGATTGAGGCCCTGAACCAGAGGGACGGCCGCCGCAGCGTCATTGAGATCACCGAGGTCGGTCTGGATCGCTCGCAGCGTTGTCAGATAACGGGTCGCATGTCCTGATGCGAACAACGGGATGAAGGCTTCCAGGACATAGCGCAGCCGCTTGGCCTTCAGCCGGACAAGATGGCGGGCTTCGGGATCAAGAGCTCGCAGATCCTTCGCATGTCGAGCCAGACGCTTGAGGCTCTGATTCAGGACCCGGCGCGCGAAGGGCCTCAGCCTTTGCTTCAGGGCGCCTGCAGCCTGATCTGACCTTCCCTGCCAGGCATCGGTCTCGACCCAGGCGGCGAGATCCAGCAGGAGTTGCCGAAGCCGTCCCGAGGCAAGTGCGGCGCGGGTCCTGGCATGGGCTGAGGCGCTTGCAGCCTTCACCGCCTGGGCAAGAGGGCCGGACGGATCCGACTGCAGGTAGGTCTCGGCGAAGACATCAAGGTTGCGCGCTTCGGCGCTGACCTGAAGCAGCCAGTTCAGATGTTTGCGCACAGCGCTGGCGGCGGTCTCGTCCTGGAGCGGGCTGAAGGTCGCCAGATAACTCTTCAATCGCCGGGTGGACACCCTGAGGGAATGCAGCGCCCTGCCATGGCCGGATTCGCTGTAGGCTTCGGCATGCAGGGTCAGGTCGACAAAGGCCCGGCGGGCCAGAACCTGGAAGGCTTCGCCGGGGGATGTATCCCGGGTCAGGGCCAGATCTGTGTCCCGGGAAAATGAAGGCGCCTGCTGCACGAGCATCTGACCCTGGGAAGCCTTGCCCAGGAAGGACAGTCTCAGCGGCGCTACCCGCGACAGCTCCCTGGCCAGGTCAAAGAGGGCGGCGCTGGAGCCGGACTTGAGCTCCAGCTCGACTTCACAGATCGCCCGTCGCTGATCACCCCTTCGCGCCTCGCCTTCGTCCAGGGCCAGTTCGATCTGCGCGCCCTTATAGTCGAAAGTCCTCTGACGACGGCTGATGGTGACGGTGAAGGCTTCGGCCAGGGCCTTGCGCAAGGGCGCCTTCAATACGGCCCTCAGCTTGGGGTGGCCCAGGTCCAGACCCTGTGGCGCCGGCCATTCCAGCTCCTGGCGGGTCAGCCCCTGGCCGGCCTTGAAGGTCTGGACAACAGCGCCGCCAGCGCTTTCCCGGAGGCGGAGCGACATGTGGCGTCCACTCAGGGCGCCATCCGGGGTGTCGAAATAGGTTGAGACCAGGTCACGGGTCTGCAGGCCCTCGCCAGGGGCGGCCGCCAGCACGGCGTCCAGATCCCGCGCCTCGCAGCGAAACTTGAGTTCGACTTCCCGACCGGTCAGCGACGCCCCCTGACGCTCACGCTTCTGCAGACAGTTCAGGCCTCGGAACAAGGCTGTCAGACCCTAGCCCATGAGGCGCCATCACCCTAGGGCGATGATGTCGCGCTGGCGTCGGGGGCCGGGGCGCGGCATTCTGAGCGTCAGCCCCGAGGACGACCGTGACGCCCATCATTGAAGTAACTGACCTCAACAAGACCTATGCCAGCGGATTTTCCGCCCTGAAATCGGTCAATCTCACCATCCGCAAGGGTGAGATCTTCGCCCTGCTCGGTCCGAACGGGGCGGGCAAGACCACCCTGATCAGCATCATCTGCGGCATCGTCAATCCGACGTCGGGAAAGATCCTGGCCGATGGCTGCGACATCATCGCAGACTATCGCGCCGCCCGCCGCCGGATCGGCCTGGTGCCCCAGGAACTGCACACCGACGCCTTCGAAAGCGTCTGGGATACGGTGAAATTCTCCCGCGGCCTGTTCGGCAAGGCGCCGGATCCAGCCTATCTGCAGAAGGTGCTGGAGGACCTCAGCCTCTGGGACAAGCGGTCGGAAAAGATCATGAACCTTTCCGGCGGCATGAAGCGCCGGGTGATGATCGCCAAGGCCCTCTCCCATGAGCCCGCCATCCTCTTTCTCGACGAGCCGACGGCGGGGGTCGACGTCGAGCTGCGCCGGGATATGTGGGCCATGGTCAGGCGCCTTCGCGACAGCGGTGTCACCATCATATTGACCACCCACTATATCGAGGAGGCCGAGGAAATGGCCGACCGGATCGGGGTGATTTCCCGCGGCGAGATCATACTGGTGGAGGACAAGGCCGCCCTCATGTCCAAGCTGGGCAAGAAGCAGCTGATCCTGTCCCTGGTTACGCCGCTCAGCGAAACGCCGGTCGGCCTTGCCGGAGAATCCCTCGAACTGTCGGCGGACGGGACCGAGCTTGTCTTCACCTTTGACGGCCAGTCCGATCAGAAGAACATTGCGGCCCTGCTGAGGCGGTTGAATGACCAGGGCATTGAGTTTCGCGACCTGAAGACCCAGGAGAGCTCCCTGGAAGATATCTTTGTCAGCCTGGTGAGGGCCGCAGCATGAACCTCTATGCCATTCGGGCCATCTACCACTTCGAGCTCGCCCGGACATGGCGGACCCTGATCCAGTCCATCGCCTCTCCGGTGATCTCGACCTCGCTCTATTTCATCGTGTTCGGCGCTGCCATTGGCGCCCGCATGGCCAGGATCGACGGGGTCTCCTACGGAGCCTTCATCGTGCCGGGGCTGATCATGCTGTCCATACTGACCGAGAGCATTTCCAACGCCAGTTTCGGCATCTACATGCCCAAATACGCCGGCACGATCTACGAGGTGCTGTCAGCGCCGATCTCGGCCCTGGAAATCGTCATCGGCTATGTGGGCGCGGCGGCGACCAAGTCGGTCATTCTGGGGCTGATCATCATGGTCACGGCCCGGCTTTTCGTGCCCTACCAGATCGCCCATCCCCTGGTCATGGCGAGCTTCCTGGTCCTGACCTCGGTCACATTCAGCCTGTTCGGCTTCGTGATCGGCGTCTGGGCTGACGGCTGGGAGAAACTGCAGATCATTCCCATGATGATTGTCACCCCACTGACCTTCCTGGGCGGCAGCTTCTATTCGATCAACATGCTGCCGGGGATCTGGGCGAAGATCGCCCTGTTCAACCCCGTGGTCTATCTGGTGTCGGGGTTCCGCTGGTCGTTCTACGGAATTTCGGATGTACCGGTGGGCCTGAGTCTGGCGGCCACTTTCGGCTTCATGATCGCTTGCCTGATCGCCATCACGGTGATCTTCCGGACCGGCTACAAGCTGAAGGCCTAGAGCGGCTATTCGCCTTCGTCGAAGCGACCGTCCACCAAGGCCTTGAGAGCTTCCACGGCGGCCTCGGCCTCCGGGCCTTCAGCGGAAATGTCTATGCAGCAGCCGACGCCGGCCGCCAGCATCATCAGGCCCATGATCGAGCGGGCGTCGACACTCTGGCCGTCCTTCGACACCGTGACTTCCGCCTCAAAGGTGGAGGCCAGCTTGACGAACTTCGCCGAGGCGCGGGCATGAAGGCCGCGCTTGTTGATGATGTCGACGGTGGCCCTCGCCGTCATTTGTCCCCTGCCAGAACATAGGACGCCACCGAAATATACTTCCGGCCGGCCTCCTGGGCCTGGGCGACGCAGTCTTCAAGACAGAGCTTGGTGCGCAGGCTGGCCAGCTTGATCAGCATGGGCAGGTTCAGTCCGGCGATCACCTCGGCCCGGGTCTGTTCCATGACGGAAATGGCGAGGTTGGAAGGCGTGCCGCCGAACATGTCGGTCAGGAGTATGACTCCGGAACCTGTGTTCACCCGCTCACAGGCCGTCAGTATGTCCTGACGGCGCTTTTCCATGTCGTCGTCGGGACCAATACAGATGGCCGATACCGCTGACTGCGGGCCGACCACATGCTCCATGGCGAAGACAAACTCCTCGGCCAGTCGCCCGTGCGTCACGATCACGAGGCCGATCATTGAAACTCTCTCAACGGGAATCCCCACCCGACCGGAGCGAGGCGCTGCTCGCAAGGCCGTCTAGATACGCGCCTTCCGCGCCGCGTCCAAGATGCCAGAGGGCATGACTTAGCTTTGAAACCGCAGAAACTTCCAGCAGGGATAGCGTAAGGCGCGGAATCCGCAATCCCAGATAGGACGCATGGTCCGGATCGGGCCAGCGCTCGCTGACCCCGTCACGGACTTCAAGGACGATCCGGCAGGCGGGAAGGAACCTTTGGCCTGCAAAAACTCCCTGGCCGCGGACCTCGATCCTGCCGCTGAGGGGGTCCGGCGCCCGCCCGAACAGGACCCCGCCGGACGTCCAGACAAGGGTCCGGTCATCAGCGACAAGCCGGTATCCGTCGGCCAGGAGACGCAGGGCCAGATCGCTCTTGCCCGAGCCCGAGGGCCCCGTGATCAGGACGCCCTGCCACAGCCCCTCCTGTCGAAGGGCCATCAGGCCGGCATGGAGAACCTGGTCCATGGAATCAGCGCCGGGCCAGGGGCAGGCGGACGGTGAACCGGGCGCCGCAGATCTCCCCGATCGCATCCTGGCGGTTTGAGGCTGTCAGAACCCCGCCCTGGGACTCGACAATCTGACGGGCGATGGAGAGTCCCAGACCCGAATTGCCGCCAAAGGCCGAGCCCTTGGGCCTTGATGTGTAGAACCGCTGGAAAATGGTCTCCAGATTGTCGGGGGGAATGCCGGGGCCCTCGTCATCCACCGTGACCACAGCCTCGCCGCGAAGGGACTCAAGGGCGATGCGCACCCCCCCGCCGGGGGGACTGAAGGACTTGGCGTTGTCGATCAGATTGCGGAAGACCTGCCCAAGGGAGCCTTCAGCCCCCGAGACCGTGACGGCTTCCAGTCCGTCGGGAATGGTTACAGTGGGCCGCGCCTCGCCGGCCCGCTGGGAGTCCTGATAGGCCTGGACAATGTCAGCGAGCAGGCGGCCAAGATCGATGGATCGGGCGTCCTCCCTGGAAAGTTCCGCGTCAAGCCGCGAGGCGTTGGAAATGTCGGTGACCAGCCGGTCCAGCCTCTGGACGTCCTGTTTGATGATACCCAGCAACTTGTCCCGTGGCGGCCCGTCGCGGACCAGGTCCAGGGTTTCCACCGCCGAACGCATGGAGGTCAGGGGGTTCTTGATCTCATGGGCCACGTCGGCGGCGAACCGCTCAATGGCGTCCATACGCTCGGACTGGGCGTCCGTCATGGCCTCCAGCGCCCTTGTCAGATCGCCAAGTTCGTCATCCCGCCGGGCGATGTCCGGCAGGGATATGGACCGGGCCCGGGACAGCCTCACCGTATCGGCCGCCCGGGACAGGCGCCGCACCGGACGGGCTATGAGCGTGTTCAGCATGAAGGACGAGGCCGCCGTCACGACAATGGAGAGCAGGATGAAGGGGATCAGGGCCGCCCTCTGACGGGCGATGATCTGGTCCACGTCATTGGCCTCAAGGGTCAGGACGCCGAGTATGGCCTGGACGTGCTGGATGGGCATGGAGACAGACACCACCAGCCGGCCATCCTCGGCGCGACGGGTGTCGGAGACATGGCGTCCGGTCAGGGCCCGGGCGACTTCATCCTTGAGGGACTGGGCCACCTGGTCGGCGGCGCGGCCGCCCTGGGGGGATGCCTTTTCGGGACCGGCGCCGGGTCTCGCCGCATCCCTGGGCTTGGCGGGGGGAAGGACCTTTGACTCCACCCGATCGACGACCCAGTCGCTGTCTGCGATCAACCGGCCATCCCGGTCAAAGAGCCTGGCCCTCTGCGTCTTGGGATTGGACAGCAATTGCAGGATCTGGCTGGCATAGCCGGCGTCCATGGCCGGCTCGGGCTCGCCCACGGTCGCGGCCTGATCGATGATGGTGGTGATCAGCTCGCCCTGGGTGGTCAGGCTGTCCATCCGGGCGTTGACCAGCCCCTGGCGCAGTTCGTTCAGCACCAGGGCGCCGCCAATCACAGTGGCCAGACCTAGGGTGTTGAGCACGATGATGAGCCGCCCCAGGCGCGAGCCTGGAAGCCAGTTCAGCCATCCGAAGCCATCGCCTCGATCAGGATTCGCGGTATCGATATCCGACGCCATAGAGGGTTTCGATCGCGTCGAACTCGGGAGCCACTTCCCGGAACTTCTTGCGCATCCGCTTAATGTGGCTGTCGATGGTGCGGTCGTCCACATAGACTTGGTCGTCGTAAGCGGCGTCCATCAGGTTATCCCGGCTTTTCACAAAGCCCGGCCGCTGGGCCAGGGACTGGAGCAGCAGGAACTCGGTCACGGTCAGCTTGACCGGCTTGCCCTCCCACAGACAGTCATGGCGGGCCGGATCCAGGGTCAGCTTGCCCCGCTGAAGTGCGCGGGAGGCGGGGTCGCCTGTGGGCGGCGGAGCTTCCTCGCCATCAGCGCCGGCGCGCCGCAACAGCGCCTTTACCCGCTCGATCAGCAGACGCTGGCTGAAGGGCTTGTGCATGTAGTCGTCGGCGCCGAGGTTGAAGCCCAGGATCTCGTCGATTTCCTCGTCCTTGGACGTCAGGATGATGACCGGCATGTCCGAGGTGCGGCGCAGGCGGCGAAGGACTTCCATGCCGTCCATGCGGGGCATCTTCACGTCCAGAATCGCCAGGTCCGCGGGGTCGTTCTCCAGGGCCGCAAGGCCGCTGGCGCCATCGTGATAGGCCTTGACCACATGACCGTGGCTCTCAAGGGCGAGACTGACGGAGGTCACGATGTTCTCGTCGTCGTCCACTAGCGTGATCTTGGCCATGGTCTTTCGTCAGTTCCTCAAACGGGCCGCGCTTCCTGGCGGGGCGCATCATACCTGCAGACTAGTCAGCCTACACCATGGCCTCAATGGGGCGCGATAAGGGCGAGGTCCAGCCCCCTTCAGCCACTCCGGAAAACAAGATCAATCAGACTTTAAGCTTGTTCGCCCACAGTTGGCGTCAACTGGGGTGCTTAATGTCCGCGTCGGCGCAAATCCATTACGAGCTTTCTGTGCGGAAAACCCGCGCGGACGGCTGGTCGCTTGAGTTGGCGACAGAGGACCGGGGACTGGCCATAGCCACCGCCGAAGCCATGATGGCCGAACACAAGGCCATTGGCGTCAAGGTCGCCAAGGAGACCCTCGATGCCGAGACGCGGGAATTCCAGACCGTAACCATCCTGACCCTCGGGGAGCAGGCGCCCGACAGGAAGAAAAAGGTCCGGGAGAATCACGAGCCCCTCTGTGTCGCGCCCCAGGACATCTATTCGGCCCACGCACGGGACAGGATCGGCCGCCTGCTCGAGGGCTGGTTGAGGACCAATGGCGTCACCCCCTTTGAACTCCTGCACAGATCTGACCTGGCGGAGGTTCTGGAGTCCTCCGGCACAGACCTGCAGCACGCCATCCAGAAGATTGCCGTTCCCGAGGCCCAGGCGAGGGGCGCCAGTGTCCATGAGCTGGTGCGCAGCTTTCAGAGTCTGGCAGACCGCAGCATCAAGCGCCTGACCAAGGATGCTCGGCAGAACGCATTTCCGGACCTGACAAAGGAATCCTTCGCCGACGCCGCCCAGCGGATTTGCCATGAACCCGAGCGTGCCTATCTGCTCGGCGGCGCTGTCGCCAACGCCATCGCTTCGGCCATGTCGCGATCGGAAAAGATCCAGCGGCTCCTGGAACTGGCCAACAGCGCCCCGGCTGCAGGCCCGCCCCGGGCCCTGGCCCTTTCGGTTCTGGAACAGCCGCTCTCGGAACAACTGGGCAGCAGGACCGGGCTGGACGACCTGTTGGGCTCCGGCCACGACCTTGGCGCCAGACTGGCCATCATGACCCGGCTGGCCTTTCACAGGAATGTCGAAGCCCTGATGAAGGTCGAGCCTTTGGTGGCCAAGGCCATGCCGCAGTTCAACGGGACCTGCTCGCGCCTGGCCATGTGGCTGGCCACGGAGGACTTCCAGGAGGTCCGGGTCGCCCTGGCAAAGAACGTCATGGCGGAACTGGTGGGGCCGCGCCGCCTGCGCCCGAGCGATCCGAAGGGCGAGATCGAGATCATTCGCGCCCTGGCCATGGCCCTGATGGCGGGCGCCGCAGACTCAATCCTGCCTGAGGACATCCAGGAGGCCTTTACCGTTCGCTCCAGAATGCTGGTCACAGCAGATTTCATCGAGAGCTATCTGGGCCGGTCCAGCTATGCCGCCGACGACGCCTTCGCCATGATCTATCTGGTCGAGAATGTCATCGGCGCAGCTAACAAGCGTCAGGCCGCGCGTTATCTGTCGGCCGGGATCGCCGGTCTGCGGTTTGAAAATGAATTCCGGTTCGGCATTGAGAGCCCCCCGGCACGCCTGCGCGCCCTGGCCAGGTTGCAGAAAAGCCTGGCCCGCTGCGGTCTGGCGCCTGAGGATTTCCAGCCCATTCAGGCCAAGGTCGCTGAAGTGGCGGCCCTGGTGGAGTCAGACACCAAGCTCATCCAGCAGCTGGGACGCGCCCAGAAGGCCCCGGTGCAGCGCCTGATCCTGCTGCTTGAAATGGCGATTGGCGAGGCTGCGCCCCTGGGCGCCGTTTCCGAGCGGGCGGCGGCCGAGGCGATGAAGCTGGCCCGTCAGGACGATGTGCGGTCCGAACTGTCCAGAAACCCGGACCATGCCGGCCAGGTGCGCGCCATGCTCCAGCAGCTCACCAGGGCGGCGGCCTAGGCCTGACGGCGCAGGGCTTCGATCCGGTCCCACATGATTTCAGTGGCGTCGACGCCGGTGAAGGCCTTCAGGGCCCGCGATCCGGTGGGCGAGGTCACGTTGATCTCGGTGAGATAGTCGCCGATCACGTCAATTCCCACGAACATCAGGCCGCGGCGCTTCAGTTCCGGCCCGATTATGCCGCAGAGTTCCCGGTCACGGGCGGTCAGTTCAACGGCGACGGCGCTGCCGCCGACGGCCAGGTTGGAGCGGATCTGGCCCGCCTTGGGTATGCGGTTGATGGCGCCGACAGGCTCGCCGTCCACCAGGAGAATGCGCTTGTCGCCCTTGACCACCGCCGGGATGAACTTCTGGGCGATGACGGGCTCGCGGCCGATCATGCGGTGAAGATCCAGCAGGGCGTCGAGATTGGGGTCGTCAGCCAGAAGCCGCGCCACCCCCGACCCGCCGCCGCCATAGAGGGGCTTGAGCACGATGTCGCCATGCCGTTCGCGGAAGTCGTAGATGGCTTCGATGTCCGAGGTCACCAGGGTCGGCGGCTGCACGCCGGGGAAGGTGGTGACGTAGAGCTTTTCCGGAGCGTTCCGCACTTCTGTCGGATTGTTCACCACCAGGGTCCCGGGGTGGATGGCGTCCAGGAAGTGGGTCGAGGTGATGTAGGCCATGTCGAAGGGCGGGTCCTGGCGCAGGAGCACCACGTCCATTTCCGAGAGGTCACGCACCTCCCAGGGACCGAATTTTGCGTGGTCCCCCTCCACGTCCTGCACCGTCACTGAACGTCCGCGGGCCAGCAGGCGGCCATCTTCCAGTGACATCTTCTCGGGGGTGTAGACAAACAGGCTGTGACCACGGGCCTGGGCGTTGAGCATCATCAGAAAGCTGGTGTCGCCAGCAATGCGGATGGTCTCCAGCGGGTCCATCTGGACGGCGACCTTCAGCGACATGGTTCAGCTCCCTGGCGGATTGAAGACTTGCAGATAGTGGGATGAGCGCCGCTAGGCCAGCCTTGATCGCTATCCGCCGCGCCAGGCGTCCTGGATGTGCCGGGGGAACCGGCCCGGGGACATGGCGATCAGGTCGAGGCGGACAGCCGCTTCAGCCAGTCGCGGTCGACTTGAGGCGATGGATCGGCCGGCCCGGCGCAGGCGCTCCCTCTGGTCATGTCCGACAGCTTCCAGGGCCGCCATGGGCGTGGTCCGGGACTTGACCTCGACCACCGCCAGAACCGGTCCCTTCAGCGCCAGTATGTCAATTTCAGCCTGGGGGGTCTTCAGGCGGAACCCCAGAATGCGATAGCCCTTGAGCATCAACCAGACCGCCGCCAGGACCTCGGCCTGTCGTCCCGCCTTGCGGCTGGCCGCACCCCGGACCCGACGGGCCTGGCTCACCGGTCTTCGGCCCTCAGGGCCATGACCCGGTTATAGAGCTCGCGCCGGGGTAGCCCGTAGGCCTTGCTGACCTCGGCGGCGGCGTCGGCGGGTCTCAGCCGCGCCAGGGCGTCGCGCAGGGCCTGGTCCACCTGATCCGATGTGGCCGCCTGAGCCACGCCGGGGCCTACCAGAATAACGAATTCACCCTTGGGATCTGCAAAGTCGGGATTGGCGGCAAGGGCGCCCAGAGGGGCGCGGACCACGGTCTCATAAAGCTTGGTCAGCTCCCGGGCGACGGCGGCGTCGCGATTGCCGAATACGGCGGCCATGTCCTGCAGGCTTGCCGAAACACGACTGGCGCCTTCGAAAAAGACCAGGGTCGCCGGGACATTGCCGAGGGACTCAAAAAAAGTCCTGCGGGCCGCACTCTTGGGCGGCGGAAAGCCGGCGAACATGAACATGTCTGTCGGAAGCCCGGCCACGGCCAGGGCCGCCAGGACCGCCGAGGCGCCGGGCGCTGGAAAGACGCTGGACCCTTGGGCGAGGGCGTCCCGCGCCAGCCGGAAGCCGGGATCCGACACCATGGGCGTGCCGGCGTCGGACACCAGGGCGACCCGGGCGCCATCGGCGAGCGCCCTCAGGATCTTCGGCGCGGCCCGTTCGGCGGCGTGCTCGTCATAGCGTTCCAGCTTCTTGGACAGGCCATAGGCGTTCATCAGCTTTGCCGTGACCCGGGTGTCTTCCGCCAGGACCATGTCGGCGCCGTTCAGTATGTCCAGGGCGCGCAGGGTGATGTCCCGCAGGTTCCCGATGGGCGTCGCGACAAGATAGAGGCCTGGCGCCAGTTCGGCATCGGAGAGGGGCGGGGGCGGTGGATGGCGCGACATGGTCTAGGCATCGCCGGTTCGCCGCCCTCACGCAAGGGCGAGACGACTTGTCAGCCAGTTGAGCACCAGCCGGCCGGCCGGGGTTGGTCTCAGGCGGTCGACGTCGGGCGCAAGCAGGCCGTCGGTCGTCAGGGCGATGACCTCCGGGTGATCTGAGGTCAGGCCAAGGGCGGCAAGTTCGCCATAGGAAACGCCTTCCCAGGTGCGAAGCCCGGATAGCAGTCTCTCCTCAGCCGCGGCGACCGGGCTGAGGGCCTCCTGCTCGGCCAGCCCAGTGCCGCCCGCAGCAACCTGACCGATATAGGCCCCGGGGGTCATGGCGGCGACGGTCGCCTGCCTGACCCCGTTTTGCGTGACACGGCCATGGGCGCCGGGACCGACCCCCAGATAGTCCTCCCCCCGCCAGTAGACGAGGTTGTGCCGGGACTGGTGGGCCGGCGACCTGGCATGGTTGGAGACCTCATAAGCCTCGAAACCGGCGCGGCCGAGAATCTCCTGGGTAACCTCATAGAGATCGGCGGCAAGGTCCTCCCCCGGCGGGATCATGCGCCCGCGACCGACGGCGCGGTCAAAGGCGGTCCCTGGTTCAATGGTCAGCTGGTAGGGCGAGACATGCTGGGCGCCCAGTTCCAGGGCGGCCTCCAGCTCGCGGGTCCAGGCTTCGACCGTCTGGCCAGGGCGGGCATAGATCAGGTCAATCGACAGGTGCGGGAAGATGGTTGCGGCGAGTCTGGCGGCGCGAAGACCCTCCAACGCCGAGTGGTCGCGCCCGAGCAGTTGCAGATCCTGGTCATCCAGCGCCTGCAGGCCCAGGGACAGGCGGTTGACGCCGGCCGCCGCAAAGGCCTCGAACCGGGCGGCTTCGGCGTCGGTCGGATTGGCCTCCAGGCTGACTTCAATGTCCGCAGCCCCTGGCCACAGGCTACGGCAGGTCTGCAGGATCTCGGCGACCCAGTCCGGCTCCATCAGGGAGGGGGTGCCGCCGCCGAAGAAGACGGAGACCAGTTCCCGATTTTCCAGACCGGCGGCCTGGGCTTCGAGGTCCCGGAGTATGGCGGTCTTCAGGGCCAGACCCTGATCTTCCCGGCCCCGGTGGCGATAGACGTTGAAGTCGCAATAGGGACAGATCCGGGCGCAGAAAGGCCAGTGGACGTAGACGCCGAGGGGCGGCCTCAAAGCACGGCTGCCCGCAGCTGGGCGAAGGCCAGGGCCCGATGACTCATGGCGTCCTTCATGAGGGGGTCCATTTCGCCGAAGGTTTCGGTCCTGCCTTTCGGCACGAAGATCGGATCATAGCCGAACCCGCGATCTCCCCTCGCCGGAAAGGTCAGGTCGCCATCAAGGCGTCCCTCGACCACCACCGCAGGACCGTCCGGCCAGGCCACGGCCAGGGCGCAGGTGAACCAGGCGCTGCGATCGCCGGTGTCCAGGGCGGCAAGCTCGGCCTCAATCCGCGCCATGGCGATGCCGAAGTCCTTGGTCTCGCCGGCCCAACGGGCTGAAAAGATTCCCGGAGCGCCGCCGAGCGCCGTCACGGACAGGCCGGAATCATCAGCCAGGGCCACCAGCCCGCTGGCCCGGGCCGCCGCCCGGGCCTTCAGCAGGGCGTTGCCTTCAAAGGTCGTCTCGGTTTCTTCAGGCTCTGCAAGGCCCAGCTGACCCGCTGTCACCAGCTCGAATCGGTTCTCGAGAATTTCGGCCAGTTCGCGCGCCTTGCCCGGATTATGGGTCGCGACAACGATGCGGGCGCCAGGCTGCAGGATCAGGGACATGTGGAGCTCCAGGTGTCGTGGGCCAATCTAATGGCTCGATTTGCATGCTGCATTGCAAAAATGTAATTTCATTGCGGAAGTTTAATATCGACAAACGATAATTCTATTGATCGAAAAGCGATGACGGCCTATTGAATTTCTCCATCGGAGGCATATGTCTCCACCGCAATTGCTGCATCGCAGCATTCTTAACCAACGGAGAAATATAATGTTTAGCTCGCTCATGTCCCTTATGGACCGGATCACCATGTCCCTGGTTGTCGTTCTGGCCGCTGTGCCCACCCTGGCCGTAGCTGTGAACAGCCTGATGGCCTAGGCTTTCCAGACGGGAGGCGGACTCGCACCGTGCGTGAAGGTCCGAAGCCCCGTCGGGAGTGAAGCCGGCGGACCGGGAAGCGCTGGGGGGGAGGAACAGACATGCCGCTGATGCGCACACTTGGACCTGGCTCCATCTCCAGCCTGCTGAAGGTCATTCTGGATGTTGTCTTCGTGGCGCTCTGGATTGGCGTCGGGGCTGTCAGTCTGGTGACCCTGGGCGCCCTGCTCCTGAGCTTCAACCCCGATCTGCTGGGCAGCTTCACGGTGAATTTCAATGGCGACAAGCTGGTGCGGCAATGGCCAGCTGTCATCACAGGCCTGTTCACAGCTTCGCTCTATCTGGCCGGCATTCTGGTGATTGTCGGTCGCCTGCGACGGATCTTCGCCACCCTGATGGCCGGAGACCCCTTTCACCCGGACAACGTCTCGCGCCTGAGGGTGATCGGCCTGGCCCTGGCGGCCCTTGAGCTCATTCGCTACACCTTCTGGGGGATCAGCATCTGGCTGTTTCCGGGGATCAACAAGGTTGAGCCGACCATTTCAACCACCCCATGGTTCTCGGTGCTGGTGGTGTTCGTGCTGGCCGAAGTCTTCCGGGAAGGCGCCCGCCTTCGCCGCGAAGCAGAGCTGACCATCTAGCCATGCCCATCAGCATCCAGCTTGACCGAATGCTTCTCAAGCGACGCATGTCGTTGACAGAACTGGCTGACCGGGTCGGGGTCACCATCGCCAACCTCTCCATACTGAAAACCGGCAAGGCCCGCGCGGTCCGGTTTTCCACCCTGGCGGCCCTCTGTCGGGAGCTGGAATGCCAACCCGGCGACCTGATCGCCTATGAGCCGGGGCCCTTTGAAGATGATGACGACATGGAATAGCTGCAGCGCAGCATGTTTCCGGCGGAATTACGCAGGATAAGTGTTGAATTCTTAGGATTTGATCCCTATGTGCACCGCAACAATTGCTGCAACGCACAAGGAATTCAGCCATGGCCCGCGCCATTGAAAGCTTTATCGACCGCCTGATGGCCCCCTTCGCCGAAGAGCTGGCCCGCATGCCGGAGTCGGCCTTCCGCCAACTGCTCGCCTATCGCTAGGGTCGGCTCCAGGACGAAAAAGAGTAGCGACCGGTTTGCGCCGGTCGCTTTTTTTGTGCCTGCCGCCTGGCTGGAGGGCTAGAGGCCGACCGCCCGCTTCTGGAGCTGGCAGAGGTCCGCAATTCCGGAACGGGCCAGGGCGAACAGGGCCTCGAACTCTTCCTGGTGGAAGCCGCGCTTTTCACCGGTGGCCTGGATCTCCACAATCGAACCCGAGCCGGTCAGCACGAAGTTGGCGTCGGCTTCGGCGTTTGAATCTTCCTCATATTCCAGATCCAGCACCGGCAGGCCGTTATAGATGCCGCAGGATATGGCCGCGACCTGGTCCAGGATCGGGTCCCTGGTGATGACGCCTTCGCTGAGCAGCTTCTGGGTCGCAAGCCGCAGGGCCACCCAGGCGCCGGTAATGGCTGCGGTGCGGGTGCCGCCATCGGCCTGGACGACATCACAGTCCAGGGAGATCTGACGCTCGCCGAGGGCGGCGGGATCGATGATGGCCCGCAGGGAGCGTCCGATCAGACGCTGGATCTCCTGGGTGCGGCCCGACTGCTTGCCTTCAGAGGCCTCCCGACGGCCGCGGGTGTGGGTTGCGCGGGGCAACATGCCGTACTCGGCCGTGACCCAGCCCTGGCCGCGACCGCGCATGAAGGGGGGAACCCGCTCTTCGACACTGGCGGTGATCAGCACCTTGGTGTGGCCGAAACTGGCGAGGCAGGACCCTTCGGCATAGCGGTTCACATTGGTTTCGAGGGTCACACTGCGAAGCTGATCAACCAACCGTTCTGAAGGGCGCATGGGATTCCTTTGTCATGAGCGTCTTGCGCCCGGGGTTTGCGCGCTTATCCTAGATCAGAGAGGCTTCGTCCATGTTCCCATGCGACCCACCGACTTGACCCCATCCTTCCTGACCTCCGGGCCCTCGCTGACCGAGCTGGACAGCCGCGCCCGGGAAATCTTCCGACGGGTGGTGGAGAGCTATATCGAGACCGGCGAGCCTGTGGGCTCCCGGACCCTGTCCAAGGGGGGTGTCCAGCTTTCGCCCGCCTCGATCCGCAACACCATGCAGGACCTGACCACGCTTGGCCTGCTGGGCGCGCCCCATGTGAGCGCCGGGCGCCTGCCCACCCATGCCGGGCTCCGCCTGTTCGTGGACGGCTTGATGGAGGTGGGCCATGTGGGCGAGGACGAACGCCGGACCATTGAAAGCCGTCTGGCGGCCAAGGGCGGATCCTTCGACGACGCCCTGACCGAGGCCACCTCCCTGCTTTCAGGCCTGGCCGGGGGAGCGGGGATTGTCGTGACCCCCGTTCGCGACGCCGGGGTCAAGCATGTGGAGTTTGTCGCCCTGGGCAGCGGGCAGGCCCTGGCGGTCATGGTCTTCGAGGACGGCACGGTGGAAAACCGGGTCATGACCCTCAACGCCGGCGTCACGCCGTCATCCCTGCAGGAAGCCTCCAACTTCCTCAATTCCCGCCTGCGCGGAAAGACCCTGGCTGAGGCCGGGGCCGACATCCGGATCGAACTGGAACAGGCCCAGCGTCAGCTCAATGAGACCGCCGCGCGGTTGGTGGAGGATGGTCTGGCCGCCTGGGGCGGGGGCGAAGGCGCCGACCGCGCCCTGATCGTCCGGGGCCGCGCCAACCTGCTGAGCGACCGAGAGAGCATTGATGACCTCGAGCGGGTCCGCATGCTGTTCGACGACCTGGAACAAAAGGAACAGCTGATCGGTTTGCTGGACGGCGTTCGCGAGGCCCAGGGCGTGCGCATTTTTATCGGTGCGGAAACGCGGTTGTTCTCGCTTTCGGGTTCCGCCGTGATCGCGGCGCCCTATATGACGGGGCGACAAAAGGTGCTGGGCGCAATCGCGGTGATTGGGCCGGCCCGACTGAATTACGCCCGGGTGATCCCGCTGGTGGATTATACCGCCCGCATGCTCTCCCAGGTCACGAATGGATAAGAGGTTCTAGACATGTCCGACGATCAAACGGCGACCGAGGAATTCAACGCCGTGGCTGACGCGGCCCTTGATCACATGGAAGCCCTGGCGGCGGAGAACGCCTCCCTCAAGGAGCAGGTCCTCCGCTTCGCCGCCGACGCCGAGAACACCAAGCGCCGGGCCGAGCGGGAAGCCAATGACGCCCGGGCCTACGCCATCCAGAAGTTCGCCCGCGACCTGCTGACCGTGGCCGACACCCTGGGCCGCGCCCTTACCGCCCCGCCCGCCAGTGAGGATCCGGCGGTGAAGAACTTCCTGGTCGGCGTGGAAATGACCGAAAAGGCCCTTCAGACGGCGTTCGAGACCAATGGCCTGAAGCGGGTCGAGCCGGCCAAGGGCACGAAGTTCGATCCCCACCAGCATCAGGCCATGATGGAACAGGTCTCGGCGGAAGTCGGGGCGGGGAGCGTCATCCAGACCCTCCAGCCGGGCTATGAGCTTCTCGGCCGACTGGTCAGGCCGGCCATGGTGGTGGTCGCCGCCAAGGGCTCGACGGGTGAAGCGGCTGTGGAATCCCAGGGCGCCAATCCCTATGCGGCGGGCGAAGAAGCCGAGGCTGAAACCGGTGGGTCATTCGATACCCGGGCCTAGGCTGAAATTCTCGTATCGGCGCTCTTTCTTGATGAACGGAATTCGCTAAAGTCGCAGGTCCCTTCGGAACTTCGGGCTGGCGACGAATCGCTTGCCGGCGGTTTGAG
This sequence comes from Alphaproteobacteria bacterium PA2, assembly GCA_002256425.1. NCBI lineage: Bacteria > Pseudomonadati > Pseudomonadota > Alphaproteobacteria > Alphaproteobacteria bacterium PA2. The sequence continues at coordinate 351,021 of NKIZ01000001.1, read as the reverse complement.
ATTTCGGACGACACAATGAAGCTGACCATTGAACGCGCGGCGCTGCTGAAGGCGCTGGGACACGTGCAGAGCGCCGTGGAGCGCCGCAATACGATTCCGATCCTGTCCAATGTCCTGCTGTCGGCCGATCGCGACCGGCTGAGTTTTTCTGCAACCGACCTGGACATGGAAATCATCGATGAGGCCCTGGCCCAGGTCGATCAGCCCGGCCAGATCACTGCGCCGGCCCACACGCTGTATGAGATCGTCCGCAAGCTGCCGGAAGGCTCTGACGTCTCCCTGTCCTTCACGGGCGAGGATCCGCGCCTGACCGTGGCCGCCGGCCGTTCGCGCTTCAACCTGCCGGTCCTGCCGGCCGGGGACTTCCCGGTCATGTCATCCGACGGCCTGTCGGGCCGGATCGGGGTGGATGTGGGCGATCTGATCCGCCTGATCGACAAGACCAAGTTCGCCATCTCCACCGAGGAGACCCGCTATTACCTGAACGGCCTCTACCTCCACACGGTGGTCGAGGGCGGGGTCGCCAAGCTGCGCGCCGTGGCTACGGACGGTCACCGCCTGGCCCTGGCTGAAATGCTGGCGCCCGAGGGCTCGGCGGGTTCGCCGGGGGTCATCGTGCCCCGCAAGACCATCAATGAAGCCCGGCGCCTGCTGGAAGACGCCGGGGAATCCCTTGACCTGGCGCTGAGCCCCCAGAAGGTCCGCTTCGAATTCGGCGGCGCGGCCCTGACCTCCAAGGTCATTGACGGCAACTTCCCCGACTATGTCCGCGTCATCCCCCGGGACAATGACAAGGTCATGATGGTTGACAACAAGCTGTTCGCCCAGGCCGTCGACCGGGTGGCCACCATTTCCGCCGAGAAGAGCCGCTCGGTCCGCATGGCCATCGAGCCGGGCCGGGTCATCCTGACCGTGCGCAACATGGAAGCCGGGCAGGCGGTCGAGGAAATCGAAGTCGACTATGCGGGCGACAGCTTCGAGCTGTCCTTCAACGCCCGCTATCTGCTGGACGTCACTGACCAGATCACCGCCGACCAGGCGGAGTTCCGGTTCGGCGGTCCGAATGATCCGGCCCTGGTTCTGGATCCGACCGACCCCGACGTCCGTTATGTGCTGATGCCGCTGCGGGTCTAGGCGGAGGTCTTCGCGCTTCCGGACGAAACGGGCTAAGACCGCGCCGTGCGCACCGCCCTGACCCAACTGATCCTGACGGACTTCCGGTCCTATGCCCGCAGCGAGATCGCGCTGGACGGGCGGCCGGTGTTTCTGGTGGGGCCCAATGGGGCGGGCAAGACCAATCTTCTGGAGGCCGTCAGCCTGCTGACCCCAGGCCGGGGCCTGAGGAATGCCGCCCTGGCCGATATGGGTCGGCGCGCGCCGGGGGCGCCCAGCGGCGGCGCCTGGGCGGTGTCGGCCATTGTCACCCAGGACGGAGAACCGGTCAGGCTGGGAACGGGCCTGGAAGGCGCCGGTCAGAGCCGCAGGGCCGTGCGGCTTGAGGGCGAGACCATCCCTCCGGCCCGCCTGTCGGACCTGACCCGGCAGGTCTGGCTGACACCGGCCCAGGACCGGCTATTTCTCGAGAGCGCAGGGGACCGCCGCCGCTTTCTCGACCGCCTGGTCTTCGCCGCCGAGCCCGGACACGCCCGCAATGCTTCTGCCTATGAAAAGGCCGGGCGCGAACGCATGCGCCTGCTGACCGACGGCCCTCCGGACGCTGACTGGCTGAACGCCCTGGAGGCGCGGCTCGCCGAGTCCGGCGCCATGGTGGCCACCGCCAGGGCGCGCACCCTGGCCGCCCTGCAGGCCGAGATTGAAACCCGCGCCGACAGACCCTTTCCCATGGCCCGCCTTTCCCTGACCGGCGAGTGGGAGACCATGGCCGCCAACGGGGCGGATCTGGGCGAGATCGAGGGGAAACTTATCCGGGATCTGGCCGCCGGGAGAGCCCGGGATGCGTCGGCGGGAAGGGCTCTGACCGGCCCGCACCGCGGCGATCTGGCGGTCATCCACGCCGAAAAGCAACGTCCGGCTGCGGAATGTTCAACAGGGGAGCAGAAAGCCCTGATTCTGAACCTGATTTTAGCCCAGGCCTCGCGTCTTTCACGTGCAGAATCAGCGCCGGACCCTATACTGTTGCTCGACGAAGTCGCCGCACATCTGGACCGCCGCCGGCGGGCCGCCTTGTTCGACGAAATCGAGGCGCTCGGCCTTCAGGCCTTTCTCACCGGGACGGACGAGCACCTGTTCGAAGATTTGAAGGGCCGGGCCCAGGGCGTCCATGTGGACGGCTCGAATCTGGCGATTCTGGATACTGAATGACCGACCTGCCCCCCAAGCCCGACAACACCCCGGAAAACAACGGACAGAACGAGTACGGGGCTGAATCGATCAAGGTCCTCAAGGGCCTCGACGCCGTGCGCAAGCGCCCGGGCATGTATATCGGCGACACCGACGACGGGTCGGGCCTGCACCACATGGTCTATGAGGTGGTGGACAACGCCATCGACGAAACCCTGGCCGGCTGGGCGACCCGGGTCGAGGTCATCCTCAACGCTGACGGCTCCTGCACGGTCACCGATGACGGTCGCGGCATTCCCGTGGACATCCACGAAGGCGAAGGCGTTTCAGCCGCCGAGGTCATCATGACCCAGCTGCACGCCGGCGGTAAGTTTGACCAGAACTCCTACAAGGTCTCGGGAGGTCTGCACGGGGTGGGCGTCTCGGTGGTCAACGCCCTGTCCGACTGGCTGCGGCTGAAGATCTACCGGGGCGGCAAGGCCTATGAGATGGAGTTCCGCCGCGGCGACGCGGTCTCGCCCCTGATCGTCACCGGCGACGCGCCCCTGCGTGAGAACGGGGAATTCCTGTCCGGCACCGAGGTCACCTTCTACCCGTCGGTGGAAACCTTCGCGTTCATCGAATTTGACCGGAAGACCCTGGAACACCGCCTCCGGGAGCTGGCCTTCCTGAACTCCGGCGTGACCATCTGGCTGAAGGATCACCGGGAAGCCGAGCCCTATGTGGAAATGCTCCACTATGAGGGCGGGGTCGAAGCCTTTGTCCGCCACCTGGACAAGGCCAAGACCGGCATCCTTAAGACCCCCATCGTCGTCCGCGGCAAGCGCGAGAATGTCGAGCTGGACCTGTCCCTGTGGTGGAATGACGGCTACCACGAGAACGTCCTCTGCTTCACCAACAACATCCCCCAGCGGGACGGCGGCACCCACCTGGCGGCTTTCCGTTCAGCCCTGACCCGGATCATTTCCAGCTATGCGGAGACTTCAGGCGCCGCCAAGCGCGAGAAGGTTTCGGTCTCCGGTGAAGACGCCCGGGAAGGCCTGACCTGCGTCCTGTCGGTCAAGGTTCCCGATCCCAAGTTCTCGTCCCAGACCAAGGACAAGCTGGTCTCCTCCGAAGTCCGCCCGGCCGTTGAAGGCCTGGTCAGCGAAGGCCTGGGCGCCTGGTTCGAGGAACACCCCGTCGAAGCCAAGATGATCGTCCAGAAGATCACCGAGGCCGCCGCCGCCCGTGAGGCCGCCCGCAAGGCGCGCGAGCTCACCCGGCGCAAGTCGGCCCTGGACATCAGCTCCCTGCCCGGCAAGCTGGCGGACTGCCAGGAGAAGGATCCCGCCAAGTCGGAAATCTTCCTGGTGGAGGGCGACTCCGCCGGCGGCTCGGCCAAGCAGGCCCGCAATCGTGAGAACCAGGCCGTCCTGCCCCTTCGCGGCAAGATCCTGAACGTCGAGCGGGCCCGGTTCGACCGGATGCTGGGCTCCGACCAGATCGGCACACTGATCACCGCCCTGGGCGCCGGGATCGGCCGGGACGATTTCGACATCGAGAAGATCCGCTACCACAAGATCGTCATCATGACGGACGCCGACGTCGACGGCGCCCACATCCGCACCCTGCTGCTCACCTTCTTCTACCGGCAGATGCCGCAGGTGATCGAGCGGGGCTATCTCTATATCGCCCAGCCGCCCCTCTATAAGGCCTCCAAAGGCAAGTCCTCGCGCTATCTCAAGGACGACGCCATGCTGGAATCCTATCTGACCGATGAAGGTGTCGATGGCGCAGTGCTGGAGCTGGCCTCAGGCGAGCGTCTGACCGGCGGCGACCTGCTGAACCTCGTCCAGACCGCCCGCAGCGCCAAGGCCAATATCGAGCGCCTGTCGGCCCGGGCTCCGGCCTTCGCCGTGGAACAGGCGGCCCTGGCCGGCCTGCTGGGCGGATCCGAGGATCTGGCTGCCGCCGCACGCCGTCTGGATCTCTATGCCGAAGAAGGCGATGGCCAGTGGTCGGGGGAAAAGGCGCCCGGAGGCGGATACGCCTTCGCCCGGATCAAGCGCGGGGTCACCGAAAAGGTGGTCCTGGACGAACAGCTGCTGAACGCCGCCGACGCCCGGCGACTGGGCGAGCGGGCCCAGGATCTGGCGGAATTCTTCGCCGCGCCGGGAACCTTCACCCGCCGGGACCGGACCACAACAGTGCGCGGTCCCATGGACCTGGTGGCCGCCGTCATGGACGCCGGTCGCAGGGGTCTGTCCATCCAGCGTTACAAGGGCCTGGGCGAGATGAACCCCGATCAGCTCTGGGAAACCACCCTGGACGCCGACGCCCGCACCCTGCTGCAGGTCAAGGTGACCCATGCCGACGACGCCGATGACATGTTCACCCGGCTGATGGGCGATCTGGTGGAGCCCCGCCGCGAGTTCATCCAGGCCAACGCCCTGGACGCGGAAGTTGACGCCTAGACCGTCACGGAACTGTCATAAAACTGATACAACTCATTGATTGTGCGGCGTAATGGCCACAATCGGGACGTGACGTGCGCATGACGACCGGACGTCGCTTTCGTGACGGTCGCTGAAAGTCTAGAACCCCCGCCTCATTCTTCGCAGGGGATACGAAAATGCGCACCACTCAACGAACTCTGGCCCTCGGGAGCGCCGCCGGCGCCGCCCTGATCTTCGCGGCCGGCCTCGCCATGCCCGCCTTCGCCGCCGACAACACCGTGGCTGAAGTCGTCGTCACGGCTCAGAAGAAGTCGGAAAACATCAACGACGTTCCGGAATCGGTCACCGCCGTCAGCGGCGAGAAGCTTGATGTCATCCGGTCATCCGGCGGCGATATCCGCGTCCTGTCGGCGCGAGCCCCCAGCCTGACCCTTGAGTCCAGCTTTGGCCGCACCTTCCCGCGCCCCTACATCCGTGGCCTTGGCAATACCGACTTCGACCTCAACGCCTCCCAGCCCGTCTCCTTCGTCTATGACGAAGTCGTCCTCGAGAGCCCCATCCTGAAGGGCCTGCCGCTCTTTGACATCGACCAGGTTGAAGTCCTCCGCGGCCCGCAGGGCACGCTGTTTGGCCGCAACACCCCGGCCGGCGTCCTGAAGTTCGAGTCCGCCAAGCCGACCAAGACCTTCGGTGGCTACGGCCAGATCTCGGCCGCTACCTACAATACGATCAATGCCGAGGGCGCCATTTCCGGTCCGATCGTCGGCGACGTCCTGTCCGGCCGCCTGTCGGTCCTCTATCAGCACCGCGGCGACTGGATCGACAACGCCTTCACCAAGAAGAGCGACGCGACCGGCGGCTATGACGAAACCGCCTTCAGGGGCCAACTGCTCTACACGCCGTCTGAAGACTTCAGCGCCCTGCTGAACGTCCACCACATGGATCTGGACGGCACGCCGCAGATCTTCCGCGCCAACATCATCGCCAAGGGCTCCAACGACTTCGCCTCGGGCTTCCGCCGCGACACCATCGCCCAGGACGCCCAGAGCCGCGCCACCCAGAAGGTTCACCTCACGGGCGCAAACCTGAAGGTGACCTACGACCTCGGCGGCCCGGTCCTGACCTCGGTGACCGGCTATGAAAACGCCAAGGTCTATTCCCGCGGCGACATTGACGGCGGCTTTGGCGCCTCCTTCGCACCGCCCTTCGGCCCCGGCTTCATCCCCTTCCCGTCGGAAAGCGCTGACGGCATTCCCTTCCACGCCCAGTGGAGCCAGGAATTCCGCCTCGCCGGCAAGAAGGACAATCTGAGCTATACGGTCGGCGCCTTCTACTTCTTCGAAGACGTGAAGATCGACAGCTTCGATTACAATACCCTGGCCGGCGGCAAGCAGGACGGCTTCGCCTACCAGCACCAGAAGTCCAAGTCCTGGGCCCTGTTCGCCAATGGCGACTGGTCCCTGACCGATCAGTGGAATGTCGCCGCCGGCGTCCGCTATTCCAATGACAAGAAGGACTTCGTCGCCCAGCGTCTGGTCTCGCCCTTCGGCGCCCCGGCGACGGCTCGCCTGAAGGCCACGCCTTCGAGCGATGAGGTCAGCTTCAACCTGAGCACCACCTATGCCCTGACGGACAAGGTCAACGCCTATGCCCGCATCGCCCGCGGCTATCGCGCGCCATCGATCCAGGGCCGCCTGCTGTTCGGCGACACCCTGTCCGTGGCCGACACCGAGACCATGATGTCCTATGAGGCGGGCATCAAGGGCACCGGCTATGACAACCGCATCCGCTTCGATGCCGACGTCTTCGCCTATCGGGTCAATGACCTGCAGCTGACCGCGGTCGGCGGCGGCGCCAATTTCAACCGCTTGATCAATGCCGAGCACGCCAATGGCTATGGCTTTGAATTCAATGCCGAAGCTGCGCCGATCGACAATCTGAACCTGACGGCAGGCTGGTCATACAACCACACGGAAATCGACGACTCCAAGCTCGCCACCGCCCCTTGCGGTTCGGGCTGCACCGTCCTTGATCCCAAGGGCGCCCTGGCCGGCACCGTCAATATCAACGGCAACACCCTGCCCAACGCCCCGCGCTGGATCGCCAGCGTCACGGCGCGCTACGCCATCCCCTACGGCGACGGCGAGTTCTTCGCCTATACCGACTGGGCCTATCGTTCGAAGATCAACTTCTTCCTCTATGACTCCGTCGAATACTCCGACGATCATCTGGTGGAGGGCGGTCTGCGCCTTGGCTATGCAAAGGCCGACGGTCAGCTGGAAGTGGCGATCTTTGGTCGCAACATCACCAACGACAAGAGCCTTGAAGGCGGGATCGACTTCAACAACCTGACGGGCTTCGTCAACGATCCGCGCACGATCGGCGTCGAACTCAAGACCAGGTTCTAGGGCCTGATCGGGGGACTGGCGGCCTGCCCAGGCGGCCGGTCCCCCGCTTCATATCGAATTGACGATCGCTATGACCTCGTCGCCATAACGGGTCAGCTTGCCCTCACCGACACCGGAAACAGCCAGCAGGGTCGCAGAGGTTCGGGGCCGCCTCAGGGCGATCTCCGCCAGGGTGCGATCTGAAAAAATGACATAGGGCGGCACGTGCTGGCGTTTGGCCTCAGCCGCCCGCCAGTATCGCAGATCCTCAAACAGCTTCTGGTCACCCACAGCCAGCTCGACGGCGTCACGGCCGCGCTTGCGCGATCGGGTAACGGTCGCATCATGATCTTCCAGCGCCCGCCGCAGGGCCACCTGCTTTTCGCCGCGATAGACGGCGCGGACGCCTTCCACATCACCCAGACCAATAAGGGGGCGACCGTCGTTGGGGTCTTCCTTCAGCAGTCCATCAAACAGCAGCTGGTCCACCAGATCGCGCCAGCCCGTCGCACTGAACTCCTTGCCGACGCCGAAGGTGGAGAGTCCGGCCTCGAAGGCGGACGGGTCCTTGGTCTTGCCAAGCAGGTGCTCCACCAGGCGGCCCCGGCCGAACCGGCCGCCCATGCGGTGGGCCGCCGACAGGGCCTTTTGCGCCGCTTCAGTCGCGTCCACCGTCTCGACTGTTCCCAGGCAGAGGTCGCACTGACCACAGGCCTCGACCCCCTCTTCGCCGAAATAGCGTCTTACCCCGGCGGCCCGGCAGGAGGCGCCGTCCAGCAGGGCGTAGAGCTGACGCACCTTGCGGTTCTGGACCGACTTGACCTCGTCGGAGACCTCGCGCCCCTCAATACGCCGATAGGCCCAGGCCATGTCGGAAGCCCCATAGAGGGTAATGCCCTCAGCAGGGTCGCCATCCCGCCCGGCCCGGCCGATTTCCTGCCAGTAGGCCTCGATGGAGGCGGGCGGATCGGCATGGATCACATAACGGACGTCGGGTTTGTCGACCCCCATGCCAAAGGCGATGGTGGCCACCATGACCCCGGCCTCGGACTCCAGGAAGTGCTCCAGGCGGTCGGCCCGCACCGTCTTGTCCAGACCCGCATGATAGGCCAGGGCCGGAACCCCGGCGCTGCGCAGGGCCTCGGCCAGCTTGTCGGTGCCGTCCCGGGAGCCGGCATAGATCACACCCGAACGGTTGGGACGGGCCTCCACCAGCTCCAGCACACGCTTGTGTCCGGCGCCGCGCTTGCGTTCCGCCGACAGGGCCAGTTCCGGGCGGGCGAAGCTGGCGACGAATTCTGCGCTGTCATGCAGCTTCAGCTCGGTGCGTATGTCCTCCCGGGTCCGCACATCGGCTGTCGCCGTGACGGCGAGCCGGGGAACCTCAGGAAAGATTTCCGCCAGCCGACCAAGCATCCGGTATTCCGGACGGAAGTCGTGTCCCCACTGACTGACGCAGTGGGCTTCATCAATGGCGATCAGGGACAGGGGCGTGCGTTTCAACCGCTCCATCATGGCCGGAGCCATCAGGCCCTCGGGCGAAACATAGAGCAGATCCAGCTGACCCGCCTCGATCTTGGCCCAGGTCTCTGACCGCTCCCAGGCCTCGCCGGTGGAATCGATACGGGCCGCGGAAACCCCGGCCTGCAGCAGGCTGGCCACCTGATCGGTCATCAGGGCGATAAGGGGTGAGATCACCAGGCCCAGGCCGGGTCGCATCATGGCCGGAATCTGGTAGCAGACGCTCTTGCCGCCGCCGGTGGGCAGGACCGCCAGGGCAGAGCGCCCGGCCAGGATTTCCGAAATCACCTCGGCCTGGCGACCCCGGAATTCCGCGTGTCCGAAGGTCCGGCGCAGGATTTCCCGCGCCTGGTTGAGCAAGGCCGATGACATGGCCCCCCTATGCCGTGCGTTGCTCGCGACGCGAAGACCTATTCCGCCGCCAGAGCGACGGGTGCTGGCTGGCCCCCACGGAGCAGTCTTCCCGGCAGGGCGCCGGTGGGCTCTCCATCCCGATAGGTGACGGCGCCGGCCACCAGGGTGGCGACATAGCCCTTCGCCCGCTGGACCAGTCTGCGGCCGCCGGCAGGGAGATCATAGGCGACACCGGGCGCCCCCAGGGTCAGGGCCTCATAGTCGATGATGTTGAGGTCAGCCCGATAGCCTGGCGCAATGAGGCCGCGATCGTGCAGGCCCACCGCCTCGGCGGTATCGCGGGTCTGCATGCGGACCATGGTCTCCAGGGGAATCTTCGACCCCCGGGTCCGGTCGCGGGTCCAGTGGGTGAGGTTGGAGGTGGGGAAGCTGCCATCGCAGATCATGCCCACATGGGCGCCCCCGTCCGACAGGCCTGGCACCGTGTCCCTGTGGGTCAGCATGGCGTAGCTGGGGTCAAGGGAGCCGTCGGCATAGTTCAGGAAGGGCAGGTAGAGCATGCCCTTGCCCCCCCTGGACAGCATGTGATCAAGGGCAAGCTGGTCCGGCGTCATGCCCCGGGTCTCCGCCAGGGCGGCAATGGTCTGGTCGGGGGTCTGCTCATAGTCGGGCTCATCGCCCATCAGGAACATGGTCGACCAGTTGCGGGTCAGGCCCGCGGCAATGGCGTGGCCGCCAGCCGGCGTCGCCTGATCCAGAAGGGCCGCCCGGAAGGTCGGATCCTGCAGCCGGGCCAGGCGTTCGGCGAAGGGCAGGTCAGCGATCGCCTTGTAGGCCTGCGTATGGCTGAACGGATTGAGGGTCAGCTCAAAGCCCAGCAGCACGCCCACCGGACGACCACAGACCTGGGCCTTCATGGGCAGGCCGGCCGCCGTCGCTTCGGATAGGGCATCAAGCAGGGTGCGCCAGGCATTGGGGCCCTTGGGGCTCTGAACCAGGCTGAAGGACAGGGGGCGGCCCGATGCCTCCACCATCCGGCGCAGCAGGCCGAACTCTGCCCGGGGGTCGCCAAAATCAGAGACCACCTGCAGCACGCCTTTTCCGGCGGCGCCAAGGCCCCTGGCTATGCCGGTCAGCTCGTCCTCGGCTGCGGTGAGGGTCGGGGTGGGCTGGCCGTCCGATGTCCGGTGATTGAGGGTCCGGGAGGTGGAAAAGCCGAGGGCGCCAGCTTCCATGGCCTTCTGGGCTATGGCCGCCATTGCGGCGATGTCAGCGGGGCTGGCCGGTTCGCGGTTGGCCCCGCGCTCACCCATGACATAGACCCGAAGGGCGGCGTGGGGCAGCTGGGCGCCGATGTCCACGTCAAAGGCCCGGCGGCCCAGGGCGTCGAGATAGTCGGGGAAACTTTCCCAGTTCCATGGCAGACCCTCGGTCAGCACCGGGAAGGGAATGTCTTCCACCCCCTCCATGAGACGGATCAGGCGGTCGTGGTCTTCGGGCCGGCAGGGGGCGAAGCCGACCCCGCAATTGCCCATGACCACCGTCGTCACTCCGTGCCAGGCCGAAGGGGTCATGTGTTCGCCCCAGGTCGCCTGGCCGTCATAGTGGGTGTGAATGTCCACAAAGCCCGGCATCACCAGCCTGCCGGCGGCGTCGATTTCCTCGGCCCCCTTGCCGGACACGGCGCCGACCTGGGCGATCAGTCCGTCCCTGATGGCGATGTCGGCGGCAAAGGCGGCGGCGCCAGAGCCATCAATGACCGATCCATTGCGGATCACCATGTCCCAGGCCGTGTCAGCCAGCTTGCCCATCTACGCCTCCCCTTGCTTGCAGCGATTACCGCCCCTGCCTCGCCCCGGGTCAAGGGCCGGCAGGGCCCAACTGCGACACTTTGGCGCCAAACTGGCGGGAAAATTCGACCAGTGGTGGGCCAAAACCTTAACCGTAACAGGGCATTATCCTCGCCATGAACGAGCGGGGAGAACCCTGACAATGGTGGTGCGGTACTATTTTGCGGCGGCGGCGCTGATGGCCGCCACCCTCGGATTCCTGCTGCCGGTGCCCGGTCGGGGTCCCCATCTGCAGTCCCAGGTGGAGACGGTCGCCATAGCGGTGCGCTGATCCGTCAAGACGGCGCCTGCCAGCGCCGCTAGTCTGGCCTCGTGAGTCGGACCTTCTATGAATTCTTTGCTGGCGGCGGAATGGCGCGCCTGGGTCTCGGGGACGGCTGGGCCTGCGCCTTCGCCAACGATTTCGATTCCGCCAAGGCCGGCGCCTATCGCGACAACTTTCCGGACGCCGGGCGGCACCTGGTCGAAGGCGATGTCTGGGCCCTGACCGCTGCCGACCTCCCCGGACAGGCGGACTTGGCCTGGGCCTCATCCCCCTGCCAGGACTTCAGTCTGGCCGGCGGCAGGGCGGGACTGGCCGGCGGACGATCTTCTGCCTTCTACGGCTTCTGGAAGCTGGTGGACGCCCTGGGAGCGGAAGGCCGCGCCCCCCGGACCCTGGTCATCGAGAATGTCACGGGCCTGCTCACCTCGAACAGCGGGGCTGACTTTGCCGCCCTCTGCGCAGCCCTGGCCAGTCAGGGCTATTGCTATGGCGCCCTGGAGATCGACGCCGCGCCCTTCCTGCCCCAGTCCCGACCCCGGGTTTTCGTGATTGCGGCCAGGGGGAGACCTGAGGGCCTCACGGGTCCTAACCCCTTCCGCACGCCGGCCATCAACAAGGCCTATGAAAGTCTGCCAGTAAGTCTCCAGTCCGACTGGATGGACTGGGCCGGAATGGCCCCAGCCCGACGGAATGCGGGTCTTGCCGACATTCTTGACCCCGATTCAGAGGCGCGCTGGAGCACGCCCGAGGAAACCAGCAACCTGATCAGCCTGATGAGCCCGGCGCACAGGGCCCGGCTCGAGGCGCTGAAGGCCTCAGGCGAAAGAGCCGTCGGCGCCCTCTTCCGCCGCACGCGGCAGGTCGACGGTCGGCGTCAGCAAAGGGCCGAGGTCAGGTTCGACGGTATGGCCGGGTGTCTTCGCACCCCCCGCGGCGGATCATCACGCCAGACCCTGGTCCTGGTGGACGGTGGCGAAGTCCGCTCGCGTCTGATCAGCCCCCGGGAGGCGGCCCGCCTCATGGGTCTGCCGGAAACCTATCGCCTGCCGAAGTCGGTCACCGCAGCCCTGCATGTGACCGGGGATGGCGTTGCGGTTCCCGCGGTCCGCTGGCTGGCCGGCCAGATCCTCGAACCCCTTCTGGCCGAGCTGGACAAGGGCTTTCAGATTTCCTGAGCCCCGCCCCCCAGAACCTCCCTTCCAAATCCCGCCGGCAGGCTTAAGTTCAGCCCGAAAGCCAAACTCTGCAGGGATTACGGCCATGGCCACCTATGACGCCTCCAATCACAAGCGTAAGGGCCGGGGGAAGATCTACGCCTCCATCATCGACACCATCGGCGATACGCCTCTTGTCGCCCTGCCCAACCTGACCAAGGCGCTGAAGCCCAAGGGCACGGTCCTGGCCAAGCTGGAATTCTTCAATCCGATCTCCTCCGTGAAGGACCGGATCGGGGTCAGCCTGATCGAAAGCCTGGAATTCCAGGGCATCCTCAAGCCCGGCTCGACCATTGTGGAACCCACCAGCGGCAATACCGGCATCGCCCTGGCCTTTGTGGCGGCGTCCAAGGGCTACAAGCTCATCCTTTGCATGCCCGAAAGCATGTCGGTGGAGCGGCGCAAGATGCTGCTCCTGCTCGGCGCCCAGCTGGAACTGACTCCGGCCGAGCGCGGCATGGCCGGCGCGGTCGCCCGGGCCAAGGAACTGGTGGAGGCCATTCCGGGCGCGGTCCTGCCCCAGCAGTTCGATAACGCCGCCAACCCCCTGATCCACCGGGTCTCCACCGCCGAGGAAATCTGGAACGACACCGAAGGCAAGGTGGACGCTGTCGTCTCCGGCGTCGGCACGGGCGGGACCATTACCGGGATCGGTCAGGTCCTGAAGGAACGCAAGCCGTCCCTGAAGATGGTGGCGGTCGAGCCAGCCTCCTCGCCGGTCCTGTCGGGGGGCTCGCCGGCCCCGCACAAGATCCAGGGCATTGGCGCCGGCTTTGTGCCGTCCATCCTGGACCGCGGCGTCATTGACGAGATCATCCAGGTCTCCAATGACGACAGCTTCGCCATGGCCCGCCGCGTGGCCCGGGAAGAAGGCATTCCGGTAGGCATTTCCTCAGGCGCCGCCCTGACTGCAGCCTTTGACCTGGCCTCCCGGGATGACATGGCCGGCAAGACCATTGTCGCCATCATTCCCAGCTTCGCCGAACGCTACCTGTCCACGGCCCTGTTCGACGGCCTCTAGTGGTCCGCCTGTGACGGACGTCTTTTCCCCGGAGAAAAGATCGTCCGTCATGCGCCGGGTGCGCAGCAGGGACACCAGCCCGGAACTGAAGGTGCGCAAGGCCCTGACCGCCATGGGCTTGCGCTATCGCCTGCACCGGAAGGACCTGCCGGGCTCACCGGATATCGTCATGCCGGGACGGCGCCTGGCCATCTTCATCCACGGCTGCTTCTGGCATGGCCACGACTGCGCCCGCGGCGCCCGGGTCCCCAAGGCCAATCAGGACTACTGGCTGGCCAAGATCGGCCGCAACCGTGAGCGGGACGCCGGCAGCCTGCAGGCCCTCACAGTCCTGGGCTGGAAGGTCCTGGTCCTGTGGGAATGTGAAATGAGGGCGGACCCTGACTGGCGGGAAAAGCTGGAAGGGCTTGTGACGGCTTGCCCGCCGGTCCCTCTCGTCCGATAAGCGGCCCGCGTAGTTTAAAAGGCTCTCCCCCATGCCCACCGAACACTTTGACGTCGTCATCATCGGAGCCGGCCTGTCCGGCGTCGGCGCGGCCCATCACCTGCAGACCAACTGCCCGGACCGATCCTATGTCATCCTCGAGGGGCGGCAGGCGATCGGCGGGACCTGGGACCTGTTCCGCTATCCAGGCATCCGGTCGGACAGCGACATGTACACCCTGGGCTATGCCTTCAAGCCCTGGACCGAGGCCAAGGCGATTGCTGACGGGCCTTCCATCCTGAAATACGTGCGCGATACGGCCAAGGACGAGGGAATCGAGCCCCACATCCGGTTCGGACACATGGTCCAGAACGCCTCCTGGTCGTCGTCGGACGCCCTCTGGACCGTTGAGTCCCAGGTTGATGGCAAGCCGGTCCAGGTGACCTGCCAGTTCCTGTTCCTGTGCGGCGGCTATTACAATTACGACAAGGGCTATACCCCGGACTTCCCCGGCGCCAAGGACTTCAAGGGCGCCCTGGTCCATCCCCAGCACTGGCCGGAAAACCTGGAATATGCCGGCAAGCGGGTGGTGGTGATCGGGTCAGGCGCCACGGCCGTGACCCTGGTGCCGGAAATGGCAAAGACCGCGGCCCATGTCACCATGCTGCAGCGCTCGCCCACCTATGTGGTGTCGCGCCCCGCCGAGGACGCCATGGCCAACAAGCTGCGCAAGTGGCTGCCCTCCATGCTGGCCTACCAGATCATCCGCTGGCGCAATGTGCTGGGGGGCATGTTCTTCTACCGGATCGCCCGCAACCGGCCCGACCGGACCAAGCAAGGCATCATCGACATGGTGAAGGCCGAGCTGGGCCCGGACTATGACGTGGCCACCCACTTCACGCCCAAATACAATCCGTGGGACCAGCGCCTCTGCCTGGTGCCGGACGCCGACCTGTTCAACGCCATCAAGTCGGGTGCGGCCGAGGTGGTCACCGACCATATCGAGACCTTCACCCCCACCGGTATCAAGCTGAAGTCCGGCGCCGAGCTGCCGGCCGATGTGATCGTCACGGCGACGGGTCTGAACCTGCAGGTGCTCAATGGCCTGAAGCTGACCGTGGACGGCCAGGCGGTCGATCCCGGGACCAGCCTCAGCTACAAGGGCATGATGTATTCCGATGTGCCGAACCTGGCGTCGTCCTTCGGCTACACCAATGCGTCCTGGACCCTGAAGTGCGACCTGACCTGCGAGTATGTCTGCCGACTTCTGAACCACATGAAGAAGACGGGCCTGCAGCAGGCTACCCCGAGGAACAATGATCCGGACATGGGCCTGGAGCCCTGGCTCGACTTCTCGTCCGGATATGTCCAGCGCTCCATCGCCGCCTTCCCCAAGCAGGGATCCAAGGCGCCGTGGAAGCTGCACCAGAACTATGCCCGGGACATGATGAGCCTGCGCTATTCGACCCTGGAGGACGGGGTGCTGGAATTCTCCAATCCGCGCCGACGCAACGCCGCCTAACCTATGACCACCTCGGTGGTCACCGAGTTGGCGATGTAACATTCCTCGTGGGCGGCATGGTGGAGGTCCACCAGCTGATCCGGCGTGGGCGCGGGACCGGCCCAGGCGATGTCGGGCTTGAGCCAGACCCGGGTCACGCCCAGCCGGCCCGGAGCTATCTCTTCCATGACGCCCTCGGCGTGGTCGGCATAGCTGGCCACGGAAAACCCGGCCAGCCGCGCCTTGTGCAGGAAGGTCAGCATGTGACAGTTGGACAGGGCCGCCACCAGCAATTCCTCGGGATCCACGGCAGCGGGATCGGCCCACTTGCCCACCACGTGGGGTGAGGCCGAAGCCGGCATGGTGACGCCGCCGTCAAAGCTGATCGTGTGGGCCCGGCTGTAGCGGCCATTGGCGAAGTCTTCGCCCTCCTTCAGGCTCCACAGGACGTCGGCCGTGTAGCGGGCCATGTCAGAAGGCGTCCGCCGGAAGGGCCATCATCAACTCTGATCCGGTCTTCAGCTTGGCCAGATGGCTGCCCGTGTCCGGCAGGACACGTTCCAGGAAGTAGCGGCCGATGACCAGCTTGTTGGCATAGAAGGGATCGGTGTCCCCGGCCGCAATCTTCGCCTGGGCCGCCTGGGCGATCCTGGCCCACATATAGGCCAGGGCGGTCAGGCCAAAGAGGTGCATGTAATCCGTCGAGGCGGCGCCGGCATTGTCGGGATTGGCCAGGCCGTTCTGCATCAGCCACATGGTGCCGTCCTGCAGCTGGACCTTGGCGGCGGCCAGGCCTTCGACGAAGGGCTTGAGGGTCGGGTCCTCGCCATGTTCGGCCACATAGGCGTCGATCTCGGCGAAGAAGCTCATCACCGCCCGGCCACCGTCCGCGGCCAGCTTGCGGCCCACCAGGTCCAGGGCCTGGACGCCGTTGGTGCCCTCATAGATCAGGGAAATGCGCACATCGCGCATGTACTGGCTGGCGGGGAAGTGCTCGGTAAAGCCCGAGCCGCCGTGGATCTGCAGGGCATCGGAACAGACCTTCAGACCGCGGTCCGTCAGATAGCCCTTCACCACCGGGGTCATTAGGGCCATGTAGTCGCCCGCCTTCTGGCGCACGGCCTCGTCGGGGTGGGAATGGGCCAGGTCGCCATGCAGGGCGGTCCAGAACAGGAAGGCCCGGCCAGCCTCGATGACGGCCCGGCTGTCCATGAGCATGCGGCGGACGTCCGGATGGACGATGATGGGATCGGCGGGACCCTCAGCGTTCTTGGGTCCGGTCAGGGAACGCCCCTGCAGCCGGTCCTTGGCGAAGGCGGCGGCCGCCTGATAGGCGATTTCGGCCTGGGCTATGCCCTGAAGGCCCACCCCGATCCGCGCCTCGTTCATCATGACGAACATGATGCGCAGGCCCTGGTTCTCGACCCCCACCAGCCAGCCCTTCGCCGCTTCATGGCGCATGACGCAGGTGGCGTTGCCGTGAATGCCCATCTTTTCTTCAAGGCCGTCGCAGTAAACGCTGTTCCGCTCACCCGGATTGCCCTCGGCGTCCGGCAGGAATTTCGGGACGATGAACAGGGAAATGCCGCGAACCCCTTCCGGGGCGCCTTCGATGCGGGCCAGGACCAGGTGGACGATGTTTTCGGCCAGGTCGTGTTCGCCGCCGGATATCCAGATCTTGGTGCCCGAGATCCTGTAGCTGCCATCCCCCTGAGGAACCGCCTTTGTGCGCAGCAGGCCCAGATCCGTGCCGCAATGGGGCTCGGTGAGGTTCATGGTCCCGCCCCACTGACCCGAGGCCAGCTTGGGCAGGTAGAGATCCTTCTGGTCCTGGGAACCCCCGGCCAGAATGGCGGAATAGGCGCCGTGGGTCAGGCCGGGATACATGCCAAAGGCCATGTTGGCCGACGAGGTCATCTCCGTGAAGGACAGGTTGATCACATGGGGCAGGCCCTGTCCGCCATAGGCGGGCTCGGCGCCCAGGGCGGGCCAGCCGCCCTCGACCAGCTTGGCATAGGCTTCCTTGAAGCCCTTGGGGGTGGTCACCGTATGGTCAGGGGACCAGTGACAGCCCTCCTTGTCGCCGACCGCGTTCAGGGGAGCCAGGACCTCGGCGGTGAACTTGCCGGACTCTTCGATGATCTGCGACACCACATCCATGGGCGCCTCGGCAAAGCCCGGCAGGTCGCCGTACTGATCGATATTGAGGATATCGGCCAGGATGAAGGTGTGGTCGCGAACGGGGGGCTGGTAGGTCATGGGCGCTCCATATGTGTCACAGACACACTAGAGCATAGTCCCGATGCCAGGGGCCAGATACCCGGACGCTATTTGGCGTGTTCGAGATCGCCGAGCCGCGCCCGCAGGACCTGATCATAGTCCGCCGCCTGGGGCAGGAGATCAGGGCGGGTCTGGGCCAGGTGGGCCTCCAGCCGCTTGCTGGCTTCTTCCAGCTCCAGAATGGCGTTGTCGATGTCGTCCCGCTGGGCCTGCAGGGCGACAATGCGCTGGCGGAACTTGCCAAGGGACTTGGCGTTCTGGGTGGCGCCGCCGTCGTCCACTTCATAGAGGTCGAGGATTTCGCCGATTTCGGCCAGGGCCAGACCGACGCGCTTGCCCCGAAGGATCAGCTGGAGCCGGGCCCGGTCGCGATAGGAATAGACCCGGTTCATGCCGTCCCGGGCCGGGGTCAGCAGACCCTTGTCCTCATAGAAGCGCAGGGCGCGGGGTGTGCATTTGAATTCCTGGCAGAGCTGCCGGATGGTGAAGGTGCGAGCCGGACGGCGCAGATCATTAGGCACTGGAACTTCCTCCCCGAAGGTCTTCTTACCTTCCCGGAGCGTAAGCCTGCCTTCCGTGCGCGTCAATATGATCGTTGATCACCTATCCCTCGCTGACGAGACTCCCGGACAGGGCGCGATCAATCAGGTCAAGGGTGCGGTCCAGCCCGAAAATGGCGGCGAAGGAGCCGAAGCGTGGCCCCTGGCTCTGTCCCAGAAGGACCTCATAAAGCGCCGTGAACCACAGGCGCAGGGGCTCGAAGCCCGCCGCCTTGCCGGCTTCATAGACCTCGGCCTGGATCAGCTCGGCGTCCTGGCAACCGGCAGGCAGGGCCCGGAACCGGGCGGCCAGATCCTCGATGGCCGCCCGCTCCATGGCGTCGGGCGCCCGGAAGCGCTTGTTCGGCTTTACGAAGTCCTCGTAGTAATTGATCGCATAGTCGGCCAGCCGGTCCAGCAGGGGCTGGGTTTCCGCTGTCGCCCCGGGGATATAGGTCCGGATGAAGCCCCAGAGGATGTCCTTGGTGGAGGCGTCGGCGGCCGACACCAGATTCAGCAGCAGGGAGAAGGAGACCGGCGAACCGGACTCCGGCGGCGCGCCGCGATGGACATGCCAGGCCGGATTGTCGATGCCCGGTGCGTTGGATCCGTCACTGCGTGCGCGGTTGAAGGCGTCCAGCTGCTGCAGGTATTCGTCCGTCGCCTTGGGGATGACGTCGAAATACAGCCGCTTGGCCGACTTGGGTGACTGGTACATGTAATAGGCGAGGCTCTCGGGCGCGCCATAGCGCAGCCACTCCTCCATGGTCAGGCCATTGCCCTTGGACTTGGAGATCTTCTGGTTGTTCTCGTCCATGAAGAGCTCGAAGTGGAAGGCCTCGGGCGGTGTCCCGCCCAGAACCTTGACCAGCTTGTTGGACACCCGGACGCTGTCCACCAGGTCCTTGCCCGACATTTCGTAATCAACTTCGAGCGCGGTCCAGCGGGCGGCCCAGTCCGGGCGCCACTGCAGCTTCACATGGCCGCCGGTGACCGGGACCTCGGTCCGGGTTCCGTCCTCATCGGCGAAGACAATGGTCCCGCGCTCGACATTGCGTTCCAGGGTCGGCGCCTGCAGCACCCGACCGGACTTGGGACTGATGGGCAGGAAGGGGGAATAGGTGGCCCGACGCTCTTCGCCCAGGGTAGGCAGCATGACCCCCTGGATGGCGTCGAACCGCTCCAGGATCCGCAGCAGAACCCTGTCCAGCTGGCCGGACTGATAGGTCTGTGTCGACGACATGAAGTCATAGTCAAAGCCGAAGCCGTCCAGAAAGGCGCGCAGGCGGGCGTTGTTGTGGGCGCCGAAGCTCTCGTACTCGCCGAAGGGGTCGCGGACCCGGCTGACCGGCTTGTCCCGGTCTTCCTCGAGCATGTCGCGATTGGGCACATTGTCCGGAATCTTGCGGAAGCCGTCCATGTCGTCGGAGAAGACAATCAGCTTGGTGGGAATGGCGTCGTCGGTCAGGGCGCGGAACGCGTTGCGCACCATGGTCGGCCGGGCCGCCTCGCCGAAGGTGCCCATGTGCGGCAGGCCTGAGGCGCCGAAGCCGCACTGGAAGACCACCGGCCGGCGAAGGGCTTCGAAGGTCGCCGCCGCCTCTGCGGCCTTGCCCTCGAGGATCAGCGATGCAGCCAGGTCGCGCTCGCCGTCGGAGAGGCGCAGGCGCAGAATGCGTTCGAGCAGAAGCCGGGCCTGTTCGAAGGGCCAGCTCTTGGCGTCGCGGGCGGAATGGGAGAGACCTTGCAGAGACATGGTCCGCGCGTTAGCCCTCAATGACGACGGCCTCAAGCACACATTTCATTTGTGCATGCATCAAGGCCGTCGCGGACCGGGCCCTGGAAAGCAGAACATCATGAATATCCAAGCCAAGACAGCACGGAAACCAGCCCTTGCCCTGGCCCTCCTCCTGGCCCTGGCGGCCTGCGGCAAACCGGCGAAGGAAGTGGAGTCCACCGACACCGTCCGCTTCTCCATCATGTCCACCGAGAACGCCCAGGCGGCGCAGAAGTCCTGGGCGCCTTTCCTGGCCGACATGGAAAAGGCCACCGGCCTGAAGGTCGAGCCCTTCTTCGGATCCAACTACACCGCCCTGATTGAGGCCATGCGCTTCAAGCAGACCGAGATGGGCTGGTTCACCAACCAGTCGGGCCTGGAAGCCGTGCGCCGGTCCGGCGGGGAAGTCTTCGCCCGAACCTCAAAGCCCAGCGGGCCTGATGGCTATCAATCCGTCATCATCGTGAAAAAGGGCAGCGGCCTGACCCTGGACAGGATCATGGCCTGTGACCGGACCCTGAACTTCGCCATGGGGGACGCCAAGTCCACCTCGGGCACCCTGGCGCCCATGACCTACCTTTTTGCGCCCAGGAACCAGACCCCCGCCGGCTGCTTCAAGACCGTGAAGAGCGCCAATCATGAGGCCAATCTCTTCGCCGTCGCCATGGGCCAGGTGGATGCGGCCACCAACAACACCCAGTCCATTATCCGCCTGTCCACCAAGACCGAGCCTGCGGCGAAACAGACCCTGGCCAATATCGAGGTGATCTGGACCTCGCCCACCATTCCGGAAGACCCCATGGTCTGGCGCAAGGATGTGCCCGAGTCCGTCAAGGCCAAGGTCCGCGCCTTCATCTTCTCCTATGGCGTCGGCGATACCCCCGAAGCCGTCCGTCAGAGGGAGATCCTGAAGGGCATTGAGACCGGTCCCTTCAAGGTCGCCGACAACAGCCACCTCCTGCCCGTCCGGGAGATGGAGGCGACCGAGGCCCTGATCGAAGCGGGCAACAGGCAGGACGCCGAGGCCAGGGCCAGGGCCCAGGCCGACCTCGACGCCATTCACGCCGAGCAGAAGGCCCTAGCTCTCGCGCCCAAGTAGGAAATGCCCGCGCAGGGCGGCGATGGGTTGATCCCGGGACTCCTGCCAGGCCTCGACCTGGACATTGGCGATGCGCCGACCGACCTTTTTCAGATGGGCGCTGACAAGGGTGGTCTGGGGCCGCCCGGGCCTCAGATATTCGATCGTGACGTCGATGGTCTGGTGCGGACTCAGCCTTGGGTGAACCAGGGTCAGCCGGGACAGGGCTGACAGCTCCATGATGGCGCCAATGACGCCGCCATGCAGGGCCGGCAGGGCCGTATTGCCGATCAGGTGGGGCGAGAAGGGCAGCGCCAGGACCACTTCGCCCTCCACGGCGTCGGCCTTCGCCCCCAGGAACCGGGCATAGGGTCGGGCGTCCAGATAGGCCTGCAGGCGGGCAATCTTCTCGTTCACGACGCAGGCCTCGGTGATTGGGGGCCGTTCAGGACAAAGGCGGCCTGGACCGTGGCTATGGGATCCTCCGGACTGACGTCCCAGGCGCTGGCCCGGACAAAGGCGAGGGACTCTGTCGTCCGGTAGCAATGGGCCTCGACCATGACGCCGGCGCCCGGGGCTGCGGGGCGCAGGAAGTCGATCCGCAAGTCCAGCGTGGCGGTTGGAAACCGGTCCTCCTCGACGGCCGCCACCGCCATGCCGCAGCAATGGTCCGTCAGGGTAGTGATCACCCCGGAAGCCAGGGACTGCGAGCCGGCCTCCTCCACAAGGTCTTCCCGCCAGGGAACGCGCATGGAGGCCCGACCGGCGGCCATGCTGATGGCCTCAAAGCCCAGGGCGATGGCCTGCGGGGTCGAATTGGCCATCCGGGCGGCAATGGCGCTGTCGGGTGATGTTTCAGTCATGGGAACAGGATGGCGGTCATCAAACCCCGGGGTCAATCATCACCCGAGGTAAGCTCAGGGTAATTCCGGGCTCAGGAAGGCCATGAGATCGCCCCCGTCGAACAGCCTCGCCCGCACGCCAGCCCGCCGCCCGGCTTCCAAATCCCCATCCTTGTCGCCGACCATCAGGGATTTCCCCGGGTCAACAGGCCATTCCGCCATCGCCCGGAGCAGCATGCCGGGATTGGGTTTGCGATCCGGAGGGTCCGGATGGCGGTATCGGGGTTCGGCGGCCTCCGGGTGATCGGGACAATAATAGAAGGCGTCTACCCTTCCGCCGGATTCGGCCAGGGCGTCGGCCATTCGGCGATGGAGGGTCATGACATCGGCTTCGGTGTAATAGCCCCGACCGACCCCGGACTGGTTGGTCACCACAAAGACCAGCCAGCCAGCGCGGTTGAAGGCGGCGATGGCTTCCCGGGCGCCGTCAATCCAGGTGAAGTCCTCCCAGCGGTGGACATAGCCCCGGTCTTCGTTGAGCACGCCATCCCGGTCCAGGAACAGGGCCGGGCGGCGGATGGTCGGAAGGGAGGCGTCTGAGGTCACAGGCGTCATTCTAGCGAATTTGCGCGCCACGACCACGGTTTCATCTCTTCGGAAACTCAGACTATGGTCAGCGACTCAAGACCGTCCCCAGAGGTTTCCTTGGCCGAGCAAAATTCCGATCCAGTGCTGGTCCTGCAGGATCTGGTGGTGGATTTCGAAACCCACGACGGGATGGTGAACGCCGTGCGCGGCGTGTCCCTGTCGATCAATCCGGGCGAGACCCTGGGCGTGGTCGGCGAGAGCGGCTCGGGCAAGAGCCAGACCTTCATGGCGGTCATGGGCCTGCTGGCGCGGAACGGCCGGGCCTCCGGGTCCGCCCGCTTCATGGGCCAGGAACTGCTGGGCCTGAAGCCCCGGGAACTGAACCAGGTTCGTGGTTCGAAAATGACCATGATCTTCCAGGACCCGCTGACGGCCCTGACCCCGCACATGCGGATCGGCGAGCAGATCGCCGAACCCCTTCGCCTGCACAAGGGCCTCTCCGGCCGGGCTGCAGAAGCCGAGGCCAGGGCCTGGCTGGACCGGGTGCAGATTCCTGACGCCGCCCGGCGCATGACCCAGTTTCCCCATGAGTTGTCCGGGGGCATGCGTCAGCGGGTGATGATCGCCGCCGCCATGTCCTGCTCGCCCCGACTGCTGATCGCCGACGAACCCACCACGGCCCTCGATGTCACCGTCCAGGCCGAGATCCTCGACCTGATGGCGGAGCTGCAGAGGGAAACCGGCACGGCCATGGTGCTGATCACCCACGACATGGGTGTCGTCGCCCGACTGGCTGACCGGGTCTGCGTCATGAAGGACGGGGCCTATGTGGAGGAGGGGACGGCCGAAACCCTCTTCGCCGCACCGAAAGGCGACTATACCCGGACCCTGCTCAGCGCCATTCCGCGGCTGGACCGCCAGGACAGGGGTGGTCGCCCGGTCACAGCGCGGGTTCCTGACGACGCGCCGGTGGTGGTGTCAGGACAGGATATCAAGGTCTGGTTCCCGATGAAGCCCAACCGCTTCGGGGCGCCGGCCCAGGTATTGCGGGCTGTGGACGGTGTCAGCCTCGAGGTGCGTCAGGGCGAAACCCTGGGGGTGGTGGGCGAGAGCGGCTGTGGCAAGTCCACACTTTCCCGGGCCATTCTGAACCTCCTGCCGGCGACGTCAGGAACCGTGACGGTCCTTGGCCGCGACATTACCCACGCTGATCGGGAATCCCTGCGTCAGGCGCGACGGGACCTGCAGATCGTCTTCCAGGATCCCATGGCCAGCCTGGACCCCCGCATGACCATAGGCGACTCCATTGCCGAGCCCCTGCTGGTCTACCGGCCAGACCTCGCCCGTCGCGACAGGGACATAGAGGTGACCGCCGCCATGGCGGCGGCCGGCCTGTCCATTGATCTGATCAACCGCTATCCCCACGAACTGTCTGGCGGACAGAACCAGAGGGTCGGCATTGCCCGGGCGATGATCCTCAAGCCCCGTCTGGTCATCTGCGATGAGGCGGTTTCGGCTCTGGACGTCTCAATCCGGGCCCAGATCATCGACCTGCTGATCACCCTCCAGCAGCAGATGGGCATGGCGATGATCTTCATCAGCCATGACCTGGCTGTGGTCCGCGAGATCAGCCACAGGATCATGGTGCTCTATCTGGGTCGGGTGATGGAGCTGGCGGGCCGGGACCAGCTCTATGAAAGCCCGAAACATCCCTACACCAAGGCCCTGCTGTCGGCTGCGCCGATCGCCGATCCCAGGACCGAGCGCCAGCGTCAGAGACTCAAGCTTCCAGGGGTCATGGGAAGCCCCATGGATCTGGACAGCGCCCTGCGCTTCCTGCCCTCGGCTAGAACCCCCGGAACGTCGGGGCAAACCTATTTGCCAAGGCTTGTTGAGGTTGAATCCGGCCACTGGGTATCGGAGTTCGACGACGACCTGATCTAGCTGCGCCTAAATCTGGCGGAAAGATTTCAGGGTTAACAGTGAGACCTTTACTGGCTCAGGGGTCCCTTGCCTTGAATATCGAGATTGTCCGTCCTCAGGATTTGACGCCCGAAGACATTGCCCGTTGGGCAGACTTGCAGGCCCTCGACCTTTCCTTTGAGAACCCCTTCCTGTCTCCCTATTGGGCTCAGGCTGTCGAGCGGGCCCAGAGCCCCGGAAAATATGGGTTCAAGGTGGCGATCCTGCGGGAAGGCGGTCGCGCCGTCGGTTTTCTGCCCGCCAGGACCGGCGCCCTCACCGCCCTGCCCGTGGGCGCGCCCTTCTGTGATTATCAGGCTGTGGTCTGTGAGCCGGGTCTTGACTTCGATCCCGTGGAAATCATCCGCGCCCTCGGGGTCCACCGCTTTGACTTCACCTCGCTCCTGGCGAGCCAGGAGCCCATGGCCCGGTTTGGCAAGGACGCCACAGAGACGCGCCTGGTCGACCTGCCAAATGGATACGCCGCCTACGAGGCCGAGCAGAAATCCAGGGGCGCAAAGATTTTCAAGCGCCTTGGAACCTCCCGCCGGAACGCGGAAAGGAATTTCGGACCCCTGCGCTTCACGGCCATGTCACCCTCGGTGGAAATACTGGACCAGCTGATTGCGATGAAGTCCGGTCAGCTGAAGGAGACCGGGAAGTCGGATATCTTCGGGCCCCAATGGTCAAACAGCATGGTCCACGATCTCTTCAGGAGCGAGATACCCGATTTTGGCGCCTGTCTTTTCACCCTGCATGTGGGCGATGAACTGGCGGCCATTCATCTTCACCTCCGCAACCGCCGGGTCCTGAGCGGATGGCTGATCACCCATTTTGAAAAGTTCCAGAGCTTCTCACCCGGGGTCATCCTGTTTCAGGAAATCCTACGGTGGATGGAAACCGTCGGGCTTACCCGGCTGGATCTGGGCGCCGGGGATTATCAGTTCAAACGCGCCTTCGCCAACGCCACCCAGGGCGTAGTTTCAGGATCCATCGGCGTGCCATCCCCTGTGACCTGGATGCGCGAGGCGGCCTATGGCGCCGCAACCATAGCCGAAGCCCTGCCCCTGGGCAGGTTCTCCCATTATCCGGCGCGGGCGCGCCGTCGACTGGATGTGATCCGCAGCCTCCACTAGCGGCGCGACATTGCCGCAGAGGCCTTCCCCGTCTAGAGGTGGCCTCCTTCCAGCCTCCAGACCTCATCCGGCTCCGCCATGACCCTGACACTCGACGATATCCGCGCCGCTGCAGAGCGGGTGAAAGGGCGGGTTGAACGAACACCGCTCCGACATTCGCGGACCTTGTCGGAGATTACCGGGGCCGAGGTCTGGGTGAAGTTCGAGAACCTGCAGTTCACCGCGGCCTACAAGGAGCGCGGCGCCCTCAATACCCTCCTCCAGCTGTCCGACAACGAGGCCAAGCGGGGGGTCATCGCCGCCTCCGCCGGCAATCACAGCCAGGGCCTGGCCTATCATGCGGCGCGTCTGGGCGTGCCCGTGACCATCGTCATGCCGAAATCGACGCCCTTCGTGAAGGTCCAGCAAACCCGGGCCCATGGGGCCGAAGTGGTGATCGATGGCGATAGCTATGACGAATCCGCCGCCGTCGCCAAACGCATCTGCGACGAGCGGGAACTGACCTTTGTCCACCCGTTCAATGACCTGCAGGTCATGGCGGGTCAGGGCACGGTCGCCCTGGAAATGTTCGAGGACCAGCCTGACCTGGAAATCCTGCCCATTCCCATCGGCGGCGGCGGCCTCATCGCCGGCTGCGCCACGGCGGCCAAGTCGCTCAATCCCCATGTTAAGATCATCGGGGTAGAGCCGGCCATGTACCCGTCCTTCACCTCCAAGATGCGCGGCGTCGCCATGAGCGCCAGCGGCGGCGCTACAATCGCCGAAGGCATAGCCGTCAAGCAGGTGGGCGAGCTGAGCTACAGCATTGTCCGGCCGCTCATCGACGACATGCTGCTGATCGAGGAGCCCTATTTCGAGCGGGCTGTGGCCCTGTTCTGCAATGTGGAAAAGACCGTGGTCGAGGGCGCCGGCGCCGCTGCCCTGGCGGCCCTGCTGGCCTATCCCGACAAGTTCCGTGGCAAGAAGGTCGGGCTGATCATCACCGGCGGAAATATCGACACCCGGCTTCTGGCCTCGGTCCTGACCCGGGAACTGGTGCGCGAGCAGCGCCTGGTGTCCCTGCGGATCATCGGCGATGACCGCCCCGGCCTGCTGGCCACTGTCTCGGCGGTGATCGGCCAGATGGGGGCGAACATTGTCGAAGTGGCGCACAATCGCCTGGCCCTGGACGTTCCCGCCAAGGGCGCCGAGTTCGACATCTTGATCGAAACCCGCGACGCCCAGCATACTCAGGAAATCATGGAGGTCCTTCGCGAGAAGGGCTATCCGCCCCGCGCCCTGGAGAGCCTGGCCCGATGAACAGCCGCTGGATGATTGGCGCCCTCGCCGCCCTGGCCCTGGCTGCCTGCGCCCCTGACCGGGCGGCGATTACCGCCGCAGCCCAGGATGAGGGCCGGACCTTCCTGGCGGCCAACGCCAAGGCCCAGGGAGTGGTCACCCTGCCCTCCGGCCTGCAGTACAAGGTGGTCAAATCCGGCCCCGCCACTGGCGTGAAGCCCATGCGCGGCGATGAGGTGAAGGTCAATTACGAAGGCAAGCTCATTTCGGGCAAGGTCTTCGACTCGTCCTACGAGCGCGGAGTGCCCGCCGCCCTGCCCCTCGACGCCCTGGTTCCAGGCTGGATCGAAGCCCTGCAGCTCATGCGCCCCGGAGACGAGTGGATCCTCTATGTGCCGTCCAACCTCGCCTATGGGGACAATCAGGCTGGCGACATACCGCCCGGCAGCACCCTGATCTTCAAGATTGAACTCCTGGCCATCCTGCCAGGTCCCGGGCACGCCCAGCAGGGCTGATCCTTGACCCTGGCTTTCGCCCTCTTTGACACGGCGATCGGCAGGTGCGGACTGGTCTGGAATGACGTCGGACTGGCGGGGTCCTTCCTTCCGGCCCTGGAGCCCGACAGTCTTGAGCCTGCCATCCAGCGCCGGTTTCCACAGGCTGTTGAGGCGCCCCTGGGGGGTGAGGCCGCCATAGCAGCGACGCTGATCCAGGCGCTTTCGGAAACGGGGCGGGCTGATCTGACCGGTCTGCACCTGGACATGGATGGACAGGGCGAAACCTACCGCCGGATCTATGAGGTCGCCCGGATGATCCCGCCGGGCTCCACCCTGACCTATGGCGAGGTCGCGTCACGCCTTGGCGGGACGGCAGACGCCCGCACGGTCGGCCAGGCCATGGGCCGCAATCCATGGCCTATCATCGTGCCTTGCCACCGGGTGCTGGGCGCCGGCGGCAGGCTGGTGGGATTTTCCGCCCCCGGCGGGGTTGACACCAAACTCAGGCTTCTGGCCATCGAGGGCGCAAGGGTGGGCGATGCGCCTGGCCTGTTTGACGATCTCGGCGGCCTGCCGATCGGCGTCCGCAAGTCCTAGCCTGCAGGAAAGATCTCGTAGACCGTCCAGCGGTCGCCGAGGACCGGCGGGCATCCGGGGTCGAAGAAGATGTGCGCCCAGCCGTTCCAGAGACCGTCCGGGTCCCGGAACAGGTCAGTGTCGAAGAAGGCCAGGTTCTGGCCCCTGCGATGGGCCTCGGAAAGGCGCCGGGACAGCCAGATATCGAAGCTGCCGATCAGTTCACTGGAACAGACTCCATCACGGTCCGTCGGACCGGGCGCCTCGCGCCACCACTCTGAATGCCTGGTTTCCATGGAAGAAAACTAGGTTTTCCGGCGCCAAGAAGCCGATAAGACAGATGGTGAACTTTCGTTGACGACTGGACTTGCTGATGGCCCTTGCGACCCGCGCGATCGAGATCCTGGCCCGGTTGGTGTCCTTCGATACGACCTCCCACCTCTCGAACCTTGCCCTGATCGAGTGGGTGGAGGCCTATCTCAATGACCTGGGCATTGCCCACAGGCGGGTGGCGAGCGAGGACGGCGCCAAGTCCAACCTGATCGCCACCATCGGTCCGGACCTTGCCGGCGGGGTCGTGCTGTCGGGGCATACAGATGTGGTGCCGGTCGCCGGTCAGGCCTGGGACACCGATCCCTTCACCCTTACGGAAAAGGCCGATGGCCGGATCTATGGCCGGGGAACCTGCGACATGAAGGGATTCCTCGCCCTGGCCCTGGCGGCCGCCCCCGAGCTGGTCGCGGCAAACCTTCGCCGACCCGTCCACCTGGCCTTTTCCTATGACGAGGAAATCGGCTGCCTGGGCTCCCCCGCCATGATTGCGACCATTGCCGCAGAGGTTCCCGCACCGGCCTTCGTGGTGGTGGGCGAGCCAACAAACATGGAGGCGGTGAGCGGCCACAAGGGGATTTCCACCTACCGGGTTACGGTGACCGGCCATGAGGCCCATTCCAGCCTGACCCATCTGGGCGTCTCGGCGATCATGGAGGCCGTGCCCCTCCTGGCCGACCTGAAGGCCCTGGCTGACCGGCTGGAGAGGGAGACCGACCCTAATTCACCCTTCATGCCAGGCCACGCAACCCTGACCATCGGCCTGTTGAATGGTGGTACAGCCGGGAACATCCTGGCCCGGGAATGCAGCTTCCAGTTCGACCTGCGCTGCCCGGCCGGCCAGGAGCCGAACCTCATCCTTTCGGACTTCCGGGAGGCGGTCCAGAAGCTGGATCAGGCGCTGAAGGCCCGCTTCCCGGAATGCGGCGCCAGTCTTGTCCAGGGCGCGGGAACCCCGCCCCTGCGGCCCGAAATCGACGGCGAGGCGGAACGGTTCGCCCGGCGGATCACCGGCGACAATGGCCCGCAAAGGGTGGTGTCATACACCGCCGAAGCCGGGCAGTTCCAGGAAGCCGGGTTCTCGACAGTGATCTGCGGTCCTGGTTCCATCGAACAGGCTCACCAGCCCAATGAGTATGTCGAGCGACGCCAGATGGAGCGGGGCGCTGACTTCATGGCCCGGCTGATCGAGTGGGCCTGCGAATGACCACCCGTCTCAGGAGCAGGTCCAGGGGGTTCCAGGTCATGGCCCGGGCTATGTCCCACGAGGTCGCCCGGCGCTGAGCCTGTGTCTCCCGACGGGCGGCCAGGATCATGGCCAGGCCAGCCACGGCCGCCCTCGCCCCGCGCAGGGGTGCGGACAGTTCGCCCCGGGTCGCATGACGGGCGAAGAGGACCAGGGTGGTCAGGACATGCAGGGGCAGGGTCAGCCAGAACAGTACGGGCGGCGTGTTCTTGATGAAGACCCAGATGCGGTTCCGCGACCCATGGAAGACGGCGAAGTCTGACCGCGGTCCGCCGGTGGAGGCCGAGCCCACATGGCGGACCACCGCGTCGGGAACCACCCGGCTGGCCATGCCCGCCAGCCGCATGCGGTAGCCCAGGTCGACATCCTCGCAATAGCAGAACAGGCGCTCATCAAATCCGCCCAGATCCAGGAAGGTCTGACGGTCGATCAGCATGGCCCCGCCGCAGGTGGAAAAGGTCTCGCCGCCCTCGATGGCGCCGGGATCCGGACGACCATAGCCACCGCGATAGGGAAAGCCGGGGAGGGACATGACGTCCCCCATGCCATCCAGCCGGCCAGCATTGTCATCCATGTCCTGGCGGCAGCCGAAGGCCTTGATGTCCGGATGGACGCCCGCCGCCGCCAGCAGCCTATCCAGCCAGTCGGGCGCGGCGAAGGCGTCGGGGTTTATCAGGGCGAGCCAGTCGCCCAGGGCCTGGCCCGCGGCCAGATTGTTGCCCGCCGCAAAGCCGAGATTGGATCCGGCCTCGATCAGACGCACCTGGGGAAAAGCCCTGGCGGCCGCCTGGGGCGCGCCGTCGGTCGAGGCGTTGTCGACCATCAGGATCTCGAAATCGGTGAAGGTCTGGGCCGCTAGGGCGCTCAGGCAATGGTGGAGATGATCGCCGCTCTCATAGGCCACGATCAGGACCGAGACCGACGGATGTCGTTTCGCGGGCTTGTTTTTCGCGGCGTCTCGCGCCATCGGTCGCATCGCTTTCTGATCCAGAGGTCACATGACGACGTTTACGCCGCTCGCCATCCCCGATGTCCTGCTTATCACGCCCAAGCGCCATGGCGATGCCCGAGGCTGGTTCTCCGAGACCTGGAGCCGGAAAACCCTGGCCGCACACGGCCTGGACCATGACTTCGTTCAGGACAATCAGGCCTTCAACGCCAGGGCCGGCACGGTTCGCGGCCTGCACTTCCAGACAGCCCCCCACGCCCAGGCCAAACTGGTGCGCGCCCTTGCCGGCGCCATTCTGGACGTGGCCGTGGACATCCGCGCGGGATCTCCGACCTTCGGCAGATGGGTGTCGGCGCGCCTGACCGCCGAGGGGGGAGAACAACTGCTGGTGCCCCGGGGCTTCGCCCACGGCTATGTGACCCTGGGTCCTGACTGCGTCCTGGCCTACAAGGTTGACGGTGACTATGCCCCCAAGTGTGAGGGCGGCCTGCTCTGGAATGACCCGGACCTGAGCATTGACTGGGGCGTTGACGCCAGCGACGCCATACTGTCCGACAAGGACCTGGTCCTGCCCCGTCTCAAGGACCTTGCGCCGGTGAGTTTCTGACCATGACCGCGCCGAACGAGCTGCTCGACATCCTCAATCTGGAAACCCTGGACCTGGACATGTTCCGGGGTCAGACCCCCGGCGACGGTCACCGGCGGATCTATGGGGGCCAGGTGGTGGCCCAGGCCCTGGCCGCGGCCTACCGCACCATTGAGGGGTGCCATTGCCACTCCCTGCATTCCTATTTCATCCGGCCCGGGGACCCCAAGGTTCCCATCCTCTTCCAGGTGGACCGCGCCCGGGACGGCGGCAGTTTCGCCGTGCGCCGGGTGGTGGCCATCCAGCACGGCAAGCAGATCTTCAATCTGGCGGCCTCCTTCCAGACCCCGGAAACCGGGTTTGAACACCAGCTGCAGATGCCCCAGCCGCCAGAGCCGGAAACCCTGCTCAATGAGGAACAGCTCCGCGCCAAGGCCGGGCTGGACCCGGAAAGCCGCCGGATCTGGCCGGTCGAGGTCCGGCCCTGTGATCCGACGCCGCCGGGTTTCAAGGGCAAGCTGCCGCCCATTGACATGTGCTGGTTCCGGGCCCGGCAATCCCTGGGCGCGGATGTCGCCGCCAATCAGTGCGCCCTGGCCTATGGGTCTGACATGACCCTGCTGGACGCTTCCCTGCGTCCCCATGCGGTGGAGTGGGATTCAGGTCGCCTCCAGGTGGCCAGCCTGGACCACGCCCTGTGGTTCCACCATCCGTCCGATTTCTCCCAGTGGCACCTCTACGTCCAGGACAGTCCGTCAGCATCAGGTGGACGGGGCTTCAATCGCGGTTCGATCTTCACCCAGGACGGCCGGCTGGTCGCCTCGGCGACCCAGGAAGCCCTGATCCGCTATCGCTGATCCCTTGCCCTTTTCAGCGTTAGACGTCTCACTGTCATCGCCCTCGGATTCGAGCGGCGGGGAGCACGAGTTTTGAGTACCGACGCCGGCGCGAGACCACCGTTGAAGCTGAACGCCATTCTGGCGTTTTCCGCCGCGAACTTTCCCCTCGGGTGTCTGGCTGTCGCCGTCGCCGTCTATCTGCCCCCCTATTTCGCGAGCCATCTCGGGGTCAGTCTGGCGGCTGTCGGTGGGGCATGGGCGACAGTCAGAATGCTCGATCTGGTGGTTGATCCGGTGCTTGGCCTGGTCATGGATCGCACCCGGACACGGTTCGGACGCTACCGTCCCTGGATGGTCATCGGCGCACCCATCCTGATGGCCTCGGTCTACGCCCTGTTCATGGCGCCCCAGGGGGTCGGCTTCGGCTATCTGATCATCTGGCTGCTGATCTACTATCTGGCCACGTCCATCCTCGCCCTGGGGCATTCGGCCTGGGGGGCGACCCTTTCAACCCAGTATCATGAGCGCAGCCGGGTCTTCGGCATTGTCGCAGCCATCGGGGTGATCGGCGCCGTCATCATCCTGCTGATCCCGATCTTCTCGAAGGGCATGGGCTTTGGCGACGCCGCTTCGGTACCGCAGATGGGCTGGTTCATCCTGGCCATTTCGCCCCTGGCCATATTCTTCACCGTCGCCACCACCCCGGAGACCGTGAACCGCACACTGGGTAGCGAGCACTTTCAGATCCGCGATTATCTTTCCCTGCTGCTCAAGCCCGACCTCATGCGGCTGTTCCTGGCCCAGATGTGCCTGACCCTGGGCCCGGGCTGGATGAGCGCCCTCTACCTGTTCTATTTCACAGAGAGCCTGGGTTACACGCCGGCCGTCGCCTCCGGCCTGCTCCTGCTCTACATACTGGCTGGCGTTTTCGGCGCCCCACTCACCGCCAGACTCTCCCGCCGCCTTGGCAAGCACCGCACCCTCATGGTGACCACCACAGCCTATTCCCTGGGCCTCTGCACCCTGATGATCATTCCCAAGGGCAGTGTGATCGCCGGCCTCGCGCCCATGTTCTGGTGCGGCTTCATGGCCTCGGGTTTTGACCTGATGGTCCGGGCCATGCTGGCCGATGTGGGAGACGAGGTGCGGCTCGAACAGGGCAAGGAGCAGCTGAGCCTGATCTACGCCCTCAACACCCTGGCGGCGAAGATTGCCGGCGCCTTCGCCATCGGACTGACCTTCCCCCTGCTGGAGCGCCTGGGATATGTGGCGAAGGAGGGCGTGCGCAACACGCCCCAGGCCATCCACAACCTGGAACTGGCCTATATTGTCGGCCCGATCTTCTTTGTGATGCTGGGCGGGGTCTGTGTCATGGGCTGGCGTCTGACGGCGGAACGTCACGCGGAAATCCGTGAGGCCCTGGATGAAATCGACTCCAGCTTCCCGCCCTATGACGAAGCCCCCATACTGGAAAGCATCACTTCCCACCCCGGCCACGCCATTCTGCCCGATCGGGACAAGGACTGACGCCGGGTCATGGTGGCCGAGCGGGAATTTTCGTGACACCTTCCGCCGCAACAAACCGGAAAAGACTGCAGGGAGAACCCCATGGAAGACCGCATTCAACTGACCGTGACCGACGGCGTGGCTGACGTCCGCCTGGTCCGGGTGGACAAGATGAACGCCCTGGACGACGCCATGTTCCAGGCCCTGATCGACATGGGCGAGCGCCTGAAGACCGAGCCCGGCGTCAGGGCCATTGTGCTGTCAGGCGAAGGCCGCGGCTTCTGCGCGGGTCTGGACATGGGCAATTTCGCCCGCATGGCGGCGCCACCGGCCAATGCGAAGTCCACGAGCGACACCCTGGTGACGGCCAAGCGCACCCCGGGCGGCTCGAACCGGGCACAGCACGCTGTCATGGTCTGGCGGGAACAGACCGTCCCGGTGATCGCCGCAATTCACGGGGTCGCCCTTGGCGGCGGCTTCCAGCTGGCCCTGGGCGCTGACATCCGTTTCGTGACCCCTGACGTGAAGATGGCGGTCCTGGAGATCAAGTGGGGCCTGGTGCCCGACATGGCCGGCCTTGTCCTGATGAAGCGCCTGGTCCGCGACGATGTGGCCCGGGAGCTGACCTATACGGGTCGGGTCTTCAATGGCGAAGAAGCCCTGCAGATGGGCTTCGCCACCCGGGTCTGCGCTGACCCGCGGGCTGAAGCCCTGGCCCTTGCCGCAGAAATCGCCAGCAAGAACCCCCACGCCATCCGCGGCGCCAAGCGCCTGCTGGACCTGGCGCCCGACGCCAGCCCGGCGGACATCCTGATGGCCGAGAGCAAGGAACAGACCGCCCTGATCGGCTCGCCCAACCAGGTGGAAGCCGTCATGTCCAACATGCAGAAGCGCGCCGCCGTCTATGCCGACTAGGCCTGTCCTCTATCACTGCGCTGACGCCAGATCCTTCCGGGCCCTGTGGGCCCTGGAAGAGCTGGGGATTGCCTATGACCTGAAGCTCCTGCCCTTCCCGCCCCGCATGCTGGCGCCGGAATATCTCAAGGAGAATCCGCTGGGGACCATCCCCCTGCTGGTGGACGGCGATACCCGGATGACGGAGTCTGCAGCCATCATCCAGTATCTGGCGACCCGGTCGGGCCCTTCGGTCCTGTCCGTGGAGCCTGGGGATCCTGCCTATGGCGCCTGGCTGAACGGTCTGCACTTCGGCGAGGCGACCCTGACCTTCCCCCAGACCCTGGTGCTTCGCTACACCCGGCTGGAGCCAAAGGAGCGGCGCAATCCTCAGGTGGCGGAAGACTATGCCAAATGGTTCATGGCCCGGCTGAGGGGCCTCGACGCGCGCCTGGCCGAGGGTGGCGGCTATTATTGTGGCGGCCGGTTTACGGGCGCGGACATTTCCGTGGCCTATGCCCTGCTGCTGGCGGAAACCCTGAACCTTTCAGAACGCTTCTCGCCGACCATAGCCGACTACTGGGCCCGGATGCAGGCCCGGGACGGCTTCAAGGCGGCCAAGAAGGCCCAGGCCTCGGACACTGCGCCGTCCTGGCAAGGCTGAAACAAGAGGCTGGCCGGACCGCCAATTCAACGGTCCGGCCAGATACTTCTAGTCGATGGTCACGACCACCTTGCCCATGGCCTTGCGGCTGCCCAGGTGTGCGATGGCGTCTGCGCCCTTCGACAGGGGGAAGCGCTCGGACACATAGGGCTTGATCTTGCCCTGGGCGTAGAGCTCGAGCAGTTCCTGGATGGACTTCTGGAAGAGATCCGGATTGCGCGCCGTCCAGTTGCCCCAGAACACGCCGACAATATCGCAGCCCTTGAGCAGGGCCAGGTTCAGCGGGATCTTCGGGATGTCGCCGGCGGCGAAGCCGATCACCAGATAACGGCCTTCCCAGGCGATGGAGCGCAGGGCCGGCTCGGCATAGTCGCCGCCGATGGCGTCATAGATCACGTCGGCGCCATTGGGGCCGCAGGCGTCCTTGAACAGCTGGCCCAGATTGCGCTGGCCTTCCTTGTCGAAGGGACCGCGGCCATAGACCACCCCGGAGTCAGCGCCATGGGCGATGGCCAGGTCGACCTTTTCCTGGGTGGAGCAGGCCGCAATGACCCGGGCGCCCGCCGCCTTGCCCAGTTCCACCGCTGACAGGCCGACCCCGCCGGCCGCGCCGAGAACCAGCATGGTCTCACCGGCCTTCAGGTGACCCCGGTCGTGGATGGCGTGATAGGAGGTACCATAGGTGAGGATGAAGGCGGCGGCCTCATCAAAGGGCATGGCGTCGGGGATCTTGGTCAGCCGGCCAGCCGGGCTGAGGATTTCCTCGGCCATACCGCCATTGCCGATCTGGGCCAGCACCCGGTCGCCGACCTTGATGCCGGTGACGTCGTCGGCCACGGCCTTGACGATGCCCGAGACTTCGCCGCCCGGGGCGAAGGGGCGCGGGGGCTTGGACTGATACTTGTCCTCGATCATCAGCACGTCGGGGAAATTGATCCCCACCGCCTTGACCGAAACAATGGCGCAGCCGGGCTTCAGCTCGGGCGCCGGGGTGTCCTCATAGACCAGGGTCTCAGGTCCGCCGGTCACCTTGCTCAAAATGGCCTTCATGTCTGTTTCTCCCCGGTGTTTTTCTGGGTTGTCGAAGTGAGGGCGGACGCTAGCCCACAGGCGAATGCGGCGGAAGAGGTCGGCCGAACATTTGTTTGAGGTCGTCGCCGGGGCGGGGCGATTTGGAAGCCGTGACACGATCGCCTATAAGGGGCCCTCCTCCCGACCGTGAGCCTGACTTGACCGTTACCCTCGACCTGTCCCGCGCAACCCCTGCCCGACCGGCCCTGCCGAATCTGGCGGGCCTGACGCGCCCGGCCCTGGCCCAGGCCCTGATCGAGTCCGGCATCGTCCGGCCGGACAAGGCGAAGATGCGCGCCACCCAGCTCTGGCGCTGGATCCACCACTATGGGGTGACCAGCTTCGAGGCCATGACGGACGTGGCCAAGGAAACCCGGGCTGAACTGGCCACGGCCTTCCGCCTGGACCGCCCCGAGATCGTTGAGCGCCAGGTGTCGAAGGATGGCACCCGCAAGTGGCTGATCCGCATGGCGCCGGGGATTGAGGTCGAGACAGTCTACATCCCCGACGTCGGCCGGGCCGGCGCCCTGTGCGTCTCCAGCCAGGTAGGTTGCACGCTGAACTGCACCTTCTGCCATACAGGCACCCAGGCTCTGGTGCGCAATCTGACCGCGGCGGAGATCGTCGCCCAGGTCCAGGTGGCGCGGGACGATCTTGGCGAATGGCCAAGCCCCAAGGCCGACCGGCTCCTGACCAATATCGTCTTCATGGGTATGGGCGAGCCGCTCTACAATCTCGACAATGTGGCGGACGCCATCGACATCATTTCCGACGGCGAAGGCATAGCCATCTCCAGGCGCCGCATCACCGTCTCGACCTCCGGCGTCCTGCCTGAACTCGAACCCCTAGGTCGACGCACCCAGGCGGGCCTGGCCATTTCCCTGCACGCCACCAATGACGAATTGCGCAATGTCCTGGTGCCGATCAACAAAAAGTACCCCATCGCCCAGCTGATGGCGGCTATCCGCGCCTATCCCGGCCTGTCCAACGCCAAGCGGGTGACCTTCGAATACGTCATGCTGAAGGGGGTGAACGACACCCCGGCCGAGGCCCTGGCCCTGGTCCGCCTGCTCAAGGGCATTCCGTCCAAGA
Organism: Alphaproteobacteria bacterium PA2; assembly: GCA_002256425.1. Taxonomy (NCBI): domain Bacteria; kingdom Pseudomonadati; phylum Pseudomonadota; class Alphaproteobacteria; species Alphaproteobacteria bacterium PA2. The sequence goes on along the minus strand of NKIZ01000001.1, from coordinate 314,015 downwards.
TCAACCTGATCCCGTTCAATCCCTGGCCCGGGACAGACTATGTCTGCTCGGACTGGAAGACCATTGAAGCCTTCGCCGCCATTCTGAACCGCGCGGGCTACGCCTCGCCCATCAGGACGCCCCGGGGGCGCGATATCCTCGCCGCCTGCGGTCAGCTGAAGAGCGAAAGCGAGAAGCTCAGGGCCAGCGCCCGTCGCAAGCTTGAACAGTCGACGGCCGATAGCGACATGGGGAACGACTGAGGCTTTCACCCCGGGGGCCAGGCCGTGTAAGACTGAGGGTCTTCCCCGGGTCCACAGACAGGTCCACATGCCGCATCAACTCCAGTCCCCCGAGCTGCAGGCCTTCGCTGCCGGGTTTCCGATCACCCTGCTGCATGGCGGGCTGACAGTCTTTTTCCTGATCCTCGGCGCAGCCCTCTACATATTGCTCACCCCTCACAGGGAAATCGCCCTGATCCGTGAAGGCAATGTTGCGGCGGCCATGTCCCTTGGCGGCGTACTTCTGGGCCTTGCCATTCCCCTGGCCATTTCCCTGACGGCCTCAACCTCGATTGTCGAGATCGTGATCTGGGGGGCCTCCACCGTCGCTGTGCAGCTTCTGGTCTTCCGGATCGTCGACCTGATCCTCCACGGCCTGCCCCAGCGGATTCAGGAAGGGGAGATGGCGTCAGCCACTCTTCTCGTTGCGGCCAAGCTCGCCACCGCCATCATTCTCGCCGCGGCCATGCGAGGCTAAGGAGCCCCGGTGCACTTCCCCCGCCTGCCAGACTGGTCAATCTATCTGGTCATTGTTGTTGCGCTGGTCGTGCTCGCCCTCGGGCGGCAGGAGCGGGTCAACGCGCCTCCGGCCCCGCCGCCCCTGCCCAATGAGCAGGGCCTGCTGCTGGGACCCGCCTCGGCCTTTGATCCGGCAGTTGTCGTGGACATGCCGGAAAAGACAAGACCCGCCGTGGGAACCGCATTTTCCATCGCCGACCGTGGGGTCTGGGTGACCGCCCGCCACGTGGTCGAAGGGTGCGCCAAGGTCGCCATTGTGGTGGGCGAGGGTCGGGGGGTCGCGGCCACCGTCCATATCGACCCCCGGGGCGACGCCGCCATTCTGACCACCGAAGGCGGCGCCTCGCCCCTGCCCCTTGGCCTGGACCGGGGATTGCGGCGTGGCGACCGGGCCTTCCATCCCGGCTTCCCCCAGGGGCGGCCCGGAGAGGCGACATCGCGGCTGCTGGGCCGTGAAAACCTGGTCATCCGCGGTCGGGGCGCCCGGACAGAACCGGTGCTGGCCTGGGCGGAGACAGGTCGCACTGAAAACCTGGTCGGGGATCTGGAGGGGCTGTCAGGCGCCCCGGCCCTGGACAGCGCCGGCCGTGTGATCGGGGTGACCGTGGCCGAAGCGCCTCGCAGGGGCCGGATCTACACCACGGCCCCGGAGACCCTTTCCCAGGCCATTACCTCTGCGCGCCAGGCGCCGGCGGGGTTCGCCACGGGTGAGGCGGTGACCCCCGGGAATTACGGGATTGTCGCCGATGACCTTCGCCGGGACCTGCGGGTGGCCAAGGTGATCTGTGTGTCGGAGACCTAGGGTCCTTCCCACCGGGGATGGTTCATCCTGAGTGGACAAGTAGGGCACTTGCCCAAAAACGACGACCCTGTTGATCCCGGTTGGCTTGATTCAAACCGACCAGGACAGGGTCTAGGTGCGGGTCATTTCTGCCTTTGCCGCCTGTCCCGCCACAATAAAGGACAGGGCGACGCCCACCATCCCGATCACCGCCGAATAGATGAAGAATACGAGATAGCCGGACCCCAGCGCCGCAGAAGAGACGTGGCTCTTTTCCATTGCCTGGGCATAGGCCTGTGGAGGCAGCTGCGTGAACAAGCCCCTCAACGCCGCAAAGGGTCCCGATGCCTCCGCGGCCGCCGCAGCCCCCTCGACGATGCGCCCTGATTGGGAAGCGATCAGCTTGCCGAGCAAGGCATAAAGCGACGAGAAGAGCGCATATTGCGTCGCCGTGAAGCCCTCCGCTGTCAGGCTGGACATATAGGCAATCAGGCAGGTGCCCGCGAATCCCGAGGCGATATTGTCGACACTGATAGCCACGCCCAGCGCCCATAATTGCGGCCCAACAGCCGCCAACCAGCCAAAGACCAGATTGCTGAGCGATCCGGCAAACGCCCCGATGATGAGCGAGCGCATCAATCCAAACCGGGCGATGCAAAAGCCGGCCAGCCCGACCCCGGCGATCGACATGATCACCCCAAGAACCTTACGCACCTCTGCGATCTGCAGCTTCTGGAAACCGAGATCCAGATAGAAGGGGTTCATGATGTTGAGCACAAAATCACTCAGCCGATAGAGGCAGATCAGCGCCAGGATCAGTCCTGCCGAGCGCCCATACCGCCCGAAGAAGTTTGCCAAGGGCTCCCCAAGCGCGACGCCCAGATAGCGCCCTGGCAAGGTCTTCCTGTTTGGCAAGGGCATGGCCGCCAGGACGATGACTGCACCGCCTGCCAGAACTCCGGCCAGCTGTAGGAAAACGCCCGTCGATTTTGCGGCCCAGGCCTCGGTCAGGCCAGTCGCCGCATCAGGCCCGGCGATCGGCGCAATACCTGCGGCCAGTATGGCGGCATTTCCCGCCAACCCTGAGCCCAGCACCAGCGCCCCGGCGACGAACATCAATCCTCTCAACAGCCACTCCAGGAGGTCACGCCCTGGGGCGGCCTCGATCCCATCGGTGGGGATAGCCCGGATCACACGCTGAGCCTCCCGTGGAGCCCCCAGCACCCCAAGGACCCCGATCACCATCAGGATCGACATCAGCGCATAGGAGGTGTTCCAACCGAGGGATTCTGAAAGAGCCAGCGGCACAACACCTGCCACGATCATGGCGATGCGATAGCCCCACTGATAGGCCGCCGCCAGGACCCCCTGTTTTTCGATGACCGCCGCCTCGATCCGCCAGGCATCAATAACGATGTCCTGGGTGGCCGACACAAAACCTACCAGCACGGCAAGGAGCGCCATCCAGCCGAGCCCGCCGACGGGATTGGAACCCGCAACCAGCCACAGGCCCAACATGATCAGGACCTGGCAAACAATCATCCAGGAGCGGCGATGCCCAAGCCGCGCGGTGAGGACTGGAATCACCGTGCGGTCCACCAAGGGCGCCCACAGGAACTTCAAGGAGTAGGCCAGGGTCGCCAGGCCGAAGAAGGCGATCACTTCCAGCGACAGGCCTGCATCCCGGAGCCAGGCCGAGAGGGTGTCAAAGATCAGCAGGTTTGGCAGGCCCGAAGCAAAGCCCAGGGCCAGCATCACCAGGGATTGCCGCTCACCATAGGCTGCCAGAGCCTTGCCAATACTCCGCTTTGGCTGATCGTCTGGCAGTGGGCTCATTCGGCGACTCCTTGGCTGAACCTGGCCAGGAAAAGCTCACCCCTTGGCCTCAGGGCAGCTTGGCCCGCGCCGGGGCCTCCGTCCAGCCGCCTCGGACCAGCTGGGTCAGGACCCGCCGCAGGGCGTCGGCCGCCAGGGGTTTGACCAGGAAGTCATTCATCCCGACTTCAAGGCAGGCACGCCGATCATCCTCGAAGGCGTTGGCCGTCAGGGCGACAATCGGGGTCCGGTCTCCGCCGTCCCGGAGCCGGCGGGTCGTCTCGACCCCCGACAGATCGGGCATGCGCATGTCCATGAGCACCAGGTCATAGGCGCCCACGGCCAGGGCGGCCAGGGCCTCCTGTCCACCGCCCGCCACGTCCACCAGACAGCCTTCGCGGGTCAGAAGGGTTCGGGCCAGCAGGGCGTTGATGGCGTTGTCCTCCACCAGCAGGACCCGGGTTCCCTGGGCGACCGCGGCGGCCACGCGCTCGTCCTCGACGACGGCGGCGCCCCGGCGGGGATCGGCCCCAAGGGCGGCCAGGACCCGCTCGGCAAGGGAGGCGCGACGGAGGGGCTTGATCAGATAGCCGGCGAAGCCCGCCCCGCGATAGTCGTCAATCCGCCCCCGGCCTTCCGGCGGCAGGAGGATCAGGGCCGGGCGCTTGTCCGGGGGGCCCTGGGGTTCAAGGCTGTGATCGATGAGCAGGACCTGGGCTGCAGGATCCAGGTCCTCAGGCCTGGCGGCGGTGAGGGCCTGGCCGCTGCAGGCCCTGATCTGGCGGACTGCGGCTTCTAGGACGATGGGATTGTCCGAAACCACGCCGACAATCCTGCCGGCGAGGGAGGAGTCCGCCAACCCTTCCCATCTCTGGAACCGGCCGGAGAACCAGAATTCAGCCCCGCCGCCCGGGGCGTCGCCGACTCCGACTTCGCCGCCCATGACGTCCGCCAGGGTGCGGGCAATGGCCAGACCAAGCCCCGCGCCGCCCAGCTGGACGCCGTCATAATTGGGGTTGGACTGGGTGAAGGCCTCGAAAATCCGGGCCCGGTCGGCCTGGGGAACCCCTGGACCGGTGTCGATAATGCTGAATCTGAGGGTCTCTGGCCCTTCGAGGCTGACCGAGATCAGGACGCCGCCAGCCCTGGCGAACTTGATGGCGTTTCCGGCGAAGTTCAGCAGGATCTGCCGTAGCCGTCCCTCGTCGGCCAGTATGGCTCCGATTCCCTCCGGCGCCGCCCAGGCTATGTCGAGGCCCTTTTCCTGGGCCCTCGGCGCCAGCAATTCCGTCACGGCCCGAAGCAGGTCCTCGACCTCGAAACGGGTGGGATGCAGCTCGACCTTGGAGGCGCCCAGCTTGGCGAAGTCCAGCAAGTCATTGACCAGGGCCAGGAGGTGCTCGCCGGAGTCCCGGAGGGCGGTCACATAGGTCTTCTGCTCGCCGGTTAGCCCCGTGCCTTCCAGCAGGCGGGCCATGCCCAGGACGCCATTCAGGGGGGTCCTGAATTCGTGACTGAGGGCCGCCAGTTCCTCGGCGCCCACGCGATTGGCCACAATCTGGGTCTTGTCCATGACCCGAGGCTAGCAGGGGGGACTTAACGACGGGTCAAACCGTCTGGCGCATCAGCGCCTGGGCGCCCGCCCGGCGATAGATCAGGGCCTCGGCCACGTGGACCCGCCGGATGGGTCCGCCACCCTCAAGATCGGCGACGGTGCGGGCAAGGCGCAGGGTGCGCGTCCAGCCCCGGGCTGTCAGGCCCCCGGCCTCAGCGGCCCGGCTGAGCAGGGCCCGGGCGTCGGCGTCCAGTTCCGCAATGGCCTCCAGCCAGCTCCCCTGGGCCCGGGCGTTAAGGGGCTCGGCGTCCTCCCTCTGCGAGGCGCGGGCCCGATCGGCCTGAAGATCCCGGGCCACAGCCACCCGCTTCGCAGCCTCAGCCGTGCCTTCGGCGGGGGGCGGCAGGGACAGGTCAGCCGCCGTCACGGCGGGAACCTCGATCTGCAGGTCTATGCGGTCCATGAAGGGGCCGGAGACCTTGGCCTGATAGTCCAGCTGACATCGGGGCGCCCGGCCGCAGGCGCCCCGGCCGGCGCCGCCATGACCGCACTTGCAGGGGTTCTCCGCCGCAATCAGCTGGAACCGGGCCGGATATCGCACATGGGCATTGGCCCGTGCCACCGTCACCTCTCCCGTCTCCAGGGGCTGACGCAGGGAATCCAGGGCCTGGGCGCTGAATTCCGGGAGCTCATCGAGGAAGAGCACGCCATTGTGCGCCAGGGACACCTCCCCCGGCTTGACCCTGTGACCGCCACCGGTCAGGGCCGCCATGGTGGCCGAGTGGTGGGGCGCCCGGAAGGGCCTCGCCCGGGTCAGTTCACCGCGGGCGATCAACCCCGCCACGGAGTGGACCATGGAGGTTTCCAGCAGCTCGGACGGAGACAGGGGCGGCAGAAGGCCGGGAAGGCGCGCAGCCATCATCGACTTGCCCGACCCCGGCGGACCAATGAACAGCAGGTTGTGTCCGCCGGCAGCGGCGACTTCGAGGGCCCGTTTGGCGTTTTCCTGGCCCTTGACGTCCTTCAGGTCAGCGGTGGGAGGCCCCTCAAGAACCTGGCCGGGGGCTGGGGGCGAGAGGATCTGGGTCCCCCGGAAATGATTGACCAGGGAAATCAGCGAGGGCGCGGCCAGTATGCGGGTTTCCCCCGCCCAGGCGGCTTCGGCCCCGCAGGCCGCCGGACAGATCAGTCCCAGATCCAAGGCGCCGGCCGCCACCGCCGCCGGCAGGGCGCCGACCGCAGCGACGATCCGGCCGTCCAGGGACAGCTCGCCCATGGCCGCCCAGCCGCTGAGGGCGTCGGGGGGAATGACCCCCATGGCCGCCATGACCGCCAGGGCGATAGGCAGGTCATAGTGGCTTCCTTCCTTGGGGAGATCGGCGGGCGCGAGATTGCAGATGATGCGCCGACCGGGCAGGGCCAGGCCCAGACCTGCGAAGGCGGCCCGGACCCGCTCCCGGCTCTCGCCCACGGCCTTGTCTCCCAGGCCCACCACCACAAAGGCGAATTCGCCGCTGGTCAGCTGGACCTCGACATCCACCGGTCGGGCCTCGACCCCCTGAAACGCCACCGTCATGACCCGCGCCGCCATGAGCATCCTCTGGATTGAGCCTCATCAATCCACAACCCGACCATAGCAGGCCGCCTAAATCAAGAACAAAGATAGAACTTCGGGAGAATCAGGCCTGGCCTTGCAGGACGTCCCGAAGACTCGCCGCCACGTGTTCCACGTCCTCAAGGGTCATGCCGGGATAGAGGGGCAGGGTCAGGCAGGACCTGTACCAGGCCTGCGCGCCCGGCAGGTCGAGCTGGCCATAGCGGGCCCGGTAGTAAGGCTGGGTATGGACCGGAATATAGTGGACCTGGGTCCCGACGCCCCTGGCCTTCAGGCCATCCACCACCTGTCGGCGGGTCAGACCGACGGCGTCGAAATCGATCAGGGTCACCAGCAGGTGCAGAACCGGCTGGCTCCAGTCGGGGCGGGCCGCGATCTTCACCACCGGGGCCAGGTCAGCCAGCGCCCTGTCATAGTGTGCCGCCAGGGCCCGACGCTGGGCGGCGAAGCGCGGCAGCTTCTTCAGCTGGGACTGGCCCAGGGCGCAGAGAATGTCGGGGAGGCGGTAGTTGAAGCCCGGCTCCGGCATTTCATACCACCAGGGCTCGCCGCCCTCGGGGCGGACCATGCCGTGGCTGCGGAAGGTCTTCAGGCGGGCCGCCAGGTCCGGGTCGTTGGTGGTGACCATGCCGCCCTCGCCGGTGGCGATGGTCTTGACCGGATGGAAGGAGAAGGTGGCCATGGCGGAATGGCGGCAGTCCCCCACGGTCTCCTTCTGGTTCCCGAACACGGCCTCCGAGCCCAGGGCATGGGGGGCGTCCTCAACCAGAACCGCGCCGGCGGCGGCGGCCAGGGCCTGCAATCGGTCAAGTTCGGCGACATCGCCCCGCAGGTGGACCGGCAGGACCGCCCGCAGCTTCCGGGCGCCGACCTGTTTCAGGGCAGCCTCAAGGGTTTCCGGGGTCATCAGGCCCGTGGCGGGATCCACATCGGCGAAAATCACCTCGGCGCCCACATAGCGGGCGCAGTTGGCGGTGGCCAGGAAGGTGATGCTGGGGCAGATCACCACCTCCCCCGGCTGGACGTCCAGGGCCATCATGGCCAGGTGCAGGGCCGCTGTGCCGTTGGAGCAGGCGACGGCATGCCGGGCGCCGACGGCCTGGGCGAAGGCATCCTCAAAGGCGTCGACCCTTGGCCCCGTGGTCAGGAAATCAGACTTCAGCGCCTCTGCGACCGCGGCAATATCGTCATCTTCGATGGTCTGGCGACCATAGGCGAGGAAGGCGCTCACAAACTCAATCCGTCAGGCGGCGGCGGGGATTTACCGGCGGGGTGTCGTCCAGCAGGTTGATCAGGTCCTGACCAGACAGCCATTCGGTATTGGTGTCGCTGCCATAGGAGAAGCCGTCCGGCGCCGTCGGGAACTCCCGGGCGAAGGGCGAGCGGGTGTATTCGGCGAAGGCCGGCTCAATGGCGTAGCGATCGCCAAGGTCGGCCGTAGTGCGGGCGTCGTCCACCGAGATCATCATTTCATGCAGCTTCTCGCCGGGGCGGATGCCAATGACCTTGACGGGCAGGTCGGGCGCCATGGCGTGGGCCAGATCTGTCATCTTCATGGAGGGAATCTTCGGCACGAAGATCTCCCCACCGCGCATCAGGGAAAGGGATGACAGCACGAAGTCCACCCCCTGGGTCAGGGTGATCCAGAACCGGGTCATGCGGACATCGGTAATGGGCAGCTCCGTCACGCCCTTGGCGATCAGACGCTGGAACAGAGGCGCCACGGAACCGCGGGAGCCGACCACATTGCCGTACCGCACCACAGAGAACCGTGCGCCGATGTCGCCGGACAGGTTGTTGGCGGCCACGAAGGTCTTGTCCGAGGCCAGCTTGGTGGCGCCATAGAGGTTGGCCGGGTTGCAGGCCTTGTCCGTTGAGAGGGCGATGACCTGCTTCACCTGGTTGGTCAGGCTGGCCCAGACCACGTTTTCAGCACCGAGCACATTGGTGTGAATGCACTCCGAGGGATTGTATTCGGCCGCTGGCACCTGCTTCAGGGCCGCGGCGTGGATGACAATGTCGACCCCCCGGAAGGCGATGGTGAGCCGTTCGCGGTCCCGGACATCTCCCAGGAAGAAGCGCATGCAGACCAGGTCGGCGGGGTCAAAGCGCTCGGCCAGGTCGGCCTGCATTTCGCTCTGCTTCAGTTCATCCCGGGAAAAGACGATGAGTTTCCGGGGCTTGTATCGGCACAGGACTGTTTCAACGAACCGTCGGCCGAAGGATCCCGTCCCGCCGGTGACAAGAATGACCTTGCCGTCAAGGTTGAGGGAGGTAGGTGCGAATCGGCCCACGGAAGTCTCCGGACTAGGTACTGCGAATCTCTACAGGATTTTCGCGCCGCCGACGTAAAGAGACTGCTAACCATAATATGGGCCTCTGGTCCCATGGATCGTCGCAAATTCACCCAGCTCCTGACCCTTTCCGGCCTGGCCTTTGCGGCGGCTTCACGTCCCGCCCTGGCCTCTGGCAAGAAAGCCGAGGGCGGCGAAGGCGAGAAGGGCAAGAAAAAGCCCGACGGCAGCTATCTGACGGTTGGCCTGGTGACCGCCTCCATCATGCGCAGCAGTGGTCGGCGCAGCGTCCTGGCGATCGAGACCGGCATAGATATTCCCGACCCCAAGCTCTACGAAAAGGCGTCCCGCCTGACTCCGCGTCTGCAGGCCGCCTATGTCCAGTCCATCCAGATCTACGCCGCAAACCTGTCGCCGACCAGGGTGCCGGATGCGGACTATATCTCCCGCGAACTGCAAAGGCAGACCGATGTGGTGGTCGGCGCGCCTGGCGTGCGGCTTCTCCTCGGCTCCATCATGGTCAACTAGCCGCGCCCAGCTCCCTGGCCGCAGCGTCCATGAACCGGGCCATGTCCACATCCAGACTGGTGACCCCGCCCGCGTCATGGGTGGTCAGCACGACCTCCACACGGTTGTAGACATTCCGCCATTCCGGGTGGTGATCCAAAACCTCGGCCTTCAGGGCGACCCGGGTCATGAAGGCGAAGGCCTGATTGAAGTCTGCGAACTGGAAGGTCCGGGTAATCTCGTCGCGATCGCCCGGGGTGTCGGACCAGTCGGGCAGCTTTTCCAGGGCGTCTATGGCGCCGATCGCGGTGGGACGCGCCATCAGGCGTCAGCCGCGCTGAAGGTGAGGCCCGTCGCAGCCGCCAGATCAGCCAGGGTCTGGTCAACATCCACCACCTTGATCGCCCTCATGCCCAGCACGGCGGCCGGCTTGCAGTTGATGCCCAGGTCATCGAGATAGACGCAGTCGCCGGGCGCCACGCCCAGGGCCTCGCACATCATCAGATAGATCCGGGGATCCGGCTTGCGGACGCCCGCCTTGGAGCTTTCGATGATGTGGTCGAACAGGGGCATGACCTGACCCATGGCGCCCGCCGCCGGGGCGTCCCGGCCAGGGGAATGATGCGACACCATGTTGTTGGTAATGCAGCCGACCTTGAAATGTTCCTTGCAGGACTTCAGGGCGGCGACCATGCGGGGCCGGAGCTGTCCGGACAAGAGGGGCAGGATCTCCCTGCCGGGAACCGGATGACCAAGGGCGGTGGATTCGGCCAGGAACAGCTTGTCGAAGCCCTCGGTGTCGATTTCATTCCGCTCGAACAGGGCCCAGGCATTGCTGTCAGGGTTTGTGGAATTGATGGTGCGGATCAGGTCCTTTGGCAGGCCATTGGCGACTTCATACCGGGTGAAGGCCTCAAAGGGCGATGAGGTGAATACCCCGCCGAAATCCCAGATCACTGCTGAAATCGCCATCTTCCGCCCTCACGCCTGCTGCGGGCGGGAAGCTAGAGCAGGTTCCATGGGGTGGGAACCGGCTTTCGGACGCGAAATCCCCCGAATTCGCCAAATGCGGTACCTGTTGCCCGGTCCATCTTCGCGCCCGAGGTGAAACTAACAGCGCAATCGAAACTTGATGTCCATGGTCCGGCCAAACCGGAATTCAGAGAACCGCCATGCGACTTACGCCCCTTCTGCCCCTCATCGCCCTTCTGGGCCTCGCAGCCTGCGACTCCGCCAAGGTTGCCGCATTGACGGGCGCAAAGCCGGTCCCGACGACCGCCTCAGGCGCCGCCTGCACCCCCAACCCCCTGCCGGCCTGCGCGCCGGCTCCGGGCGCGGCGCCAGCCGCCATGGCGCCCGAGGGCGACAAGGTCGCCGTCGCCACTGGCGACGCCGGTCAGGCCATGACGGGGGCGGGCGCAAACACGGCCGCCACCACAGCCGATGATCGCTTCGCCTCAACCGCGGCGACCAACAGCACGTCGCGGGTCAACACCGCCTATGCGGCCGCAAACCATCGGCACACCTATACCCGCCGCGCTGTCCATCGCACCCAGACAGCCAAGGCGCGCAAGGTCGTCGTTGTTCGCAAGAACTACTATATCCGCGACACGCGCTATGTGACCGTGGATCGCCCGGTCTACCAGCCGCAGCCCCAGGTGATCTACGAGCAGCCCCGCCGGGCGGAAGTCTATGTGGACCGTGAAATCGACCGCACCTCCTCGGCCTATGGGCGTCAGGTCTATAACCGTTACGAGCATTCCGCTGGCCCGCCGGTGGTCTATCGCGGCCTCTATCGCCAGGAGCAGAGGGCCTATTCCGGCGCCCGGCGCGAGGGTTACGCCTATCACCAGAGCGGCTATGGATATCAATCCGGCGGCGGGTACCAGGGCCAGGGCCACCAGACCCAGGGTTACCAGGCTCATGGTTATCAGGCCCAGGGTTATCAGGCTCAGGGCGCCGACTGCCGCTGCACCGGAACGCCGGCCGCCGGTCGTGACCGGGATGGCTACCTGACCTGGCCGGGCAAGACGGAATCCCGTCAATACTAGAGCCGGGACGCCTGTTCTTCAGGCCTCGAAGGCGATAACAGCTTGAAGGCTCCGGATCTCATGGTCCGGAGCCTTTTCCTTGTCTTCGACCGGAGCCCCCATGACCCCGACCGACAGGATCCTGCCCCTGGAGGGCGTGGAAAACTTCCGGGACTTTGGCGGCTATGTCGCGGCGGATGGCCGCCACATGCGGCGCGGGCGGTTCTGGCGTTCCGCTCACCAGGGGAAGGCGACGACGGCGGATGTGGACGCCATTGACAGCCTCGCCCTCACGACGGTCGTCGATCTGCGCCGCCCCAGGGAGCGGGACTCAGAGCCTTCCAGGCGACCTGACGGGTTCACTGGCCAGATCATTGAATGCGACCTCGGCGACCGGGCCGAAGCGCCCCATGTGGCCTTCCTGCGGGACACGGACCTGACGCCCGACAGCGTCGACGCCTTCTTCCTGGACTATTACGCCAAGGCGCCGTTCGAGCCCCGGCATCCCATCCTGTTCCGCCGGTATTTCGAGGCCCTGCTGGAAGCCGACGCTACAGTCCTGATCCACTGCACAGCCGGCAAGGACCGCACCGGCCTGCTGTCGGCCCTCACCCACCAGGCGCTGGGTGTCCACAGGGACGACGCCATAGCCGATTTCCTGCTGACCAATTCCGCAGCCCGGGTCGAGGCCCGCGCCCCCATGGTGGCCCAGGCCCTGGCGCAAAGCCTCGGCAAGGTTCCCTCGGACACGGCCGTGCGCCTGTTCCTCGGGGTGGACGGCAAGTATCTGGACGCGGCCCTGCAGGCCATTGCCCGGGAGTGCGGAAGCCTTGAGGCCTATCTCGCCGACCTCGGGGTCGACGCTGCGGCTGTGGGAGCCCTGCGGGACCGCTATCTGGTCTGAGGATGAGTTATCCACCGAGGCGCGCCATGACCTTGGCCACCAGCTCGGGGGACAGACCGACTTCCTCGAGGACTTCCCGGGTGTGTTCGCCGAGTTTGGGAGCGCCCCTCGTGACTTCTGGCGCCCCTTCCGGGAAACGGGCCGGCGCCGCCACTGTGGACATCCGACCGCCCCAGCCATTGTCCACCTCGACCCGGCAGCCGGTGGCTTCGAACTGGGGCATGGTGATGGCCTCGGTCAGGGTCTGCAGGGGCGCCCAGGCAAGATCCGCCTCGGTGAGGATCTTCGCCGCTTCCGCCAGGGTCATTTTCGCAAAGGCGTCCTCGGCATAGGCCCGGATTTCCCGGACGATCTCCAGGTCGGTGGCTGGCAGGGCGTAGCGGGGATTGGTCACCACCTCGGGATGACCCAGCACGGTCATCAGATTGGGGAAGCAGCCGGGGCCTTTCAGGACAAAGCACAGCCAGCGGTCGTCAGAGGTGCGGAAATAGACTCCGGAAATGGGATGGGGTCTCTGGTCACGGGACTGGGTGACCGGCGCTTCGCCGAACCTCAGATGGGTGGCCATGTCCCAGCCCAGGGCATAGGCCGCCGTGCGCAGCAGGGAGCATTCCACCAGCCGTCCGCGGCCCGTCTCATGCCGCTCATGGACCGCAGCCAGGACCGACGACAGTGTCGCAAGCGCGGTGGCGTGATCGCCGAAGCCGGGGCGGCAGGCGAAGGGCTCCTGGTCGGGCGGAATGTGGGAGCGACCCACGCCGCTCTTGGTCCAGAAAACCGTGATGTCGAAGGCCGGCAGGTCAACGTCCGGACCCTCGAGGCCCACCCCGGAGACGCTGGCATAGATCAGCCGGGGCATATGGGGTTTGAGGGATTCATAGTCGAGCTTGGCCCGCTTCAGGGCGCCTGGCCGGACATTGGTGACAAAGACGTCAGCCTCCTTCAGCAGGGCCAGCATGGCCTGGCGGCCGTCCTCGGAGGCAATGTCCAGGGCCACGCCGCGCTTGCCGCGGTTCTCCATGGTGAAGATCGGGCTGCCAGGGCTCTCCTCGCTCTCGGGAAAGAAGGTCCGGGTGGCGTCGCCGGTCAGGGACTCAACCTTGATCACGTCGGCGCCCCAGTCCGCCATGATGGCGGCGCACCCCGGCGCGGCGATCCAGGTCGCCAGTTCCACGACCTTCAGTCCCTGCAGCAGCATGCCATCCCCCTAAAGTGTTCTTCCTGGTCCCGGCGACGTCAGGAGGTCCCGACCGCCCCGCCGTCGCTGGCTATGGTCTGTCCCACCACATATTCCCCGGCCCGGGAGGACAGGAAGATGACCAGGCCGGCAATGTCCTGGGGCGTCCCGACCCGGCCACTGGGATTGCCCTGGCCGATCCGGTCCCAGTCAGCGTTTTCCGTGTCCCCGCCAAAGCCGACGCCGGTGGACAACATCCAGGTTGGATAGGGGCCTGGCGCAATGGCGTTGCACAGGATCCGCTCCTTGGTCAGGTGCGAGGCGAGGAAGCGGGTCAGGTGGTGCACCGCGGCCTTGGAGGCGCCGTAGGAGAAGGTGTCGAAGGCCGCCGACTTCAGGCCGTCAATGGAGCCGATATTGATCACCCGGGCCGGTTCGCCGGCAGCGCCGGCCTTGCGCAGCAGGGGCAGGAGCTTCTGGGTCAGGAAGAAGACGCCCTTGACATTGGTGTCCATGACCTTGTCCCAGCCCACCTCGGGAAACTCGTCAATGGGCGCGCCCCAGGCGGCGCCGGCATTGTTCACCAGTATGTCGAGCCTGGCTTCGGCCTCGGAAAGGCGCCCGGCCAGGGACACGATGCCGCTCATCTGGGACAGGTCGGCTGGAAGGGAAATGCATTCACCGCCATAGGTTTCGGCGAGGCGTTTTGCCGTGGCGTCGCAGACATCGGCCTTGCGCGACGAGATATAGACCTTGGCGCCCCCAGCCAGCAGGCCCGCAGCGATCATTTCGCCAATGCCCCGGGAGCCGCCGGTCACCAGGGCCGTCTTGCCCTTGACCGAAAACAGGTTGTTGAAGTCGTTCGCCATGTGTCTCTCCCCCGGGTGCGTGGACGGCTTGTTTCCGACCGTTCTGGCCTCTGGGCTTAACCCAAGTCCGGCGACCCGGCAATTTGACATCGATGTCCAAGTTGACAGCCCGGAAATTGCAGGGCCACCTTCAGGAAAATCTGCGGGAGACGGACATGGCTGACGGTGAAATCCTCGACAAGGCGAAGTTCCACACCATGGTGGAGTCCACGAAAGAGGACTGGGCCGCCATCGGCCGGGCAGGCGCGCCTTTCCACCAGGCCTTTCCGGATCGACTGATCGCCCACCTGAACATGCTGGCCGACGACAGCGGCGGGTTCGCCGTGACCCGTCTGGAGCACTCCCTTCAGACCGCCACCCGGGCCCACAGGGACGGGCGGGATGAGGAATATGTGGTCTGCGCCCTGATGCACGACGTCGGCGACATTCTGGCCCCGTCAAACCATGCCGAGCTGGGGGCCATGATCATGAAGCCCTACATCTCCGAGCAGAACTACTGGATGATGGACAAGCACGGCATCTTCCAGGGCTATTACTTCTTCCATCACCTGGGCCTGGATCGCGACATGCGCGATGAGTATCGCGGCCACGAATGGTTCGAATACACCGCCCAGTTCTGTCACCTTTACGATCAGAACAGCTTCGATCCGGCCTATGAGTCCATGCCGCTCTCAGCCTTCGAGCCGATGATCCGCCGGGTGGTGGCCCACCCCAAGCGCTCCATCTACCGCAAGAGCGTCTAGCTGTCGGCCAGGCGCTTGGCGGCTTCATCCCGAAGCTGACGCTTCAGGATCTTGCCTGAGGCGATCCTCGGCAGGGGCTCTGGCGAGATATGGATGTATTTCGGCACCTCGAACCGTGCGAGGTGCGCGCCCAGGAAGTTGCGGATCTCTTCGGGATCGAGGCCGGGATCACCAAATACGGTGGCGCCGACCTCTTCGCCAAGCCGCTCATCGGGCACCGCATAGACCGCCGCTTCGTGGATGCCCGGGTGCAGGACCATGGCCGCCTCCACCGTGCCGCAGCCGATGTTCTCCCCGCCGCGGATGATCAGGTCCTTGATCCGGTCGACGATGAACAGGAAGCCCTCGTCGTCCAGATAGGCCACGTCGCCAGTCCGGAACCAGCCGTCCTCGAAGGTGGTGTCGCGCAGGTCGTCGCGGTTCCAGTACCCCCGGAACACACTGGCGCCGCGGACCAGGAGCTCTCCCCGCTCCCCGGCTGGCAGGGTCAGGCCATTGTCATCGATCACCTTCAATTCCAGAACCGCCGAGCAGCGGCCCGAGCTGGCCGGGCGGTTGAGATAGTCCTCGCCGCCAATGCCCGTGCCGATGGCGTTGGTTTCGGTCATGCCCCAGCCCGTATTGGGCATGGCCTTGGTGAAGGCGGCGATCTGGCGCACCTGTTCCGGCGCCCGGGGGGCGCCGCCGCCGCCAAGGGCCACCAGGCTGGAAAGGTCGCGGTCCGTCCTCTGGGCCTCGCGCACCAGGTCGCCGGTCATGGCGGCCGGCGCCACCACCGAGGTGATCTTCTCCTGCTCGATCAGGGCGGCGGCCTGGGCCACATCCCACTTGTACATGCAGACCAGTTTGCGCTGGGCCCGGTAGGACTGCAGATAGACGGCATGGCAGCCCGTCACGTGGAACAGGGGCACAGCCATCAGGGTTGCCGGTTGATGTTCCGGAACTGCCGGCTCGAGCCCTGCCACAAGGGCGCCGGCCTGCAAGTCCAGCTCCCAGGAGAACAGGGCTGAAATCACATTGCGATGGGTGGAGATCACGCCCTTGGGATGGCCAGTGGAGCCCGAGGTATAGAAGATGATGGCGTCGTCGTCGGGTTGGACATCCACTTGAGGCAGGGCTACCTCGCCGGTCTCCGCCATCAGGGCGGCCCAGGAAATGGCCCTGGGGCCAAAGCGCTCGGCGCGCACGGCGATGACCGGAATGTCCGGGGCGTCTTCGCACTGGGCCAGCCTGTCCAGGCGTTCCTGATCGGCGATGAAGACCCTGGCCTGGCAGTTCTTCAGTCCGTATTCCAGCTCGTCGGCCTGCCACAGAGCGTTGAGGGCCACGGCGATGGCGCCCACCGAGGTCGCGGCCTGGAAGGCGATCACCCATTCCGGAAAGTTCCGCGTGGATATGGCCACCCGGTCGCCCTTGATCACACCAAACCGGTGGACCAGGGCGTGACCCAGCCGCGCCGCCGCCGCCGCCGTCTGCGCGAAGGTCAGTCGCTCATCCTCATAGACCAGGAAGGTCTTATCGCTGACAGTCTGGGCGAAGAGTTCGCGCAGGGAGGTCGGGGCGGAGGCAAAGACCCGGCGGCCATAGCCGCCGATCTGGCGGGTCTCCAGCTCATAGGGCTGTCCCGGCGCGGTGAGGATGTCCAGGGCGGCCTGGCGGGTCTGCGGGCGATCGGCGTCGGCCATGGAATGGATTACCTTCGGAGATCTAGAAGAGGAGTCTGGCGAGTTTGGCCTTGTGGAAGCCGGCGTCGCCATAGTTGGCTGCGTGCCAGATGGCCCGGCGGCGATAGAGCTGGGCGTCGCAGTCATAGGTGAAGCCGAAGCCCCCATGGAACTGGATGGCCCGGTCGGCGGCGAAGCTGTAGGCGGCGTCGGCGGCCGCCTTGGCCATGCGCACCGCGATCTCGCCTGTCCCCTGTTCACCAAAACAGTGGGCCGCCGCATAGAGGTGCGACCTGGCCTGCTCATACTTGCAGTAGGCGTCGACCGTGGGATGCTTCAGGGCCTGATAGGAGCCGATCAGCTTGCCAAACTGAACCCGGGTTTTCAGGTAGTCCACCGTATAGTCGATGCAGGACTGGGTCCCGCCAACCATGTCCGCCGCCGCCAGCAGGTTGGCCGCCAGATGCAGGTGCATGAGGGTGGTCCCGGCCAGGGCGGGATCCAGTAAGTCTTGTTTCGAGACCGACACCCCGTCGAGGTTCAGGGCGAAGGACCGGCGGGTCTCGTCAATGACGGTTTCCCGGCGCAGGGCGCCTGCGGGCAGGGCCGCCGCCGGGATCAGGACCAGGGCGGGGGCGTCCTGGTAGCGGACCGAGGCGATGATCCACTGGGCCACGCCGGCGTCAGCCACCAGCACCTTCTGACCTGAGAGGGCCAACTTGCCGTCGGCGGCGTCCTGGGCCTGACAGGCCACGGTGTCGGCCTCCCAGTCAAAGTCGGGCTCGGCCAGGGCGATGGTAGCCGCAAGGCCTTCGGCGAGCCTGGGCAGAACCGCCAGCTTCTGGGCCTCGGTTCCGCCAACCGCCAGGGCCTGGGCGGCCAGGGTTGCCGAGATCAGGGGGCCGGTCATCAGCCGCCGCCCCATCTGCTCCACCACCGGGACCACTTCGGCGAGGCTCAGGCCTGATCCGCCAAAGTCTTCCGGAATGGCTATGCCCAGCCAGCCCAGCTCGCCCATTTCCTTCCAGACCGCCGGGTCATGGCCCAGTTCGTCCTCGATCAGGCGGCGCACGGTGGAGACCGGCGAGCGCTGCAGGCAGAAGTCCGTGGCCACGTCCAGCAGGGCAGCCTGGTCTTCGGAAAATCCGATCCGTCCGAGATCTTGCATGTCTGCGGCTCCCCTCAGGACTTCGGCAGGCCGAGCACATGCTCGCCGACAATATTGGCCTGGATCTGCGAGGTGCCACCGCCGATGGTCGCCGAGAACGAGTTGAGATAGGCCCGGGCCCAGACACCCCGATCCACGGCCTCTTCCTCACCCACATAATAGGCGCCCCGGGCGCCGGTCAGGCGGATGGCGAATTCATTGAGCCGCCGGGACATTTCCGTGCCCATCAGCTTGGAGGCCAGGGGAATGCCCTGGGGATGGTCGGCCACGAGGTTGGGAACCTGGGTCCTCTGCCCGTTGAGCGACAGGGCCTGGATCTCCATCAGGAACTCCACCATCTGGTCGGCCACCTGGGGATCGTCCAGCACAGGCTTACCCGACCGGGTCATCCGCTTGGCCAGGTCCAGGACTTCGAAGGCGTTGCTGCCCACGGCCACATAGCCGCCGGCCTGGCCGCCACGGGTTCCCCGTTCGAATTCCAGGGTCCGCATGGCGACCTTCCAGCCGCCGCCCTCGACCCCCATCAGGCCCGTGGCCGGAATGCGGGCGTCGGTGAAGAAGGTCTGGGTGAAGCCGTGTTCGCCGGTCAGCTTCTTGATGGGATTGGTCTCGACGCCCGGGATCTTCATGGGCGCCAGGAAGAAGCTGAGGCCGTCATACTTCTTGGGCGTGTCAGGATCGGTCCGGGCCAGAAGGATCATGTACTTGGCGTAGCGGCCCAGGGTGGTCCAGATCTTCGAACCATTGACCACATAGTGGTCGCCGTCCCGCACCGCCCTCGTCTGGGCATTGCCCAGGTCCGACCCGTTGCCCGGCTCGGAGAAGCCCTGACACCAGATGTCCTCGGCCGAGAGAATGCCCTTCAGGTGCGCCTTCTTGTGCTCTTCCGAGCCCATGTTCAGCAGCAGGGGGCCGGTCCAGTTCAGGCCGATGGCGTTGAGCATGATCGGACCGTGGTGACGGCGCATGGCCCGGGTGGCCGCATTCTGGAAAGCCTGGTCGAGGCCGCCGCCGCCGTATTCCTTCGGCCAGGCGGCGCCGAGATAGCCGGCCTCATAGACCTTGTTCTGCCAGTCGCGGAGGAAGTTGAACTGTTGGTCCGTGCCGACTTCCATGAAGGTCAGGGGCAGCATGAAGCCCGGATCCCGGACGACATTCTCGTTGAACCAGGCGTCTGCATCGGCCTCGAACGCCGCCAGGTCCTTCGGATCAACGGTCTGCATGACGACACCCTCCCACGCCTTGTGATTGGCGGCGATATGAGGGGCAGAGGCGCAGGAATTCAACTGCCTGCGGGGCGCCAGGAGAGAATTTCAAATTGCCCCTGGGGAAGTTTGACGCAGCCTTTTCCCGCTGATGATGGCGCCTCCCTCTCAGCCGTTGAGAGGGACAAAATTCCAATGTTGAAATCTGGGCGTATCAGATCATGGCTTATGAGTGAGACACGCGGTAATTCAACGGCCGTGAGGACACAATATCCCCCGGGTGGGATGCAAGCTGGAGTTCCAAATGAAATCGACCCGCAAGGCGGCCTGGCTGGCGGCTGGCGTCACCCTCTCCCTGACCATTGCCTCAGTCGCGTCTGCAGCCGGCAATCCCGTGGCTGACCGGCAGGCCGCCATGAAACTGATCGCCCAGTCGATGAAGGAGGTTTCGGGCTTCGCCTCCGGTCAGAAGCCCTTTGACGCCGCCGTGGTGAAGTCCACCCTTGGTCAGGTGAGCGCCGCGACGGTGAAACTGCACAAGCTGTTTCCGGCCACCAGCGCGGCTGACCCCAAGTCGGCCTCCGACCCGAAGGTCTGGGCCAGCAAGGCGGATTTCGACAAGCGCCTGACGGACATGGGAAGCCTCGCCGCCACGGCAGGCAAGGCGACCTCGCCAGAGACCCTGAAGCCGGCCCTCGGCGCCCTGGGCGCCAGCTGCAAGTCCTGCCACGACATCTATCGCATGAAAAAGCCCGCCTGATTGCGGCCGGCAGCATAAGGCAGGCTGAGCATGTCCCGTCCAATCCTGGCGACCCTGGCGTCCGTCCTGCTGGTGCTGACCATTGGCGTCTGGTTCATGGTCGCGCCGCACAGCCTGCCGGCGCAAAGCCTTGCGGCCGGATACAAGCCTGACCTGGCGAACGGCGAGACCCTGTTCATCGCGGGCAATTGCTCGGCCTGTCATACGGCGCCCGGCGAATCCGACCGCAGGAAGCTGGCCGGGGGCGTGAAGCTGAAGTCGCCCTTCGGAACCTTCGTCACCCCGAATATCTCGTCTGACAGGACACACGGCATTGGCGGCTGGACCGAGCTCCAGTTCGCCAACGCCATGAAGCGGGGCGTCGGCCGACGGGGGGAGCACCTCTATCCGTCCTTCCCCTATGGGGCCTACAGCCTGATGACCACGTCCGATGTCCGGGACCTGTTCGCCTTCATGAAGACCCTGCCCGCCGTGAGTGGCGCAACCGCGGCCCATGAGCTGAACTTCCCGTTCAACCTGCGGCCGGCGGTCGGCTTCTGGAAGGCGCTCTATTTCAGGCCGACAGAGTTCAAGGCCGACCCGAACCGGACGGCGGAATGGAATCGCGGCGCCTATCTGGCCGAAGGTCCCGCCCATTGCGCCGAGTGCCATACCCCCCGCGGGGCCCTTGGGGGGATGGTGATGAGCCGTCTCTACGCCGGAGCCCCACACCTTGAAGCCGGCGGCCGGTTTGCCTCCAATATCACCCCGCACAAGGATGGTCTGGAGGACTGGACCGCCCAGGACATTGCCGACTTCCTCAAATCCGGCACGGACAAGTGCTTCAACGAGCCCACCGGCATGCGGGACGTGGTCGCCTCGACATCCAATCTCAGCGACGCTGACCTGGCCGCCATCGGCGCCTATATCCACGCCCTTCCGGCCCGCCCGGGCAACGGCGCCCACAAGACCTGCTAGGTCCCTCAGGTCAGCTTTCGGGACCTGGCGGAAAACCTGCCTGACCTGATCACAGGTGGGACGGCTTAATGTTTTCGGGAGTTCCTGGTGGAGCCGAGCGGAATCGAACCGCTGACCTTCTCACAGAAGCTATACCACCTTAAGGCAGTGTTTGCCGCCTTGTTCTGTACTGTCTTGTGAAGGCCAAGGCTTCGACCTCGTGGGCAATATCCTACGTGAAATGAATTCGTTAGGAACTTCTGGCCTATTGCGAGTTTCAAGAATTGGGAATACCTATGCCCCTCAATCAATCGGCCTGACATTGTCGGAAAGGTTGAAAAGAGGATACCCCAGCGATCCCCCAGAGATTTTCGGAGGGGGGAAGGATCATGCTAGCGGAGGCCTCCGGCAATGCCTGCAATCAAGTTGACAGACGGCGCTGTAGAGCGGGCCGAACCGGGTTCTAAGGACGCCTATATCTGGGACTCAGAGCTTCCCCGGTTTGGCCTTCGCATCACCCCGGCGGGATCCAAGATCTACATGGTCCAATACCGAGCAAAGGCCGCACCAGGTGAACCCTCGAAGATCCGCAAAATCTCGATAGGCAAACATGACGGCGAACTTTGGAACGCCACCAAGGCCCGCGCCGCCGCCCGCAAGCTCCTAGCGCCGGTGGACATAGGCCAGGATCCATTCGCCGATGCAGTGGCCAAGCGGCGCGCCGAAGCGGAGGAGGAGGCCAGGGCGAAGCGTGAAGCCGAGATCAGGCAGAATGAAAACTTCCGGGCCGTCACCGCCCGCTATATCGACGCCGCCGCCAAGTCTAACCGCACCTGGGCAGAAACCGAGCGCCTATTGCAGTTCGGCGAAGTGGTCAGCAAGCCGGCCAAGCGCCGGAGCGGTCACAGCACAATGCCCGCTAAGGGCGTCGGCCCCATGACGGCCTGGGGCGAGCGACACATAGCCGAGATCAGGCGCTCCGATGTGGCCGACCTAATGGACGCGATCAAGAAGCGCTCGCCAGCCGTTGCCCGCGCCACCTATGCAGCTTTGCGCGGCCTCTTTGCGTGGTGTCTGGAGCGGGACCTTATCGCGACCTCACCTTGCTATGGCCTGACCGCACCACCGCGACCGACAGCGCGCGACCGGGTTCTAGGCGACGACGAGTTGCGCCTGATCTGGCTTGCGAGCGACAGCCTGGGCTATCCCTTCGGCCCGGTGGTGAAGCTCCTAATGTTGACAGGGCAGCGGCGAGCCGAAGTCGCGGGCATGGCCTGGAGCGAGCTGGACCTAAAGGAGGGCATTTGGCGCATACCGGCTGAACGCTCAAAGAATGGAAAGGCTCACGAGGTCGACCTAAGCGCCCAGGCGCTGGAGCTGCTCAAGGAAATCCCCAAGTCCAAGGGCCTTGTCTTCCCGGCCCGCAATGAAGGCCCGGTACGCGGTTTCTCAGCGACCAAGCGCCGCCTAGATAAGCTTATGCAGGAGATCGCCGACAAAGAGGCCAAGGGCCAAGTTGTCACCCTCCGGGCTTGGCGGCTTCACGATCTACGCCGGAGCGCCGCCACCGGCATGGCTGCTATGTCGTTTCCGCCCCACGTGGTCGAGCGCGTTCTAAACCACATCTCAGGCACTCAAAGCGGGCTTGTCGGAGTCTACCAGCGCCACGAGTACAGGCCAGAGAGGAAGGCTGCTCTCACTGCTTGGGGCCTTCACGTGAACGCGGTGGTTAAGACGATCACACCACCGCAGAACGTGGTTCAGCTCCGGGCCTAGCTGGCCCCTTCGGGCCGTGCGTGGCCATACCTATTGTTTTTTGCTGGGAACCCTGGGAACCCGGGAACCGGACCCCGTAATCGTATGATTTAATTCAGCTAAAATGGTTCCCACTTTTTGGAAATGCGGTTCCCAGTCGGAAATCACTGGGAACCGCGAAAGGCATCAAATTGCCAAGACGCCTCTCCCATGTGCTGGATCATTTTGAAATCTTCCCGATGACATCTAGAAGGCCCTTGGCTTCGACATTGCCGGTCAAGTAGAACCACCGACTGCCAGAGGTCTGCGTGGGCTCTTCGCGTATCGGCAGATCCTTTAATATTGCCAAGGTCCATGCGTCTTCCGAACTCTCAGCCGCGTCGTGGAAAATAGTGACGGTTATGTACATCATGCGCTCCGCGGCGAGGAAGGTAAGCCATCAAGTAAAGGTCCAAGAATGGAAAGTGGCGTTACATGAATATGCCCGCGACGGTTCCGCTCCGCCAAGGAGCGCTTAGGGCTATTATTGCAGCTAGCGGCATTTGGGCTCTGACGATATCAACCCTGATTGTCAAATTTTCCCTTGAATGGAAAAATGCACTCGGACAGTACAACACCTCCCTGAAAATATCAGCAGAGGGTTTAAGTCGCCCACTCGATGAGATCGACCTGTCGATCGTAGATATGGCAAATACATATTACGAACGAATGGAATCCGCCAAGGCATCAATAGCTGTACTTATTAAAATTGGTATCGCCGTTCCTGTCATAGTTGGCGGTCTTATTGCTTTGGCAATTTGGGTATGGCGAGGATTTTATCCAAAGCGACTTGACTGACCTGCAATTCAGACGACGCCCGACGCTCCGCATCCACCCGGCTGAAGCCCCCTTCGAATTCCAAGATCGCGGCCCGCTCCTCCCACTCCGCCAAGGCCTCAGGATCTAGGGCCACAGCAGCTTGTGAGGGGGCGTCATGGCCTGGGCTTAGCGGTTCCGGCTCCCGCCGACCCTCCGTCGCCGCCTGGGGCTGCCCGGACAGCATGGCATGAACAGCCAGGACAGCGGCGCGGGCCGCCTCATCAATCGCCAAGATCGGCCTCTAGGATCGAGCCCTTGACGGTCCAATAGCGACTACTCACGCCCTTGCGCTTGTGCTTTTTCTTCCAGTGGTCCCCATCGCCCCGCTCAAAATGTCCGGCCTCGTGTAAAGCCGCCGCCGCCGCCTTCTGGCCGAATCCTTGGGTCGCATACTCGAATCCGGCGTCATTGAACCGAAACTCGAGAACACCGGCGACCTTGACGCGATAACCCCAGGACTTGAGACCCCGCGCTTGTTCATCCCGGCCAGCCCGGGAAGGCTCTATGGACGCTTCGGCCTCAAAATCATCCCAAGGGGCAAAGCTTGCGCCTTCGCTTTCGATCACCGCCTTGACCTTCCGCAGGACGGCGCGGACCTCATACGATTGATCGCGACCGAAGGCCGCCGCCCATCGGTGGTAAAGCCGAGCGCTGGCCTCAAAGGCCTGTGATTTTGGCCAGCCGGTTAGACCAAAACTTGTGGCCAGCTCGCCCGCCGCAGCGATAGCCGCAAAGCGCTTCGCAGCCCTCTGAACTTGGCCAGTATCCCCATCCCTCCTAACCGTGCGCTCAAATTCGTCTATGAAGGCCTTAGCGGCTCTTAGGGAGTCCTCCCGCTTGGCGATGAAGGCTTCCACAAAAGCAGGACCCGCATGGCCGTAATGTTTGCCGGATGCGGCCTTTATGGCGTCTGACAAGGCTGCAGGTCCCGCCAGGCCATGCAGGTCTTCCCAAATGCCCATTTTCTGGCCCGCATCCGCAGCGATATCCAAGAGCCGCAACTCTTGGCCAGCCATTGGCTTAGAATTTCGGCTTCCCGACCTAATGTGCGTTGATAGGCTCACCTCGCCAGTTGAGAGAATAGCAACCCGCCACTCCGCTCGGCGCCTAAGACTTCCATCGGCCTTCGATCGAGCTTTTGATTGTCCTGAAGCTAGGGAATAGGCCGCCGGCCCTGCCTCGTCTGGCGTCAAGAGTTGCAATTCATCCAGAATTAGGAGTCCGTCATTGTGTCCGAATGCGACCATTTCGGCAGCATTGCTTGTTTGACGCCATGTGGCCCCGAAGCCCACCTCGCCGCCCCCGCCCCACACGGACCCAGCGGCCAGGATGAGAGTCGTTTTCCCACTGCTCGACCCTCCATTTATGTGCAGCCCGCCGCCATCTAGACCCAAAGGCCGCAGCAATGGCCCCAGGAAGGCCAGAGAGGTCGCGACGGTTAGAAGGTCGTTTCCAGGGGCGAAGGCCGCCACAGCGCTCCGCCAGCCGTCCAGGGACCCCGACCGCCGATAATGCAGCGCGCCCGCTTCGCCGGTGAAAATCACGTCTTCACCGCGACCTAGGCCGATTGTTTGCGAGGGCAGAACGAACCGCTCCCCGGTGGTCCAGCCCGTCGCCGATACGAGGACCAGGCGGCAAGAGGCTTCGACCTCCATTAGGGCAATACAGAACTTGTCCGACTTGCCCCGCGCCGGTGAGACCATGAGACCTGCCCCTGCCAACTCCGCCCGCACATCAGCACCACCGGAGGCGAGGCGGCTCTTGGCGATAGGCAGCATCTTCTCCCGCCCGTCGCGGTCCCGAAACTTGATCACGATTGCCCAGCCATCGCCTTCCGGGTCGCGGGCCTCGCCGACAACCTCAAAAGGCCCCGCGATCTTGGAAGGAACGGGCTTGCCGCCGCCCTGGGCGGGAGCGTCAAACCATAGGCCGCCGCCATCCATTCGGAAGGCCCAAGGCCAGACGACGCCGCCAGGCTGGGCGGCTTCGCGGGTTTCCGAAATGAGGGCCGCAGCGTCGGCATGGGTGAAGGCGGATAGCCATTCGTCGGCGAGATCCCAACCCTTGGGCAAGTAGCCGGGAAGCTCGACCACCGCCGCCGACAATGCCCCAGCGGACAGGGCGGCCCGCGCCGCCGCCTGGGCGGCCTTGCGGCCCGGTTCGTCCGCGTCTGGCCACACCAAGACGTGCCGCCCGGTCAGCGGGCCGAAATCGGCCTTGCCGACCGCATTGGACCCACCGGGCCACGTCATGGCTAAGAATTCAGGGAAGCGCTCGCCCGCAGCGTCAGCGGCCTTTTCACCCTCAACCAAGAGCACCGGCGCGCCTATGCGGGAGGCCAGCTTGTCCAGGCCGTACAGGGGCCGAAGCGAACCGGGTTCGCTTGCCAAGCGCCAGGCCAATTTTCCGGCCGCATCGCGCCATAGGGTCGCCGGCCTTATGTCCTTCTCGACCTCGCCGCCGGTGGTCTTTTCAAAGCGGAGAACCCACCGCAGGACCCGGCCCGCCGAATCCCTATAGCACCAGGCCTTCGCATGAGCGCCTAAGCCCTTCCATTGCGCCGGCAGCTCTGGCGCGTCGTCGGGAGCGGGCGCCAGGTGGTCGCCCTTGTCACGGTCCTTCGCCTTGGCGGCGACGGGGGATTGCCCCGCCGCAGCCTTGGCCACACGCGCAAAGGGGTCGCCCTTGGGGCTATCATTATCGGTGGTCATTGGCGGGAATACTCAATTGGAGAGCCGGTGATGAGGTCCAATTCGTCCCCCCGCAGGATCACGCCCAACTCATGAGGCACCACCGGGAAGCGGACATATTTGGCGAGGGTCTCTTCCAAGACTGGGCGGTCATGCCCAGCGAGCTCGCCGGTTTCCTCGAAAAGCTTTATCACCCAGGGCGACACCCCGCCGCGTCGCCAATGGTCGGCGGTGGCCTTGCATTCAGTGGAGAGCCTTTGGCGCGACCAGCCCAGGGCAGACCGGGCGAGGCGACAGCGACCCGGCGTCACGAAGAATTCTTCGCCGGTGGTGAAGATGATTGCAGGACAATGGGGCTCCGGGACCGGTCCGGGCGTGAGCTGATATCGCTTCATGCCGTTACCACCCGCCCTCAAAGGGATCGACGCCCAGGCTTTCAGCCAGCCTGATAGCGGCATCGCGCTGGGAAAGCCCAGCCACCAAAGCCGCGAGCGACGTTAGATCGCCACCTCGGTCCCCAGATGAGAAGTCACCCCACTTTCCGGTGGTCAGATTGACCTTGAAGGACCCCAGGCGGCGATCAGCCCGGGCCGGATTCCGGGCTAGCCATTCATGCCCGGAGCGGCGCCCATCCGGTAGAAGCCCGCTCACCACCGCCTCACAATTGCGTAGCGCGGCCTCATTAATGCGGGCGAAATCGACCCGGCGCGAACGCCGTTCGCTTGCCTCGGTCATGCCGCAACCCCTTCTGTCTGGGGAGCCTCGTCACCAGGCGAATGGGCGATAGTGACGGCATGAGAAACGATGATGTGGACAACGAGCGGGTCGCTCAGCTTGCGGCGGGCAACTTCCGTCTTAGGGGTAAGAGTGCGCGCCCTAGGGTTCCAGGCGCAGGGGTCCAGATAGGACGCCGCAAACGCCTCGCCGCACTGGTCGATGATCGCGGCCCGCAGCTCATGATCTGGGAAAGTTGCGGTGGGTGAGCGAGTGGAGCGTTGCTTTTGCGACTCTGCCCAGGCGGCCAGGTCCGCAGGGTCATAAACGACGCGAGCGCCCATCTTTACGAAGGGGGGGCCGTCACCCTCAGTGAGGCGCAGCTTATTGAGGTAACTGACAGACACGCCAAGGCGGTCGGCAGCCTCATTCACGTTAAGATACTTGGGGAAATCCATAGTGGTCTAGCCTTTCAAGATGCCGCCCCGGGCATGTGTGGGGGCCGCTTGAAGGGACAAGACGATTTGAGAGATGCGTCACTAGCGTCGCTCTTAGTTACGCTAGTATTTGCCTGACACGCGCTAGCGCGTGTCTACCGTTTGCTAGGCAGCGGAGGAAACTCCAAGTTAAATGCGGCCACATCGCTGATGATCGTGGAAACCGGTGGTCGAGAATTCACGTCCATGGCGTCCCATACTTGGGTCCCTAGCGAAGTCGCGTTCCAGCGCTTACCCCTGGGACAGGCACTTGAACCACTTAGCTTTCCGAGCGCCAAAGCCATAACTTCATCTCGGCGGCTCTTTTGCTTTTCGGCTTTAGCCTTCTTGGCAGCGAATCCACCGTCACTCGTTTGGGCTTTGTTCGCTTCGCCCCGCCTCACCAACGGCTCAAAGGCCGACCGAATTTGAAACTCAGCTAGGTACGCGCCCAGCTCAAACGACTGATGTCGAAGCCACAACAAATCAATTTCCAGGTCCCGCGCAAAGCGGCCCCCTCCTACTTCTTCAGGATCTACTTTGTTATCGGAAGGGACTGCCAGGCCTGCTCCTACCGGGAATCCCTGGAAGGCAGCCTTTAGGCCCTCATTGAGGGCTGCTCGCAGGGTTCTAGTGTGGTCGAGCGCGTCGTAAATCGTCAGAGCCCAATCAAAGGGCGAGAACTTTGGCCAGCCATTGGCAGCGGGCCGACGCTCATCCTCAGTTCTGACCATCCCTTGGACTGATCGTAAGCCGCCTCTATCAATGCCGGACATTCCCTGATCTGGCCCTGGCCTCTCGATATCCAGGCGACCCTCGCAGGGTGTATCCGCCCACCAAAGCTCATCACCATCCCAGGCCCAAGCGGCTGGAGCTGGCCATGGTCGCCCCACTGGGAAGTCATGGGCCGCCAAGATTTTCTCCGCCTCTATCAATGCCCATTCAAGGTCACTTGCCGCTAGTCGGCGATCTGGCTCGAATGAAACTTTATCGCCAATCTTTAGGCGACCACCAATCGGTCTCCCGTCGCGTGTTCGGAGACCGGTGGTTAGGTCCTTTACGGTTCTTTCCTGCCACACACGCCGGTCAAACGCAGTTCCGGCCTCTTTGACCACCGGTGGGTCAAGGCTCAAATCCTCTCGCCAAGCTGGCTCAGGGAGCCGGGGCACGGTAACGCTAACCTCTGCAACTCTCTTGAGCCGGGTCCACGAAAGCTCATGAGTTACACCGTCAGCGCCTAGGAACCGGGGCAGAACCATAATTCAGGCCACCCGCTTAGCGTAGACCAGTACCGCGCCTGTCTTGTCGGCATCCGTGCTGACCTCGACCCCGTGCGATTCAAAGGCAGCCACGATCTTTTCGGCGGTGGTCGCCCTGGCTTCGGTCCCAGCTTCAAGCCGATTGATCGTGGTCCAGGCCACGCCGCTATGTTCGGCTAAGTCACGCATTGACCATTTCAGGATAGCCCGACCCGCTCGGCAGGCTTCGGGAGTGACCCGCATTTAGATACCTCGCTTCTAATTCTGGGAAAGAGGATACAAGCGTATCTATATGGTTGACAAGCCCTCCATTTTGGATACAAGTGTATTCATTGCAGGAGCTGGGCACATGACCACCATCACTCGCGAAAACCTCCGCACCATCATGAAGCGGGCCTGGAACTACCACCGCGGCGCAATCCGCAATGGTGAGGCTTCCACCTTCGCCGACCAGCTCCGCGCCGCTTGGACCTTCATCAAGGGTTGGGTTGCTCGCCAAGCCGCACCGGTGGTGGTGACGCGGACCATTCAGCTCCGCTCCATGATCGCAAGCCCTATTCGCCGCGCCCTGGGCTCCAGCCCCTACGCCAGGACCAACGCCGCCGCCGCCGGTTACGCCACAAGCCGCATAGGGGCCTGACCTCCGCCGCCCGGACGCCATGGCGGCCCGGGACTCGGCATCGAATTTCCCCCCGGCGAACGCCGTTCGCCAACTCAAACCAGAAGGAGATCCCCAAATGAAATCCCAGTTACAGACCTTGCAGATTGAGGCCGATCCCGCGCCCTCGATGGCGGACCTCGCCGCCCGGTGGTCAGCCGCCTATGACCAGGCTCGGCAGGAGTTTGCGCGGCTCGGCACGGCAGAACGTGCGGCAATGGAGCTCTATCCGCCGCAGCCCCCCATTCAGGACAAGGGGGCCTTCTACCTTTGGGACAAGCAAACGGGGGCTATTGCCTCTTCCTTCGGGATTCCAGGCCTGGAGGAAGCCGCGAACCGGACCTCGAAAACTGCAGACGACCTTTCCAAGCAGATCCTCGCCATGACCGCCCAGACCCCCCAGGAGGTCGCAATCAAGTACCGGGTCATGCTGACCATGCTAGGGGACGGTGAAGGCAAGATCGACAACGGCGAGCCGTTCTATTCTTTCCTCAATGAGATGCAGCCCGTCTTGGACAAGTACCAGGCGCTCGCCGATGTGGCCTCAGTTATTGCCGATATAGACGACTTGAAGGCCCAGCACTCCGCCGCCTTGGCAACCGTGAACGCCTAGGCGCAAATAGGGGTAGGCGGTGGTGACAATGGTCACTACCGCCGCCCAGCCTTGGAGCTGGCCAGCGCCCCCATTCCCGTGGCAGCCCGTCGACCAACTAGCCCGAACCCCCAGAGCCGCCAGAAACCACCGCCCGCCGCCATTCAGTGGGGAGGGGGCCACACTCGCGCGCGGTCGGGCATACGAACCGGGTTCGCCATGCATACCCTCGCTTCCGACTTCACCCTTTAGCCAGGCCCGATCTGGGCGCCGGACGGCGGTGGTGAGGCGGGGGAGCGGTTCCCAGTAGTTCCCAGTCAATAGTTAGAGACTGGGAACCGCCATCGGCCCTCCAACCTCTCTAACTTCAAAGACTTAGTAGGCAGGTTCCCAGAGTTCCCACAGTTCCCAGTCTGTTTTCCCGCCTCCGCATTGCACGTCGCCGCCCCCAGACCGACCCGGCAAAAAAATATCTCCGGAAACTCTTGAAAACATTTGCGAAACGGGGATGCCGGTCCCGCCGTAAAGGTCCGCAGACTTTTCACACCCCCCCCTGGGCGCTCCCTAAAAATCAATCTGGCTCCGGAAACCTGCGCTGAATTTCCGGATGATGGACGCCGGTCCCAGCTCCAGGCGCTCCAAAGTTTGCGGCCCCACCCTCTCAAGGTGCAGTGCAGCTCGATAGTTCACGGTTCAGAATGGCGGTGAACTTCCAATGAACACAGGGTCGCGCCTAGCCCCACCGTATAAGGCCACCGGGCCGGGGGAGGACCCAGTTCACAGACCACCGGTACACTAGAGGATCTAGACCGGCCTCCCGGCTCTTCAAATATGACGCGCAAGTGTGGCCTCCCGAACCCCCCACCGGGGCGGACGCGAGGCCAGAGGCAATGAGTGACAAGGCGGCTTCAATTTTGGGCCGCTGATACCCCAGTGATACACCAAGCCAATTCAGCCCTAGAGTGTGCTGGCTAGTATATGTCTAAGATGTTGATCTTATTAGCTTCCTGGTGGAGCCGAGCGGAATCGAACCGCTGACCTTCTCATTGCGAACGAGACGCTCTACCAACTGAGCTACGGCCCCAGGAAGGCGCGGAATAAGCGGTTTCAGCCCGCACCTGTCAAGGCCCGGATTTTCGCCATCCCTTGCCACAGGACGGCAAGGCCAGCTAAACGGAACCCATGGGAAGCTTTCTGTACGAAATCTGCAACGGCCTGCTGAGCCTGATTGTCTGGGTCATCATTGCTGACGCCATCCTGTCCTGGCTGGTGGCATTTGACGTGGTCAATCTGCGGAACCGGGCTGTGGCGAGCATTGCGCATGCGCTCAGCGCCGTCAGCCGGCCGGTCCTGGCGCCCTTCCGGCGCTTCATCCCGCCCCTCGGCGGCGTGGACATCACCCCGGTCATCGCCCTTCTGGTGATCCAGGCGGCCCAGCACAGCCTGCTGCCCCTGATCTTCCGGCCCCTGCTCTGAGTACAGGCCAGAGGCTGGTCGTACGCCTGACCCCCCGGGGCGGCCGCGACGCCATTGACGGTTGGGATCGCGACGCCGCAGGCCGGATCTATCTGAAGGCCCGGGTTACCTCCGCCCCCACCGATGGGCAGGCCAATACGGCTCTGATCGCCCTGATCGCCAAGGTCCTGGGCCGTCCCAGATCCAGTGTGCGCATCGTCTCCGGCGAAACCGCCCGGGTAAAGACCCTGGAGATAGCCGGGCTCGGGACCGCCGACCTGACATCGGCCTTCGGTCCCGCCCCGACAGCCTAGGGATTATAGGCCCGCTCTCCGTGGGAGGAGAGGTCAAGGCCGTCATCGATCATCTCGTCCGAGGCGCGCAGACCGGTCAGACGACGCACCACCGGAACCAGGATCAGGGTCGCCACAGCCGACCAGGCGCACACCGCCCCTACGCCGATGACCTGGGTCAGGGCCTGACCGCCCATGGTGACCCCCGACGCATAGCCGACACCGCCAAACTGCGGGCTGGCCAGGATGGCGACCACCAGGGTTCCGAGAATGCCGCCCACGCCGTGCACGGCGAAGACGTCGAGACTGTCATCGATCTTCAGGGTCTGTTTGACGAATTCGACGGCCTGATAGCAGACCAGACTGCCGGCGACCCCCAGGGCGACGCCTCCCAGGGGACTGACAAAGCCGGAGGCCGGCGTGACGGTGGCCAGACCGGCGACCACGCCGGTGACCATGCCCACCATGCTGGCCCGGCCGAACCGGCGCCATTCGATCAGGGCCCAGACCAGTCCGGCCGCGGCGGCCGACATGTGGGTGGCCACCAGGGCTGCCCCGGCGTCGGCATTGGCGGCCAGGGCGCTGCCGGCGTTGAAACCGTACCAGCCCACCCACAGCATGCCCGCGCCCATCATGGTCATGCCGGGATTGTGCGGCGGGGACAGGTCGCGGGGATAGCCGTTGCGCGGGCCAAGCCGCCAGGCCAGCAGCAGGGCCGAGACCCCCGCCGTCGCATGCACCACCAGCCCGCCGGCATAGTCCATGACATGCATGGCCTGCAGCCAGCCGCCGCCCCAGACCCAGTGGCAGACCGGCGCATAGACGATCAGCAGCCAGAGACCGGAGAACAGCATGACCGATGAAAACCGGATGCGCTCGACAAAGGCCCCGACAATCAGGGCCGGGGTGATGATGGCGAAGGCCATCTGGAAGGCGAAGAAGACGCTTTCGGGCACGGACCCGGTGACGGCGCCCCGGGGCATGTTCGCAAGGCCGGCCTTCATCAGGTCGCCGACCACCGGTCCGGTTCCCGAAAAGGCCAGACTGTATCCGGCCAGCAGCCAGAGCACCGAGGCCAGGCAGGCAATGGCCACGCAGTGCATCATCACAGACAGGACGTTCTTGGAGCGGACCAGGCCCGCATAGAAGAGGGCGAGGCCAGGCAGGGTCATGAACAGGACAAGGGCGGTGGCGCTGAGGAGCCAGGCCGTGTCGCCGGAATTGACAGCGACCGTCTGCGCCGCCGCGGGCCCCGCCATTGCCGAAATGACGGCTGCAGCCGTCGCCAAGCGCCAAGATCCCGCCGTCATGCCAAACGCCCTCCCTGCCCCGATCCGGGTGTCACGGCATGGCTACAAGCAGATTTGCTGATTTGGTAGGCGAAATTTACTTTGGTCAGATTGATTTTTCATCAGCCTGACCGGTTTCGGCCCCTGGGCGGCCAGGGGCCAGATCTTCCTGGCTCGTCAGGCGGCCAGGGGAATGTCGGTTGTGTGCACCTGGTCGAGGCACAGCAGGCTGACAATACCGGCTTCGGTGGTCATGACCCCGGCCACAAAGGCGTTGGACTGCTCCGAGCCCACATCCGGCGGCGCCTGGATCAGGCCTTCAGTGACGGTCAGGATATCGGACACGGCGTCGACCACCAGACCCATCTGGACATCGCCGACCTGGGCCACCACCACAACGGACGAAGGGCCGGGCGTCGCCAGACCCAGGCCAAGGCGGGCGCCGAGGTCGATCACCGGCAGGATCGCGCCGCGGAGGTTCATCATGCCCAGCACATGGGGTGGAGCGTGAACCAGGGGCGTAGAGGCCGTCCAGCCCCGGATTTCCCGCACCGCCATGATGTCGATGGCATAGGACTGATCGCCGATCCTGACCGAGATCATCTCTGCGCCGGCCGGGGGAATCCGTGACATATCCATGGGGAAGCGCCTCAAGAGTGAGAATTGCGACTACTTAACCCCCGCAACACCCTCCAATTTCTTAACGCCCGCCGCCGGAATGCCGGTTTTCAGGAATTTTTCGGCGACGCGCCCACTGGCGCCATCATGGGGCGCCGGGCAAAATCCCCCCATGACCACGCGACAGGACCTAGCCCGACTCATCGCCGCCGCCCGGCGCATGGTGGTCTTTACGGGAGCCGGGATCTCGACGGAGTCGGGCATACCTGATTTCCGGTCTCCCGGCGGAGTCTGGAGCCAGATCAAGCCCATCCCCTTCCAGGACTTTGTCACCGATCCGGAGCGCCGGGTTGAGGCCTGGCGCCGCACATTTTCCGGCCGGGCCGGCTGGGTCGGCCGGGCGCCCAATGACGGACATCGCGCCGTCAGGACCCTCTGGGACCAGGGCAAGCTGACCTGTGTCATCACCCAGAATGTCGACAATCTGCACCAGGCTTCGGGCCTGCCCGATGAAGCGGTGATCGAACTGCACGGCAATGCCGGATACGCCACATGCCTGTCCTGTGGCCTCCGCCATGAGATCGAGGACCTGAGACCGGGTTTTGAAGCCACGGAGACGCCGCCCTCCTGCCGGGCCTGTGGCGGCGTGGTGAAGGTCGCGACCATCTCCTTTGGCCAGTCCATGCCGGCCGAGCCCATGCGACGGGCCGAAGCCGCCGCCAGGGATTGCGACCTCTTCCTGGTGCTGGGATCCTCCCTGGTGGTCTATCCGGCGGCAACCATTCCCCTGCTGGCCAGACGTCACGGGGCCCGGCTGGTCATTCTCAACCGCGAGCCTACGGACCTGGATCACACTGCAGACCTGGTCCTGAACGATGAAATCGGCCCCTGCCTGCGTGAAATTGTCCTCTGAAGGGCGATTTTTACCCTTTGGGGGGCTTCGCAATCTCGCGCAAAACCATTAGACGACCGCGCCATGATCCATCCGAAGAACTTGACCTTCAGCGACCGTCAGGCCGCATCCGCCGCCGCCAAGAAAGCCCTTCTGGCGAAGCTCAAGCCGAAACCCGCCGTTACCGACCCCAATATCGAGCAGCGGAAGGCCGAGCGTGAGCTCGAGCTGGAAATCCTGCGGGAAGAGCGCCGCAAGGAGCGCGAAGTCCGCCGCATCGAGAACGAGAAGGCCGCCGCCATCCGTCATGAGGAAGAACTCATCGACGCCGAAGCCCGGGAGCTTGCCCTTCGCGCCGCCCAGAA
Organism: Alphaproteobacteria bacterium PA2; assembly: GCA_002256425.1. Lineage (NCBI taxonomy): Bacteria > Pseudomonadati > Pseudomonadota > Alphaproteobacteria > Alphaproteobacteria bacterium PA2. Next base: position 279,299 of record NKIZ01000001.1, on the reverse strand, counting down.
GGCCGCCCGCGACGCCCGCTACGCCGCCCGCAAGCAGCGCCGGAAATAGGCCCGAGAGCCACGCCACGGCGTAGCCCGGTCTGTCTTTTCAGATCTGGGAAGAATGGTGCCGCCTAGGTGACTCGAACACCTGACCCCCGCATTACGAATGCGATGCTCTACCGGCTGAGCTAAGGCGGCCCTTCGGGCAGGGGCTCTGGCCCCCCGGAGCGGGCTATTTAGACTCTCTTCGCCCGCTCGCCAAGCGGCGTCGCGCAGGAAGGCCTCCAGGATTTTGCGGACCCCTCGGCGGCGGAGGCTCGGGATCAGTGTCTTCATAGAGACCTTCGCCCACCAGATAGGGCGACGGGTCATGGGCCTGGGCCTCTATGGCCGCCGGGTCAGCATAGGAAATCGGCAGGTCCGGAAGCTCTGACATGCCCCGCTCGCGGCGCTCGTGACGGGGATGGACCAGCTGGCCGGTCTCGGCGAAGCTGACCACCAGCCGGGCCCAGTCCGACGGCAGATAGGCGAAGGCGCGGCCCTCGGGGTCAAGATCGGCCCAGTCTGATTCGCTGGGGGCGCCCGCCCCCCGGGCCAGCCACATCCGCGCTTCATCCGGGGCGCCGGCGGCAAAGGCGGCGCGGGCGAACAGGCCGGCCAGGCGCGCGGTCAGGGACTCAGCCTCCAGGGCCTTGGCGGCAGAGCGGGCGGCGGCGACGTCTCCGCCGATCAGGGACGCCTCGACGGACAGGATCCGGCTTTCCCGGGCGCTGGCGTTCAGGGCGGCCAGGGCCGTCAGCCGCGCCGCGCGGGCCTTGGGGGTCTCACTGGTCTGCAGGTCGCGGAAGGCCAGCCAGAGGGCCGGATGGGGCGCCGACTTCCAGGCCGCTTCGATCATCTGTGCGGCGCGGGGGCCTTTGCCGCCCGCCGCCAGCAGCCGGGCGGCCATGACGACCCCCGGGGCGAAGCCTGGCTGAAGCTTGGCCGATTCCATGGCGAAGTCCGTCGCCTGGGCCCGGACCTTGCTGTCGGAAGAGGCTTCCATCTGGGCCGCTGAGGCCGCCAGCAGGGCGGCGCGGCCCCGCTCGGCCACCAGGGGCGAGATCAGCTTGCGATCCAGGGCGCCCTTCACCAGATCCCGACCGGCCTGCCAGTTTCCCTCCTCCAGCCGCGCTTCCAGCAGGGCGCGCCAGGCCCACATGGACGTGCGTCCCAGGGCGTAGGCCTGCTCGGCGTTACGGACCGCTTCGGCCCGATCGCCACGGGCCAGGGCCAGATTCATCAGGCCCCTGTGACCCGCCAGCCGCATTTCCGGAAAGCCCAGCATGGCCCCATAGGCGCTGTGGGCGGCGTTGATGTCGCCGGAGACCTCTGCGGCCTGGGCGGCCAGAACCCTGACCAGACCCGGGGTGTCGCTGGCCAGTTCCGCCGCCTTGGCCGCCAGCCTGCGGGCCTCGGGTCCATCTCCGGCCGCTGTGGCCAGGAAGCCGCGGGTCAGGACCTCGATCGCCTGCTTGCGTCGGGTCTCCTGTCGGCGGCGGGCGGCGCGGGCGGGCGCCTCGATCACCCAGAGGAGCAGACGCCAGACCAGCATGGCGATCAGGGCGATGAAAAGCAGGATAAGGATCAGGCTGCTGGCGCTGAGGTCAGCCCTCCAGCCGAGCCAGACGACAGAGGCCTGCCCCGCCTCGCCCGCCGAAGCCAGCACGGCGACCACCAGGGCCGTAACCCCCAGAAAAACCAGAACAGCGCGGATCATGCTCCGCCCTCCGAAAGCCGGGCCAGGCTTTCAACAGCTTCCAGCCGGACGGCCGAGACCCGCCTGTCCAGTTCGGCCCGGTCCAGGGCCAGGGCGCGCCAGGGATCCATGGCGGCGCGGGAGGCCGGCGGCAGGCTGTCCACCAGACGAAGGGCCTGGTCGACCTCGCCATTGTTAATCTGCTGCTCGGCGCGGGCCAGAATGGCGTCGACCCCGGATCCTGTCGCCTCAAGGTGTCGCAGGGTGATGAATCGCGAGGCTATGGCGTTGACCGCCGTCCAGAACCTGGACCCGGTTTTCGGGGAGGCTGAAACCGCCTTGGCGGCATAGGCCGGAAACTCCACCGCCAGGGTCGCGCGGCTTGGAGCCCCTGTCTCAGCCAGTTTCTCGAGGGCCGCCAGGTCCGCACTCGGCGGGGCCACAGCCCTGAGGGCGGCCAGTTCCCCTACGAAGGGCCTTGACGACTGGGCGGCGTCCAGCAGGGTCGCCGCGGCTACGGCCGCCGCCGCCGTCTGTCGGGCGGCTGATTGCTGGGCCTCGAGGGACTCCAGCCGGGCGCTGAGCCCGGCGACACTGCCGGGCTGAACCCGGAAGACCTGCGAATCGCCAGGAGGCGAGACGATGCCCGGGGAGCTGGAAACCGGACCAGCTTTCGGGGGGGCGATGGCGCCGAGGCCGAAGGGCGCGACCGCCAGTCGGGGTGCAAATTCTGCTACACCGAACCCGGCCATAACGCAGATGACGCCGAAGGCGGCCAGACTCCATAAACCCGGGCCAGCGCGGCGGCGGGGGAGGTTTGGCGGGTCCATCGGATCTTGCGTGGAACTCATGGAGCTTGGTCTATCAAATCCAGAAGGGCCGATTCGAGAGGCTTTGTCGCCGCAGCTTTCCAGCCCAGAGCGCTCCGCGCCAGAGGCTTTATGGCGGCTCTTGAAAGTCCCGCCACGGCGAGCCCCGGTAAGGCATGCTGGCGCAGCAGGTCGGCCAGCACCTGGGCGGCCTTGGCCGAGTGGATCAGGGCGACGTCCATTTCCGCCATCTCGGCGAGCTGGTCCTCCGAAATCTCTGTGGGGCAGGTGTCGTAGACCGCCACGCCCCGGGCGGCGATACCGTGGGATTCCAGGGCCGCCACAAGATCCCCCGCGGGCTCCAGGGCGCCGGGATGCAGGACTGTACCGGTGATTTCCCGGCTGCGGTCCATTATGCCCTGGGCCAGGACCGAGACATCCCGATCCGAAGACAGGACCCGACGAAAGCCCGCCGCCCACGCGGCCTTGGCCGTGGCGGCGCCCACGGCGAAGACCCGGATCTGCCGCTCGGCGCTGAGGGCGCAGAAGGCCCGCACCCCGTTATTGCTTGTAAAGGCCAGGGCGCCGACCCCGGTCAGGTCGAGGGGTTCCGCAACCAGGGGGCGGACCTCCAGGAGGGGCGTGACCCAGGGATCATGGCCCCGCTCCCGGACCTGGACGGCCGTGCCCGCCGCGGCGGGCTGAGTCCGCGTGATCCAGATCCGCTTGCGCCGGTCGGCCATCTGAGATCCCAAGGAAATGGAGCCGAAAGCCGGCCCGCTCTGTTCGTTCGCCACGCTGATCTTAGTCTGGCGACAGACCTGTCTGCGCCAAATCCGTCAGCGGTGTGTCCTTGGACGGTTTTGGCCCGGAATCATAGGCCGGTGACGCGGCAGGGGTCAGTCCGGCAGGACGATCAGGTCCCCGCCGTCCGCCAGCAGCGCCGCGCCAAGCTCGAGGCCCAGGGCCCGGGCGGCTGATTCCGGGTCTGCCCCAAGCGTTGCCTCGCCCTGGCGACGGAAGCGGTGCTTCCCGTCTGGGGACAGGGCCTCGACGATCAGGTCTATCCTTGCGCCCATGATCCGGGCGTGGGCGCCGATGGGGGTCTTGCAGGACCCTTCCAGGGCGCTCAGCGCGCCCCTTTCCGCCGCAATGGCGACCACGGTCGGTTCATGGCGCAGGGCCAGGACCCAGTCGGCGTCCTGATCCTCTACCCGGGTCTGGATGGCCAGGGCGCCCTGACCCGGCGCCGGGGGAACCTCTACAGGGTCGATCAGGCTTTTGGGCAGGTGGCCAAGACCCAGGCGCTTGAGGCCTGAAAGGGCCAGGAGGATGCCGTCAGCATCACCGGCCGCCAGCTTGGCCAGCCGGGTGTCCACATTGCCCCGCAGCATCTGCACGTCCAGGTCCGGGCGGCGATATAGGCTCTGGGCCTGCCTGCGCAGGGAGGCCGTCCCCAGACGGGCGCCCTCGGGCAGGTCTTCCAGACGGTCAGCGATATGGCTCAGGAAGGCGTCCCGGGGATCTTCCCGCTCGGGAATGGCGGCAATGACCAGACCCGGCGGGCACTCGGCCGGCATGTCCTTCAGGGAATGGATGGCGCAGTCGATCTCGCCCGACAGCAGGGCCTCTTCGATTTCCTTGGTGAACAGGCCCTTGCCGCCGATTTCCAGCAGGCGACGATCCTGGACGCGGTCGCCCGTGGTGGTGATGACGATCAGGGGCGCGACGCGCTCTACATCCTCGGGACCGGCGCCCAGGGCGGCGGCGATGGCCCTCTGCATGTGCCCGGCCTGGGCCAGGGAAAGTTTGGAGCCTCGGGCCCCGATCCGGACTTGCGGTTGCGTGGGCACGGCTGGAAAGCTACCTCGATCAGTTGAAGCCCTCGCCTGCTACAGGACCGGACCCGAAGTCGCAACCTGATGACCGCCTTGACCCTGCTCGGGATTGAAACCAGCTGTGATGAAACGGCCGCCGCCGTGGTGCGGCGCCATGCCGACGGCCGGGTGGAGATCCTGTCCTCGATCATCGCCTCGCAGATCGCCGAGCACGCCCCCTTTGGCGGGGTGGTGCCGGAAATCGCCGCCCGGGCCCATGTGGAGAGCATTGACGGGATTGTCGCCCAGGCCCTGGAGGCCGCCGGTCTTGGCTATGAGGATCTTTCGGGCGTCGCCGCCACGGCGGGACCAGGCCTGATTGGCGGGGTCATGGTTGGCCTGGCTTTCGGCAAGGCGGTGGCCCTGGCCCGGAACCTGCCCCTGATCGCCGTCAATCACCTGGAGGGTCACGCGGTCTCGGCCAGGCTGACCAGCGACATTCCCTATCCCTTCCTGCTGCTGCTGGTGTCCGGCGGCCATTGCCAGCTGCTGTCGGTGGAAGGCGTCGGCCAGTGCCGCCGCATGGGCGCCACCCTGGACGACGCCGCCGGCGAGGCCTTTGACAAGATCGCTAAAAGCCTGGGCCTGCCCTATCCCGGCGGCCCGGCCCTTGAAGCCCTCGCCCGGGATGGAAATCCCGAAGGCTGGGACCTGCCAAGGGTGAGGCTCGGTCGGGGCAATCTGGACTTCTCGTTTTCAGGCCTCAAGACCGCTGCAGCCCGCCATGCCGCAACCGCAATCGCGGCAGGGCAGACCGCCAATCTGGCCGCCGCCGCCCAGGAGGCCATCGCCTGGCAGCTGGCGGACAGGACCGCCCAGGCCATGGATCTCTACAAACTGGCCCACCCGGGCGCGGCCCTGCGGTTCGTTGTGGCGGGCGGGGTCGCCGCCAATGGCGCCATCCGCAGTCGCCTGACCCGCACGGCCCGGGATCACGGCTTTTCCTTCGACGCCCCGCCCCTGGTCTATTGCACGGACAACGCCGCCATGATCGCCCTGGCCGGCGCCGAGCGGCTGGCCCTGGGCCTCACCGACCCCTTGAGCTTCGCCGCACGTCCCCGGTGGCCCCTCGACATGGCCGCCGCCGCCGCCAGCCCCAGTCACCCCGCCGGCCGAAAGGGCGCCAAGTCATGAGTATTTCTTCAGCGGGGGTCCTGGGTGGCGGCGCCTGGGGCACGGCCCTGGCCCTGGTCTGCGCCCGGGCGGGTCTGAGGACCCATCTCTGGATCCGCGAGGCCGACGCCCTCCAGGCTATCGCCCAGACCGGCCAGAACACCCCCTTCCTGCCGGGCGTCGACCTTGGCGAGGGCGTGGTCGCCACAGGCGACATGGCCGATCTGGCCGCCAGCGACATCCTCCTGTGCGTGGTTCCGGCCCAGCATCTGCGTTCGGGGCTCGCCGCCTTCGCTCCACATCTGAGGGCGGGAACCCCCGTCCTTCTCTGCGCCAAGGGGGTGGAGCAGGGGTCCCTGAAACTGATGACGGAAGTCCTGGCCGAGACCCTGCCTGGCGCGCGACCGGCCGTCCTGTCGGGACCCAGTTTCGCCCGGGAAGTGGCTATGGGCCTGCCCACCGCCGTCACCCTGGCCTGCGCCGATGAGGACCTTGCCCGCCAGCTGGCCGCCGCCATCGCCACCCCGACCTTCCGGCCCTATGTGGCCGGCGACATGGTCGGCGCCGAGATCGGCGGCTCGGTGAAGAATGTCCTGGCCATAGCCTGCGGGATTGTCGAAGGCCGGGGCCTTGGCCGCAGCGCCCATGCCGCCCTGATCACCCGGGGCTTTGCGGAAATGATCCGGCTGGCCGAGGCCCTCGGCGGCCGGGCTGAAACCGTCGCCGGCCTGTGCGGACTCGGGGACCTGGTCCTCACCTGCTCCAGCCCCCAGTCGCGGAATATGAGCGTCGGCCTGGCCCTCGGGCAGGGTCAGTCCCTGCAGGAAGCCCTGTCAGGCAAGCTGTCAGTGGCCGAGGGGGTCGCCTCGGCCCCGGCCGTGCGGCAACTGGCCCGCAGGCTCAAGGTGGAAACCCCGATCTGCGAGGCCGTCGCCGCCATACTGGCCGGCGAGGCCGATATTGATCAGGCCATTTCCGGCCTGCTGTCCCGACCTTTGAAATCCGAACACTAGGAGCTGATCCATGGGCCTCTATGTCCTTGTCTGCCGCGACAAGCCCGACAGTCTCGACCTGCGTCTGGCGACCCGGTCAGAGCATCTGGCCTACGCCGGAACCTTTGCGGAGAAGATGAAACTGGCGGGACCGATCCTCAATGAGGCAGGCGACATGGCCGGCTCCATGCTGATCTTCGACTTCGAGACCCAGGAAGACGCCTGGGCCTTCAACAAGGGCGACCCTTACACAAAGGCCGGCCTGTTCGCCGATGTTCAGGTCTTCCCGTTCAAGGTCAGCCTGGGGACCCTTGGGTGAGCCGGAATTCACCCGACAATCCTGCACGCCCTGAGCCCGGAACCCGCCTCTGCCGGGTCGAGGACATCAGTGATCCTGGGGCAAAGGGCTTCCGGTTCCGCAAGGACCAGGCCCTGTTCGCCGGCTTTCTGGTGCGTCAGGGGGACCAGGTCTCGGGCTATGTGGATTCCTGCCCGCACAATGGGTGGCCCCTGGCCGTGCTTGATGACCGCTACCTGACCCGAAGCGGGGACCGCATCCTGTGCGCAGCCCACGGCGCTGTCTTCCGTCCGGATGACGGGGTCTGCGTCGGCGGCCCCTGCGCGGGCGAAAGCCTGACCCCCTGGGTCGTCACGGTCGACGACGGCGAGGTGCTGACAGCCTAGGCCCCCGGCGCTGTCTCGGCCGAAAACGCCGCCACGTCTTCCAGCAGGCTTTCCGCCGCCTTGGCCACCAGTTCACCGCCCTTTTCAGGGGTGGCCTGGCCGGGGTCGGATCCCATACGGCCGTCGGGATAGCGGGCGCGGAAGTCGAGGGCCTCACGGATCGGACCGGTGGGGGCGATCTGCGGGGCGTAGTTGGCGGTCTTGATGGAGTCCGGATACCCCCACTGGGTGACGGCAATCTCTGACGGCGTGGCATGGCTGCCATGGCCGGTGGGGAACTGGCGGTTGGCCAGCGGCATGACGCCCTTCAGGTCCCACCAGTTCTTCAGCTTGAGGGAAAAGCCCCGGGGCCGGCCGAAATAACTGGCCTCGGCGTAGAGCTCGGAAAAGGCCGCCTCGATCGTGGCCACATTGCCCCCATGGCCATTCAGGAAATAGATCTTCGTGAACCCGTGCCCAGCCAGGGACCGGCACCAGTCGCCGATGGCGGCGATGAAGGTGGTGGGGCGCAGGCTGACCGTACCGGGAAAGCCCAGATGGTGCTGGGCCATGCCCACATTGAAGGTCGGGCCGACAATGATGTCGCCGAACTTCTGGGCCTCATGGGCAATGATCTCGGGGCAGAGCCAGTCCGTGCCCAGCAGGCCGGTGGGACCGTGCTGCTCATTGGAACCGATGGGGATGATCACGGTCTGGGATCGCGTCAGGAAATCCTCGACCTCGGCCCAGGTGGAAAGGTGAAGCAGCATGGCGGGCTCCTGATCGGCGATTGAAGGGACAAGGCTAGGGCGCTGCGCCCCGCCAGGAAAGCCGCAAGACCCCATTTGCGTGCGAAAATAACCGTCTGCCCGGTTGCGCCGACCCGGCCACTCCGCATAACTCCCCGGGAAGCTTGATTTAGGGAGTATTGGCCGTGAGCGAAGGTGAAGTTTTCCCGGTTCCGCAGGCCCTGGCCGACACGGCGATCATGAACGCTGCGGCCTATGACGCCGCCGTGGCGCGGGTGGAGAGCGATCCGGAAGGATACTGGCGGGATGTGGCCGGGCGTCTGGACTGGATGACCTTCCCGACCCAGATCAAGGACACCTCCTTCCACAAGCATCCCTTTCACATCCGCTGGTATGCCGACGGCGTGCTGAACGTCTCGGTCAACTGCCTGGACCGGCACCTGGCCGAACGGGGCGACCAGGTGGCGATCATCTGGGAGAGCGACGAGCCCGACCTTTCCGACAAGATCACCTATCGCCAGCTGCACGCCGATGTCTGCCGCATGGCCAATGTGCTCAAGGCCAAGGGCGTCAAGAAGGGCGACCGGGTCACCATCTACCTGCCCATGATCCCCCAGGCCGCCGTGGCCATGCTGGCCTGCGCCCGGATCGGCGCCGTGCACTCGGTGATCTTCGGCGGCTTCTCCCCCGACAGCATCGCCGGCCGGATCCAGGACTGCGACTCCCGCATTGTCATCACCGCCGATGAAGGCCTGCGGGGCGGCAAGATTGTGCCGCTCAAGCGCAATGTGGACGAGGCCCTGGCCTCCTGCCCTGATGTGAAGGACGTCATTGTCGTGCGCCGGACCAAGGCCGACGTGCCCATGACCGCCGGCCGCGACGCCTTCTATTCGGACCTGAAGGCCACGGTCAGCGACCAATGTGATCCCGAGCCGATGAACGCCGAGGATCCCCTCTTCATCCTCTACACCTCGGGCTCCACCGGAAAGCCCAAGGGCGTGCTGCACACCACCGGCGGCTATCTGACCTGGGCGGCCCACACCCACGAGCTGGTCTTTGACTATCGGGCCGGCGAGGTCTTCTGGTGCACGGCCGATGTGGGCTGGGTCACCGGCCACAGCTATGTGGTCTATGGCCCCCTGGCCAATGCCGCCACCAGCGTCATGTTCGAGGGCGTGCCCAACTATCCCACCAATTCCCGCTTCTGGGAGGTGATCGACAAGCACCAGGTCGAGATCTTCTACACCGCCCCCACCGCCATCCGCGCCCTGATGCGCGACGGTGACGAGCCCGTGACCAGAACCTCCCGCCAATCCTTGCGGCTGATCGGTACGGTGGGCGAGCCCATCAATCCCGAGGCCTGGCTCTGGTATCACCGGGTGGTGGGCGAGGGCCGCTGCCCGATCGTCGACACCTACTGGCAGACCGAAACCGGCGCCTGCCTGGCCTCGCCCCTGCCCGGCGCCACGGCCCTGAAGCCCGGCTCCTGCGCCAAACCCCTGCCCGGCGTGAAGTTCGAGCTGGTGGACGCCGAAGGCGTGGTCCTGCACGGCGCCGCCAACGGCAACCTGGTCATCACCGATTCCTGGCCCGGCCAGATGCGCACGGTCTATGGGGACCATGAGCGCTTCTTCAACACCTACTTCTCCACCTATGGCGGCAAGTACTTCACCGGCGATGGCTGCCGTCGGGACGAGGACGGCTATTACTGGATCACCGGCCGGGTGGATGACGTGATCAATGTCTCCGGCCACCGGCTGGGCACGGCGGAAATCGAGAGCGCCCTGGTCTCCAATGAGAACGTGGCCGAGGCTGCTGTGGTCGGCTATCCCCATGATGTGAAGGGTCAGGGCATCTACTGTTTTGTCACCCTGAAGGCCGATGTGGTTCCCACCGACATATTGCAGGCCGAGCTCAAGGGCTGGGTGCGCCGGGAAATCGGGCCCTTTGCGGCGCCGGACATCGTCCAGTTCGCCCCCGGTCTGCCCAAGACCCGGTCTGGCAAGATCATGCGCCGCATCCTGCGCAAGATCGCCGAGAACGACCTGTCCAATCTGGGCGACACCACCACCCTGGCCGATCCTTCCGTGGTGGATGATCTGGTCAGCAACCGGGCCCTCTAGGTCGCAATGTCTTGAGCCCGGACCTGCCGCCGACCCTGCGTCAGGGCGTAGACAGCCTGTTGCAGGGGGTCGGGCGCTCAGGCCTCGCCGCCCGCGCCACCGCCCTCTCGGAGGGCTATCGCGCCGGCCAGGGTTCCAGGGTCGTCATCCGGACGGTCGAGGATGCTGCGGCCTATGCAGCGGCGCGCCTGCCGGCCACCTATGCTGCGGTCGCCCGCGCCCTGTCTGAAGCTGACGACCGGCTGGTGGATTTCCAGCCCCGGTCCCTGCTGGACGCCGGGTCAGGCCCGGGCGCCGCAGGCTGGGCGGCCTGCGAAACCTGGAGCAGCCTGCAATCAGCCGTGCTCCTGGATTCCAGCCGGGTCTTCCTGGACCTTGCAGCGACCCTGTCCCGGTCAGGCCCTGAGGTTCTGGCCAGGTCTGATCGGCGGCTGGTCGACCTCACCCGGCCCGAGGCCTCGACCGAGCCCTGGCCGCAGGCCGACCTGGTCATGGCCAGCTATGTCCTGGCGGAAATTGCGCCCGACCGGATCGAGGCCGTTGTCGCGGGACTCTGGGAGGCCTGCACCGGGGTTCTGGTTCTGGTGGAGCCTGGCTCTGCAGAGGGATGGGCCCGGATCAAGCTGGCGCGGGACGCCCTGATCGCCCGGGGCGGCGCCATCATCGCCCCCTGCGCCCACGCCGCCGCCTGTCCGGTCACGGCGCCCGACTGGTGCCACTTCGTCCAGCGCCTGCCCAGGTCCCGGGACCACCGTCAGGCCAAGATGGCCGACCGGTCCTTCGAGGACGAGAAGTTCATCTATCTGGCGGTCTGCCGCAGCAGTATTGCGCGACGCGCCGGCGGCGAGAGGATCCTGGCCCCGGCAAGGCAGAGCAAGATCGCCCTGGAGTTCAAGGTCTGCACACCCTTGGGGGACAGCATGACGCGTACGGTCCTGCGCCGGGACAAGGCGGATTACGCCAGGGCCCGACGGCTGGACTGGGGCGATCTCTGGGGATCTGACCCGGAATAGGGCGTCCTAGTGGGGCGGTTCTTCCTGGGGCGGCGGGGTGACGCCGTCCAGCAGGTCGCCCACCTTGTCCTCGGGGCCCGCCGGTTTCGGTGCGGGCTTGGCCGGGGTCGGCGTTGGCGCCGCAGGTGTCTCAGGCGTTGTGGCCAGGGCCGGATCGGCCTCTTCAGGCTTTTCCTCCTCGGCCTTCTTGTCTTCCGGCGGCGGAGGCGGCGGCGCAATGTCCTCGATCAGGGGCTGGACATCCGTCGCGGTCAGGGCTTCGGCGCTCTCGCCCTTGACGGATTCGCCGGGCAGGCGGCCCTTGCGCGGCGCGCCCTGGAATCCCAGGACCAGCCCTGTCACCGCACAGGCGGCGATGATCACGGCGACGACCTTCAAAATGCTGCGCGGCATGCTCCACATGCCAAAACATCTAGAGGGGGAAGAGGAAAAGGGGAAGTCCGATTGCGGCGGGCGGCCCTCGATCCCCTCGAATGCCACCGGGTCACGGTAAACGCCCTTTAACCCTCTGAGCCTTAGACCAAGCCGGTACAAGCTTGAGGGTCTTACGGGTATGGCGCGAGCCGCGCGGAAAACAGGGCTGGAGCTCATGCTCCATATCGCCAGCCTGGCATGGCGCCACCCGACGACGGCGCGCCTGCGCGGCGGCGTGGTCGCGGTCAGCGGCGTCTTCCTGGCCATCGCCCTGGCCACATACAATGTCGCGGATTCCAGCCTGAACGCGGCTTCGCCAGACCCTGTGGGCAATGCCCTGGGCGCCCCGGGCGCCACCCTGGCCGACATCTGGATCCAGTCCATGGGCCTGTCGGCCGGCGTCGCCGCCCTGCTCATGGTCCTGCTTGGCCTCTATCGCGCCGTGACCCCCCACCCCAACGAGACCCGCCGACAGGTACGGCTGCGCGCCCTGATCGGCGCCCTTGGCCTCATGGCCCTGGCAGGGTTTCTGGCGGCGCCCCCGGCGCCCAGGTCCTGGCCCCTCGCCCGCGGCCTTGGCGGCTTCTGGGGAGATGGCCTGCTGGTCGCCACCGAGAATTTGCTGGCCTATGCCCACCTGCCCTTCGCCCGGGTCATCGCCGCCCTGATCTATGCCGGCGTCGCCGCCTGGGGCGTCGGATATGCCTTCGGGGTCAAGCGCAGCAATCTCTTCGCCCTGGGCGAGCGACTGGTCGAGGCCCTGGCGCAAAAGCCCAAGCCCCTGGCCGCCGAGGTCCAGGCCCCCCTGCCGCCTGCCCGCGCCCGCCCCGTCCGCCGGGCGGTGGAGCCGGTCATGGAAGCCGGCCCCGCCGACACGGTCCTGGACATTCCCCCGGCCCCCGGGGAGCTTATGGATCGCGAAATCATTCCGGTCGCCATCAAGGGACCCAAGGCCCCCCCCAGGGAGTCAGGCCGCGAGCAGAGGGAAGCCCAGGGCGCCTTTGACTTTGTGCGCCCGGGCGGATTCTCCCTGCCGGAACTGGCCATGCTGGCCAAGCCCAAACCCCGCGCCGCCCAGTTCGACGAAGGGGCCCTTCGCCAGAACGCCCAGTTGCTGGAAAGCGTCCTGGCCGAGTTCGGTGTCCGCGGCCAGATCGACCAGATCCGCCCAGGCCCTGTGGTCACCCTCTATGAACTTGTTCCCGCCCCCGGCGTGAAATCGGCCAGGGTTGTCGCGCTTTCCGACGACATAGCCCGCTCCATGAGCGTGGCCGCTTGCCGTGTCGCCGTGGTAGCCGGCCGCAACGCCATCGGCATTGAGCTGCCCAATGTCCGCCGCGAGACCGTCTATCTCCGGGACCTGCTGGCCAGCGCCGAATACGAGAAATCAAGCCAGGCCCTGCCCATGGCGCTTGGGGAAAACATCGGCGGCGAGCCCTATATCGCCGACCTTTCGAAAATGCCCCACCTGCTGATCGCCGGCACCACCGGCTCGGGCAAGTCGGTGGGGGTCAACGCCATGATCCTGTCGATCCTCTACCGCCTGTCCCCAGAGCAGTGCCGGTTCATCATGATCGACCCCAAGATGCTGGAGCTCAGCGTCTATGACGGCATTCCCCACCTGCTGACCCCGGTGGTGACCGACCCCAAGAAGGCCATTGTCGCCCTCAAGTGGACGGTCCGGGAGATGGAAGACCGCTACCGGATGATGTCGAAGATCGGCGTCCGGAACGTGGCCTCCTACAATGAACGGGCCAAGGAAGCCGCCGCCAAGGGCGAGCACTTCGAGCGCACGGTCCAGACCGGTTTCGACGACGCCGGCCGCCCCATCTATGAGAGCGAGCGGATCGATCCCAAGCCCATGCCCTATCTGGTGGTGGTCATCGACGAGGTGGCCGACCTGATGATGGTGGCGGGCAAGGATGTGGAAGGCGCTGTCCAGCGTCTGGCCCAGATGGCCCGGGCCGCCGGCATCCACCTGGTCATGGCCACCCAGCGCCCGTCAGTGGACGTCATCACCGGCACCATCAAGGCCAACTTCCCCACCCGGATCTCCTTCCAGGTCACCTCCAAGATCGACAGCCGCACCATCCTGGGCGAACAGGGCGCCGAGCAGCTGCTGGGCCAGGGCGACATGCTCTACATGGCCGGCGGCGGCCGCATCACCCGTCTGCACGGCCCCTTCGTCTCCGACCAGGAAGTCGAAGCCGTGGCCAAGTTCCTGCGCGATCAGGGTCAGCCGCAATATCTCGAGGAAATCACCGCCGGGGGCGATGAGGATGGCGAGGATGGCGGCGGCGGCTTTGGCGATGAGGGCGGTTCGGGGGACGACCTCTATGACCGCGCCGTGGCCGTGGTCCTGCGCGACCGCAAGGCCTCCACCTCCTATGTCCAGCGCCGGCTGCAGATCGGCTATAACCGGGCCGCCTCCCTGATCGAGCGGATGGAAAATGAAGGCGTCGTCAGCCCGGCCAACCACGCCGGCAAGCGCGACGTCATTCCGCCGCCCGGGCAGTAGCCTGCGGTAACGGGGCCGAAACGGATTTGCCCTAGTCTGCGGTTGAAACCCGGGAAGGACATCCGTTGGCCGAGTATCTGGACGATGGCTTAGACGAGCTGGCGGCGAAGTCGTTTGATGGCCTCAAGATTCGCCTGGTCATAGCTGTTCTGGTCTCCGCCCTCGCCATGCAGGTGATTTCGCCGGCTGCAGGTTTCATCTGGTACGGCGCAAGCCTCATCCAGGAGAGCTATTCCTGGCTGGTGTCGCGCCGCCAGGGGCGTGGCGAAATCGCCTCCAGGCAGCTGCGGGCCGCCTATCTGGTCAGTCTCGTGTCCGGTTGCTCGGTCTGGATGGTGCTCGGCGGCCTGTTCTGGGTCACCGGCGTGCCGGAGGGGGCGGCCATTGCGGTCACCCTCTGGCTGTCTGTCATCTTCTTCACCCAGACCAATGCCTACCAGTCTCCCATCGGCTTCCTGGTCGGCGGCGCCCTGCCCGGTCTAGGCATGCTGGGCTGGGTTCTGGTCGGGCCAAATCCCCTGCACCTCAACCTTGTACCTGTCGTCGGTTTTCTGGCCCTGGCCCTGATCTTCGCCTGCGACGGCGTATTCCGGGCCCTTGCCGCCAGGCAGAAATTCAACCAGGCCCAGGACCTCCTGTCCGCCTCCGAAGGCAAGTACCGGGTCCTTGCAGATAACCTGACCGACGTCATTTCCATGACCGACACCGCGGGAACGAAGATCTATGTCTCTCCGTCCATGGCCAAGGTCCTGGGCTATGCCCCCGAGGAATGGTTTGCGGGCGAGCGGCACCAGAGCCTCCATCCGGAAGATGCCACCTGGTTACCGGCCCTCGTCCGGGAATTCGCCTCGACGGGCGGCGAAATGACCCATCAGTACCGGGTGCAGCACAAGGATGGCCGCTATATCTGGATGGAGACCAGCTTCAGCCTGGTGGCCCCGGAAAAGGAAGGGGACCTGACCAAGATCCTCACGGTCTCCCGGCCCATCGAGGCCCGAAAGGCCCTGGAGACCGAGCTGGTGGAGGCCCGCCGCCGGGCCGAAGACGCCGCGGCGGCCAAGTCCGAATTCCTGGCCAACATGACCCATGAACTGCGGACCCCGCTCAACGCCATTATCGGCTTTTCCGAGGTGCTGCGGCGGTCCAGTCGGCTGGCGGCTGAAGACAAGCGCCATGTCAGCCTGGTCCATGACGCCAGCCTGGCCCTGCTGGAACTGGTCACCAGCATTCTCGACTTTTCCAAGCTGGAAGCCGGCGGCGTCGAGCTGGAAGCCCACACCTTTGATCCCGCCGCCCCGCCGCGGGCCGTCCTGGATCTTCTGGCCGGTCAGGCCGAGTCCAAGGATATCTGGACCAGTCTGGAGACCCGGGGTGAGATTCGCCCCCTGGTAGGCGATGACGGCAAGATCCGTCAGGTCCTGCTGAATCTGGTGTCCAACGCCCTGAAATTCACCCACGCCGGCGGGGTCACCGTGCGGGTGGTGCAGTCGCCCATTGACGAGATCCGTGACCGGTTGCGGATCGAGGTCGCTGACACAGGCATTGGTATTCCAGCCAACCAGATCGAGCACCTGTTTGACCGCTTCACCCAGGCCGACGCCTCGGTCAGCCGGGAATACGGGGGCACCGGCCTGGGCCTGGCCATCTGCCGCAGGACCATTGAGTTCATGGGCGGCGAAATCGGCGCCTTCAGCGAGCCGGACAAGGGCTCTACCTTCTGGTTCGAGCTGACCCTGCCCTGGGCCGAAGCCCTGGCTGAGGCTGCGCCTGCGCCATCGGCGGAAGCTCCCGAGCGGCCGGTGCGCCTGCTTCTGGTAGAGGATGTCGCAGTGAACCGCGAGCTGATCCAGACCCTGCTTCAGCCCTTCGAAATCGAGATCGAGACGGCCGACCATGGTCAGGCGGCCCTGGACGCCCTGGAAGCGCGCAGTTTTGATCTGGTCCTGATGGACGTGCACATGCCGGTGATGGATGGCCTCAGCGCAACCCGCGCCTTCCGCGCCCTGGGCACGACCGCCGCCCGGATGACCCCCATTGTGGCCATGACCGCCAATGTCCTACCCGAGCAGGTGGAAAAGTGCCTCGAGGCCGGGATGGACGACCATATCGGCAAGCCCATCAGCCCCGCGGCCCTGCTGCAGGCCATAGGCAGATGGTCAGAGGGTCGCGAGCTGGCCCAGAGTGACCTCAGGGCCCGGGGTTAGAGCCCCAGCCGCCGGGCCCGACCAGCGATCTGCAGGGCTAGTCGTTCGGCGATGAGGTGGTCTGGCGAGCCTGTGCTCTTGCAGGCCTTGTCTGCGGCCAGCACTTCGGGCTGCAGGCGGTCCAGCTCGGCCAGGGTCCAGGCCCGGGCCTGACGCAGGAATTCGCGCTCGCTCTTCCAGAAGACGCCCGAGGCCTTGGCGGCTTCCTGCAGGCCCGCGCCGCTCTTGGCCAGGGTCAGGGTGCGGCGGAGACGTCCCAGATAATTGCCTATGGCGCGGACAGCGGCAGGTCCGGCCTCGCCCTCCTGTGCGGCCCGGCGCAATCCCTGCTGGGCCTGGGCCAGGCGCCCGCCAAAGGCGTCGGCGGCGGCGTCGGACAGGGAGGCTTCGGGTTCGACCCCCAGAAAGGTCTCCAGATCCTTGGGGGTGGCGGTCATGCCCGAGCCGGGACCCAGGAACAGGGCCAGGCGCTCGATCTCCTGCCGGGCCACGCCGCGTTCCTTGGGCATGCGGGCGACAAACAGGGCCAGGGCGTCAGAGGTCAGGCCAACCCCATCCCTGGTCAGGCTGTCGCGAACCAGTCGGGCTATGTCCCCGGGCTCGTCCTCGTAACAGGGGATGACGGCGCAGGCGGGCGACTTCTCGCAGATCTTGCGGACGGCGGAATCCCGCCCAAGGGCCCCGGCTTCGATGAGGAAGAAGGCTTCGGAATTGAGTTCACCAGCCGCATGTCGGGCTACGGCTTCGGCGGCCAGCTTGTCAGGCCCTGATTTCTCGGAGGTCAGTTTCAGGCGCACCAGTCGCCTTCCGCCCATCATGGACTGGGCCGCCAGCTCGCCCTCCAGCCGACCGGGTTCGCCGTCCATGTCGCTGTCATTGAGCAGGGCGACGTCAAAGGGGTCGTCTGGCCGGGCCGTGACCTTCGCCGCCAGCTGCTGGCCGCGCTCGCGGACCACGCCGGTGTCACGACCATAGATCAGGGCCACCCGGATTTCGGCGTCCGGTCGGCCGAGGAACCGCTCGATATCGGGTCGGCGGCTGAGGATCACCGATCTAGGCCCCGGGCTTGGCCAGCCAGGTGGCGAGTTCCAGCTGGATGCGTCGGGCCGCTTCGCCGGCGGCGCGATCCTGGGCGTCCTGCTGGGCGGCGATCGAAGCATAGGGCTGGTCGGCGGAATCGTAGGTGACTTCCACCCGGACCTTGCCGGTCTTGGCGGGCTTTGCTGCGCCGGCGACGGGGGTCAGCGCGTAGTCCACCACCAGGACGTATTCATAACGGGTGGCGACATTGTCGATCCGGATGCCCCGGGGATAGCGCTGCTCACCGAGGGCTGTGGTCAGGCGCCAGGTTGGCGGCGCGGCGCTGTTGCGGGCCAGGGCGTCGTCCAGATGTTCCCGCAGCAGGGCGCCGACCCGCCCTTCCGGGGTTGAAACCTGGATGGCGGTCAGGCCGGAGGCGACACCGGGGGTTCCATAGAGCGGCGCAAAGCCGCAACCGCTCAGACCCAGGGCCAGAAGGGCGGGAAGGACCAGACGGCGCATCAGGCGGCCACGATGTTGACGATACGATCCTTCACGACGATCACCTTGCGAATGGTCAGGCCCTCAAGGCGCCTTGTGATCTCCGGATCGTCAAGCACCATTTTCTCCACCTCGGCCGGTTCGGCCCCGGCGGGCGCCTGGATTTCGCCCCGGCGCTTACCATTGACCTGGACCGGCAGGGTCACCACCGCATCCTGGGTGAGGGCTGGATCAAACTCGGGCCAGGGCGCCTCGACCACCAGGCCGGTCTTGCCCAGCTGGACCCAGCACTCTTCGGCCAGGTGAGGCGTGAAGGGGGCGATCAGCCGGGTGAAGGCCGACAGGGACTCGGCCCGGGCCGCCAGCAGGGCCGGGCTGGCGCCCTCGGCCTTGTGTTCCTTCATCAGGTTCAGGAACTCATAGAGACGGGCGATGCCGGAATTGAACCGGAAGCTTTCAATGGCCTCGGTCATGGCCTTGATCAGCCTGTGGGAGCCCCGGCGCACGGCGTCGGCGGCCGGATCATCAGATCCGGCGGCAAAGGGTCCGGCGGGCTGGCTTTCAACTTCGGCCCAGACCCGGTTGACGAACCGCCAGGCGCCCTCAACCCCGGAATTGGACCACTGGGTGTCCCGCTCTGGCGGGGAGTCCGACAGGACGAAGAGCCGCGCCGCGTCCACGCCATAGACCTCGAAGATTTCCTCGGGCGCCACGGTATTCTTCTTGGACTTGGACATCTTCTCGACATCGCCCAGCACCAGGGGCTCACCGGTTTCGATCAGCCGGGCGCGACGGGTCTGGCCCTCATTGTAGATTTCCAGATCCCGGGGCTCGACCCATTCCCCGGACTGCCGGCGATAGGTCTCATGGGTCACCATGCCCTGGGTGAACAGGCCGGCGAAGGGCTCCCTTGCGCTCAGCATGCCCTGGTCGGCCAGGGCCTTGGTGACGAAGCGGGCATAGAGCAGGTGCAGGACCGCATGCTCGATGCCGCCTACATACTGGTCCACCGGCAGCCAGTAGTCCGCCGCGGCCTTGTCGATGGGCGAGGCCGAGTCCGGATTGGTGAAGCGGGCGAAATACCAGGACGAGTCCACAAAGGTGTCCAGGGTGTCGGTTTCCCGCAGGGCCGCCTTGCCGCAGGTCGGGCAGCTGGTGTGCTTCCAGGTGGGGTGGCGGTCGAGGGCATTGCCCGGCTTGCCGAATTCCAGGTCGTCGGGCAGGGCCACGGGCAGGGCGCTGGCCGGCAGGGGAACCACGCCGCAGGCCTCGCAATGGACCACCGGGATCGGACAGCCCCAGCCCCGCTGGCGGGCGACGCCCCAGTCACGCAGGCGGAAGACGGTGGCGCCCTTGCCCTGGGCCAGGGCCTCGATCTGCGCAATGGCGGCGGCCTTGGCCGTCTCCACATCCATCCCGTCGAGATCGCGGGAATTGAAGATCAGGCCAGGGCCCGTATAGGCCTCGTCTCCGACCGTGAAGGTGTCTGGGTTTTCGCCGGGGGGCAGGACCACCGCCTTGACGGGCAGGTCGTATTTGCGGGCGAAGTCCAGATCCCGCTGGTCATGGGCCGGACAGGCGAAGATGGCGCCCGTGCCGTAATCCATCAGGATGAAGTTGGCGATCCAGACCGGCAGGCGCCAGGCCGGGTCAAAGGGATGGGCCACGGTCAGGCCGGTGTCGAAGCCGATCTTCTCGGCCGTATCGATTTCAGCCTGGGAGGCGCCGCCCTTCCGGCATTCGGCGATGAAGGCCGCCGCCGCGGGATTCTGCGCGGCGATCTGCTCGGCCAGGGGATGGTCAGGCGCAACGCCGACAAAGCTCGCGCCATAGAGGGTGTCGGGCCGGGTGGTGTAGACCTCCAGACCCTCGGCGAAACCGGCGGGCGCGGGGTCGGTGAAATTGAAGCTGAAGCGCAGGCCCTTTGACCGGCCGATCCAGTTCTCCTGCATGGTCCGGACCTTGTCGGGCCAGCGGTCCAGGGTGGCCAGGCTGTCGGCCAGGTCATTGGCATAGTCGGTAATGCGCAGGAACCACTGGTTCAGCTTGCGCTTTTCCACCACGGCGCCCGAGCGCCAGCCGCGGCCGTCCACCACCTGCTCATTGGCCAGGACGGTCTGGTCCACCGGGTCCCAGTTGACGACCCCTTCCTTGCGATAGACCAGGCCGGTCTTGAACAGCTCCAGGAACCAGGCCTGCTGCTGGCCGTAATAGGCCAGATCGCAGGTGGCGAATTCCCGGGACCAGTCGATGGACAGGCCCAGCTCCTTCAGCTCGGACCGCATCCGGGCGATATTGTCATAGGTCCAGGCCTTGGGATCGACCCCGCGCTCCATGGCGGCGTTCTCGGCCGGCAGGCCAAAAGCGTCCCAGCCCATGGGGTGCAGGACGTTGAAGCCCCTCGCCCGCTTGAACCGGGCAATGACATCCCCCAGGGCGTAGTTGCGCACATGGCCCATGTGCAGCCGCCCCGACGGATAGGGGAACATTTCCAGGACATAGTATTTCGGCTTGCCGGGAGCGGGGGGGCCGGCTTCGAAAACCTTGGCGGCGTCCCAGGCGGCGCGCCACTTGGGTTCGGTCTCTTTGGGATTGTATCGGGCCATGAGGTCAGGCTTTAGCGTGGTTTGACAGGCAATGAAAATGGCGAGCGGACTCTGGGCGCCGATCCCGCGCCCAGGGTGACTTCAGATGAACTGGCGCTCGCGCCCTGCTGGCGCTGAGGCCCTAGCCCCGGACGTTGGATAGTCGGAGCTGACGGGCCTTGGTCAGGATGGCGTTCTCGATGTCGGTTTCGGTCTGCGGCGCGGCGGCGACATCCACCCAGTTACCGGACGGATCCTTGGCCTGCTTGAAGACCGCAACATTCAGGCCATCGGCCCGCAGGCGGGAATCCAGGATGTAGACCGTGCACTTGAAGCGCTCATCGGTCTTTTCCGGATTGATGTACCAGTCGGTGATGACCACGCCGCCATAGGGGTCGGCCGAAACCAGGGGCATGAAGGACAGGGTGTCCAGGGTCGCCCGCCACAGGAAGCCGTTGACGCCGATGGCCGGAGCGTCGCTGGACGCCGGGCTGCTGGACTTGCCGCCACCGAAGGGGTTCAGGCTGAACCTGCCGCCATCCTGGTTCCCGGGAGCCTTCGTGCTGGAACAGGCGCCCAGGGCTGTCAGGCTCAGGGCCAAGACACCGGCGGTGATTCCCCGCATCCAATTTCCGCGCTCAAACGGCATCTGCATCCGCTCCAAAAAAATTCCTACGCGCCGGTTGAAGGACGCGGCGCCGCCCCGCGCCGACGCCCTCTATAACAACGCCGGGACATCCGCCAAACAGGAAACTCGTGACCTCGTCGCCACAGGGTGAGAGGGATTCGTACATTGGTGACAGATTATGGCTTATTGTGGTGTTGACCTCCGGGTATCGGGGCTCTTAATCGCGTTCTGGTTTGCGCCTGTCTTGCAAATCAAAGGTGTTGGGACCAATTGGTAGTCATGTCTCGTAAGTCGGTTCTTTGCTGGTCTGCAGCCGTTGCGATTCTCGGCGCGACGACGGCCGCCCACGCCGAGACGCCTTTCAAGACGCCCAACTTCACGGTCCGCGCCGATGTCACCGCGGTCAGCGCCAATGGTGGCCAGTCCATCAAGTGGGACGCCCGTCGCGGTCGCTGGGGCATGACCCTGAATCTGGACCAGTCGGTGGATCGCGGCGCAGTCCTGAACGATGTCCAGGCCGGAGCCTATTTCCGCCTGACCCCCTCCTTGAGGATCGGCGGCGCCGTCGGCCTGGGTGATCAACCCGCCCTGCCCGTCTACAAGAAGACCCAACCCCAGGACAGCGCGCCCCGGGTTCGTCTCGAGACCGCCTTCAAGTTCTAGAAAAAGACACGCCGGCCATGCCGACGACGCCGGTTCCGGTCAGGGCTGGCGCGGTGCTGTCGTTGATTCCGCCCAGGGCATAGACCGGGCTGGCCGAGATCCTCACCATCTGCGCCAGCTTGAGCGCGCCGATCGGCCGTCCCGCCGATGGACTGGCTGACGGAAAGATCGCCGAAAGCACCACAGCGTCGACGCCCTTCGCCCGCAGGGCCCGGGCCGAATGAGCCGCCGCTGTCACCCGAAAGCCCGGTCGCCGCAGGGCGGGCGCCAGATGGGCCAGCCGTTCCGGCAGGTGCACCCCATGGGCGCCGATCCGCCCCGCCAGCCGGAAGTCGGCGCCGATCAGCAGCAGGAAACCCTGCCGCCGGGCCATTTTCAGCAAGCGCCGCGCCACGGCTTCGGCATCCGGCGCTCCAAAGGCCCGGTAGACCAGGGCTGTCCCCCGTCCCAGTCCGGCGGCCAGGGCCTCCACATCCGGTGTCCGCGCCGGATCGGTGAAGACCAGAAGGGGCGGAAGCCTCTTTCCGCCGCCGCCGCGCCGTCCTAGACAGGCCGCCGTTCTTTGCACGGTCCAGAAAATGTCGACCTCCCCGAAACTCGATGCTGTTCTGACCCGGATCGCCGACGCTGAAAAGGCGGCGGGTCGCCCGGCAGGCGCCGCCACTCTGGTCGCCGTGTCGAAAATGCAGGCCTGGGAGGACATCGCCCCGGTCTGGGAGGGCGGCCACCGGGTCTATGGGGAAAACCGCGTCCAGGAGGCCATGACCCGCTGGACTGAACGCCGGGCGGAGATCGAGCTTCGCCTGATCGGTCCCCTGCAGTCCAACAAGGCCAGGGAAGCCGTCGGCTTTTTCGATGTGATCGAGACCCTGGACCGGGAAAAGCTGATCGCCGCCCTGGCCGACGAGATCCAGAAACAGGGCAAAGCGCCCCGCCTCTATGTCCAGGTCAATACCGGCGAGGAGCCGCAGAAGGCGGGCGTCATGCCGAAGGAGGCCGACGCCTTCATCGCCCTGGCCCGCAGGTCCTTCGGGATCGAGGGGCTCATGTGCATTCCCCCGGCCGATGAGCCGGCGGGGCCCCACTTCGCCCTGCTGGGCAGGATCGCCGCCCGCAATGGTGTGGAAAAGCTCTCCATGGGCATGAGCGGCGACTTCGAGACCGCCGTCCGCTTCGGCGCCACCAGCGTGCGGGTCGGCTCAGCCCTGTTCGGCTCCCGGGCCTAGAGCCTGTTCCGAAAAGTGGGAACCGGTTTTCGGACTCAAACAGGCTCTGACTTTTCAAATCAAAGCGCGATCCGAACCGAATCACCGGGCCTTACCCGGGCCAGGAAGGCCTCCATGTCGGCGTCGCCCAGGGCCACGCAGCCCTCTGTTGGGGTGTAACCAGGCCGGGCCAGGTGCAGGAATATGGCCGAGCCCTTGCCGGGAACCGGCGGGTCGTCATTGTACCCCAGAACCACCACCACGTCGTAGACCCGGTCTTCCCGCCACAGGTGCTCGGCGCTGGCCCCGAAGGGAAAGGTGATCCTGCGGTTATAGTTGGGGTCACCCGGCGCATCGCACCAGCCGTCGTCCGGGGCGATCGGGGCGTGGGCGATCTCGATCCCCATGAATTTCGAAAACCTCTGGTCGGGGCGGTAGAGGATTTCCCGGATCGGCCAGGTTCCGATGGGCGAACCGCCATCGCCTTCGCGCTTGTTTTCCGCACTGACCACCCCGCCCTTGCCCAGGGCGCAGGGGCAGGTGCGGTCGCCCAGGTCAAACCGGCCGTCAGACGTCGCGGTGAAGATCATTTTGGCCTATATCTCCCGAAGGGCCTTTTCCGACGCCACGAACACAGGTTCGGTGCGGAAATCGGCCTCAATCAGGCGCCAGTCAGCGCCCGAACGGTGCAAGGATCGTCCCATGGCTCAACGTAAGACATTGCTGGTCGTCGATGACAATGACGATCTGCGCGTCGAGATCGCCGAACAGCTGGCCGCCACCGAGGACTTCAATGTCCACCAGGCCGCCACCGGCCTTTCCGGCGTGGAAGAGGCCGTGCGCCTGCGTCCCGACCTGATCCTGCTGGATGTGGATCTGCCCGATATCAATGGCCGGGAGGCCTGCCGCCAGATGCGCGCCCAGCAGGTGGCCTGCCCGGTCATCATGCTGACCGCCGCGGACACCGACGAGGATACGGTCCAAGGCCTGGACGCCGGGGCCAATGACTATGTGACCAAGCCCTTCAAGCTGGCGGTCCTCCTGGCCCGCATCCGCGCCCAGCTGCGCAGTCATGAACACTCCGAAGGCGCGGTCTTCCACCTGGGCGCCTATGAATTCCGCCCCTCGGCCAAGCTGCTGATCGACGCCCAGCAGAAGAAGATCCGGCTGACCGAGAAGGAAACCAACATACTGAAGTACCTCTACCGGGCCGGGGAAAAGCCGGTCTCCCGCGAGGAACTGCTGGCCGAGGTCTGGGGCTATAACGCCGGGGTCACCACCCACACCCTGGAAACCCACGTCTATCGCCTGCGTCAGAAGATCGAGAGCGACCCGGCCAACGCCAAGCTCCTGCTCACCGAACTGGGCGGCTACAAGCTCGCGCCGTAGTGGGCCGCCCCACCGGTCATCCCGGCCTCCGCCGGCATGACCGGAGAGATTGTTGGCCGCCACGAGCAGGAAAGAAAAATCACCACAAAGGTCACAAAGACCAGCCTGGGCGTGTCCTTGGTGTCCTTCGTGGTGAAAAGAATACGCCGGGGCTCAAGCCCCCGGAATCGGCGCGATTTCCATGATGTCCACCCCGTCTCCGGGGAAGATGGAAAAGTGCGGATGGCCGATGAACATCCTGGCCGCCGCCTCACGGCTTTCGGCCTGGACGATCACATAGCCTGAGATGGAATTCGTGGCCTCGGCGATCCCGTCCTCGTTCACCCGCAGGGTCGCCCCCAGGGGCCCGCCGGTGTCGGCCACCTGGTCAGCGTGCTTGCCCATCCAGGCCTGCCAGGCCGCCATGCCCTCGCCCACCCGGGCATTGCGGGCCTCATCGGACAGGGCGTCCCATGGGACGTGCTTGGCAGAGTCAGCCGATCCGGTGAGGATCGCCATGAAGGTCTTCATGCTCATCTCTTCCTTCGCCTAGAGCCCGAAGTCGGCGCTCACCGGGGCGTGGTCGCTGGGCCGCTCCCATTCCCGCACATCATCATGCACCCGGGCAAGGGCCTTGCCGGTGCGCTGGGCCGCATCCCTCAGGCCCGGGCTGATCCAGATATGGTCCAGCCTCAACCCCCGGTTCGAGGCGCGGAAGTCGGCGGCCCGATAGCTCCACCAGGAAAACAGCTTCTGCGGATCGGGAATGGCCTCCCGTACCAGGTCGATGAAACCGAGCGACGCCTTCAGCTGCGCCATGGCGGCGATCTCGATGGGGGTATGGCTGACCACCTTCGACATCTGTTTGTGGCTCCAGACATCGAACTCGCCGGGCGCCACATTCAGGTCCCCGACAATGGCCAGGGGGGCCTTGGGGTCCCGCCGCGCCATTTCGGCGGTCAGTTTCTCGAAGAAGTCCAGCTTGTGGTCGAACTTCGCGTTCTCCACCCGGTCGGGCACATCCCCGCCGGCGGGAATGTAGAAGTTCTGGATCTCGACGCCCTCGACCACGGCGCCCACCACCCGGGCATGCCCCTCCCGGCAGACCCCAAGCACCGGCGCATCGCTGATCGGCAGGCGCGAGGCTATGGCCACCCCGTGGGAGCCCTTCTGCCCGGCGATCCGCAAATGCGGCAGGCCGGCGTCCACAAAGGCCTGACGGGGAAACTCCCCCTCCTGGCACTTGATCTCCTGCATGCAGAGAACGTCGGGGGCATTCTCCGCGACGAATTTCTGAACCTGCTCGGCCCGCAGGCGGACAGAATTGACGTTCCAGGTGGCGAGTCGAAGCTGCATGCCCCCGTTTAGAGCGGGAAGTCAGGCGATGAGCAAGGCGGCGCGCTCTAGAGCTTCTGGAAATACCTCGCCACCGGCCAACGCTCGAACCCGGCCTTTTCGTAGGTCGCCCGGGAAGGGGCATGGCCGGGATCATCGCCGGTTTCCACCATGACGATTTTCATGTCCGCCGCCCGCATCAGGTCGAAGGCCTTGTCCAGCAGCAGACGGGCAACCCCCCGCCTCTGGTGGTCGGGATCGACGGCCAGGATATAGACCTCGCCCATCTGGTCGACCTGATGCAGCCTTATACCCACCCAGCCCAGCAGGGTTTCGCCCTCACAGGCGACCCAGGCATTCTCCTTCTCCTCCACAAGGATCGAGGTGATGTCGGTGGTCTGCCGGTCCTCCCAGCCCCTGGGATAGAAGGCCGCATAGACATAGTCGGGCACCGCGGCCTGGAGCTTGCGAAAGACAGGACCCCAGGCCCGGATGGAGAGATCAAGGACGCCCGCCATGTCCTTCTCGTCATAGGAGCGAAGAGCTATCGTCATGGGCGACCTGTCCTTTCATTGCAGCCAGCCTTGACCACGCCCTTATCTGTGCCGAACCCGGGCTCCGGAGACAACAGCTTGCCCCACACCTTCACCGCCCCCGACGGCGCCCGCCTGGTCTGGCATGAGCTGGGCCAGGGTCGCCCGGTCCTCCTGCTGCATGGCTTCATGTCCAGCGCCGAGGGCAACTGGTTCGCCCCGGGCATAGCCAGACGCCTCGCAGACGCCGGTTTCCGGGTCATCGCCCCCGACTGCCGGGGTCATGGCGCCTCCGACGCCCCCACAGACCCCGCCGCCTGGCCCGCCGACATCATGACGGCCGATGTCCTGGCCCTGATCGCCCATCTGGGCCTGACCGACTATGACCTGGCCGGCTATTCCATGGGCGGCCGCACCGCCGCCCGGGTCATGGTCCGGGGCGCCCGGCCCCGGCGCTGCGTCATCGGCGGCATGGGGGATTTCGGGATCATGGAGGCCGGCCCCAGGGCTGCGGCCTTCGAAGACGCCCTGCGCCACGGGGAAGCCGCCACCGATCCGGTCATGGGCAAGGCCATAGCCAGGCGGGTTGCCGCCCTGAACCTCAACCGCGAAGCCCTGCTGGGGGTGCTGGCCGCCTTCGCACCGACCACCCGCGAAGAGCTGGCCGCCATCCCCGTCCCCACCCTGGCCATTCTGGGCCTGGCCGACCACGACAATGGCTCGGTGGAGGGCCTGGCCGACATCATGCCCGCCTGCACCCCCCTGCGCCTGCCCGGCGATCACGCAGGTCTGGTGGGAACCGCCGCCTTCGCCGAGGCGCTGACGGGGTTTCTGGTCAATGGCAGGGTCTAGGCTTCCAGACCTGAAATGAGGCCCAGCAGGGGCTCGATCTCGAGGTTGGGGTTGGCGGCGACATTGCGGAACCAGGGTTCGCCCTCAATCCGCGTCCGGGAAGACATCCCCGCCGGGAGCTGATCCGCAACGGCCTCAAACCGGTCGGGATTTCGCGGCCGCCAGACGACGACGCCGGTCACCGGCTGGCAGAGCAGTTCCAGGGCGGAATTGGCCTCCACCGCTGCGGCGAAGCGTCCGGCCTTTTCCATGGCGTCCCCGAGGCGGCTTTCCAGCCCCTGCCTGCCGAAGGCCAGCAGGCTGGCCGCCAGGTTTCCGGCCGCCGTCACCCCGTGGGACCCCAGCAGGCCCACATTGGGCCGGGCCAGATAGGCGCCGCCAAAGGACAGGGCCTCATGGGCCCTTTCCGCCTGCCGGAACAGGACCAGGGCCGATTCCTTGGGCTGGAACAGCCATTTGTGGGCCGACACCGCCACGGAGTCCGCACCTTCAATGCCGTCAAGCACCCCGGCCCAACGTTTCGTCAGCCTCAGGGGGCCAGCCCAGGCCGCATCCACGTGGGTCCAGGCAGCCCGGCCCGTCAGAGACAGGTCGTCAAGGGCGCCGGTGGAGGTATGGCCTGCGGTCAGGACCAGGGCGGCGTCTGACAGATCCTGCGGCAGGGCGTCGGTCAGGATCCGGCCCAGACGGTCGCAAGGAAGGGGTTCGAAGGCCAACCCCAGAAGGTCCGCGGCCTTGGGAATGGAAACATGGGCCGCGGCGCTGGCCAGAACCCGGCGGACGCCCTTCAGCTTGCGCGCCGCCCAGAGGGCCGTGATGTTGGCGGGGGTGGACCCGGGAGTCATGTGCCCGCCGCCCATGCCGAAGGCTGGCGCCAGCCAGGCGATCACCTGGGCCTCGAGGTCGATTCCCGCCGGGGCCGTGGCGGGATGCAGGAGGTTCTGGTTCCTCGACGCCGCCCACAGCGAGGTCACCCAGCTCACCGCCGGCGTCGGCGGATCCATGTGGGCGAAGGCCGCGCCATGACCGAGGTCGCTCGCCTGATGCAGCAGGAGGTCGGCCATCAGGCCAAGAATGTCCGACGTCTCCCAGGGCGCGTCCGGGATGGCGGTCGGCAGGGACCGGCCGGAGGGATCGCGCCGGGATTCCAGGGCCGCCAGGGCCTGGGCCAGAAGGGCGGGATCAGCCGAAAATGCGGGATCGGTCACGGGACTGGCCTGTTGGCTTGTGGAGAGGGCGATATCAACGCCCGTCTGACCCCCGTCAAGGAAGCTTCACCATGCCCCTTCGGGACCCGCTCATGCCGGGGGAGCTGATCTGGCTGGTGGAGTTTGAGTAACAGCGCAATTGACACCCTGCCCTGGTCACCCCGGCGGAGGCCGGGGTCCAGTTCCCAGGTCACGACGCCTCCGGGAGGCCCGAGGCGCTGCCTTTCCGGCCGCCACAATGGATGAAACTGGATCCCGCCTCCGCCGGGATGACCGGCCCTGGAAACCGCCAACCCCAACGAAAAAACGCCCGGACACTGGAGAATGTCCGGGCGCAAAGTCAGCTCTCATGCCACGGCCGGGAGGGGATCAAGTCCGGCCGGGTATCCATCCGCTCTCGCAGACGTCATACGTTGTATTAATGCCACGACGCCCAAAAATGTCAATGGAAAAGCGTTATGATCTTGCGTGTGACGCAATTGTCACATTCCGGCGAGGGTGAACCCTAGCGCGCCTGTCCCGGCCGCACGGCGCGGGGGTTTTTCAGGACGAAGAGGCCCGGCGCCAGACCCGAGGTCGGGGAAAAACCCGAAAGCTGGATATGGGTGGTCTGGCCCTGGGCGTCGGCCACAGTCCAGCCGATCAGGGCGACGGGCTCGCTGGAAAAGGTCAGGCTGATACTGCCCTCCGCCGTCCGGCCGCCATCCCTGGCGGTGATGGTGAAGCTGTCGGCCGCCCGGCGCACCTCGGTGATCAGGATCCCCCGGTCCAGGCGGATCTGTCGGGCCAGGAACAGGGACAGGGGCGTAGCCATCAGGGGATAGCTGTCAAAGGTCTTCAGCTGGGCGTTGGCCACCGAGACATTGGCCCCGTCGGCCACCACCAGCATGCCGGATGGCGGGTCATAGGCGAACCGGGCCCGGCCCGGGCGCTTCAGATAGACATCGCCCCGGGTCATATTGCCCCGGGCGTCAGTCTGGACGAACCGGCCGCTGGCCTCCTTCAACCCCTGCAGATAGGCCGCCGCCTTGTCCACAAAGGCCTGGTCCTCTGCGGTAAGCACGGCGGCGCGGGCGGCATGGACTGAAGACGCCAGAAACGGCGTCACGGCCAGGGCCAGGGCAAGGGATCGACGGGTCAGCATGGCTTTCCTTCTCAGACCGGGGACGCCTGGCGCCCCCCTTGACCGTCGACTTGCGTCTCTGGCGCGGGGGGCGGGTCATTTCTAGCGCGGCTTGGGGGTCACGTAACCGTCAGCATTGGCGATACCAAGGCGAACTTCGCGAATGGCTTCATCCACATGCTTCAGGGCGAGAACGCGATGGCCGCCCTTGTTGGTGGTCGCCATGGCCAGCTCGGCCCGCACATTCTGCAGGTCAGCAAGGGCGGTCCGCATGTGTGGCTGGTCAATCTCCGCGACCGCGTAACCGGCGCAGGCACTCAGGGCGGCAGCGGTCAGGGCGATGGCGAGGGTGGAAAACGTCCGGGGCAGGGTCATGGGCTGGGTTTCCTTTCGGGGAGGGATCAGCGAGCGGGCTTGCTCCCTGACCAACCACAGATAGAAAAGCTCCGATGAACCGGGGATGACCGGGCTCAGGGCCGGTTCAGCCGGCGGCAGATTTCGTCAAGCTGTTCCAGGGTCTGGTAGCTGATCCTCACCTCTCCAGCGCCCTCACGGTCGAGGACGCTGACATCAAGACCCAGCACGTCGGACAGATCGTTTTCCAGAGCGGTGATGTCGGCCGAAGCCCCGGGCGCGGCCCTGGTCTTGCCCGGTTTGACGATGGACGGCATCTCGGTCTTGCGGACCAGGGCCTCGGTGGCCCGGACCGACAGTCCCTGGGCCAGGACCTGTTCGGAGAGGGCGGAGATCTTGGTGAAATCGTGGGCGCCCAGCAGGGCCCGGCCGTGACCGGCGCTGAGGCGGCCGGCCAGTATGTGCTCACGCACCTCGCCGGGCAGGTTGATCAGGCGCACGGCGTTGGCCACATGGACCCGGCTCTTGCCCACAGCCTCGGCCACCTCGCCGTGGGTGCGGCCCAGGCCGTCGATCAGCTGGTGATAGGCCATGGCTTCTTCGATGGCGTTGAGGTCGGAACGCTGGACGTTCTCGACAATGGCCACTTCCATGACCTCCACATCGCCCAGATCCCGGACAATGGCCGGCAGGACATGGAGCCCGGCCTTCTGGGCCGCCCGCCAGCGGCGCTCCCCAGCGACGATCTGGAAATGGCCGTCCATGTCCTTGAGGGGCCGCACCAGAATGGGCTGCAGCACGCCGGTCCTGCGCAGGGAGGCCGCCAGTTCTTCCAGTTCGGCCTCGTCGAAGCGGAACCGGGGCTGGTCATCCTTGCGGTGGATCAGTTCGATGGGGATTTCCCGCAGGCCCGCCGGCGCAGGGCCGCCCTGGGCCAATGCCTGAGCCGGGGCCTCTTCAGAGTCGCCCAGAAGGGCCGAGAGTCCCCGGCCAAGTCCGCGTTTTTCAGCCATTTTCCTGAAATTCCCTAGGCCAGGGCCCTGGCGCGACGATCCCGTTCGCGGCTCACGACTTCCTTGGCGAGTTTGATGTAGGCCTGACTGCCCGCGCAGTGCATGTCGTAGACCAGAGCCGGCATGCCGAAGGACGGCGCCTCGGACACCCGCACATTGCGCGGAATGACGGTCTTGTAGACGGTCTCGCCGAAATGGGTCCGCACATCCCCCGACACCTGCTCGGACAGCCGGTTGCGGCGATCATACATGGTCAGGACAATGCCCTGGATCTCCAGGTCGGGATTGAGGCTGCCCCGCACCAGGTCCACAGTCCGCATCAGCTGGCTCAGGCCCTCCAGGGCGAAGAACTCGCACTGCAGGGGCACCAGGACCGCATCGGCCGCCGCCATGGCATTGACCGTCAGCAGGTTCAGGGAGGGCGGGCAGTCGATCAGCACATAGCTGTAACCGGCTGAACTCCTTAGGGGGTTGATGGCGTCCTTAAGCTTGTAGGACCGGCGGGAATCCTGACCCAGCTCCAGCTCGACGCCCGAAAGATCAGGGTCGGCGGCGATCAGGTCCAGACCCGGCAATGTGGTGGGTATGACCGCATCCGTGATCGGAGTGTCGCCCATCAGCACGTCATAGAGGGTGACCTTGCGCTGGGCATGGCCGACGCCCAGCCCCGTGGACGCATTGCCCTGGGGGTCGGAATCGATCAGCAGGACCTTCTCGCCCACCGCCGCCAGGGCTGTGCCCAGGTTGATGGCCGTGGTGGTCTTGCCCACCCCGCCCTTCTGGTTGGCGACAACCAGAACCCTCAGCGCCCGAGACTTCGTACTAACGACCACGACCCAGCCTTTTCACACACACGATGCGACCACGATCGTCGCTCAGACTTTTCAGGACTTCAGCGTCGAAATCCCAAGATCTAGATGCTTCCGTCAGATCAGACGCAACATCTTGTCCCTTGAGGAAAAGCGCCGTGGCCCCCCTCTGAAAGTAGGGCCGGGAATACCCAAGCAACCTGGACAGGGGCGCGCAAGCCCGGGCAGTGACGATATCCACAGCCAAGGACAAGTCTTCCGCACGAGAATTGTGAACCGTCGCCGGCAGGTCCAGGGCGGTGACCACCTCGGTCAGGAACCGGCAGCGTTTGGTCAGGCTTTCCACCAGATGCACGTGATAACCTGGACGGCTTTTTCCGAGGATCGCCAGTACGATGCCCGGCAATCCTGCACCGGTTCCGAGGTCGGCCCAGGTCAGGGCGTCGGGGGCGAAACGCAGGATCTGGGCGCTGTCCCAGGCGTGACGGTTCCAGAAAACCTCGAGGGTCTTGGGTCCCACCAGGTTCATCCGCTGATTCCAGTCGGCCAGGTATGACCGGTAGCGCTCCAGATCGGCGATCTCGGTAGGGCTTGCGCCAGTGGCCCGGGCGAAGCTTTCCGCGTCGTCCACGTGAAACATCAGGTCGGGCGGGGTTTCGTCAGTCATTTCAGGCGGCATGACGGCGAACATGAGCCAGTAGGGCCGTCAGGGCGCCGGGGGTCACACCCTCGATCCGGGCAGCCTGGCCCAGGGTGGTCGGCATGACCGTACTAAGCTTTTCCCGGACCTCGTTGGAGAGGGCGCCAATGGCCCCATAGTCCAGGTCGGCGGGCAGGCGCAGGTTCTCGTCCTTGCGGAAGGCCGCGGCGTCCACCGCCTGGCGGTCCATATAGCCGCTATAGGCCGCGTCGATCTCCACCTGCTCGCGGACATCCGCCCGCCAGGCGCCGATCTGCGGCCAGATCCGCGCCAGATCCTCAAAACTGATGGTAGGATAGGCCAGGAGCTGGGTCAGGTTGCGGCGCTGGCCGTCAGCCCGAACCGGCAGACCGGCCTTTTCCGCCTCATTGGGGGTCAGGGTCAGGGCCGCCGCCTCGGCGCGGGCCCCAGCCAGGGCGTCGGACTTGGCCCGGTGGGATGTTTCACGTGAAACACGCACACAGCCAAGCGCCAGACCCAGGTCGGTCAGGCGCTGATCGGCATTGTCGGCCCGCAGGCTGAGGCGGAACTCGGCCCGGCTGGTGAACATCCGATAGGGCTCGGTCACCCCCCGGGTCACCAGGTCGTCAATCATCACGCCGATATAGGCCTGATCCCGGCCAAACACTGCAGGCGCTGAGCCGGCCGCCGCCCGTGCGGCATTGAGGCCGGCCGCCAGACCCTGGGCCGCCGCCTCCTCATAGCCCGTGGTGCCGTTGATCTGGCCGGCCAGATAGAGGCCGCGCAGGCGCTTGACCTCCAGGGTGGGGTCCAGCTCCCGGGGGTCCACATAATCGTATTCGATGGCGTAGCCGTATTTCCGGACCTGCACAGCCTCCAGGCCGGGAATGGTCCGCAGGAAAAGGTCCTGGGTTTCGGCCGAAACCGAGGTGGAAACCCCGTTGGGATAGACCGTGTCGTCGTCCAGACCTTCCGGCTCCAGAAAGATCTGGTGGCTGCTCTTGTCGGCGAACCGGACCACCTTGTCCTCGATGGACGGGCAATAGCGGGGCCCCCGACCGCTGATCCGGCCCCCATAGACCGCAGACTCCGTCAGCCGGGCGGCGATGATGGCGTGGGTTTCGGCCGTGGTGTGGGTAATGCCGCAGGCGATCTGCGGCACGGTGATGCTGGGGGTCAGGAAGGAAAACGGGATGGGCTCGGCGTCCGCCGCCTGCATTTCCAGCCGGTCCCAGGCAATGGTCCTGCCGTCCAGCCGGGCCGGGGTGCCGGTCTTCAGTCTCCCCATGGAGAGGCCCAGGCTGTAAAGACGGTCTGAAAGGCCGATGGCGGGCGCCTCGCCCACACGACCGGCGGGGATCCGCTCCTCCCCCAGATGGATGATGCCTTTGAGGAAGGTGCCCGTGGTCAGGACCACCCGGCCCGTCGAATAGACGTCGCCCCTGGCGCCGACCACGCCCTGAAGGACGCCATCGGTCACCACCAGATCCTCCACCGCATCGGCAATGATGGTCAGGTTTGGGGTTGCGGCCAGTTCGGCCTGCATGGCCTGGCGATAGAGCTTGCGGTCAATCTGTGACCGGGGACCGCGCACCGCCGCGCCCTTGGAGCGGTTCAGCATGCGGAACTGGATGCCGGACTGGTCAGCCAGGCGGCCCATGACCCCATCCAGGGCGTCGATTTCCCGCACCAGATGGCCCTTGCCCAGGCCGCCAATGGCCGGGTTGCAGCTCATCTCGCCGATGGTTTCCAGCTTGTGGGTCAGCAGCAGGGTGCGCGCGCCAAAGCGGGCTGACGCCGCAGCCGCTTCGCAGCCCGCATGGCCGCCGCCGATGATGATGACATCCCAACTGGTCACGGAGTTGTCCTGAGTCTTCCGGGGGCGGTGGCTATAGCGCAGCTGGGGGGGTGTTTCACGTGAAACATGCAGTCGCCCCGTCGGGACGGCGTCTATTTTCCGATGCAGAAGCTGGAAAACACCCGATCCAGGACATCCTCCGGGTGGATTGCGCCGGTAATACGGTCCAGGGCCCTGGCCGCCAGACGGACATCCTCGGCCGCCAGCTCCGGCGCCTCGGTCTGTTCCAGGGCGCTGATCAACCGGTCGTGGGCGTCCTGCAGCAGGAGCGAATGACGTAACCGGGTCGCCGTGGGCGGGCTGCCAGAGCCCAGCTGCTCCACCACCCGGCCGGTAAGAGCCTCCATCAACACACCGAGATCCTCAGCCCGGTGCGCACTGACCCGATGGACCTCCAGCGCAAAGGCCTGGGCCTCCTGCAGGGCGGCGCCTGTCTGCCCCCCCGCCGGCAGGTCAGCCTTGTTGATCAGACAGATGTCCCCTGCCCTCACCCCATCAGGGGCCGGCAGTCCATGCTCCAGGGACCCGTCAACCACCCAGATCCGCAGATCGGCGTCAGCCGCCCAGGCCCTGGCCCGGCGCACACCTTCGGCCTCAATCTCATCGAGGGTATCACGAAGCCCCGCCGTGTCGGCCACCACCACCTTGTAGCCGCCAAGGACCAGCTGGACCTCGATGATGTCCCGGGTTGTCCCCGGCGTCGCTGTGACGATGGCGGCGTCACGACCCGCCAGGGCGTTCAGAAGCGTACTCTTGCCGGCATTGGGCGCGCCGATCAGGGCGATGCGATAACCCTCGCGGACCGCCACCCCCCGCCGGGCGTCGACCAGGGCGTGGCCTACCTGCTCCACCAGCCGTTCGAGGCCCGGTCGGGACCGATCGGCCACGTCAGCTGGCACCTCCTCGTCGGGGAAATCCACCGCAGCTTCAAGCTGGGCCAGGATCTCCACCAGCTCTTCCCGCCATTGCAGGTGAACCCGGCCAAGGGCGCCCCCCAGCTGGGACAGGGCCTGACGCCTCTGGCCTTCGGTTTCGGCGTCGATCAAATCGGCTACGGCCTCGGCCTGGGCCAGGTCCAGCTTGCCGTTCTCAAAGGCCCGGCGGGTGAAGGCGCCCGGCTCGGCAGGCTCCAGACCCAGGTCCAGTAGGGCCTGGGCCAGGGCGTCGACCACAGCGACACCGCCATGCACGTGAAACTCTGCGCTATCCTCGCCGGTATAGCTGGCCGGGCCAGGCAGCCAGAGCACCAGGGCGCTGTCGATCTCAGCGCCCTTGGGGTCTTTGAGGGTCCTCACCGAGGCCCGCCTTGGCTTGGGACAGCTACCCGCCAGAGCCGTCAAAGCCCTGTGGGCGTCAGGGCCCGAGACCCGGACCACCGCCACAGCCCCCCGCCCGGGAGCGGTGGCCAGGGCAAAAATCGTCGGGGTCATTTGGGACGGGTCGCGCTCATCCCGATGTCGACCGCCTGGGTCATCAGCTTGCGGAACTGCTCCTGGGCGCCGGCGCCGAATGCGCTCCAGCTCTTGATCAGTTCGTCGGGGGACAGCCGGGCCATGTTCTCGGTCATCCGGGCCTGCATCTCATCGACCATCTTCTCATTGAGACCAGAGACATCCGGCAGGCCCAGAAAGGTCCGGGCCTCTTCCGGCGTACAGTCGATTTCGATCGTCATCTTCATGGCGGCGTTCCCTGTAATCCCGATTCCGTTATGACGGGGGTTGGCGGACCTAGGCTAGACCCTATTCTCCGCCACAGGAATTTTAGGAGGACGAACACCATGCGCGCCATTCAGATCGAAACCATGGGCGGCCCCGACGTCCTGAAGCTCGTCGACCTGCCCAAGCCCTCCCCCAGACCCGGTGAGATCCTGGTGGCCCAGGCGGCCATAGGGGTCAATTTCATCGACACCTATCACCGTACAGGCCTCTATCCGATCAAGCTGCCCTCGGGCCTCGGCATGGAAGGCGCCGGCACGGTCGAGGCCATCGGCGAGGGCGTGACCCGGTTCAAGGCCGGCGACCGGGTGGCCTATGCCTCGGGGCCCATCGGCGCCTATTCCGAGTTTCACGTGGTTTCGGCCGAGCGGGCCGTGGCGGTTCCGGCCGGTGTCGAACTGACCACCGCAGCCGCTGCCCTGCTGAAGGGCATGACCGCAGAATTCCTCCTGCGCCGCTGCTATCCCCTGAAGGCCGGACAATTCGCCCTGATCCATGCGGCCGCCGGAGGCGTCGGCCAGATCATGGTCCAGTGGGCCAAGGCCATTGGCGCTGAGGTCATCGCGACGGTGGGCTCCGAAGCCAAGGCCGACATCGCCAGGTCCCTGGGGGCCGACCATGTCATCCTCTATGACACCCAGGACGTCGCCGCCGAGGTCCGGAAGATCACAGGCGGGGTCGGTGTCCCGGTGGCCTATGACTCGGTGGGCGCCTCGACCTTCGAGGGCACCCTTGGCAGCCTGGCCCCGCGCGGCCTGTTCGTCAGCTATGGAAACGCCTCAGGACCGGCGCCTGCAGTGGAACCCGGTCGCCTGTCGCGGATGGGGTCGCTCTACCTGACACGCCCGACCCTGTTTGACTATGTGGCCACCACAGCCGACCTGGACGAAAGCGCCGGCGCCCTGTTCGAGATGATCGGATCGGGGAAGGTGAAGATCGATATCGGCCAGACCTTCAGCCTGGCGGACGCCCAGAAGGCCCATGAGGCCCTGGAATCCCGCAGGACCACCGGCGCCAGCCTGCTGATCCCGTAGAAAGGGGGGGTGTTTCACGTGAAACACCCCTGCTTTCAAAGACTTAGGTATTCATCGACTGGAAGAACTCGTCATTGTTCTTCGAGGACTTCAGCTTGTCGAGCAGGAACTCGATAGCGTCCTGGGCGCCCATGGGGCCAAGGATCCGCCGCAGGATATAGGTCTTCTGCAGGTGTTCCTTCGGCGTGATGAGCTCTTCCTTCCGGGTGCCCGACTTGATGACGTCGATGGCGGGATAGACCCGCTTGTCGGCGACCTTGCGGTCCAGGATGATTTCCGAGTTACCCGTGCCCTTGAACTCTTCGAAGATGACTTCGTCCATCCGGCTGCCGGTGTCGATCAGGGCGGTGGCGATGATGGTCAGGGACCCGCCTTCCTCGATGTTACGCGCGGCGCCGAAGAAGCGCTTGGGGCGCTGCAGGGCGTTGGCGTCAACACCGCCGGTCAGGACCTTGCCCGAGGAAGGCACCACGGTGTTGTAGGCCCGACCCAGACGGGTGACGGAGTCCAGCAGGATGACCACGTCGCGCTTGTGCTCAACCAGGCGCTTGGCCTTTTCGATGACCATTTCAGCCACCTGGACGTGGCGGGTCGCCGGCTCGTCGAAGGTCGAGGAGACCACCTCGCCCCGCACGGTGCGGCGCATGTCGGTCACTTCTTCCGGACGCTCATCGATCAGCAGGACGATCAGATAGATTTCCGGGTGGTTGGTCTCGATGGACTTGGCGATGTTCTGCAGCATGACCGTCTTGCCGACCCGCGGCGGCGCGGTGATCAGGCAGCGCTGGCCCTTGCCGAGGGGGGCGACAATGTCGATCACCCGGCCCGAGCGGTCCTTCAGGGTCGGATCATCGATTTCCATCTTCAGCCGCTCATCGGGATAGAGCGGGGTCAGGTTGTCGAAGAGGACCTTGTGCCGGACATTTTCCGGGTTCTCGAAATTGGTCAGGTCCACCTTGACCAGGGCGAAATAGCGCTCGCCTTCCCGGGGGGCGCGGACGGCGCCGTCCACGGTGTCGCCGGTGCGCAGGCCGAACTTCCGGATCTGTGAGGGGCTGACATAGATGTCGTCGGGGCCGGGCAGGTAGTTGGCTTCCGGCGAGCGCAGGAAGCCGAAGCCGTCCTGCACCACTTCCAGTGTGCCTGAGCCCGAGATTTCCACGCCCTCTTCGGCCAGGACCTTGAGGATCGCAAACATCATGTCCTGCTTGCGCATGGAGTTGGCGTTTTCGATTTCCAGGGTCTCGGCGAAGGCCAGCAGGTCGGCGGGCGACTTGTCCTTCAGTTCCTGCAGGGACATCCGGGTCAGGCCCATGGCGGCGATGGCGGCCGAGACCTCGGAGGGTTCGTCGTCGTCCCCTTCCATGGCGGCGTCATCCACCTGATTTTCGATCGCAGGCTCAATCATCGTTTCCACGACTTCGCCGGCGTTTTCGTCTTCCATCATATTTTCTCTTGGATACAGGCCCGCAAGCACGAGGCGAATCCTCGTGGCGGGACGATTGAAACGGTCTTGGACGACAATCAGTGTGGCGTCCGGGTGTTCTGGGGCCGGACTGCAGCTGGCTCGGTCTTGAGCGCGCGGTCCGGAAAAGAGGCGGGGTACGCCGCAGGGCGACGTATGGATCATGCGAAACCATATGCCGGCCCTTGCGTCAAGCTTCCCACGTCAGGACCCGGCGGCATGGTGAACGGGCTTTAGCCCTAAGTCCTAACAGCGCCTTAAGGCAGCAGGGCTATACGGGGCCGATCAAAGGAACCAGAGAGGAGCACCCCATGTCCATGAGCCTATCTGCTGCAGGCCCCTCCTATGGCGCGCCGAGCCTGACCCCCACGGTCGATGAAATCCTGGCGCAGAACGCCAAGGTCGCGGCCGAGGTCGCTCCGGAAGAGGTCGGTTCGGTCGACCCCGCCCAGGCTCCGGTGTCTTCGGACCCGGCGCTGGGAAACAATCTGGACATCAGCGTCTGAAGAACCCCACCACCGCAACCGGCCGACTCGTCCCCCAAGTCCGGCTGGCCCGGTGATCTGAAAAGGCTCTGGCTCCCAAGGACCCAGGGCCTTTTTTTCGTTCCGGCAAACCCGGAGGGCTAGCCCCCGAATTCCGTAGTCACGGCCAGGACCATGATGATGGCGGCGATGAAGGGCAGTTCGTTGGTGGCCCGCCAGAATTTCGAGCTGCGGGTATTGGTTCCGGCCACGAACTTCTTGCGGGCAGCCCCCAGGAAGTGGTGCCAGCCGATCAGGAAGACCACACCGCAGAGCTTTGTGATCATCCAGGGCTTGGCCAGATAGCCCCAGCCGCCACGGATCTGGGTGGCGTCAATCCACATCAGGGCCAGGCCAAAGACCAGGGCCAGGACCATGGCCGGACCCATGATGATCCGGTAGAGCTTGAGCTCCATGGTCTGGAAGGTCTTGTCCATCTCCGAGCCCGCCGCCACCTCGGTGTGGTAGGCGAACAGCCTGGGCAGGTACATGATCCCCGCCATCCAGGCGATGACCGCAATGATGTGCAGGCCGCGCATCAGGTCGTAATTCATGGTCAGGCCTCCTTGGCCGCGCACCTGACGGCGCAGTTCTTCTTGCCGGCCGGGCAGGTCCATCCCCCGTCAGCCGACACGCCCTTTTCCTGCTCCAGACATGTCCCGGTCGCCTGGGCCAGGGCGTCTATGAAGGCGGGCTCGGTCCCGAGCGCCGGCGCCCGCAGATAGGGGGTGCAACCGACCTCATGGGCCAGCTCGCCATATTCGTGGTCCAGCTCCACCAGGGTCTCGATGTGTTCCGAGACAAAGGCGATGGGCACCACCAGAAGGCCGATTCCCTCCTCCCCGGCGCGGCGGATCTCAGCGTCCGTGGAGGGGCCGATCCATTTCAGCGGGCCAACCCGGCTCTGATAGGACACCCGCCAGTCGGTCAGCTCGGGAACCCTCGCTGCGATGGCCGCAGCTGTGGCCTCGATCTGGACCTGGTAGGGATCGCCCGCCTCGATGATCTTCTCCGGAAGGCCATGGGCCGAGAACAGCAGCCGGACATTGCCCGGCTTGCCCGCGGCTTCCCAGGTCGAGGTGATGCGGTTGACGTGGGCCGTGATCACCCCGTCTGAAACCGGATAGCAGCAGATGGTCCGGGTGCGGCCAGATCCCTTATAGGTCTCGTTCCACGCCTTGAGGGAGGATCCAGAGGTGGTGGTGGAGAACTGGGGATAGAGCGGCAAGAGGACGATCTCATCCGGGGCGAAGGCCGCGACCTCAGCCGCCGTCTCCTTCGTAAACGGCTTCCAGTAACGCATGGCGATGAAAACCCGGACCTCGTCCTGCGGCCTCAGGGCCGACAGGCTGGCCTTGAGGGCGTCGGCCTGGGCCTGGGTCTGGGGCAGGATGGGCGAGCCTCCACCCATGCGGTCATAATTGGCCTGGGCGCTTTTCTCCCGGGTGGTGGAGATCAGGGCCGCCAGGGGATAGCGAACAAAGAACGGCGCACCGATAATGGCCGGGTCCTTGAAAAGATTATACAAAAACGGACGAACAGCCTTGGGGCCATCCGGTCCGCCCAGGTTGAACAGGACAACGGCCAGACGGCTCATCGTCCTGTCACCCGGCGAATGGTCCGCTCAAGATGCTCGATGGGGGTGTCAGGCAAGACCCCGTGGCCGAGGTTGAAAATATAGGGACCGTCAGACCAGGCCTCGATCAGGGCGTCCACCCTTGCATCAAGGGCAGGACCGCCGGATCGCAGGAGCAGGTTGTCCAGGGCGCCCTGGATCGCCTTGCCCCCCGCCTGGATGGACTTGCCAAGGGCGATGGGCGCCTGGGTGTCCAGGGCGACAGCCTGAACAGGAACCTGGGCCGCGTAATTGGCCACAAGGGCGCCTGCCCCCCGGGGGAAGCCGATGAAGGGGGCGTCGACCCCGGCCGCACGGACCCGCTCGATGATGGCCTTGTGGGGTTTGATCACGATCCGCTCGAAGACGTCTTCAGCCAGACCTTCCGCCCAGCTTTCGAACAGCTTGAGGGCCTGGGCGCCAGACCTGGCCTGCATGACCAGATAGCGGGCGGTGGAGTCCACCAGGATCTCCAGAAGCTCGTCGAGCTTTTCCGGGTTCTGGTAGGCATAGGTCCGGGCGCCGGACCGGTCAGACCCCCTGCCCTCGATCATGTAGGTGGCCACGGTCCAGGGGGCGCCGGCGAACCCGATAAGGGCCCGCTCAGGCTCAAGCTCCGCCCGAACCCGGCTGAGGGTCTCGCCGATATTGGCCAGGTGGGCTGTGGAGGACTCGATCCGGTCGCGCATGAAACCAAGGTCGGGAAGCTCGCCCAGCCTTGGCCCCTCCCCGGCTTCGAACCAGACCTCCTGGCCCAGGGCCTGGGGGATCAGCAGGATATCGGCAAAGACAATGGCGGCGTCCAGGGGGAACCGCCGCATGGGCTGGAGCGTCGCCTCGGCGGCCATCTCCGGATTGAAGCAGAAGGCGATGAAGTCCTTGGCCCGGGTTCGCAGCTCGCGATATTCCGGCAGGGACCGTCCCGCCTGACGCATGAACCAGACCGGGGGCCGCTCGAAAACCTCGCCGGCCAGGGCGGCCAGGAACCTGGGTCGGGACGCAGCGGAATTCTGATCTTGGGACATGACGCCCTTAAACCGCCTTCCCGCCCCGCACTCAAGGCCCTCGCCTGCCCGGCGGCCAATCTTCAAACAGATAGATTTTGAAATTGGATTGTAGGGGCAGCGTATGGGCTGTCGATAACGGGGAAAACTCTGCGCAAAGCGGTATGTCAGAACCTCATTGCACCCACGGCGCCCTTCGGTTTCCACAGAGCCTGTCCCGACCTGTGAATTTCGGGGACAGACCTTCAAGTGGCTTGTGTCATTAATCTTTCATTAACCCCTTGCCGCCCGGCGCCGGGGGACAGGCCAGACCCGAAGTTAAGTCTTTCTTAACCACTATGAACAGGGTCCGATCCGACAATTGCGCGGGGGCCGGGGCCCGGCTGAACAGACCTTCCATCCCCGCTATCAAGCCATGAGGCCGGGGTCCGCGGCTTCTCCCCAATCGGGACCCAGGCCGTGCCGGAGATGTCGACATGCTTTTCCCCAGGAAACCGATCGCACCGGGGGATCACTTCAGGGCCGCCGGACGCCTGCGGGACGCCCGCCCCCCAAGGCATGGCTTGGCGAAGTCCCGAAAGCCCAGCATAGAAAGGCCCATGACCTCGCCAGCCCCCGCAATGTCAGGACAGGACACCGCTCCGCCCTTCCAGAAGCGCCGGCGAGCCAGGGCACGGCCTGCCCTGATGCTGGCGGGACTCAAACTACTGGCGGTGCGGCCCGTGGACAGCCTGACCATTGATGAAATCGTCGAGGCGGCCGGGGTGGCCAAGGGCAGCTTCTTCTACCACTTCGCCGACAAGAAGAGTTTCGCCCGGGAAATCGCCGCCCAGGTGAGGGTGGATGTGGAAGCCACCATTGATCAGGTCAATGCCGGCGTCACCGACCCGGCCCTGCGGGTGGCCAGGGGCATTGGCCAGTTCATGCTTTTCGCCCTGCAGGAACCGGACAAGGCCGCTGTCGTGCTCAATTCGGACTGGCGGTCCGCCGATCCGAGACACGCCCTCAATGCAGGGCTTCGGGCCGACCTGCAGCTGGGCCTCCAGTCCGGCCGGTTTGACTGTCCCGATATCGACGCCGCCATGCTGACCCTGATCGGCGTCACCAACCTGCTGATCGGCAAGATCCTCTTCGATCAGCCGCGGCCCGACCAGGCCCGGCTCCTGTTCACCTCGGTCCTCACCTTCGCCTTCCGGGGTCTGGGGGTTACCCCTGCAGAGGCCGGCGCCCTGCTGGAAGCCACAGCGGCCCAGATCCTGCCCGACGACGGCGTCCGCCTTCCGGCTTGACCCGAACCCCGCCCTGGGCTCTATTTGACTAAATAGTCATATAATATTCCGGGGAGGTCGCTTTGAGTCTGATCAGGATCGAGGACATCGCCCATGTCAGGTTCGCGGCGCCGGACCTGGATGAAATGGAGCGGTTCATCATCGCCTTCGGCCTGAAGCCGGACCGCCGCTCGCCCGACCTGTTGTTTGCAGCCGGGGCCGGATCCTCGCCGGTCCTGCATGTGACCGAGACGGGCGAGGCCCGGTTTGTGGCTGTGGGCTTCCGGGCCGAGAGCCTGGCGGACCTGGAAAAACTGGCTGCGGCCGAAGGGGTGGCGGTCGAGGATCTGGCCAGCGGCGGCCAGGCCTGGCCCGGGGGTGGAAAGGTTGTCCGCCTCACCGACCCTGATGGCCATGGGGTGGAAGTGGTCGCCGGCCAGACCCCCCAACAAACCTCACCCATTCCCCGGGACGCGCCCCGCAATACGGCCTCTGTCCGGCCCCGCCAGGGAAAGGCCCTGCGCCTGACCCCCGGGCCGTCCACCGTCATCCGGCTGGGCCATGCCGTGCTGGAAATCTCGGACTTCCGCCGCTCGGAAGCCTGGTACAAGGACCGCTTCGGCCTGGTGACTTCTGATGAGATCGAGGCCGCGCCGGGCATGGCCATTGGCGCCTTCCTGCGCTGCGACCGGGGGGATACGCCGACGGACCACCATACCCTCTTCCTCCTGCAATCGCCCCGGGCCCCGGCCCTGAACCATGCGGCCTTTGAGGTGGCCAATAGCGACGACCTGCGACTGGGCCATGATCACCTGGCCCGGGACGGCCGCACCCCGGCCTGGGGGATTGGCCGCCACATTCTGGGCAGCCAGATCTTCGACTACTGGAAAGACCCCTTCGGCAATGAGCTGGAGCACTGGACTGATGGCGACCTGTTCACGGCGGGCGACGGGTCGAACAAGGCGACGCTCCAGGACCTGCTCAGCGTCCAGTGGGGCCCCAACCATCCCATGATGTCCCAAGGAAACTGACCATGCAGATCTGCACCTATCTGGCCGACCAGGGGCCCCGGGTCGGCGTTGTCGCCAACGGCCAGGTGATCGACGCCGGGTTTGACGGCTCCATGATCGATCTGATCAGCCAGTGGCCCCAGGTCCGGGGCCGGATCGAAGCCGCCGTGGCCGCAGGTTCGGGAAAACCCCTGGGGCAGGTCCAGCTGCTGGCGCCGGTTCCCCGTCCCGGCAAGGTCTTCGCCATTGGCCTCAACTATGCCGACCATATCGAAGAGAGCCGGATGGAGACTCCGGAACACCAGGTCTGGTTCACCAAGGCGGTGACCAGCGTCACAGGCCCCTACGCCCCGGTGCAGATCCCGAAGGTCAGCGCCTTTGTGGACTATGAGGCTGAACTGGTGGCGGTGATCGGCAAGGGCGGAAAGCACATACCGGCCGAAAAAGCCGCCGAGCACATCTTCGGATACGCCGTGGGCAATGATGTCACCGAAAGGTTCTGGCAGCACCGCACCGCCCAATGGTCCCTGGGCAAGTCCTTCGACACCCACGCCCCCTTTGGCCCCTGGATCACCACCACCGACGCCGTGGCTGATGTCCACGCTTTGGGGATCCGGT
Source organism: Alphaproteobacteria bacterium PA2 (assembly GCA_002256425.1). Taxonomy (NCBI): domain Bacteria; kingdom Pseudomonadati; phylum Pseudomonadota; class Alphaproteobacteria; species Alphaproteobacteria bacterium PA2. Next base: position 235,135 of record NKIZ01000001.1, on the reverse strand, counting down.
GCCTGGTCAATGGGCAGGAGCGGCAGAACTCGAATACCCGCCATCTGGTGTTCGACATCTTCCAGCAGATCGAACACCTGTCCCAGGCCATGACCCTGGAGCCCGGGGACGTGATCTTCACCGGCACCCCCGGCGGGATCGGCGCGGCCATGATCCCGCGGCAGTTCCTGAAGGCCGGGGATGTGGTGCGATGTGAGATCGATGGCCTGGGCCATATCGAAAACACCTTGGCGCCGGAGGCCTGAACCTTGGTTGACGCCTGCGATGTGCTGATCATCGGGGCCGGTCCGACCGGCGCCGTGCTGGCCGCCCTGTTGGGACAGGCGGGGGTGAAGACCGTGCTCGTTGACCGGGCTCCGAATGTCTACCCCCTGCCCAGGGCCGCCCATATTGACCACGAAATCGTCAGGATCCTGCAACAGCTGGGGGTCGCCGAAGAGGTCATGGCCGTCAGCCGCCCGGCCGAGCAGTACGACTTCCTCACCGCCGACCGTCAGGTCCTGCTGCGGTTCCTGACCAGGGGCTCGCCTTCGGGATGGCCGGCGGCCAACATGATCCATCAGCCCTCGGTGGAAGCGGCGATCCGTCGGCGCATCGAAGACCTGACCCCGCTTGAAATGCGCCTGGAATGGAACCTGCTGGATCTCGAGGACGCTGCAGACGGGGTGACCGCCCGGTTCGAAACCCCCGAGGGTGAGAAGAAGATCAGGGCCAGGTATCTGGTTGGCGCCGATGGCGCCTCATCCCGGGTCCGGACCCTGATCGGCGCAAAAGTGGAAGACCTGAAGTTCGACGAGCCCTGGCTGGTGATCGACACGGTGGTCCACGACCCTGCGCGCCTGCCCGACATCAACCTGCAGATCTGCGATCCGGCGCGACCGACCACCTGCGTCATGATGGGTTCGGGCCGCCACCGCTGGGAATTCATGATCCGGCCGGGCGAGAGCCTGGACACCATGCTGGACGACGAGGTCATCGCCGGGCTGCTGGCGCCCTGGAATGTGGAGGGCGCGGTGACCCTGGAGCGCAAGGCGGTCTATCGTTTCCACGCCCTGATCGCCGAGACCTGGCGGGCCGGAGGGGTCTTCCTGGCCGGGGATGCGGCCCACCAGACCCCGCCCTTCGCCGGTCAGGGCATGTGCGCCGGGATCCGGGACGCCGCAAACCTGGCCTGGAAGCTGGCGGCGGTCCTGAAGGGCCAGGCGGGCGAGGCCCTGCTGGACACCTATGAAACCGAAAGGCGGCCCCATGTCCGGTCGGTCATAGACCTGGCCCTGATGATGGGGCGGACGGTCTGCATCCTGGATCCGGCCGCCGCCGCCCAGAGGGACGCCGCCATGCTGGCCCAGCGCGCCGCCGCGCCGCCAGACGCGCCCGGACAGGGAAATCCCATGACGCCGCTGGGCGGCCCGGCTGTCCTGGCCGGCAGTCCGGGGGCCGGGGAACTGTTCATCCAGCCGTGGAGCGCAGACCAGAAGTGGGATGATGTCGCCGGGGACGGCGCCTGGTTGATCACCCGCGAGACCGTGGACCCTGCGCCGGGGATCTCGGTCTTTCGCCTGGGTGATCCCGGGCTGGCGGCCTTTGCCGGGGATTTCTCCACCTGGCTGGGAAAGCGTGGGGCGGACTCGGTGCTGGTGCGGCCAGACCGTCATGTTTTCGGGACCGGGCCTGCGGCGCAACTGGTCAAGGCGTGGACATCGGCCCTGTCCTGACCCGGACAAAACCTTGCACGTCTCGACCGATCCCGCCTCAGGTCCTATCTAGGACAATCGCTGGACCTCTGGGTGAGAACTGCCGAGACCATGACCACGCCGCCGCGCATCTCGACCTATTTCCATGTCCACCTGGTGTCGGACTCCACCGGCGAGACCCTGAACGCCATGGCCCGGGCGGTTTGCGCCCGGTTCGAGAACGTCCTGCCGATCGAGCACATCTACGCCCTGGTGCGGTCCCCCCGACAGCTGGAGCGGGCCCTCACCGATATCGAGGCCGCCCCGGGGGTGGTGATGCATACGATTGTCGATGACGAGCTTCGCTCGGCCCTGGAAGAAGGCTGCCGGCGGCTGGACATGACCTGCATCGCCGCTCTCGATCCCCTGGTCTCGGCCATGTCCCGCTATCTGGGCGCTTCACTCAGCCGCCGGGTCGGGGTGCAGCACACCCTGGACAATGACTATTTCAACCGGATGGACGCCCTGAACTACGCCATGGGCCATGATGACGGCCAGGGGGGCCAGGATCTGGACCAGGCTGATGTCATTCTGGTGGGGGTGTCGCGGACCTCAAAGACCCCGACCTGCATCTATCTGGCCCACCGCGGGGTGCGGGCGGCCAATGTGCCCCTGGTGCCCGGCCAGCCCATTCCTGAAAAACTGCTGGTGGCCCGGCGCGCCGTGATCGTCGCCCTGACGGCGTCACCTGACCGGCTGATCCAGATCCGCCGCAACCGGTTGCTGTCCCTCAAGGAAAACCGGGAGTCGACCTATACGGATGTGGACGCGGTTCGCGATGAAATCGTCCAGGCCCGGCGGCTTTATGAAAAGCACGGCTGGCCGGTGATTGACGTCACCCGCCGCAGTGTTGAAGAAACCGCCGCAGCCGTGCTGAACATACTGAACAGCGGCGGCGGACATGTTGAGGTCTAGATGCCTGACTCCCTGACGCTTGCGTCCAAGAGCGCAGCCCGCACGGCGGTCCTGCGCGGGGCGGGTCTGAACTTCGAGACGGCTGATTCCCGGGTGGACGAGGACGTGACCAAGTCAGCCCTGCTGGCGAGGTCGGCCTCGCCCCGGGAGATCGCCATGGCCCTGGCGGAGGAAAAGGCCCTGGCCGTTGCGGCCTCGCGTCCCGGTCTGGTGATCGGCGCCGACCAGACCCTGGAATTCCAGGGCGGACTCTATGACAAGGTCGCCAGCCTAGAGGCCGCGCGGGACAGGCTGAAACTGCTGCGCGGCCAACCCCATCAACTGCATTCGGCTGTGGTCCTGGCCCGGGGCGAGGACGTGGTCTGGCGGGAAACCGTGACGGCCACCCTGACCATGCGCGACTTCTCCGACGCCTTCCTGGAGGCCTATCTGGACGAAGAGGGATCTGCGGCCCTGGGTTCGGTGGGCTGCTATCGGCTGGAAAGCCTGGGGGTCCAGCTGTTTTCCGCCATTGATGGCGACTATTTCACCATTCTTGGCCTGCCCCTGATGGGGCTGCTGGAGCGCCTGCGCGCCCATGAGGTTCTGACCCCATGACCATTTCCGGAAAAACCCGACTGGCCGGGGTGGCGGGTCAGCCCATCGCCCATTCCCTCAGCCCCATCCTGCACAACGCCTGGCTGAAGGCGGCGGATCTGGACGGGGTCTATGTGCCCTTCGCCATCGCCGAGCCGAAGTTCGACGCCTTCATCGAGGGTCTGAGGGGCGGCGGGGTCCGGGGCCTGAATGTCACCCTGCCGTTCAAGATCCGCGCCCTGGCTGCGGCGGACGAGGCGAGCCACAGGGCGCGTCTGGCCCAGGCGGCCAATGTCCTGGTCTTCCGCGATGACGGAACCATCTTCGCTGACAATACCGACGGCGCGGGCCTTATCTGGGCCTTCGCCAGCCAGGCGCCGGGCTTTGATCCCCAGGCCGGAACCGTGGCCATCATCGGGGCGGGCGGCGGCGCCCAGGGTGCGGCGGCGGCCTTTCTCGAGGCTGGCTGTCCCCGGGTGCGCATCCTGAACCGGACCCTGGAAAAGGCCGAGCGCGTGGCGGAAAAGCTGGGGGCGGGCGCAGAAGCCTGGAGCCTGGCCGACGCCCGTCAGGGGCTGGAGGACGTGATCGCCGTGGTCAACGCCACATCGGCCGGCCTGCTGGGCGGCGCCCTTGATCTTCCCCTGGACGCCACGCCCCCCGAGGCTGTGATCATGGACATGACCTACAAGCCCCTGATCACCCCCTTGCTCACCCAGGCCCTGGGCCTTGGGCGGCGGACCGTGGATGGTCTTGAAATGCTGATCGGCCAGGCGCGGCCGTCATTCGCAGCCTTTTTCGGTCAGGAACCCCCTGACAGTGTCGATGTCCGGCGTCTGGCCCTGGACGCCCTGGAGGCCAATTCATGATCACCCTGGGACTGACCGGCTCCATCGGCATGGGAAAATCCACCACGGCCGCCATGTTCCGGGAGGCCGGGATCCCGGTCTATGACGCCGACGCCGCGGTGGCGGAAATCTATCTGAAGGGCGGAGCGGCTGTGGCGCCCCTCGAGGCGGCTTTTCCAGGGGTGACCCGGGACGGCGCCGTGGACCGCGAGGCCCTGCGCCAGAGGGTGCTGGGCAATGACGAAGCCATGGCCAGACTGAATTCCGTGGTTCATCCCCTGCTGGGCAAGGACCGGGTGGCCTTCTTTGAGAAGGCCGTCGCGGCCAAGGCCGATCTGGTGGTCCTGGACATTCCCCTGCTGTTTGAAACCGGCGGCGAGCGGAACATGGACGCGGTAGCGGTGGTCTCGGCGCCGGCGGAAATGCAGCGCGAGCGGGTCCTGGCCCGGGAAGGCATGACGCCGGAGCGCCTGGACGCCATCCTGTCGCGCCAGACGCCGGATGCGGAAAAGCGCGCCCGGGCTGACTATGTGATCGACACCGGCAGGGGTCTCGAAGCAGCCCAGGAACAGGTGACCACGGTCATCGCCGATATACGGGCCCGGGCGGCGGCCGGAACCCTGAAGTCCCGCCGGGAGTCCTGATCCACAGGCGCGAGCTCCCGCCTGTGGGAACATGCCCCAAGCCAAGTTGCCCGGGCCCGCGAAACGCGCCATGAAACATCATGGCCCGCGAGATTGTCCTCGATACTGAAACCACCGGATTCGAGCCCCATCTGGGCCACCGGCTGGTGGAGCTCGCCGCCCTGGAAATCGAAGACTTCATCCCGACGGGGCGCAGTTTCCACATCTATATCGATCCTGAACGGGACATGCCCCCCGAGGCCGAGAAGGTTCACGGCCTGTCGGCCGATTTCCTGCGGGGCAAGCCGAAATTCGCGGACCCTGAAGTCGCCCTGGCCTTCCTCGACTTTGTCGGAGATGCGCCCCTGGTGGCGCACAATGCCGGCTTTGACCGGGCCTTCGTGAACTGGGAGCTGAACACCATCGGCATGGCGCCCCTGCCCGAAGCGCGGTGGGTCGACACCCTGGCCCTGGCCCGCCTGCGGTTTCCCGGCATGCACAATTCCCTCGACGCCCTGTGCAAGCGCTTCAAGATTTCCCTGTCCGAACGGGAAAAACACGGCGCCCTGATCGACGCCCGCCTGCTGGCGGCGGTCTATCTGGAACTCAAGGGCGGCCGGGAGCGCACCCTTGAACTGGTGGCCGAGACGCAGACCGCGGCCTTCGGGACCCTGCGCGAAAACGCCTATGGCCCGAGATCGAGGCCCCTGGCGCCCCGGTCAAGCGAAGCCGAGCGCGCGGCGCACGCCGCCTTCGTCCTGGGCCATCTCAAGAGCGAGATGTGGAAGAAGCACGGGGTCTAGCACCGGCTTCCCAATTATCGGATCGAAACAGCCTCTAGGCGTTGCCGACCACCACGCCCTCACCTTCGGCCTGGGCCTTGCGCGCGGCATAGACGCCGGCGAAGTCGATGGGATCGAGCAGGAAGGGGGGGAAGCCGCCGTCCGTGGTGACGTCGCCGATGATCCGCCGGGCATAGGGGAAGAGGAAGCGGGGGCATTCCACCAGCAGGACCATTTCCATGTCCTCGGCCGAAACGCCCTCAATGGCGAACAGGCCGCCATAAAGCAGCTCGACCACGAACAGGGGGCCGTCCTCGCGCATGGCCCGGGCCGAGAGCTTGAGGTCGACTTCATAGAGACCATCGTCGCGACCGCGGGCGTTCATTTCCACGCCCATGTCGATCTGCGGCTGGGGGCCGCCCGAGCGCAGGACGTCCGGCGCCAGGGGGTTCTCGAAGCTGAGATCGCGGATGAACTGGGTCATGATCCGGATGCCGGGCTCAGCAGACTGGCCGTTTACTTCTGGCGCTGCGGACTGATCTGTATCGCTCATGGCATGTTCCCGTCGGGATCGGGATGTCCGTTTACATCCCTTTCAAGGCCGGGGCTGCTAACATGAGGTTGGGGCTGATGCAATGACAGCCCTGACGCGGCGGGAAGAACACCCTATATGAAGACTTCCGTAACCCAGGTGAGGCACGAACCCTAAGTGCTCCAGATGATCCTCTTTGCCGCCCTGGCCGCCGTGGTCCTGTTCCAGCTCTATTCCGTGCTGGGCCGCAGGGTCGGCCGGCAGCCCGAAGACAATGCGTCACCCGCCGCCGTGAGTCCGACCGCCGGAGATCCGGCGCCGGTCCTCGAGACGCCAGTCTCCGATGAGGTCGCCGGCGGTGGTCTGGCCGCCCTCAAGGCCCGGGACAGCAGTTTTGAGCTGCTCAGCTTCCTCAATGGCGCCCGGACGGCCTATCAGAAAATCGTGGAAGCCTTCGCGGCGGGCGACCGGGAAACCCTGAAGGATCTCCTGTCGCCGCCGGTCATGGCCGCCTTTGAAGGTGAAATCACCCGGCGTGAAACCGAAGGCCGGACGGAAGCTGTCGAATTTCTCCAGATTCCCCGGGCTGATCTCGAAAAGGCTCTGGTCGAGGGCGACAAGGCCCGCCTGACTGTCCGTTTCCTCGGTGAGTTGCGCAGCCGCACCAAGGGACCGGAAGGCGAAGGGGTCGAGGATCGTCGTACGGCCGAACTCTGGACATTTGAACGGTCGCTGGACAGCCGAAATCCCAACTGGATTCTGGTCCAGGTCGGCGCTGCGGAAGCCTAGGGTCTTGCGGGCGGGCAGGCTGGTGGCCGTTGCGGCCCTGCTGATCCTCAGCGCCTGCGCCAGCGCGCCAAAGCCCGCGCCCACCCCGCGACCGACTCCTGTGGCGAGGCCTCCGGTTTCAGAGCCGGCTCCAGCCCCGCCGCCGCCCAGACCCGCCGCCGTGCGGGAGCGGTTTTCAGACCTGCCCGGTTGGGAAAAGGAAGATCACGCCGCAGCCTTCCGGGCCTTTCGCCAGACCTGTCATGCCGCCCGGGACCGGGACATGGGCGTGGTCTGCCGCCGCGCCCAGACCATGGTCGACCCTGACCAGGCCCACGCCCGGGCGTTTTTCGAAGACAATTTCCGCCCCGAGCGCCTGACAGGTGAGGGGATTCTCACCGCCTATTTCGCCCCGGAATACGAAGCCCGGACAGCGCCCGACGAAGACTTCAACGCCCCGGTCCGGCCAAGGCCTGCCGATATGGTGGTCAAGGACGGCCAGATCCTGAAGTCCGGGCCCCGGGGCGTCCTCACCCCCTATCCCGATCGCGCCGCCATCGAGGCCCAGCCCACCGCCGACGCCCTGGCCTGGATGCGACCGGAAGACCTGTTCTTCCTGCAGATCCAGGGATCCGGAGTCCTGACCTATGAGGATGGTCGCCGGGAGAAGGTGCTCTATGCAGGCAATAATGGTCTGCCCTTTGTCGGGATCGCCACGCCCATGCGTCGCCAGGGCCTGCTGCCGGAAAACGGAACCTCGGGCGAGGCGATCCGCAGCTGGCTGGCCGCCCACAGGGGTCCCGAAGCCCAGACGGTCATGCAGCTCAATCCCCGCTACGCCTTCTTCCGCACCGCCCCGGATGACGGCGTCGCGCCCCTGGGGGCGGCGGGCCTGCCCCTGCCGACCGGTCGGGCGATCGCCGTGGACCCACGGCATCACAGTTATGGCGAACTCATCTGGATCGACGCCGACGCCCCCAACCTGTCTGGCGCCTTCCCGGCCTATCGCCGGCTGGTGAGCGCCCTGGACACCGGGGGCGCCATCAAGGGCGAGATCCGCGCCGACCTCTATCTGGGTCAGGGCGCCGCCGCAGGTCTGGAGGCCGGCCGGGTCCGGCATGTCCTGCGCATGCATCACCTGGTTCCCAGGCCGTGAAACGACCGGTCCGCCCGGAGGAACAGAGGCTCTGGTCCATGGTGGCCTCGACGGTCCACCCTCTGCCGGGACGCAGCCACCCGGAAAGGCCGCAGGCCTCGGGCGATCCCCAGCCCCTGGGCGACGCCCTCTCGCCGCAGAAGCCGGGAATAGGCGGACTGATCCCCGGGCCGGTTCCCACAGGGCCCCGCATGGCGCCGCCGCCGCCATCCAAAACCATTGAGCCCGGGCGTCGTCATCGCATTGCAAAGGAACGCGACCCGATCGGCGCCCATATCGACCTGCACGGCATGGATCAGGCCCGGGCGCGGATCGTGCTGGAGGCCTTCATCTTCCGCAGCTGGAATGAGGGCATGCGGGCGGTTCTGGTGATTACCGGCAAGGGGGTGCGCGGCGATGGAATCCTGCGGCGCATGACCCCGGAATGGCTGGCCGACGCCAGACTTCGCGATGTGGTGGCCGGAATTTCAGAGGCGCAGCGGCGACACGGAGGGGAAGGAGCCCTCTATGTGGCCCTCAAACGTCACCCGCGGACCTAGGACTCCGCCTTGCCCTTGCCCCAGCGCGCCGCCCAGGCGGTGATGCCCACATCGCCCGTGACATTGCCTATGGTCCGGGAAAAGTCAGGGAAGGTTTCCACGGCCAGAAGCAGGGGCAGGAGTTCCATGGGAACACCCATGGCCCCGCAGATCGGCACCAGGGTTGTGAAGAAGGTCACGGAACTGGCGACGCCAACGGCCGCCAGGCTGACGATGCAGGCGACCACGACGCCCACCGCCAGCTGGGCCGGGCCCAGATGCACCCCGTAAATGTGCGCCACATAGATGGCCACAGCCAGATTGCCGGCCGGACTGGTGATGCGGAACAGGGCCACGGCCATGGGCAGGACCAGACCCCGCACGCCCTGGGGGACGCCCAGCTTTTCGGTGGCTTCCAGCATGACCGGCAGGGAGGCGAGGGAGGACTGGGTCGAGATGGCCATGGCCTCCACCGGAATCAGGGCCGTGAACAGCTTGCCCACGGGAACCCGGCCGCCAAAGATCGCCATGAGCAGGCCAAGCACCCCGGCCAGCAGGCACATGATCGAGACAATGACCACATACTGGCTGAGTATGCCCACAGCGCCGAAGCCGGTCCGGGCGCCGACCACAAAGGCCAGGAGGAAGACCCCCACGGGGGCGATCTTCAGCACCCAGTCGACGATCACCATCATGGTGGCCTGGATGGCGTCGAACAGACCAAACAGGGTGTCGCGACGACCGGCTTCCAGACGGGTCGCGGCCAGACCAAACACCAGACCGAAGAAGACAATGGAGGCCATGGCGCCTTCTGCCGCCGCCTTGACCGGGTTGGCGGGAATGAAGGACTTCAGCATTTCCGTGATGGGCGGCGAAGCCGGGACCTGGGATCCCAGACCCTGGGCTGAGGCGCGCAGGGCCTCGGCCGCAGGCCCGGCCGCGGGCCAGATTTCCAGCAGGGCAGGGGTGGCGAAGGCCGCGATGGTGGTCGAAGCCAGCAACATGACAGCGAAGGCCAGCAGGCTCTGGCCGGGCAGGCCGCCGCTCTTCATGGCGCCAGCGGCCTGGGCGACGCCCACCACCAGCAGGGAAAAGACCAGGGGAATGATGGTCATGCGCAAGGCGTCGAGCCATATGCCGCCAAGGGCCTCACTGGTGGAGACCAGCTGCGCAGCCAGGGGCGGCGCCAGGTGCGGCGACAGGGCGCCAAGGACCAGGCCCAGAATCAGGCCGGCGAGAATGCGGGTGGTGAGGGAGTTGAGCGCCATGGGTGCAGGATTGCCGCAAGCGGTGCATCTGACCAGCCCCAAATCTCAGCGGAGGGAGCCGCCGCCAGCAAGGCGCCTGCAAAACAAGCGCGATTGGGTCTAGGCTCGCAGGCCATGCGCCACGTCCTGCCCCTCCTGCTCGCCCTGGGTCTCGCCAGTCCGGCCGCCGCCGCCGACCAGGGCAGCGTGCACCCACGGGAAACCGTAAGGGATGCGGTCCTGGCGCCCCTGGAAGACCTCAACCTGAAGGAAACGCCGATTCCGGAGGTCCTGTCCCGGGCCAGGTCCGATCCCTATGCCCTGACGGGGCTTGATCGATGTGAACCCATTGCGGCTGAAATCGGCCGTCTGGACGCGGCCCTCGGCCCCGATCTGGATGAGGCGCCGCCTCCGGACACCAGAAGTCGGGCCGCGAAGATCGCCGATGAAGTGAAGGGGGCTGGTCTGGCCGAAGTGCGCGACAAGACCCGCTCGGTCCTGCCGTTTCGCGGCTGGGTGCGTAAACTCAGCGGCGCTGCGGCCCATGACAGGAAGGTCAAGGCCGCCATTCGCGCCGGAGAGATCCGCCGGGGTTTCCTGAAGGGGACCGGCATGCGGATGAACTGCGCCCCGCCGGCCGCGCCGTCCTGGTTCGTGCCCGCCAAACCAGCGGCGCCGCCAAGCCTGTGGGACCGGTTCGTGACCTGGATCCGCAGCTGGTGGCCCTTCCAGGCCAGAGCCGGGTGAATCTATTGCTTGCGCCAGGCCTTTTCTTCCAGGCCTGACCGGCCTTCGCGGCTCTCCAGCCAGGAGGCGATGTCGTCCAGGGTGACCCCGGAGGCCGCCAGCAGGACCAGGAAGTGATAGACCAGATCCGCGCTCTCGGCGGCCAGGCCGTCCTTGTCCCGCTGAACCGCGGAAATCACGACCTCGACCGCTTCCTCGCCGAACTTCTTGGCGGTGCGCTCCACCCCCTGGGATAGGAGCTGGGCGGTATAGGAGCTGGCGGGATCGGCGCCCTTGCGGGCCTCGATGGTCGCTGACAGGCGATCCAGGGCGTCTGAAAACCGGCTCATGCGAATTTCTCCGACAGGTGATCAGGTAATTGGCGAACAGGTATGCGCGCTGCGGCCATGGCCGCCTTGACCTGGGATATGGAAACTTCGCCAAAGTGGAAAATCGATGCAGCGAGAACAGCATCCGCGCCGCCGGTCAGGACGGCGTCCACCATGTGCCGGGCGTTTCCGGCGCCGCCTGAGGCGATCACCGGCACATTGACCGCCGAGGTGACGGCTTTCAGCAGGTCGAGGTCATAGCCGGTCTTGGCGCCGTCCCGGTCCATGGAGGTCAGCAGGATCTCGCCCGCGCCGCGCTTCACGGCGTCGACGGCATAGTCCACCACGTCCAGGCCGGTGTCGGTCCGTCCGCCATAGGTGAAAACCCGCCAGTCCCCGTCCGGGGTGCGCTTGGCGTCAATGGCGACCACAACGGCCTGGGATCCGAAGGCGTCGGCGCAGTCGCTGATAAGGGCCCGGTTCTCCACCGCCGCCGTATTGACGCTGATCTTGTCGGCGCCGGCCAGCAACAGACGCCGGGCGTCCTCGACCTTGCGGATTCCGCCGCCCACCGACAGGGGCATGAAGCAGACATCAGCGGTCCGGGCGATGACATCGAGAATGGCGCCGCGCCCCTCATGGCTGGCGGTGATGTCCAGGAACATCAGCTCATCCGCGCCGGCTGCGTCATAGGCGCTGGCCTGTTCCACCGGATCGCCGGCGTCGCGCAGGGAGACAAAGTTCACGCCCTTGACCACCCGGCCATCCTTGACGTCCAGACAGGGTATGACGCGAACCTTGAGCATCAGAGGGCGACTTTCAGGGCCTCGGCCGGGTTGATGGCGCCGTTATAGAGGGCGCGACCAAGAACGGCCCCGGCGATGGGCGTGCCCTTATAGGCCTGCAGACGGACAATGTCGTCCACAGTGGCCAGGCCCCCGGCGGCGATGACCGGAATGGAGACGGCGTCGGCGATTGCGCCAAAGGCCTCGACATTGAAGCCCATGACCGTGCCGTCCCGGTCGATGTCGGTGATGATCAGGGCGCCAACCCCGCCGTCTTCGAACCGCTTGGCCACGGTGACCGCGTCAAGATCGGTGCTTTCGGTCCAGCCCTGGGTGGCCACCTTGCCGCCGCGGATGTCGACGCTGACCGCGATCTGCTCGGGCCAGAGGAAGGAGGCTTCATTGACAATGTGCGGCAGGGTCACGGCGATGGTGCCGAGGATCACCCGGGAGACCCCGGCCTCGATCCACCGTTCAATGTCCTTGAGGGAGCGGATGCCGCCGCCCAGCTGGACCGGCACCGAGACGGATTCGAGAATGGCCTCGACGGCCTTCTCATTGATCGCCCGGCCTTCAACAGCGCCGTTCAGGTCCACCACGTGCAGCCAGTGGAAACCGGCGTCGGCCCAGGTCCTGGCCTGGTCGGAGGGCGAGGCGTTGAACACCGTCGCCGTATTGAGGTCGCCATGCAGGACGCGCACGCACTGGCCGTCTTTCAGATCGATGGCCGGATAAAGAATCAAGGTCGCCACTCCAGGAACCGCGCCAGCAGGGCCAGACCGGCGCTCTGTGACTTTTCAGGGTGAAACTGCACGCCCGCGAAATTGTCCCGGGCGACGGCGGCGGGGAAAGGTCCGCCGTGATCGACATATGCCGCCACATGGGCGGGGTCGTCCGGAAAGAATGCGAAGGAGTGGGTGAAATACATGGGATCGTCGCCGATCCGGGCGATCAGAGGCGGCCCCTGCGGATCAATCAGGCTGTTCCAGCCCATGTGGGGCACCTTGGCCTCGGGGCTGTTGGGGGTGATGCGCTTCACATCCCCGGCGATCCAGCCCAGGCCCGCAGTCTCGCCGAACTCCAGGCCGCGGCTGGCCATGAGCTGCATGCCGACACATATGCCCAGAAAGGGCCGGCCCTTGTGGCGGACCGCTTCATTGAGCGCATCCTCGAGACCTGGTCTGGCCTGGAAGGCGCGGATGCAGGCGGCGAAGGCGCCCACCCCGGGAAGGACTATGCGGTCGGCGGCCAGGATCTCCTGCGGCGCGCAGGTGACGACGATCTCCGCCCCGCCGTCAGCGGCGCGGATGAGCGCCTTTTCGGCCGAGCGCAGATTGCCCGAGCCATAGTCGATCAGGGCGACCTTGTTCATGGGGCTTCAGAGTACGCCCTTGGTGGAAGGCGCCTGACCCAGGGTCTTGGGGTCCAGCTCGACGGCGTCGCGCAGGGCGCGGGCCAGGGCCTTGAAGCCGCTCTCGGCTATGTGGTGGCTGTTGTCCCCATAGAGGGTTTCCAGATGCACACAGGCGCCGCAGTTCATGGCGAAGGCGTGGTGGAATTCCTTGAACAGCTCGGTGTCCATGTCGCCGACCTTGGGGGTCTTGTACGCCACCTTCCAGATCAGATAGGGGCGGTTGGACAGGTCCAGGGCGCACCGGGTCAGGGTTTCGTCCATGGGGATATAGGCGTGGCCGAAACGCCGGACGCCCTTGAAGCCGTCCAGGGCCTTGTTGAAGGCCAGACCCAGGACAATGCCGGTGTCTTCCACCGTGTGGTGCTGGTCGATGTGCAGGTCGCCCTTGGTGCGGACCTTCAGGTCAAAGCCGCCATGACGGGCAAAGCTGTCCAGCATGTGATCGAGGAAGCCGATACCGGTGGCGACGTCGGCCACGCCGGTTCCGTCGAGATCAAGGCTGATCTCGATCTGGGTTTCCCTGGTATTGCGAACAACCTCGGCAGTGCGCGCCATGGTCACAGTCCCTTCTGCGCGGCCAGATCGGCCAGGCGAACCTGGGGCCGGGGGCCATAGTGCGAGATGACTTCCGCCGCCGCCAGAGACCCCAGCTGGCCACAGACCTGCAGGGGCCGGTCGGCCGCCAGGCCGAACATGAAGCCGGCGGCGTACTGATCGCCCGCGCCGGTGGTGTCGATCACCTTGTCCACGGGATAGGCGCCGACTTCGACGGTTTCGGTTCCGCGCAGGATGACCGAGCCATCGGCCCCGCGGGTCACGGCCGCCAGCTTCACCTTGGTCCGCAGGCGGCTGAGGGCTTCCAGGAAGTTGTCGGTCTCGAACAGGGTGCAGACTTCGGTGTGGTTGGCGAAGACCAGATCCACCTGGGTTTCCAGGAAGGCCAGCAGACCTTCGCGATGACGCTCGGCCACGAAGCCATCGGACAGGGTCAGGGCGATCATCCGGCCGCTGGCCCTGGCCAGGCCTGCGGCCTTGGCGAAGGCCCGGCGGGCGGACTCGGCGTCGAACAGATAGCCTTCCAGATAGACGATCTTCGCGGCCTCGATGACCTTTGCGTCGACATCCTCAGCGGTGAATTCAGTGGAGGCGCCCAGGAAGGTGCACATGGTGCGCTCGCCGTCCGGGGTCACATTGATCAGGCTGCGGGCGGTGGCCGGGCCGCCGATCAGGGGCGGGGTGTCGAAATGGGCGCCTATGGCCCGCATGTCGTGGGCGAAGACATCCCCAAGCTGGTCCTTGGCGACCTTGCCCAGATAGGCGGCGCGTCCGCCGAAGCTGGCGACGCCGGCAATGGTGTTGCCGGCCGACCCGCCCGAGGTCTCAACCCCGGCGGCCATGCGGGAATAGAGGTCTGTGCTGCGGGCCTCGTCCACCAGCATCATGGCGCCCTTGTCCAGGCCCTCGGCTGTGAGGAAGGCGTCTTCCGCTGGCGCGATCACATCGACAATGGCATTGCCGATGGCGGCGACGTCATAAAGCAGCGTCATGGGGCAGGAACTTTCGGCAAGGTCGACTTGGGCGGCTGACTACAGGTAAAGCCGGGCTGGGGCAACGCAGGCGCAGGCGCCTGCAGCCTCTATAGTCCGGGAATTTTAAGAAGGCGTTCTGGATCATGGCTCGAATACCGCTTTTCGCCGCCCTGACAGCGGCCCTGCTGGCCGCATCCGCCGCCGGGGCGGCACCGGCCAGGTCTTCTGGCTGGACGCCGGTGGATCCTGAAAACCTGCTGGTCATCGACACGACAAAGGGCCGCATACTTGTGGCCATGGCGCCAGATCTGGCGCCCAGGGCGGTCGAGCGGATCCGGCTGCTGGCCCGGGAGCATGTCTATGACGGCCTTCAGTTCCACCGGGTGATCGAGGGCTTTGTCGACCAGACCGGAAACCCCAACAACCGCGATGGCGGGGTTTCGAGTCATCCGGACCTGGCGCCGGAATTCATCGCCCGTCTGGCGCCTGGTTCGTTCTCCCCGGTCCGGTCAGCCACCGACAGCCAGCAGGGATTTGTCGGCCCTGTTCCCGTTGAGGCGGTCTCGTTGGCGGAAGCTTCCCGTTCCGCAGAAGGCAAGGTGCGGCTCTGGGGGGCCTATTGCCCGGGCGTCGCCGGCATGGGCCGCCAGGCCGATCCGGGCAGCGCCAATTCCGAGATCTTCTTCATGCGGGAGTCCAGCCGGCGCCTCGACCGGGACTACACGGTCTGGGGCAAGGTGGTTTTGGGTCTGGAGGTGGTGCGGGCCATGGCCGTGGGCGAGCCCCCGACAGCGCCCGACAAGATGCTGAAGGTGACGGTGGCGTCTGATCTGGCGCCCGGCGAGCGGCCCCGGGTCGAGGTTATGGACGCCAGGTCGGCAGCTTTCCGCAAGCTGGCTTCAAGGGCGCGCCAGGCAAGGGGCGCTGACTTCACCGTCTGCGACCTGGACCTTCCCGCCCGGCTGATTCCCTAGGCCTTGCCCTTAGAAGGGCAGAGATCGGCCAGGACGCACTCTTCGCATTTCGGTCGCCGGGCCAGGCAGACATAGCGTCCATGCAGGATCAGCCAATGGTGGGCCCTGACCTTGGCGGCGTCCGGGACAATGGCCATGAGCTCGGCCTCCACCTGATCGGGGGTCTTGCCCCGGGCCAGGCCCAACCTGTGCGAGACCCGGAAGACATGGGTGTCGACGGCTATGGCGGGCTCAATGCCCAGTTCATTCAGCACCACGCTGGCGGTCTTGCGGCCGACACCAGGCAGGGCCTGGAGGTCCTGGCGGTTCAGGGGAACCTCGCCGCCATGCTGTTCGACAATGATCTTCGCCGCCGCCAGGACATTCTTCGCCTTGGTCCGGAAGAGGCCGATGGAGGAGATGAGGGGGATCAGGCCCTCTTCGCCCAGGGCCAGCATGGCCTGGGGCGTATCGGCCGCCGCGAACAGTTTCGCGGTCGCCTTGTTGACCTGCACGTCCGTGGCCTGGGCCGACAGGGCGACCGCGGTCACCAGGGTGTAGGGGCTGGTATAGTCCAGCTCGGTGCGGGGGTCCTCGGACACGGTCTCGAACCGGGCGAAGATCTCGGCAATGCGGGCCCGCTCGGCTGTGGAAAGCCGTCGTGCGGGCGTCGATCTGGGGGAGGTGGCCATTCCCCGACCATGACGCGATCGCCCCCCTTTCGCCAAGGCCCCGTCAGGCGTAGTTCTAGGGCCATGTCCGATTTTCGCGAGGCTTGAGGCTTTGGACGATCTCGTCTTCATGGATGCCGAAATCCGGCCGCACAGGTCCCTGTCGGAAAAGGGGTTCATCATACTGATCACCGTGGTGACGGTGGTGAACTGCATATGCGCCGCCGTCTTCCTGGCCATGGGGGCCTATTTCGTCCCCTTCTTCCTGGGCCTGGACGTTCTGGCGATCCTGGTGGCTTTCCTGGCCAGCTATGCGGCGGCCCGTCAGATCGAGCGGGTCCTGGTGACCGACCGCAGCGTTCGCATCACCCATGAGACCCCCAAGGCCGTGCGGCTGGTCTGGGAAAGCCCGACCGCCTTCACCCGGGTCAATCTCTATGCCGATGACGACCAGTTGCAGGACCTGCGGGTCGCCCTGTCCGGCAAGGAGGCCCAGGTGGCCCGGGCCCTGGGACCCACCGAAAAGGCCCAGTTCGCCGACGCCCTGGAAGGCGCCATCCACAGGGCGCGCCGCGCCCGTTACGTGGTCTAGGCATGAGCTTCAGCGATGACGAGGTCGAGCGCTATGCCCGGCATCTGGTCCTGCGTGAGGTGGGCGGCCCTGGCCAGCAGGCCCTGAAGGCGGCGAAGGTCGCGGTGGTCGGTGCAGGGGGTCTTGGCGCTCCGGTCAGCCTCTATCTGGCCGCCGCCGGGGTGGGATCCCTGACCCTCATTGATCCAGACATTGTCGACCTCAGCAATCTGCAGCGTCAGGTGCTGTATGCCGATGGCGATCTGGGGCGGCCAAAGGTTGAGGCGGCTGCAGAGCGCCTGGCCGCCCTCAACCATCATGTGAAGATCAACGGCCTCCGGGCGGCCCTGACAGCTGAAACCGCTGTGGACCTGCTGAGCGGTCATGACCTGGTCCTGGACGGCACGGATGATTTCGCCACCCGGTTTGCGGTCAATGGCGCCTGCGTCCAGCTGGGCCTGCCCCTGGTTTCGGGGGCCATTGGTCGCTGGACCGGTCAGGTCGGGGTATTTGGCGCCAGGCCCTGCTATCGCTGCCTGGTTCCTGAAATCCCGCCCGACGCCGAGACCTGCTCGGCCGTGGGGGTGATCGGCGCCCTGGCCGGGGTGATCGGCTCGATGATGGCCCTGGAGGCGATCAAGGTGATCACCGGTGCGGGAGAGGCCCTCACCGGGCGACTGCTGATCTATGACGCCCTGTCGGCCCAGACCCGGACGGTGAGGATCGGCGCGGATCCTGGCTGCACCGTGTGCGGCGGCTAGCGCATTCCGAAAAGTGGGAACCGGTTTTCGGACAAAATGCGCGAAAACAAAAAACCTACAGCATTGACGACAGGACCCGGTCCGGCGGTCGGTGACCGTCCATCCAGGTCTTGAGGTTGATGATGACCTTCTCGCCCATTTCCGTGCGGGCCTCCACCGTGGCCGAACCCAGGTGCGGCAGGAGGACGGCGTTGGGCAGGTCCAGCAGTTTGGGATTGATGGCCGGTTCGAACTCGAAGACGTCCAGTCCCGCGCCAGCTATGCCGCCGGCTGCGAGGATGTCGGCCAGGGCGCTCTCGTCGATGATTTCACCCCGGGCGGTGTTCACCAGAACGGCGTGGGGCGACATCAGTTTGAGGCGGCGGGCCGAAAGCAGGTGATAGGTGGCGGGCGTGTGCGGGCAGTTGACCGAGATGATGTCCATCCGCGCCAGCATCTGGTCCAGGCTCTCCCAGTAGGTGGCCTCCAGTTCCTCGGCGATCCGGGGGCTGACCGGCTTGCGGTTGTGATAGTGGATCTGCATGCCGAAGGCCCGGGCCCGGCGGGCGACCGCCTGACCGATCCGGCCCATGCCGATGATTCCAAGCCGCTTGCCCGAAATCCGCCGGCCCATCATCCAGGTTGGCGCCCAGCCGGTGAAGTCTCCGGCCTGGGCCACATTGGCGCCTTCGACGATCCGCCGGGAGACAGCCATCATCAGGGCCAGGGTCAGGTCGGCGGTGTCTTCGGTCAGGACGCCGGGGGTGTTGGTGACCAGAATGCCCTTCGCATGGGCGGCGGCCACGTCAATGTGATCGACCCCGGCCCCGAAATTGGCGATCAGTTTCAGGCGCTCGCCAGCATGGGCGAGGACTTCGGCGTCGATCTTGTCGGTGATGGTGGCGACAAGGGCGTCGCAACTGCCCACGGCGTCGATCAGTTCCTGCCGGGAAAAGGGCCGGTCTTCCAGGTTCAGCCGGGTGTCGAACAGCTCGCGCATGCGCGTTTCGACGGAATCAGGGAGCCGTCGGGTGACGATGACGTGCGGCTTTCGCGTGGGCATGGCGGGCAGACTTCAAAAAGTAATCGAGAGACGGGCGCCTGGGAGCGCCCCGGCCTCTCGTGGTTTCACGTCAGACCTTAAGGGTCTAGCGCGTTTGCGTCCAAACCTCTAGCAAAGGGGGCATGAACGGCCAAGGCAAGCCTCGCCCTCCCAGAGCCAATGGGCGCAGGTTGATGACAATTCTGGCGGCAGCCAGCGCCGCCTCTGCCGCTGCATGGGCGGCCCCGGAGGCGAATACGCCCTCTGGTTTTCCCGTGCCGCGCTATGTCTCGCTGAAATTCCAGACGGTGAACGCCCGGGGCGGTCCCGGGGACGACCACCGGCTTCTCTGGGTCTACCACGCCAGGGGCCTGCCGGTTCAGGTGGTGGCCGAGAATACGGAATGGCGCCGGATCTGTGATCCGGACGGCGGACTGGCCTGGGTTCACAAGCGGACGACGGATGCGCCGCGGACGGTGATCCGCACCCAGATGCGCCCCCTGGCCGTCCACAGCAGCGGCAAGGAAAGCGCCCGGGTCGTGGCCTATCTGCGGCCCCGGGCCATAGCCGGCCTGACCAAATGTGATGAAAGAGGCTGGTGCAAGATCAAGGTTGATGGAGTCACCGGCTGGATTCCAAGCCCGCAGGTGTGGGGTCTGGACGCAAGTCCCCAATGCGGCGCCGCCCTGCGGCCCGACCTGACATCCAATTCCGGACATTGAGCAAGCCGCCCGGCTCTGATAGCCCTTGCCGCCAATCGAAAGAAAACGCCACGTGACCACTGAAAACCAATATGCGGGCCCCAAGGCTCAAGCCCAATACAGCAAGGAAGAGCTCCTGGCCTGCGCCCGGGGCGACATGTTCGGACCGGGCAACGCCCAGCTTCCGGCGCCTCCCATGCTGCTCTTCGACCGCATCATCCAGATCGACGATGTCGGCGGCGAGCATGGCAAGGGCATCATCCACGCCGAGTTCGACATTGATCCGAGCCACTGGTTTTTCGACTGCCACTTCCTTGGCGACCCCGTCATGCCTGGCAGCCTGGGTCTTGACGCCCTCTGGCAGCTGGTCGGCTTCTATCTGGGCTGGATCGGCGGCAAGGGTCGCGGCCGTGCGCTCGGCTGTGGCGAGGTCAAGTTCGGCGGGGAAGTCACCCCGGACATCAAGCTTGTCACCTACAAGATCGAAATGAAGCGCGTCATCAATCGCCGCCTCGTAATGGGCATTGGCGACGGCGTGCTGGAAGCCGATGGCGTACCTATCTATTGGGCTCAAGACCTGCGGGTCGGACTTTACCAGAGGCCCTGATCAGGGACCTTCGGCCTTTGCCACAGGGGGCAGGAAACATGCGTCGCGTCGTCGTCACCGGGATGGGCATTGTCTCGTCCATCGGCAACAATTCCAACGAAGTCCTGGCTTCCCTGCGCGAGGCGAAGTCCGGGATCATTGCGGCGCCGGAATACGCCGAAATCGGCTTCCGCAGTCAGGTGCACGCTGCGCCGCAGATCGACTGGGAGGCCATGGTCGACCGCAGGGCGGCCCGGTTCCTGTCCCAGGGCACGGGCTATGGCCATATCGCCATGGAACAGGCCATCGCTGATTCCGGCCTGGGGCCCGACGAGGTCTCCAACGACATGACCGGCCTGATCGTCGGTTCGGGCGGCCCGTCCACCCGGGCGATCATCGAGGCGGCGGCAACGGCCAAAGAACGCGGCCCCAAGCGCATCGGCCCGTTCGCCGTGCCCAAGGCCATGAGCTCGGGCGCCTCGGCGACCCTGTCCACCTGGTTCAAGATCCGCGGCCTCAACTTCTCGATCTCCTCGGCCTGCGCCACCTCCACCCACTGCATCGGCGTCGGCTATGAGCAGATCGCCATGGGCAAGCAGGACGTGGTCTTTGCCGGTGGAACCGAGGAGCTGGACTGGTCCCTGTCGGTCCTGTTCGACGCCATGGGCGCCATGAGCTCCAACTTCAACGACACCCCCGCCGTGGCCAGCCGCGCCTATGACGCGGCCCGCGACGGCTTCGTCATCGCCGGCGGCGCCGGCATTCTGGTGCTGGAGGAATACGAGCGCGCCAAGGCTCGCGGGGCCAAGATCTATGGTGAAGTGGTGGGCTACGCCGCCAATTCTGACGGACATGACATGGTCGCCCCTTCCGGCGAAGGCGCTGTGCGCTGCATGCGCATGGCCTGGGCCGGCGCTGGCGGCCGCAAGATCGATTATCTGAACCCGCACGGCACCTCGACGCCGGTGGGGGATGAAAAGGAAATGGGCGCGGTCCGGGAAGTGTTCGGCGACGCCGCCCCCTTCATCTCGTCCACCAAGTCCCTGACCGGCCACAGCCTGGGCGCCGCCGGGGTGCAGGAGGCGATCTACAGCCTGCTCATGCTCAATAACGGCTTCCTGGCCGAGAGCGCGCACATCGAAAACCTCGACCCGATCTTTGAGGGCCTGCCCATCCTGCGCAAGCGGGAGGACCGGCAGGTCGAGACGGTCATGTCCAACAGCTTCGGCTTTGGCGGCACCAATGGCTGCCTGGTGATGGCCCGGGTCTGATCCCGGGTCCGACGTAAAACTTCTGCAGGAGACGCCTCATGGCCGACGAATATCAGATGCTCAAGGGCGAGCTGATGAAGGGCAAGAAGGGGATTGTGACCGGGGTGGCCAACCACCAGTCCATCGCCTGGGGCATCACCCTGCAGCTGGTGGCCCAGGGCGCTGAAGTGGCCCTGCTCTATCTTCCCGCCATGGAACGCCGGGTTCTGGCCCTGGCCGCAGAGGCGGGCATCAAGGTCCTGGCGCCAGCGGATGTCACAGACGACGCCTCAATGGACGCCGCCTTCGACACGGTGGAAAAGGCCTTCGGCAAGATCGACTTCTTCGTCCACTGCCTGGCCTTCGCCCCCCGCGACCAGATCAAGGGCTCCTTCGTGGACAACGCCACCCGGGAGGGCTTCCTCCAGGCCATGGACATTTCCGCCTACAGCTTTGTGGACTGCGCCCGGCGTTCGGCGAAGATCATGCCCGACGGCGGCTCCCTGATCTCCATGACCTATCTGGGGTCGGAGCGGGCCATTCCCAACTACAACACCATGGGCGTCGCCAAGGCGGCCCTGGAAGCGGCCACCCGCTATATCGCCCGGGACCTGGGCCCCAAGGGAATCCGCTGCAATGCGATTTCGGCCGGCGCCATGAAGACACTGTCCCTGGCCGGGATTTCCGGCGGCCGGGGCATGCTGGCCCAGGGCCGGGCCCTGTCGGCCCTGAAGGAGGACACCTCCATGGAAGGCGTGGCCGGCGCGGCCCTCTGGCTGCTGTCCGACCTTGGTCGCTCGACCACCGGGGAAATCGTCCACGTGGACGCCGGATTCCATATGATGGGGTTGCCCGATGGCGGGGAAGAGTAAGAACCAGCCGGCCCCCGACAGTTTCGACGCCGATGTGATCATCGCCGGCGCCGGCATGGCGGGCGCCACCCTGGCCCTGGCCCTGAAGCATGGGGGCTTAAGGCCCCTGTTGATCGATCCTGTGGTGTTCGACGCCCAGCTGGAAGAGACCTTTGACGGCCGTTCGGCGGCCATCGCCTATGCCAGCTTCCGCCAATGGCGGACCCTGGGCCTGGCGGCCGATCTCGAGCCCCACGCCCAGAGGATCGAGCAGATCCTGGTGACAGACGGCCGTCGCCCGGGCGCCTCGGTCGGCCCGCACTCGCCCTTTTATCTGCGCTTTGATTCCGCCGAGATCGCCGACCGGTCGGAGGGCGAGCCCCTGGGCTATCTACTGGAAAACCGCCGGACCCGCGCCGCCCTGGCGGCCGAGGTCCTGCGTCAGGACATACCCGTCCTTGCACCGGCCCGGGTGGCCGGGGTTGAACTGAAGGATGACGCCGCCGAAGTCCGCCTGGAGGATGGCCGCGTCCTGCGGGCGCCCCTGGTGGTCGGCGCCGAAGGCCGCGGTTCCGTGATCCGTGAGGCGGCTGGAATTGGCGTCACCGGCTGGGACTATGGCCAGATGGGCGTGGTGGCGACCGTGCGCCTGGAACAGCCCCATGAGGGCGTGGCCCACGAATACTTCCTGCCCGGCGGCCCCTTCGCCATACTGCCCCTGACCGAAAACCGGGCCAGCCTGGTCTGGACCGAGACCACCCCCCACGCCAAGGCCCTGAAAGCCGCCCGGCCGGAAGTCTTCCACGCCCATCTCATGCGCCGGTTCGGCGAATTCCTGGGGGATGTCCAGGTGGAGGGTCAGGTCTTCATCTATCCCCTGTCCCTGCAGCTGGCTGACCGGTTGACCGCGCCGCGGGCCGTCCTGCTGGGCGACGCCGCCCACGGGGTCCATCCCATTGCCGGCCAGGGCCTGAATCTTGGCCTGAAGGATGCGGCCGCCCTGGCCCAGGTCCTGACCGAGGCTGCCCGGATCGGCGAGGACATAGGTTCAGAACTGGTGCTCCAGCGCTATTCCGCCTGGCGGCAGTTCGACAATGTCATGCTGGCGGCGGCCTTCGACCTCTTTGTCCGGGTGTTTTCCAACGACAATCCCCTGCTGCGGTTCGCCCGGGGGGTCGGCATGGCGGTGGTCAACAGGATCGGCCCGGCCAGACGGCTCTTCATGCATGAAGCTGGCGGCGCGGTGGGCGATCTGCCCCGGCTGTTGCGAGGTGAGGCGCTCTAGTTCAAAGGTTTGGAGCACGCTTTTCGCGATAACCGGTTCCCACTTATCGCGGTGTGCTCCAGGCGGGCCTTCTTGCAGAAAAGTTGAAAATCCCGTCCCCGGCCTTTGGCGGCTTGCCCACGCGGTAGTTGCCGCAGACCTCGATGTCGGTGAAGCCGACCCGGGCCAGGGCCATTTCAAACTCCTTCACCCCCCAGACCCGATAGGCGAAGAGCTCAAGCTCGGTTTCCAGCAGGCGGCCGTCCCGCCAGCGCTCATAGCGGTCATGGTTGAGCCGCTTCTGGGCCACGACGTCCTTGCGGACCATCCTGCTGTCCAGGGTCAGGAGGTCGCCATTGGCCGCGGTCCAGGACCTCAGGCCGCTGGGGGCGTCGAGGAAGCTCAGGGGCGGCAGGTCCGCCAGCAACAGGCCGCCGGGGGCCAGCTGGTCATGGAAGCGGGCCAGGACCGCCATGGCTTCATCGAAGTCGTCAATCAGGGTGAAGGAGCTGGCCGGCACGATGATGGCGGCCTGGCCTGGGGCGTCGAAGTCCGTAAACCGCGCCCGGAAGAGTTTGGGTGCATGGCCGTGGTCCGCAGCATTGGCCGTACAAAGGTCGAGCATGTCCTGCGAGTGGTCAAAGCCACCCACATCCAGACCGGCGTCCAGCAGGGACACCATCAGCCGACCGGTTCCCACGGCGGCCTCGAGTATGGGGCCCTCCAGGCCCTTCAGCCGGGCCTGATAATAGGGGCCGTCAAACAGGGAGCCCACGGGCTTGTCGAGATCATAGATCTCGGCGCAGATCCGGCCATATCGGTTCAGGGTCTGCGTCATGGGCGGTTCCTGTCAGGAAAGGTCGCGGGCCTCTTCCGGCAGCATGATCGGCACGCCGTCGCGGATGGGATAGGCCAGCTTGGCCTTCTTACTGACCAGCTCGCTGCGGGCCCGGTCATAGTCCAGGGGGCCGTGGGTCACGGGACAGACCAGCACCTCCAGCAGGCGGGGGTCGATCTCGTCCATCATCATGTCGGGCAGGGCGTCATCGGTCATGGGGTCAAGTCTACTGCAAGGTGGTCGGCGAGTCGTCATCCCAGTTCTGGGCGTCGATCTCGAGCAGGGTGGTGAGGATTTCCGTGCGTTCCGTCAGGTCGGCCGCCTCCAGCAGGGCCTGCTTTTCGGCAGGGGAAAAGGGCAGGCCCATGGCGAGACTGTTGACCAGGGACTCCAGGGGTGCGACCGCCGCGCTCTGCCAGTCGATGGAGAGGTTCTGGCGGTGGAGATAGGTCTTCAGGGCCCGGGCGAAACGGCTGTCCTCGAAGACCTCGCCGCCATCGTCCTCGTCGGACAGATCGACGGCGAAGGGGCTGAAGGCGGCCCGGACCTGGCGATAGGGGGTGCGTACGGCCAGCTCGCCGTCCAGGGCGAAGCGGCAGAGGCCGGTGAGGGTTATCAGATAGGTGCCGTCCGAGGCCTCATTGAAGCTGGTGATCTTTCCGGCGCAGCCCACATGGGCCAGGTTCGGCCGGGATTTTTCCCCGCCGGCGGTCTGGACCATGCCGATGATCCGGTCGCCGGCCATGGCGTCGTCAATCATGTTGAGATAGCGCGGCTCGAATATCCGCAGGGGCAGTTCGCCCCCGGGCAACAGAACGGCGCCGTCCAGGGGGAAGACGGGAATGACCTGGGGCAGATCGACTGCGCGCTCGCCCATCTCAGGAAAACAGGATGGAGGAGAGGCGGCGACGGCCGGCCCGCGCGACTTCCGAGGCCGGCCCCGCGGCTTCAAACACGGTGAGGAGCTGCTTGCGCGCCGCCTCGTCATTCCAGGTGCGGTCCTGCTCGATCAGGGTCAGCAGGTGGTCGGCGGCGCCCTGCCACTGGCCGCGCCCGGCCAGGGCCTTGGCCAGTTCGAACCGGGCCTCCATGTCTGTGGGATCGGCCGCCAGCTTCTGCTCGAAGGCGGCGGTATCCGAGGGGGCCTCGGCCGCCAGGGCCAGGGCTGCGCGCACGCTGTCCAGGTCGGCGTTCTTCGCGCCGGCCGGGGCCATGTCGGCGATTTCCCGGGCCCGTTCCGGGTCGCCGTTTTCCAGATAGACCCGGGCCATGCCGCCCAGGGCCTTCACGTTTTCCGGATCACCCTGCAGGACCTGGGCGAAGGCCTGGGCTGCGCCGCCAAGATCGCCCTGATCCAGGCTCTCCTTGCCCAGGGTCAGCAGCTCGTCCACCGCATCGGCCGGGGCCATGGCCGCCAGCTTTTCCACAAAGGCCTTCACCTGGCTCTCGGGCAGGGCGCCATTGAAGGCGTCCACCGGACGGCCGCCCACAAAGGCGAAGACGGCGGGGATGGATTGGACCCGCAGCTGGCCGGCGAACTGGGGGTGCTGGTCAATGTCGATCTTGACCAGCTTGACCTTCCCCTTGGCGGCCTGGACCGCGCGCTCAATGGCGGGGCCCAGCTGCTTGCAGGGGCCGCACCAGGGCGCCCAGAAGTCGACAATGACCGGGGTGGTCTTCGAGGTCTCGATGACATCGGCCATGAAGCCCTGGTCCGTGCCGTCCTTTATCAGGTCGGCGGCGGCGCTGGGGGAGGTTTCACCAATCAGGGTCATAAGTGGTCTTCCAGAAAATCCTTGAGGCCAAAATGGGCCCTATTGATCCGATCTTCAACGCTGGAAGGCGGCCTCATCCAGCTTCATGCCCGGAAAATCCACTACGAGGGGGGTAATCTGCAGGGCGTCGAGGAATTTGCGGAAGTCTTCCCGGGTCAGGGTGGTGGTGGCCGTATTGGTCAGGGGATGGAAATTCACCTGATCCGCCAGGGCCAGGGCCTGGTCCAGGACAAAGGTCACCCGCCGGTCGGCGTCATTAATCAGGGCCAGGGCGGTGACCGAGCCGGGGGTCACCCCCAGCACCTCGACCATCAGGTCAGCCGACCCGAAGGACAGGCGGGCCGAGCCGATCACCGTGTGCAGTCGCTTCAGGTCAATGACCGTGTCGTCTTTCGCCGAGATCAGCCAGATCCGGCCCTTGGCGTCCTTCAGGAACAGGTTCTTGGTGTGGGCGCCGGGAATGTCGTCCTTGATCCCTTCGCCCTCGCCCACATGGAAGACCGCCTCATGGTCGGTGGTCACAGGGGCGGCGCCCAGGCCGGTCAGGAAGGACAGTATGTCGTCACGGGTCTTCATGGGCCGGGACATAACGCCAAGTCTGCGGTCCGTCGATGGCGAGGAGGCCTACGGCGCTATGGGCGGCCGGTTCGCCGTTCGCGCCCGCACCGCCGGAGATCCCAGACAGGCGGCGACGCTCTCATAGCCATGGGCGCCGGGAACGGGCGTCACCGGGAAGGGCGGGCTGTGATTTGGCGGGCAGTAGATCAGGGTCTCGTCGGGCCCCATGGCCGCCAGGTCCAGTATGGCGCTCGACCGGGTCATCAGGAACAGGGGCGTTGCGCCAGGGCCCCGCCGTCTCAGCCAGGCGATCACCGCCTCCTGGCTGGCGTGATCCAGACCCTGCTCCACCATGTCCACGACTATGGCCGAAGCTTCCACGTTTTCCAGGCCCGCGATCAGGGCGGTGAGGGCGTCTGATGGCCTTGCGCCGTCCTCTGCCAGCCAGTCCAGTCCGGCCTTGATCCCCATGGCCCAGGCGGGGTCAGCGGCCAGGGCGGCTTCGCCGGGCGATGTGCGGTCAGGATCCAGAAAGACGGCGCCGGGAATGGCCCTGGCCAGGGCCTGGGCCAGCCGGGTCTTGCCGCTGCCAAGGGGGCCGATGATGAAGTTCAGGGCCCGGATATCGGTCAGGTCAAACCGCTCGCCGTCCCACGGCCAGGGCAGGGTGAGGGTGACCTTCAGGGATGGGCCGCGGCTGTTTCCTGCGAGATCTGTCAGGCTCTGGACGGAGGGCGCCTGCCCCCTGGCCAGACCCGCCCGCATCTCGCCCAGCCGGGCGATCTGTCCCGACAGGACTCTGGATTGGCCCTCAAGTCTGGTCTGCTGGTCAGCCAGGGCGGCCTCAAGGTCGCGCAGATCGCCGGCCAGGACGCTGGCGACCTGTCGCAGGCTCAGGCCAAGTCCCCGAAGACCGGCGATTTCCGCGACCCGCGCCAGGTCATCAGGCCCATAGGCCCGCCAGCCGGCGGGGGTTCGCCCCGGGGTCACCAGACCCTGCGCCTCATAGAGCTTCAGGGCCTTGGGCGAAATCCCGTGGCGCCGGGCGGCCTGGGACGGACGAAGGAATTTGGCGGACATGGACGCCTCCTCTGATCTGCGGACCGTCATACCTATCGGGGCGGACCCAGGGGCCGGGTCAAGGGGCAAATCACGGGTGATCCGTAGGTGATCCCTGTGCTAGTCCGGAATTCCCGCTGCGGAGACCCCACCCGATGAAACTTCGCCTCATGGCCGTCCTCGCCTTTCTGCTGCTTCAAGCCGTGGGCGCCCAGGCCGCCAGCTTTGACTGCGCCCTGGCCAGGGCGGCCATCGAGGTCGAGATCTGCAGGGATCCGGTGCTGTCGGAGGCCGACAGCCTGATGGGCCGGCTCTATTTTCAGGCGAAGACCAGCGCCTTCCGCAGCGGGCCGTCCAACCAGCTGGGCTTCCAGCGGACCTGGGCGAGGGAAAGGCAGGATTGCCTGACCCCGGAAAAGGTCGCCGCCAAAGCCGTGCGGGACTGTCTGAGGTCGCGCTATGAGGCCCGCAATCGCGAGTTGGCCGTGGCCACAGTCCTGTCTGATCCGCCCACAGGGCTTGATGTGCTGGACAGGCTGGACCCGAAGGCCGCCCCCCTCTATCGCGCCATCCGGACCTATGTGCGGACGCCGTCGGAAACGGCCTATCTGACTCGCCTGCTCAAGCCCTATTTCGATCGCATGGCCTCTGATGAAGCCCAGGGTTATGGGCAGGGCATTCTGGCTGACGAGAAGATCCTCAAGGCGCAGGACATGCTGGGATCCGATCACCGGTTCGCCATGGGTCTGAAAATCCTCAGCGCCTATCTGGACGGGCCGTTGACCCTGCCCTGCGAGGCAGTCCTGAACCGTCCGGGCCTGCTGGAAACCGTCCAGCCGATCTTCGGCAGCACCCTGGACAATTTCATCCCGCGAACGGATTGCGTCGCCGCCCTGCCGCCCCTGCCGAAGTTCGAGGCCCTGGTCATGCAGATCTACAAGGGCTGGCCGGAATGTGAGGGCACCATCCGGTTTGCGGCATATCGGACCTTTGACGCCGAGGTGGAAGCCGCCCGCCTGGCCGATGGGTCAGGCAAGGTTCGAACCAGGCCTGCGCCGCGCCTGAAGGGCGTTGCTCCCGACGCTATTGCCGCAGCGACGACGGAACTGGCCAAGTACTACCAGACCTATCGCCTCCTTCCGCCCGCAAAGGCGCAGGCCACGGCCTTCGGGTCTGTGCACCAGATCCTCGCGTCAGGGCATGCCTGCAGCTAGGTCCTAGTGGGCGTCATCCCAGTTCCCCGCAGCCCGGGCTTCCACCACCAGGGGCACGCTCAGGGCCACGGCCGGTTCGGCGGCGCCCTCCATGACCCGCCTGGCCACCTTGATCAAGGCCTCGGCCTCGGCTTCCGGCGCTTCGAAGACCAGTTCGTCGTGGACCTGCAGCAGCATCTGCGCTGACAGACCGGCGGCCTTGAGGGCGGCGGGCATGCGGATCATGGCCCGGCGGATCACATCGGCGGCCGCGCCCTGGATGGGGGCGTTGATGGCGGCCCGGTCGCCAAATGCCCGCTCGGCCTGGCTCTTGGAATTGACCGCCGGAATGTGGACCTTGCGGCCGAATATGGTGGTCACATAGCCGTGGGTCCGGGCCTGGGCCTTGATCTCGTCCATATAGGCCCGGATGCCGGGGAAGCGTTCGAAATAGGTCTTGATATAGGCCCCGGCCTCGTCCTGCGGGATGGACAGCTGGTTGGCCAGACCGAAGGCGGAAATGCCGTAAACAATGCCGAAATTGATGGCCTTGGCCCGGCGCCGCGTCTCGGCGGGCATGCCCTCGACGGGAACTCCGAACATTTCCGAGGCCGTCGAGGCGTGGATGTCCAGCCCCTGGGCGAAGGCGCTCTTCAGCTGTGGGATGTCGCCAATATGGGCCAGCAGGCGCAGCTCGATCTGGCTGTAGTCGGCGCTGATCAGCACCTTGCCGGGCTCGGCCACAAAGGCCTTGCGGATCTTGCGGCCCTCTTCGGTGCGGACCGGAATGTTCTGCAGGTTGGGATCGGTGGAGGACAGGCGCCCGGTGGTGGTGGAGGCCATGGCGTAGGAGGTGTGGATCCGGCCGGTGCGGGGGGCGATGGCGGCCACCAGATTGTCGGTATAGGTGCCCTTCAGCTTTGACAGCTGGCGCCAGTCCAGCAGGACCCGGGGCAGGGCGTGGCCCTCGGCGGCCAGGTCTTCCAGCACTGAGGCGTCTGTCCCTTGAGCGCCTGTGGCGGTGGTCCGCTTGGACTTCAGGCCCATCTCGCCATAAAGGACGTCGCCCACCTGTTTGGGGCTGCCCAGGTTGAAGGGGTGGCCGGCCAGTTCGTGGGCCTGGGCCTCCAGCTCGGTCATCCGCATGGAAAACTCATGGGACAGCTGGCGCAGGCGGTCGGGGTCGACGCGGATGCCGGCGTTTTCCATCTGGGCCAGGACCGCGGGCAGGGGGCGTTCCAGGGTTTCATAGACGGTGACCAGACCCTGGGGCTGCAGGCGGGGCCGCAGGACGTGATAGAGCCGCAAGGTCACATCGGCGTCTTCGGCGGCATAGGTGGTGGCCGCGTCCAGGGCCACATGCTTGAAGCTCTTCTGGGCCTTGCCGGTCCCGGCCACGGTCTTGAAACTGATGGGCTCGTGGCCCAGCCAGATCTTCGACAGCTCGTCCATGCCGTGATTGTGCAGGCCCGCCTCCAGCACATAGCTGATCAGCATGGTGTCTTCGATGGGCGAGACCTCGATCCCGTAGCGCGACAGGACGGCCAGGTCGTACTTGGCGTTCTGGGCCACCTTGAGGACGGAGGGATCCTCCAGCAGGGGCTTCAGCCGCGCCATGGCGTCGGCGATCGGGATCTGGGTCAGGTCGGCCGGGGCGTCGAAGGCCAGGCCCCCTTCGGGTTCGTGGCCCAGGGGGATGTAGCAGGCCTGGCTGGGCCCGACGGCGAGCGACACCCCGCAGAGGCCGGCATTGGCTGAAGACAGGGCGTCGGTCTCGGTATCGAAGGCGATGATTCCGGCGGCCTTGGCCCGGGCGATCCAGGTGTCCAGGGCCTCGAGGTCGCGGACACAGGCATAGGCGCTGGTGTCGATGGGAACCTGGTCCGGGGTCGGCTGGGCTTCCGTCGTCGACTTGCCTCCGTGGGCGCCGGCTATGGTGTGGGCGATGGGGCTGGGGGTTCCGCCCCCGGCTACCCGGCGGCTCAGGGACCGCAATTCCATCTCATTGAGGAAGTCTCCCAGGACCACCGGATCGGGATCGGCGACGATCAGTTCGTCCAGGGCGGCGGGGAGGGGGGTGTCCAGGTCCAGCTGGACCAGCTGGCGGGACAGGCGGATCTGGTCGGCGAAGTTGATCAGGGTCTCGCGGCGCTTGTCCTGCTTGATCTCCGAGGCCCGGGCCAGGAGGGTTTCCAGATCGCCATATTCGTTGATCAGCAGGGCGGCGGTCTTGACGCCAATGCCCGGGGCGCCGGGCACATTGTCGGCGGAATCCCCGCAGAGGGCCTGGACCTCCACCACCTTGTCCGGCGCCACGCCGAACTTCTCGAAGACCTGCTCGGGGCCGATCTTCACATTCTTCATGGTGTCGAGCATGGAGACCCGGTCGCCCACCAGCTGCATCAGGTCCTTGTCCGACGAGACGATCATCACCTCGCCGCCCATGTCGCGCACCTTGACCGCATAGGCGGCGATCAGGTCATCGGCCTCATAGCCGGGCAGTTCGATGGCATGGACGCCGAAGGCCCGGGTGGCGTCCCGGACCAGGGGAAACTGCGGGATCAGGTCTTCGGGCGCCGGGGGGCGGTGGGCCTTGTAGAGGGGGTAGAGCTCGTTGCGGAAGGTGGTTCCGGAATAGTCGAAGACCACTGCCAGATGGGTCGGGGCGTCGGTCTGGGCCTTCATGTCCACCAGCAGCTTCCACAGCATGTTGCAGAAGCCCGAAACGGCGCCGATGGGCAGGCCGTCGGTCTTGCGGGTCAGGGGCGGCAGGGCGTGGAAGGCGCGGAAGATGAAGGCCGACCCGTCCACCAGATAGAGGCGGATCGGGGCGGCTTCTGAAGCGGGCGTGTCGGTCATGAAGGCAGGATAGCCCGCCCTCAGCCCGCCTGTCCCCTGTTTCGACGCCTTATTTTACCGCCGTGAATTCCACCGGCATGGAGCGGATGGCGTAGACGAAGTTGTTGGCCGCCACGTCCTTGGGGCCCGACTGGCGGATGTCAGGGAACCGGGCCAGCATCTGGCGGTAGACCGCCTCGAGCTGCAGCTTGGCCACCTGTTTGCCGATGCAGGTGTGGGGGCCATAGCCGAAGGCGATGTGCTTGTCGGCATTGGCCCGCTCGATGTCGAACTGGTCGGGATTGGCGAAGACCGCCGGGTCCCGGTTGGCGGCGCCGTAATACATGATGACCTTTTCGCCCTGGGCGATCTTCTGGCCGCCGACCTCGGTGTCGCGGGTGGCGGTGCGGCGCATGTAGATCACCGGGCTGACCATGCGGATGATCTCATTGACCGCGCCGGGCATGAGCTCGGGCCTCTCGATCAGCCTGGCCTTCTGGTCCGGGAACTGGGTCAGCAGCTCCATGGCGCCGGAAATGGTGTTGCGGGTGGTGTCATTGCCAGCGAAAACGATCAGCAGCCAGGAGCCGTCAAGGTATTCATCGGCCAGCAGGGCCCCGTCCACCTGGGCCCGGGCGATGGCGCTCATCAGGTCCTGTTGCGGATCCAGCCGGCGCTTGTGCAGCATGTGGCGGCCGTATTCGAACATTTCGGAAATGGCGGCCTGGAAGGCGTCGAGGAACATTTTGGCTTCAGGCGGCAGGTCTGCCGCGGCGCCCTCCATGCCCCCTGAGGACCCGCTGCGCTCAGCGGCGAAGGAATTGGCCATTTCCAGGAAGTGCATCCAGGTGAGGAACTTCGGACGGTCCTCCACGGGCACGCCGAGGATTTCACACAGGGTGAAGAGGGGCAGCTGGGAAGACAGGGCAGCCACCAGATCACAGCGACCCTGGGCGGCCATGGCGTCCAGCAGGCGGGTGGTTTCAACCTCGACCTTCTGGGTCAGGGCCCGCAGATAGGACGGGGTGAAATAGGGCATGTGCTCCATGCGGAGCTGCATGTGGAAAGGGGCGTCCATATTGATCATGGCGTCCATGGAGGCCCTGGCCAGCTGCATTTCCGAGCGCTGGGTCCCCATGAGAATGCCGCCCCTCTGGGAGGAGAAGGTCTCGTAGTCGGCATTGACCTTCATGACGTCGTCATAGCCGGTCACCGACCAGAAGCCGGGGCGATCTTCGGGCTCGTCATTCCAGGCCACGGGCGAGGTGGCGCGCAGCCGGGCGAATTCCTCCATGGGCGGACCCTTGATGAAGGCCGCCGGGTTCCAGAGCTCGACGGTGGATACCGGATAGATGGGCTTGTTGGCCGGGCCCTTGGCTCCCCCGACTTCGACAGTATCACTGATCAGTTTCATGGCGTCTTCTCCCGGTGCTTTGCTCAGGGATAATGGGGCTGACCCAAGGCAAGGCAAGCCCCGTGCGTCGATCGGGGCGAACGAATCGCCAACCGCTGGAAATGGCGCCGGGGGAGAGGCCTTCTACAAGGTCTGGTATTTTGTTCGGGCCCTGTTCCGCGCCCTCAGACCCTAGTGCCCGTGGGAGTCCTCATAGACGCCGGGGGCGTGGGAGGATTTCGCCGTCAGGACAAAGCGGCGGTCGCAATAGGGGCAGTCCACCTGGCCGTCGGTTCCCAGTTCCAGAAAGACCTTGGGATGACCAAGGGCGCCGCCGACGCCGTCGCAGGCTACCCGATGGGAAGTCACATTGACGATCTCGGGCGCCGGACCGACAGGGGCGGTGGTGGCGGAAGCGGGGCTGGACTTGGCTGGGGCTTTACGGGCCATGCATTCTCTCCTGCGGGGAGCTTGGCGACGCGCCCGCGCAGGCTTAGGTATGCGACCATAGCTTTCCGCGTCAATCGCGCCGCCTTCATTCCTGCCCGTTTCGGTTAAAGAGTCCCATGTCCCTGCCCGATTTCGCCATCGAAGCCAAAAACCTGGTCAAGACCTATCCGGCCACCAAGACCACCGCCGAGATGCAGGCTCTGAAGGGTATAGACCTGCAGATCCCCCGGGGCTCGATCTTCGGCCTGCTGGGACCCAATGGCGCGGGCAAGTCGACCTTCATCAACATTCTGGCCGGGCTGACCAAGAAGACCTCCGGAACCGTGACCATCTGGGATCGCGATATCGACCTGCGGCCCCGGGACGCCCGGGCCGCCATTGGCGTGGTGCCCCAGGAGATTTCCGCCGATCCCTTCTTCACCCCCT
The DNA here is from genome assembly GCA_002256425.1 of Alphaproteobacteria bacterium PA2. Classification (NCBI taxonomy): domain Bacteria; kingdom Pseudomonadati; phylum Pseudomonadota; class Alphaproteobacteria; species Alphaproteobacteria bacterium PA2. Next base: position 201,495 of record NKIZ01000001.1, on the reverse strand, counting down.
ATGAGTCCCTTGAGGTCCAGGCCGGCATGTATGGCGTGCCGCCCAAGGAGCGCCGGACCATGGAGCTGCTCAACGCGCTCGGTCTCGGTGACAAGGCCCAGGCCTATGTCCGCCAGCTGTCAGGGGGCATGAAGCGCCGCCTGATGGTGGCCAAGGCCATGACCCACAATCCGCCGGTCCTGATCCTGGATGAACCCACCGCCGGGGTGGATGTGGAGCTGCGCCGCCAGCTGTGGAACTTCGTGCTCGACCTGAACCAGAAGGGGGTGACCATTGTGCTCACCACCCACTATCTCGAAGAGGCCCAGGAGCTCTGCGACACCATCGCCATCGTCAACCGCGGTCAGGTGGTGGCCTGCGAGCCCACCGGCGACCTCCTCAAGCGCCTGGACACCCGCACCGTGGTCATCACCTCACAGGCGCCCCTGACCGAGGTTCCCAAGCTCAAGGGCTTTGAGGGCAGGCTTCGCAAGGACGGCAGTCTGGCTGTGGCCTTCAAGACCGGCGAGACCGGGGTGGAGCAGGTTCTGGCCGCTGTCCGGGCCGCCGGCGTCGGCATCAAGGACCTGGCCACCGAGGACCCGTCCCTGGAGGACGTCTTCCTGTCCCTGACCTATGGGGATCCCAATGCCGAGTCGCCCACGGGGACCTGAGCCGGCAGGGCCTTCAGGAAGTCGCGCACCACCCGGGCCGAATTGTCCGCCGCCAGCCGGATGAAGATCGGGAACTGGTTGCCGGCCGGATCGCCCCCGGCCAGGTCCGACAGGGCGCGGAAGGCGATGAAGGGCGTGCGGTTCACATAGGCCACATGGGCGACGGCGGCGGTTTCCATGTCCAGAACCCGGGCCTGGAAGGCGCGGAAGACATATTCCCGATAGGCCGCATTATCCACAAAGGTCGGGCCTGACACCCCATTGCCGCCGACCACCACCTTGGGGGTCTTGTCGAGGCAGGCCGTTCCGGCGCAGCGGGCCAGCGCGGTCTGATCGGCCTTGGCCCTGGCCACGGCCAGCATGGCGGGATCCACCTCGAACCAGGTCTTGCGTTCCACCCCGCCCTTTGGTCCGGGCACAGTGACCCCCCGGGGGATCATCATGCCGAAGGCCTGAAGGCCACTGCTGTCCCCGGCGCCCTGGAAGCCCTCGGGCGTTTGCCGGCCAAAGCGGTTTTCCTGATACTCGCCCCAGCGCTCGGCGACGATCACATCGCCCACGTCCAGCCCCGGATCCACCCCGCCGCCGACCCCGGAAAACACGATCCGGTCCACCTTGAAACGGTCCAGCATGAGCTGGGTGGTCATGGCCGCATTGACCATGGAGACTCCTGACAGGACCAGTATGACCGGCTTGCCGTCCAGATTTCCCAGGGTGAAGTCGGTTCCGTTGATGCGCTGGGTGGTCGTGTCGGTCGAAGCCGCCTTGAGGGCCTCCAGCTCGGGTCCGAAGGCCGACATCACCGCCAGCCGGGCCGGCTCGGCGCTGGCGTTGAATGACAGGCTCAGGGCGGTCAGCAGGGGCAGCAGGAATTTCGGGCGCAAGGTAATCTCCATGGGCAGAATCGCACCCTAGACAAGGTTTCCGCCCGCGGCCATGCGCCGGGCCCTTGCGCTTTGGGCCCCTGTACGTGTCCATAGGCCATGGGGCGATTCATGAGACGATTTTGGGCGGCGGTGATCCTGATCTGGGCGGTTTCCTCCGCCCCGGCCCTTGCGGCCAAGATCCCGATCAAGGTGGTGATCCTGACCACCTTCGAGCGCGGGGCCGATACCGGCGACGCCCCCGGTGAATTCCAGCACTGGGCCGAGAACTATCCCCTGAAAAAGTCCGTGGTGGTTCCGGGCATTGAACGGCCGGTCCGCTATACCGACGATGGCGTCCTGGGGGTGGTCACCGGCATGCGCGCCCGACCGCGCGAGGCGGTGGCGGCCCTGATCTCGGGCGATCAGTTCGACGTTTCCCACGCCTACTGGATTGTCGCCGGAATCGCCGGGGTCGATCCCCGGTCCGGCGCCATAGGCTCGGCGGCCTGGGCCCGCTGGGTGGTGGATGGCGACCCCCTCTATGAAATGGATGAGCGGGAAATCCCCGCCGACTGGGCATGGGGCCTCTATTCCCTGGGAACCCAGGCCCCCCGGATCAAGGGCTCGGCCGAGGGTTCCAGCGGCATGGCCTGGAAACTGGATCCCGGTCTGGTGAACTGGGCCTATGGCCTGACGAAAGACGTGCTCCTGGCGGACAATGACAATCTGAAGACTGCCCGCGGCCTCTATCCCTCTGAGCCCGAGGCCCAGAAGTCGCCCCACGTCATGCTGGGCGACGCCCTGGGCGCTGTGCGCTTCTGGCACGGAGACCTGCGCACCCAGTGGGCTCGCAACTGGGTCTCCCTGTGGTCCGATGGCGATGGCCTCTTCGTCATGAGCGACTGCGAGGACCAGGGCGTCCTCGATGTGCTGACCATCTATGGCAAGCAGGGCAGGGTCGACCCTCGCCGGGTCCTCGTCCTGCGCACCGCCAGCAACTATACCCGCCAGCCCGACGGCGCCCAACCGGTGCTGAAGGAGTTCACCCCCGGCGGCGCAGCCGCAGCCTTCCAGGCCGCCTTTGACGCCGGCGCCCCGGTGGTCCGCGCCATCGTCGCCGGCTGGCCCAGATACAAGACAACCCTGCCAGGAAGCTGAGACACACCATGCTCGAGAAGTATTTCGGCCTCTCCGCCCAGGGGACCAATGTCCGGACCGAGGTCCTGGCCGGCGTCACCACCTTCATGACCATGGCCTATATCGTCCTGGTCAATCCGCTGATCCTGTCAGAGGCGGGCCTGCCCATAGCCGGGGTGGCCGCCGCCACCTGCGTCGCCGCCGGCATTGGCTCCATCCTCATGGGCCTGGTAGCCAATTATCCCATAGCCCTTGCGCCCGGCATGGGGCTCAACGCCTATTTCACCTATACGGTGGTCAAGGGCATGGGTGTTCCCTGGGAAACCGCCCTGGGCTGCGTGCTGATTTCCGGACTGGTCTTCCTGGCCCTGACCCTGGCGGGGGTGCGCAAGATCATTGTCGAGGCCGTGCCCCGGCCCCTGTTCGCCGCCATAGCCGCCGGCATCGGCCTGTTCATCGCCTTCATCGGCCTCAAGGGCGCCGGCATTGTCGTGGCCAATCCCGCCACCACGGTGACCCTGGGCGACCTGAAGTCCCCCATGACCCTGTTGTCCCTGGGGGGGCTGGTCCTGACCGGCGTCCTCATGGCCTGGCGGGTGCGGGCCGCTGTCCTGATCGGCGTGCTGGGCGTCACCCTGACGGCCTTTGTCCTGCACCTGGCCCCGTTCAAGCCGGGCGCCTATGACCTCTCGGCCCTGACCACCACGGCCTTCAAGGCGGACCTGCCGGCGGCCCTGGGTCTGGGCGCCGGCGGCCTGTCGACCGCCATTCTGGAAATCATCTTCGTCTTCCTGTTCGTCGACTTCTTCGACAATCTGGGCACCCTGGTGGCCGTGACCAAGCGGGCTGGCCTGCAGGGGCCGGACGGAAACATCCCCCGCCTGAACCGCATCCTCCTGGCAGACTCCGTGGCCACAATCGTCGGCGCCACGGCCGGCACCAGCACCACGGTCAGCTATATCGAGAGCGCCACCGGGGTCGCCGCCGGGGGCCGCACAGGCCTGACCGCCGTGGTCACCGGCGTCCTCTTCCTGATCACCCTCTTCGTGGCGCCCTATGTCCAGCTGATCCCGGCCGCGGCCACGGCGCCCGCCCTGATCCTGGTGGGCGGCATGATGATGGCGCCCCTGGCCGAGACCGACTGGGGCGACCCGGTTGTGGCCATCCCGGCCTTCCTCACCCTGACCATCATCCCGCTGACCTTCTCAATCGCCAACGGCCTGGCCTTCGGCATTGTCAGCTATGCGGCGCTGAAGGTGATGAAGAGCGGCTTCAGGCGCGCCGACATCGCCCTCTACGTCCTGGCGGCCCTGTTCATCGCAAGGTTTGCCTGGGCGGCGGCGGCTTAAGGCGGGCGCCCGCTCCGATAAGTGGGCGCCGGTTATCGGATCAAAGGGCGCGCCAAGTGCAAGGACGTTTGCGCCGGGCGGACCTTTAAGCTAGAAGCGCGTTCCGCTTTAGCGAGCACCCGTAGCTCAGCTGGATAGAGCGTTGCCCTCCGAAGGCAAAGGTCACACGTTCGAATCGTGTCGGGTGCGCCAATCTCTTGAGATGAATTTCGCGGTCCTTGTTAAGGCTAGGCCGCCACCGCAGTTTATCTACACCACAAAGTTGTCAAGTAGGTGCGCCACACCAGGCAGCCCCAATTCTATGAAGCGCTGAGTTTCCACATCACTCCCAATCAAGCCCAATCGGCATCAGCATGATTCCTCTAGTCACCGCTTATGGCATTGAAATTGCTGATGAAGTACTCAAGTGGCTGATTGAAGTTCAAGATAGCGGCGCAAACATCGCTGTCATTGAGGGTCTACCAGGAGCCGGGAAGTCTACCATTCTCGGTCAGATACGGCGGCGGTTCACAGGTTTAACCATCGAGTTGGATGAGCTTCTTCCAAAATCTGATCAAACGCCTGACCTTCCTTGGGGAGAGTTAGTTGTCAGAAATGGAGCCTACGACAAGATTTCAACAAGTGTCGCGAAAGGATTTACCCTCGTAGAGGGAGCAGCTGCATGGCCGATTGTTCGCGAGTGGGCCAGAAGCGTGGGGGAGGATAGTGCGATAGCGCGCGCCTACCTTAAGGCGGTTTCTAGACCAGGCGGGACATGCGGTGCGATCTACTGGGATGCAGGCAGAGATCTCAAAGAGCGTTCATCATCGATAGGCCCTTACTTAGGCTCAATATATACATACCATGACGACGAACGCCCGTGGGAGTCCGCCGACATAATATTCGAGAGAATTTGTCTTTAGAAGATCTTAGCCGTTAAACTGTTGAGCTTGACCAGCGCTGAATACTTTGTGACGCCATCAACTGCGATCAGACGCGACTGTTCCGTAGTATCTGTCCGCCTGGGCTGGGACGTTTTCTGCTCAAAAGTCTTGATGACTCCAGCGTCAATCATCTCGATTTGTCGCTGCAACTTTTCAATGCGATACAAGAAATATGCTCGCAAATTTTCTCTATAGCTCATCATTGTCTGTCTCCAGAAAGCCGACGTCATCGCGACGTGGGAGAAATGAAGTACACATGCTTCGCCCGTATTTTCAAGGGCCGTAGGTAGTGACGGAAATACGGTAGCGGGGCCTGAAATAGACTGATCGGCCTATCCGATAGGCACTCCACCTACCTCCCCCCAAAGCCCCCTAAGAACCCCCGCAAACGCCTCCGCCCGCTCATTGCAAGCCCAATGCCCCGCCCCAGCCTCCACATGCAGGGGACACCCCCGCTCGCTGGCGAAGCGCTGGGCGACGGTGAGGTCGACATAGGGGTCGTTTTCGCCCCAGAAGAGCTGGCCCCGCTTGGGCAGGGTCTTCAGGTCGTCCACCCAGGGGCCCTTGAACCTCAGGCCGTTGGCGGAGCGGTAGAGACCAAGGATGGACTGGCGCATGGTCAGGTCGACCTTGGGCGCTTCTTCTTCGGCCAGTTCTGGGGGCATGCCGCCGGAGATCAGGCCGGTCTTCAGCCGTCCGGTATCCCGCATGCCCATCATGACCAGTTCGCCCAGAACCGGGGTCGCCCAGGCCCGGGCGGTCTGGTGGCCCTGATACTGACCGTCAATGACGGCGTTGGTGACGCACCAGCTGGCGACCAGATCGGGCCTCAGGGATGCAGCCCTCAGGACCAGGAGAGCGCCCCAGTCATGGCCCACCAGATGCACCGGCTTGCCCGCTGTCTCCATCTGGCCGACCAGCCAGTTGGCGTATCCGTCCTTGGTCCGGTCAAAGCCCCTGGGGACCGGGCAGCCAAACCCCGGCAGGGCCGGGGCGGCATGGTCGCCGGGCTTGAGGTCCAGGGCCGCGATCAGGGGGGTCCAGAGGGCCGGGGTGTCAGGCACGCCGTGAACGAAGAGGATCATGGGGGCTCCTTGCGGGGTCTGGTCTGCAGCCTAGCATGCCCCCGGGCCGGATCGGCAACCGGCGGCTTTCGCCCGACACGCCCCGTGCTAATCTCAGGACGGACAATCCGGGCAGGCTGAGGAGGGGGGATTTGACCATGTCGCAGACGATCCCGGCCTCGGGCGTCCGGACCTATCGCCCCGACATTGATGGCTTGCGGGCCCTGGCGGTCCTGATGGTGGTGCTCAATCATGTGGGCATGGCCTGGATGCCGGGGGGCTTTGTCGGCGTCGACGTCTTCTTCGTGATCTCGGGCTTTCTGATCACCGGCCTGATCCTGGACCGGGAGGCGGGGCAGGGCTTCCGGTTTGGCGACTTCTATGCCCGCCGGGCCCGGCGCCTGCTGCCGGCCCTCTTTGTGATGATGGCTGTGACCCTCGGCGCCGGCTATGTCCTGCTGATCCCCAGCGACTACAGCCAGCTGGGGGGGTCGGTCCTGTCGGGGCTGGGCCTGTCCTCGAACATCTTCTTCTGGAAGACCACGGGCGGGTACTTCTCGGCGGGGGCCAGCGCCTTTCCCCTGCTGCACGTCTGGTCCCTGTCCCTGGAAGAGCAGTTCTATCTGGTCTGGCCGGTCCTGGCCCTGGCCCTTGGCCGGGGCAGGCGGGGGCTGATCATCGCCCTGGTCCTGACAGTGCTGTCCTTCGCTTGGGCCCAGTACGGGGCGGTGCGGGGCTCCCATGGCGCCTATTTCCTGCTGCCGGCCCGGGCCGGGGAATTCCTGATCGGCGCCCTGCTGGTCCTCAAGCCCGGGGCGCCTGCGACCCGACCTAACGCCCTCGCCGCTTCCATCCTCGGCCTGGCCGGTCTGGGGGTGATCCTGGCCAGCGCGGTCCTGCTGGACGAGACCTCGGTGTTTCCCGGCCTCTGGGCCCTGGCGCCCTGCCTGGGCGCCGCCATGATCCTGGCCGCCCCGCGCCTTGGCCCCGGGATCGCAGGGCAGATCCTCTCCACCCCCGTACTGGTGGAGATCGGCCGCATTTCATATTCCGTCTATCTCTGGCACTGGCCCCTGGTCAGCTTCCTGCACCTGTCGCGGGTGACCATCACGCCCCTCATTGGTCTGGGGGTCCTGATCCTGTCCCTGGCTCTGGGGGCGGCCAGCTGGCGTCTGCTGGAGAGGGATTACCGCGCCAGGCTGGAGGCCGGATCCCGCCCGGCCCTGATCCTCGGAGCGGTCTGGACCCTGGGCCTGACCGGATTGGCCGCCCTGATCCTGCTGCTGGCCGGTCTGCCCGGGCGGTTCCCCTTCGCCCTGCTGACCCAGGACCAGCTGATGGCCGAGCGGTCCCGCTACTGGAGCGAACTGCCCGCCAGCAGCGCCTCACTCACCCTGGAAGACAAGGGAAAGCGCCTGCTGCTGGCCGGGGATTCCCATGCCTATGACCTGGCCTGGGCCCTGACCGAGGCCGACTATGGGGGCAAGATCAAGCTGCATGAGACCTCCAACCGCTGCTTCAATTTCGGCCATGACCCGATCCTGCCGGCGGCCGAGGTCGAATGCGCCCTCCGCTGGCGGGAGCTGGTGAATGGAGCGCCGCTCCAGGCCGCCACGGCGGTCTATCTGCACGACAACTGGGGCGCCTTTGACGACGACCAGCTGGATCGGGCCCTGACGGAGCTTCGCGCCAGAACCGCCGCGCCGATCGTGGTCTTCGGCCCGAAAATGACCCTGACCGAAGACGTGCTGGCCATTTCCAAACTCGCCCAGTCACGGCGCTATGTGACGGCCCGGGACATCAACACCTTCGCCCGCGCCTATTATGATCCCCGGAAGGTGGCCAGGGATCAGGCCCTGAAGCGCCACTTCGCGGCCGGCGGCGTTCCCGGGGTGCGCTATGTCAGCCTGATTGACCTTCAGTGCGGCCAGCCCCAGAGGTGCGATATCCTGACGGGGGATGGCCGCTATCTCTATTTCGACGCGGGCCATCTGACCCTGGAGGGGTCAAGACGTCTGGGCGCCAGGCTAAAGGCGGCGGAGCCCGGGCTATTCTGACGGTGTGACATGTCAGGGCTTGAGGTGGCATCCGACAGAGCCGACCACCCCATCGCCAGACCTCACACAGGTCCAGCGGCTGTCCTTCGCGGGGATGGCGGGGGCGAACACCGCCGAGGCCGTACGGCCCTCCCGGTTGTAGAGCCAGATGATCCCGGGCTTCTCGCCCTTTGCCGCCGCCAGTATGGCCAGGTTCGGATCATGCTCGCGGTCCACCACCAGGGGCGTCACGTGGACGCCCTTGCGCAGCCGTTCAACAAAGACGCCGCCGACCCGGGCCAGGGAGCCCCGGTCCATCATCGGCGCCAGCTCGTGATCCCAGACAAAGACCAGATCGGTGACGCCGGCGCCGGCCAGGGCCTCTGACACGGTCTCGAACTCATAGCTGGGCCGGTCCGGGGTTCTGGCCAGCCTTTCAAGGGCGTGGGGGACCTGGATCAGGGCATAGAGGATCAGCAGGGCCCCATAGAGGTGGTTGCGCCATTTGCCGCCGCGGATGGCCAGGATCAGGCACAGCAGAACCGATGGAACGGTGGGGATCAGATAGCGGCTTGTCAGGGTGGGCTTGAGCAGGCCGGTGGCCAGTATGATCGCGAGACCTGCCAGGCCGGCAATCGCCGCCAGCACCAGGGCGCGGTCAGGCCCCGGGGCCGGCTCCTCCCGCCGGCTGAGCAGCAGGCTGATCGCCAGGAGGACGGCGATGCAGACAAGCCCCGCCGCCGGGCCATTGGTCACCAGGGCGATCACCTGGTCCAGGGCGCTGTCCAGGGTCAGGCGGGGATGCCAGGCCACGTCGGGTTGGGAATAGGCGGCCAGGCGCGGGGCGTGGTAGACGATCCACCCGGCGACAGGGACGAAGGCCAGGGCTGCAGGCCAGGTTTTCACCGCCGCCATCCTGGCTGACGCCAGATAGGTCAGGCCCTGGGCCAGGACGACGAAGCCTGCGTAATAGTGGGTAAGTATGGCCAGGGCCGACACGGTGGTCCAGAGCCAGGCCGCAGCTCGCCCGGGCTTCTGCAGGACGCGGACAAAGGCCAGGACCTGCAGGGTCGAGAGCGCCAGCAGCACCGGATAGCAGCGGCCGTCCAGATACATGCCGACCCCCCACCAGAGGAAGATCAGGCCGCCCCAGGTCAGGGCCGCATTCCGCGACAGGCCCGACGGGCGATAGAGCAGGGGCAGGACGGCTGCGATCGCCACCGCCGTCAGTCCCGGGATCCGGAGGGCGAAATCCGACCGACCGGCAATGTCGGTCCAGAGGCGGCTGAGCAGGTAGAAACCGGGGGCGTTGGAATCCAGCCAGACCTCCCGCCAGAAGGTCGCAAAGCCCGTCGGCGAAATCACCGCCAGGGTGAAAGCCTCATCAAACCAGAGGGGTTCGGTCCAGGCATAGAAGAGCCGGGCGGCCCCCATGACAAGGCACAGGCAAAGGGCCAGGGCCGCCAGGCGGCGATCCAGCAGAAGGCTCTCTTGCGGGGATTTGGGCAATGATTCCGACATAAAATACCCTTCCCCCGACGATGGTTAAACAAGGCTTAGGGTCAAGGGCGCAGGTTTCCCGCCTCAAGCTTCAGAGGATGGTGGGTCATGACCCTGCCCGCATTTGCAAAAGACGCCTTTGACCAGGCGATTGACCTTGGCCTCATGGCGATCTTCTTCGCCGCCCTGGCCCTGCTGGTGAAGGGCGCCAAGGCCTGGTCCGACGCCCGGGCCGCCGCCGAGGAAACGCGGATCAACGGCATACTGTTTGTGGTCGACCACTTCCTGGTAGCCCCGGTCATCGTGCTGATCGCCGGCGCCATTGGCCAGGCCATCCATGCCCTGGGCTGGGACGCCCCTGGCGCCGCCCTGTGGGCAAGTCTGGGCGGACCGGCGACTGCGGTGATCGCCATCTTCCTTGCGGACTTCCTGGGCTACTGGCGCCATCGCCTGCAGCACACTTCCCTGCTCTGGCCCGGCCACGCGGTCCATCACAGCGATACCCAGCTGACCTGGTTCAGCCTGATGCGCATGCATCCGGTCGACCGACTGGGCACCATGCTGGACCTGGTCGGCCTGAGCCTCCTTGGTTTTCCGATCTGGGCCGTCGCCCTGGCGGTCATGGTCCGGCACTATTATGGCGCCTTCATCCACGCCGACCTGCCCTGGACCCTTGGGCGGCTGAACTGGGTCTTCAACGCTCCGGCCATGCACCGCTGGCACCACGCCCGGGATGAGAAAATCTCGGGCAAGAACTTCGCCACGGTCTTCTCGGTCTTTGACCGCGCTTTCGGCACCTTCTACTGCCCGGGCCCCTGCAATGTGCCCCTGGGGGTCGAGGCGACCATGGCCCCCGGGGCCCTTGGCCAGTACCTCTATCCCCTTCAGGCCTGGTTCGGCCCCCGCGCCCGCCCGGTTGAATCCCAACAGAAAGTCGCCTGACCCCGATGAAGTTCAACATGGGCTGCGGCCACAACAAGAAGCCCGGCTATGTGAATGTCGACGCCTTTTCCGAGGGCGGTCCCGATCAGGTGGTTGACCTGGAATCCCTGCCCTGGCCCTGGGCGGACAACACCGCCGATGAGATGGTTTTCAACCATTCCCTCGAGCACATGGGCGGTGATCCCAAGATCTTTCTGGGGATCATGAAGGAGATCTACCGGGTCTCGAAGCCTGATGGCGTGGTGCAGATCAATGTGCCGCATCCCCGCCACGACGACTTCATGAACGACCCCACCCATGTCCGGCCGGTGACGGCGGAAATGATGGCCCTGTTCGACCGGTCCCTGAACGACAAGTGGAAGGAGATCGGCGCCGCCAACTCCCCCCTGGCCCACTATACCGGCGTCGATTTCGAGACGGTCAATGTCCAGAACGTCATCGAGGAAACCTATCTCGAGCAGTACCAGTCCGGCGCCCTGACCGTGGACCAGATCGTCGAATATGTCGGATCGCGCCTCAACGTGGTCAAGGAAATCCAGATCACGCTGAAGGTGCGCAAAGCCGCCTAAGGCGCGTCGGGATAGATCACCGGCAGGACCACGGCCGAGGGATGGCTGGCGTCCATGTGGACCGAGTTCACCGCCACCCGGGGCTTCTGCAGCCGCACGCCGTCCGGATCGCCGGTATTGGGATTGACCTCGAACCGCGGGCTGTTGGACGAGGTGACGTGCAGGGCGATCCTGTGCCCCTTTTCAAAGGTGATGGCCGTCGACCACAGCTCGATGGTCAGGGCCTCCGGCGCATTGGGGGTCATCATCTTCACATCGTCGGGCATGCGGCCATTGCGGTAGCGGGTGCGGACGGGCGCATCCAGGACCAGGGCCTCATAGCCGTCAGGATAGACGTCCACCAGCTTGGCCATGAAGTCGGTGTCCGGGCCGTCCGTGGCGCCATAGAGCTCGACCTTGACCGGTCCGGCGATCGAAACATCCTTCGTCAGGACCGGAGTCTGGAAGCGCAGATAGTCCTCCCGGGTCCCCACCTGCCTCTGGTCCTCAGGCCCCCGTTCAAAGGTCAGGTTGGCGCCGCCGAAGGTCGCCACGGGTCTGGCCGGGTCGAATTTATAGCTGAGCTTCGCCCCCTCCGCGGAGGGCGGGACCTGCGTCAGGGTCCTGTCGGGGGTCAGGTAATAACGGACCTCGCGATTGGCCGGGGGCCAGTTGGCCGAGGTCATCCAGCGGTTCTTCGGCGACAGGGCGCCCTTCCGGGCTCCGGCCATCATGTAGAAGCTGACCGGCGGCTCATCCATGATCCCGTTGTCGATGCCCTTCAGCCAGTAATCGAACCAGCGGATCTCGTGGCGGAAGGCGCCGGGCAGGGTGTCTTCCCCGGGATAGGCCAGATCCCCGGACAGGGGGCCATGGCCAAAGGGTCCCATCATCAGCTTCTGGTTTCCCTTTGCCCCCTTCGCCCCTTGGTTCTGCAGGTAGGTGAAGTTCGAGGTATTGCCCTCGTTGAAGATGTCGTACCAGCCGCCGACATTATAGGTCGGAACCTTGATGTACTTCCGGTTGGTGCTCATGGCGAAGCGGTTCCAGACCACGTCGTCCGCCGCCCGGGCCCGCAGGTCGTCGATCTCAGCCTGGGACACCCCCTGGCCCTTCAGCCAGCCTATGGTGTCCTTCTCCTTGATCACCCCGCCCATGAAGCTGGACCGGGACCGGTCAAAGGGGGCCACCACCACATAGGCGGCCTTCAGGTGCGGCGGCGCCGCCATACCCGCAGCGTTGGAGGTCACTCCCAGGGCCGAGGCGCCGGTTACGCCCACCTTGCCATTGGACCAGGGCTGTCTGGCGGCCCACTCCACCGTGTCGTAGCCGTCCTCGATGTCGTTGACATAGGCGGCGTAGAAGCCCTGGCTGCGGCCCTTGCCCCGCACATCCTGCAGGACGAAGACAAAGCCGGCCTCGGTATAGTGTCTGCCCTGGGCGGCCAGGGCTTCGGGGCTGCCGCGACCGTCCTTGAGGTAAGGGGTCCGCGAGACCACCACCGGCCAGGGGCCCGTTCCCGCAGGCTTGAAGACATTGGCCGCCAGCCGGGTTCCGTCCCTCAAGGTGGCGTATTCCTCCACCGAACCGGGGGGCGGCTGATAGCTGGCCGAAGCCGGGGCGCCGGTCTGGGTCTGGGCCAGAGCCTGGCCGCCGCCCATGACGACGGGCGTCAGAAATAGGCTGGCCGCCAGAAGGGCCGACTTGAACCTGGTCATGATGTTTCCCCCGAAATTCCCTTGGCCCCGATTAGACGCCAGACTTCCCCCTCGCGCCAGACCTTCCCGGTCATCCCGGCGGAGGCCGGGATCCAGTTCGTAGGGTTGTGACTGTGGCCAGGATCCGAAGAGCAGCTTTTCCCGAGAGGCCGTGACCTATGAACTGGACTCCGGCCTTCGCCGGAGTGACCGGAGGGGAGTCGACAGCCCCGACCCCCGCCGGGTAATCAACAGCGCCAGACGGAGGAGAAACCCATGGAGCTCGAGTGCTATCCCACAGCGGCCCGGCCGCCCGAGCTCGTCCCTGGCCGGCCCGAGCGCGCCTGGATGGACGCCTTCCCCTCCCGCCATCCCTATCGCTGCCTGCCCCTGACCATGGCCAATACCAGCGGCTGGGAAATGCTCTGCCCCATGTCCTTCACGGCCGAGTGGAATGGCGGGCCCGAGGCCCACGACATCAAGCTGACCCCCGACCGGCCCCATTCGGACTTCCACGAGTTCGTCAAAAGCCACTTCACCCACGGGGTGATCACCATGCATCCGGGCTATCTGTTCCGCACGCCCCCCGGCTGGTCGATCCTGACCCAGGGCCCGCCCAACCATGTGAAGGACGGCATCCAGCCCCTGGCCGGCCTGGTGGAGACCGACTGGCTGCCCTTCACCTTCACCATGAACTGGATCTTCACCCGCCCGGGCCGGGTGCGCTTTGAGAAGGGCGAGCCCTTCTGTTTCATCACCCTGATGCAGGACAAGGCGCTCGAGACCGTCCAGCCGGTGATCAAGCGGATGGATTCCAATCCCGACCTGCGCGACCAGTACGACGTCTGGGAAAAGCACCGCACCGAGTTCAACAAGGCCATATTCCGCCTGGACCCAGAGGCCACCAAGGCCGCCTGGCAGCGCTATTACTTCAAGGGCGAAATCCCCGAAGGCGCCGGCGAGGCCCCCAAGGACCACGTCAACAAACGCCGCCTGAAAGTCCCCCGTTTCCGGGGCTGAGCCGAAACTTGCAACAAGGCGTCAGAGGAAGCCTTGCCAAGCTTGAAGCCCTCTGCCATAAGCCCGCTCTCGAATTTCGAGGCCGCCGGTCCTTCCGGATTGCCTTGAGGAGCGCGGGCGTAGCTCAGTGGTAGAGCACAACCTTGCCAAGGTTGGGGTCGAGAGTTCGAATCTCTTCGCCCGCTCCAGATTCTGGAAGCGGAAAACCTAGACAATTGGGGAGCTGGTCGGCTCCCTAGCGTACCGGCCGTGAATGGTTCTCTTCCGCGCCGACATAGGCGCCATCCACACAAATACAAAGTCTAGGCCCCATTGGGCGTCTGTCTCAAGATGACGCCCCGCCCGGGTTTATCTCCGTAGGAGATCCCTGGGATTTAAAGATACGCCTCAATCTCTGCCTTTCGTTTCAGGCTAAGGGAAACCGGGCCTTGAGCCCCTTCTACTGAGATCAGTTCCAACTCACGCAGAGTTTGCAGCGAAGAATCAAAAGTTACCACGCCTCTTGCGAAGTGATTTCTAAGCGTATCGATCGAAATGGACTTGGTTCCCCAGTATTTTTTTCTCTTCAAGAGAGAAAGAATTTGTCTAGATCCTACGTCTATATCCATTCTTGACTTAAGTCCCGCAATCGATTGATCAAAATTTTCAAGTATATTTTCGAATTTCTCAATTCCAAAATAGTGACTATGTGTTTGACGAACTGTTGCTATATCCGATGAGCCGATCATAACGACTTCAAAATTTTGTTCGGCTGGAAATTGCCTTTCATACTCAACATATTTTCTATTGGCTTCGTCGGCATTTCGTCCAACCGCATCCCATGTAACGAAGGCGCCCGTGTTCCAATTGAATACAATAATCCAATTTTCCAACCCACCGCCACCAGACTTCACAGATTTCAATGTACGAACTACATCTTCATTTACATAACTATCAAAAATGCGATGTCTGTCTGAAGCATATATTATCTCTTGAGCTTCCTCTCGCTCCATATCCAGATTAATCTTTCGGCGCTCATCTGGATTTCTCCCGCTTTCTATTTCGTAAAATATGTCTGAAAGGGATTTAAAGTAAGATATTACTCGAATATCGCCTTCTTGTTCTTTCAGATGATAGCCATATATAACCGAGCTTCTTTCAATAGATTCTGCCCAATAGTGCTGAATTCGACTTCTGAGCTGTAGTTCAATCGTATATCCATCCCTCGATAGTATTAAGTGAGCTCCCCGATAGCCAGTTTCATCTCGTCCGCGTTCACGATAGTCAGTGACTCTCTTTAGTGAAATTGTAGATCCATTTTGTATATGTGATGAGATAAAATCAATCAGACGATCCACATCAGCGTTTCTATCAACAATTATTCTATTTCCACCAATGTCCTGAAGTTGAGTAAGCCTTCCACTGAGTCGGCGTAATTTTCGGACTATTTGAGGCTTTCTCTTTAGTCTCTGAGCTATATAATATTTTCCACCATAATCCTGAAGCCACGCTTGGAGCTCCAGTGTTGTTCTCGAAAGCGGATCTAAGTGCGCTGCTCTGTATTGATCAAACGCTTCTTCGAGCTCGATTAGCTCCTCTGTGAGCTCTCCATTAGCTGCAATTAGCCGGCCGGCTCGGTCAATTTTGGACTTGGATAGTGGTGGCAAGTCTAGACCCCAATCATAACTGAGTCGAAAGTCGGCGAAGTCGTCAATTCATATACAGCAGTAGCGAGAGGCTCTTTGAGGTGAGTGTTTTCATTGACAACGTGCGTCAGCGAGGCACATCTGACAATTCCCAAGTTACAGCCCCCAACACCCCAATCCAATCCCCCGCCACCTCCTGCCGGAAAATCCGCACCGTCGGGTACCAGGGGCTGTCGTTGCGCCCCTGCAGCCAGCGCCAGTCGGCGTTGGCGTGGAGGAGGAGGGTTGTGGGCCTGGCCATTGCGCCGGCCAGGTGGGCGACGGCGGTGTCTATGGTGATGACCTGGTCCAGGGTCCCGATCAGGGCGGCCGTGTCGGCGAAGTCGTTCAGGGTCGGGATGGTGATGTCCGGCCGGGTCGCCAGCAGGGCGAGGTCGGCGGGGCGGAAGTTGGTGTTCAGGCAGAAGAGGTCGGCGTCCCCGGGCAGGACGGCCAGCAGGTCGGCCAGGGGCAGGCTGCGGGGGTCCTGACGTTCATCGCCCAGATGGGTGAAGCCGCCGCTCCAGACCAAGCCGATCCGCGCTCGTCCCTCCCGCCGGGGATGGCGGGCGGCGAGGGCCTCTACCCGGGCAGGGTCGGCGGCGAGATAGGGGGTCTGACCCGGAAGGGTCTCCAGGGTCGTGCCGAAGGCCAGGGGCAGGCTGAGCAGGGGGCAATGGAGGTCATAGTCCGGCCGGGGCTCGCCCTTTGTGATCAGGGCGCCCACGCCCTCAAGGCTGGCCATCAGGTCACGCAAGGGGGTTTCGACCTCCAGCAGCACCCGGGCGCCCCGGGCCGCCAGCAGGGGAACATAGCGGCAGAACTGCAGGACATCGCCAAACCCCTGCTCGCTCTCCAGCAGGAGGGTCTTGCCCGCGAGGTCGGTCTCGCCCCGCCACTGGGGCTGGTCGTGGACCGGGCGTGCGCGGCCCGACGCCTGCCAGCGGAATTCGTGCAGGGGCCAGCCGGCCGCCAGATCGCCGGTGAGCAGCAGGGCCCAGGCCTTGTTCCAGCTGGCGTCGGGATGGACGGGGTCGAGGGCCAGGGCCCGGTCATAGCTGGCCAGGGCCTCGTCCAGCCGGCCCATGTCCTTCAGCAGATTGCCCCGGTTGGACCAGGCCTCCGCATAGGCGGGCTCAAGCTCCACCACCCGCTCGAGGGCGGTCAGGGCGTCGCGCGGCTGGTTCAGGGCCTTGAGCACATTGGCCCGGTTCAGGTGGGCGTCGGCGAAGTCGGGGTCGTGGATCAGGGCCTGGTCGATGAAGGCCAGGGCTATGGGATGCCAGCCCCTCTGCAGGGCGATGACGCCGATCAGGTGCAGGGCGTCCACATGGGCCGGGTTCTGGGTGAGTATGGCCTCATAGACCGCCTGGGCCTCATCCAGCCGGCCTTCCCGGTGAAGGTTCAGGCCTGTCTGCAATCGGGCGGTGAGGGGCATGGGCCCATTGGGCTCTGAATCGGGCTCCAGCGCCACCCTGCAGTGGGCGCGGCGCCTCTGGTCAGAGGCGCGGGCCTCTGCCAAAACGGAGGCCAGTTCAAAACCTGAGCGTGTCTCTATCCGATAGCCGCTATCCACTTATCGGAACACGCTCGACATCATCAGAGGCTCCCCCATGAACCCCAAGGCGGAATTCGACATCATCGTTTACGGCGCGACCGGCTTTACCGGCCGGCTGGTGGCGGAATATCTGGCGGCGACCTATGGGGTCGATGGCGAGATCAAGTGGGCCATGGCCGGCCGCTCGGCTGACAAGCTGGCCGCGGTGCGCGACGAGATCGGCGCCCCTGCCAACACGCCGCTGATCGTCGCCGACGCGGGCGACGCCGCTTCGGTCAAGTCGATGGTGGAACGCACCAAGGCGGTCCTGACCACAGTCGGCCCCTATCAGCTTTATGGCTCGGACCTGGTGGCGGCCTGCGCGGCGGCGGGGACCGACTATCTGGACCTGTCGGGCGAGCCCACCTGGATGCACGCCATGATCGGCGCCCATGAGGCGGCGGCCAGGGCCAGCGGGGCGCGGATCGTCTTCTCCTGCGGCTTTGACTCCATCCCCTTCGAACTGGGCGTCCTCTATACGCAGGGTCTGGCGAAGGCGAAGTTCGGCCATCCGGTGTCGCGGGTGAAGGGCCGGGTCCGCAATATGCGCGGCGGTCTGTCGGGCGGCACGGCGGCCAGCGGCAAGGCCACCATGGCGGCCATGCAGAAGGATCCCAGCCTGATGGGGGTGATGATGAGCCCCTTCGCCCTGACCCCCGGCTTCCAGGGGCCCGCCCAGCCCACGGGAACCCAGAAGGAGGTCGATCCGGATCTGGGCCTCGAGGTCGGCCCCTTCATGATGGCGGTGATCAACACCAAGAACGTCCATCGCTCCAACCTGCTGCAGGGTCACGCCTACGGGACGGACTTTGTCTATGACGAGATGAGCGTCACGGCTCCCGGCTCCTCGACCGAATTCACCGATCTGGGCGGGGCCGGCGGCCCCCAGCCGGGCGAGGGCCCCAGCAAGGAAGAGCGCGAGAACGGCTTCTATGACCTGATCTTCATCGGCGTGGACGCTGACGGCGGCCAGGTGCGCGGGGCGGTCTATGGGGACAAGGACCCGGGATACGGCTCGACCTCGAAGATCATCGCCGAGTCGGCCATCTGCCTGGTCAAGGACTGCCCCGAAGTGGCCGGCGGCATCTGGGTGCCCGGCGCGGCCATGGGCCAGAGGCTGATCGACCGGCTCAACGCCCGGGCCGGCCTGACCTTTACCGAAGAGACGGTCTGACGTCCGAAGTCTGTCGTGCGGCCTAAGGCTTGGGCCGCACGACCTTCGGCCCCAGATTGGCCAGGACGCTGCGGGCGTCGAAGGCCTTGGGGTCACTGGCGTCCTTGGGGCCCTTGAGCAGCAGGATTTCCGCCTCGGCCTTGAATTTCTCCACCGTCATGGTGTCCCGGTGGCGGTTGAAGCCGAAGGGCGACTGCGGCCAGTAGGGGTCCCAGCCGAAGCCGAACCCGTAATAGAAGTTCCAGTCCGGGCGCCAGCCGCCATAGGGGCCGCGCCAGGGGTCGGTTTCCAGGGTGCGCGTCTTGGTGTCCGTGCGCCGGTCCACCACCAGGAAGGTGTCGAAGCCCTGGGCCAGGGTCAGTTCGGCGGCGCGATAGAGCAGATAGGTCTCGACAGTGTCCCGGGAGGTGACGGTATTGCCGGCGAAGCTCACCCGGAACCGGTTGTCCTCCAGTCGGGTGTCAGCAAAGCCCTGGGCCGATTGGGGCGTCCGGGGCTGATAGGCCGTCGTGGTGGCGCACCCGGCGAGGGCGGCGGCAAGGACGAGGGCTGCGACGGGTGTGGTGAGCTTCATGATGGATCTCCTCATCCTGATCAAACACACGAGACCTTGGCGAAGTTGCGGCGTCAATGGCGAAGCGCCATGAGGGCTGCAGCCCCGATCAGCAGCAGGCCAACGGCGATCTGGAACCCCTTGCGGAACCTCGGCTCGTTCATTCGCGCCGCCAGGGCTGCGCCGCCCAAGCCATAGGCGCTCATGGAAATGGCGTCGAAGGCTATGGTGGCTATGGCGAAGGCGATCAGCTGGCCGGGCAGGGGTCGGTTCGGGTCGAGGAAGGGCGGCAGGACGGCGGTGAAAAAGAGCACCGCCTTGGGATTGGAGATCTGCACCGCGAAACCGTCGGCGAAGGCCGAGCGTCCGGTCGGTGCGCGGACGAGGGCCTGCGGGTCCGCCGGCTTGAAGCTGGAGATGATGGACTTGATTCCAAGCCAGGCCACATAGGCCGCGCCCGCCAGGGCGATCAGGTGGAAGGTGTGGGGAAAGGCCATGACCAGGGCGCCGAGGCCGAGGGCTGCGCCGGCGAACCAGACCAGGGAGGCGGTGTTCATGCCCACCATGCCCATCAGGGCGGCCGCCTTGCCCCTCTGGGCGCCGGTGGCGATGGCGAAGACATTGGCGGGACCCGGCGCAATGGCCATGACGCCCATGACGCCAAGAAAGGTCACATAACGGGCGGGGTCGACGGGGAGAACGCTCATCGCCCCCCTATAGGCGAAGGATCAGGGCGCGGCGAAGGTCGAAACAGCGCCGCGCCCGATTTTCCCGTAAATCAGGCTGCGCCGCCCTGAACCAGGCCCCAGACGAGCTTTCCAAGGGCGCCGAACACCAGAACGGCCGTGGCCAGGATCTGGATCATGAAGCCCAGTTCGCGCTTTTCAGCCGCCTCTGCATAGCCGCGGGCATAGAGCACCCGGCCGACGATCCAGACCAGACCCAGACCCGCCGCAACCATGTCGCTCCAGACAAAGGCGAAGATCCACAGGGCTGGCAGGAAGATCGGCATGGCTTCCAGGGTGTTGTAGTGGGCCCGGATGGTGCGCTCCAGCAGGGGATCGCCGGTCATGGCCGGGGCGGAAATGCCGGATTTGCGGCGGGCGCCGCCGACCGCAAGGCCCATCCAGAGATAGGTCAGAACCGCCAGGAGGGTGACAATGGCCACCAGTGAATGAGATTGCATGCGAATACCCCAATGATCGGCGCTTCAGGAACGCCCTGACGCCGATATTGGGGCAATCGGCTGCAAGCGCAACGGCCTGCAGCCGACAGGGGAACCGATCAGCCTCGACGATCGCGCTTGGCGGCGACCCGCAGGCGAAGCGCATTGAGCTTGATGAAGCCCGCGGCGTCCCGGTGGTCATAGGCCACCTTGCCCTCTTCAAAGGTCACCAGGTCCTGATCGTAGAGCGAATAGGGGCTGGTGCGGCCGATGACCGAGACATTGCCCTTGTAGAGCTTAACCCGGACCTGGCCGGTCACATGGGCCTGGCTGTAGTCGATGGCGGTCTGCAGCATTTCCCGCTCCGGCGCGAACCAGAAGCCGTTATAGATCAGGGACGCATAGCGGGGCATCAGCTCGTCCTTCAGGTGCATGGAGCCCCGGTCGAGGGTGATGCTCTCAATGCCCCTGTGGGCGGCCAGCAGGATGGTTCCGCCGGGGGTCTCATAGACCCCCCGGGACTTCATGCCGACGAAGCGGTTTTCCACCAGGTCCAGACGTCCGACGCCATTGTCATGGCCCAGCTGGTTCAGCTTGGTCAGCAGGGTGGCCGGCGACATCCTGACCCCGTCAATGGCGACGGGATCGCCCTTTTCGAAGTCCATGGTGAAGACGGTGGGCTTGTCCGGGGCGTCCTCGGGAGCGATCGTCCGCATGTGCACGAACTCGGGGGCCTCCACCGCCGGATCTTCCAGCACCTTACCCTCGGAGGATGAGTGCAGGAGGTTGGCGTCGACGCTGAAGGGCGCCTCGCCGCGCTTGTCCTTGGTGATCTGGATCTGGTGCTTTTCGGCGAAGTCCAGCAGGGCCTCGCGGCTCTTGAAGTCCCATTCCCGCCAGGGGGCGATGACGTGGATGTCGGGCTCCAGGGCGTAGTAGCCCAGCTCGAACCGTACCTGGTCATTGCCCTTGCCGGTGGCGCCATGGCTGACGGCGTCGGCGCCGGTCATGCGGGCGATCTCGATCTGGCGCTTGGCGATCAGCGGCCGGGCGATGGAGGTGCCCAGCAGGTACTGGCCCTCATAGACCGTATTCGCGCGGAACATCGGGAAGACGAAGTCGCGGACGAATTCCTCGCGGACATCCTCGATGAAGATGTTCTCGGGCTTGACGCCTGCCGCCAGGGCCTTGGCCCGGGCCGGCTCGATTTCCTCGCCCTGACCAAGGTCGGCGGTGAAGGTGACCACTTCCGCGCCATACTCGGTCTGGAGCCATTTCAGGATGATGGAGGTGTCCAGACCGCCGGAATAGGCGAGGACGACTTTCTTGATGGGGGCGGCCATGGGCGCACGTCCTTCAAATCAATGGCGCCGCGTGGGCGCGATGGTGACTCGGCTGGGGCCTATAGGAGGCAAGGGCCTCAGGCTTCAAGCCATTTGGCGGGGGCGAACCCCCTTTGAGGTTGCTTGGCTTAGACGGTGACCTGGGTGCCCAGCTCCACAACGCGTCCCGGCGGGATCTTGAAGAAGTCCGTGGGGTTGGCGGCGTTGCGCATCAGGAAGATGAAGAGCTTGTCCTGCCAGAGCGGCATGCCCGACTGGGCCGAGGCCACCACGGATCGTCGCCCGAGGAAGAAGCTGGTGGCCATGATGTCGAACTTCAGACCCAGCTTGCGGCAGAGGCCAAGGGCCTTGGGCAGGTTCGGGCTTTCCATGAAGCCGTAGGAAATGACCACCTTCTTGAAGTCGTCATTGATGGGCTCGATCCGGACCCGGTCGTCCTCCTTCACCCGCGGCGTCTCGGCGGTGATGACGGTCAGTATGATGTTCTTCTCGTGCAGGACCTTGTTGTGCTTGAGGTTGTGCATGAGGGCGACGGGCGCCATGTCCGGGTCGGAGGTCAGGAAGATGGCCGTGCCCGGCGCCCTGTGAGGCGGCCGCGCCTTGAGGATACCGGAGAGTTCCGAAAGGGGCAGGCTGTCCCGCCGGGTCTTGTCCGACAGGATCTGGGCCCCGCGGGTCCAGGTCCACATGACCACCACCATGACGCCTCCAAGGACCAGGGGCAGCCAGGCCCCCTGGGGGATCTTCATCAGGTTGGACGAGATGAAGACCAGGTCCAGCAGGCCGAATCCGACGACCGCCAGGGCCGCCTGCCAGGTGGGCCGTTTCCACATGGACTTGATGATGACGAAGAACAGCAGGGTGTCGACGAACATGGAACCGGTGACGGCGATGCCATAGGCCGCAGACAGGTTGTGCGAGGACTTGAAGGTGAAGAGCAGGATCAGAACGCCGATCATCAGGAAGGTGTTGATCTGCGGCACATAGATCTGGCCGGCCTGGGTCTCGGAGGTCCGGCGGATATCGATCCGCGGGAAGAGGCCAAGCTGCACCGCCTGCTGGGTCATTGAAAAGGCGCCGGTGATCACTGCCTGGCTGGCGATGACCGTAGCGGCCGTGGCCAGCAGGAGGACGGGCCAGTACATGGCGTGCGGGATCATCTGGAAGAAGGGATTGGCCCGCGCCTCGGGATGGGCGAGGACCAGGGCGCCCTGGCCGAAATAGTTCAGCAGCAGGGCGGGCAGGACAAAGAACAGCCACGCCGCCTGGATGGGACGCTTTCCGAAGTGGCCCATGTCGGCATAGAGGGCCTCCGCGCCGGTCACCGCCAGGAAGACACTGCCGAGAATGACAAAGCCGACCCAGCCGCTGTTGATCAGGAACATGACGCCATAGTGGGGGGACAGGCCCCGCAGGATGGAGGGGTCGTCTGAAATGTGGATGGCGCCCAGGAAGCCCAGGACCACGAACCAGGCCAGGGTGATCGGCCCGAAATAGCGCGCCATGCTGGCTGTGCCCCGGGACTGGACCAGGAACAGGACCACCAGGATGACCGCCGAGGCGGGCAGGACATAGGGCGCCAGGGCCTGACCCAGGCCCGGAGCGTCGCGCATGCCCTCAAGGGCGCCCAGAACGGAAACGGCCGGGGTGATGATGCCATCGCCGTAAAAGAGGGCGGCGCCGATCACCCCCAGGAAGAAGACCGAGGTCGACCGCTTTCCCAGGGAGCGCTGGGCCAGGGCCATGAGGGCCAGGGTGCCGCCCTCGCCCTTGTTGTCCGCCCGCATCAGGAAGAAGACGTACTTGACGGTGACGATCAGGATCAGAGCCCAGGTGACCAGGGAGACGACGCCCAGGACCGCGATCTCGGTGCTGACATTGTGGCTGGTGTGGGCCAGAGCCTCGCGCATGGCATAGAGCGGGCTGGTGCCGATGTCGCCGAACACCACGCCCATGGCGCCCAGGGCGAGGGCGGCGAAGCTTTCCGACTTGGGGTGATGAGGCGAATCCTCGCCGACCTCGTGGGCGTCGCTTGCCGGACCGGTCATCTAACGTCTCCGGGAACGGATGGGGTTCCCACAGGCGGCCCAATGCCGTCATGAGCGCGGCGCGTTACACCCTTTCTGAGGCCTGTTCAATCTTCTGCCTTCATCGCGCGACTTGCACTTGCGTCGCAGCCGCGCCACATCTTGTCCATGTTCATCCAGACAGAAGCCACACCCAATCCCGAAGTTCTGAAATTCCTGCCCGGACGCGAGGTTCTCGCTGAAGGCAGCCGGGATTTCCGGTCGGCCGAAGACGCCTCGGTTTCGCCCCTTGCGGCCGAGCTTTTCCAGGTCGATGGCGTCGTTCGCGTTTTCTTTGGCGGAGACTTTGTCACGGTCGGCAAGGACCCCGAGGTCGACTGGTCCCATGTGAAGGCCCCGATCCTGGCGGCCATCATGGATCACTTCACCTCAGGCAAGGCCCTGTTCGATGACAATGGTCAGGACAGTGGCGGTCACGACGACGACGTCTATGAGGGCGAAACGGCCCAGGTTGTCGCCGAGATCAAGGACCTGCTCGACACCCGCATCCGGCCCGCCGTGGCCCAGGATGGCGGCGACATCCTGTTCAACCGCTTCGAGCCGGACACCGGCGTGGTCTGGCTTCACATGCGCGGCGCCTGTTCAGGCTGTCCTTCGTCTTCGGCCACACTCAAGTCCGGGGTCGAAAACATGCTCAAACACTATGTCCCCGAAGTGACCCGGGTGGAGCAGGCGCTTTAAGCGGGGCTGAGAATGGGCTAGGGGCGGTCCGTCATGATCACCTTGGCCCTCGACACCTGTCTTTCCGCCTGTTCCGCTGCAGTGCTGCGGGACGGGGACCTGCTGTCCAGCCGTGTCGAGGTCATGATGCGGGGCCATCAGGAACGGCTCGCAGGTCTGGTTTCCGAGGTCCTGGCTGAGGCCGGCGTCGCCTTCAGTGATCTTGGTCGCATCGCCGTGACAGTGGGGCCGGGCTCCTTTACCGGGCTTAGGGTTGGCCTGGCCTTCGCCAAGGGCCTGGGTGCGGCCCTGGGCCTTCCCGTCATCGGCATCGGAACCCTTGAGGCCATGGGCGCCCCTCTGGCGGGCGAGCCGGGCCTCGTCGCCGTCGTTCTGGAGGCCAAGCGCGGCCAGGTCTATTTCCAGGCCTTCGAGAAGGGCCAGGCCCTGACGGCGCCGGCCGGACTCAATATCGACGCCGCCGGCGCCCTGCTGGTGGAGCTCTCGCGGACAGGGGCGGTCACCCTGGTCGGATCGGGAACCGATCACCTGTCGGCCCTGACACCCTCGGCCCGCGTCGTGAAGTCTGACCAGGTCGACCCGGGCTGCGTGGCCAGGCTGGCGGCGGCCCGCGCGCCGACCCCGCCCAGACCGCTCTATCTGCGGGCGCCTGACGCCAAGCTGCCGGGCGGGATCGACCCGTGATCGTGCGGTCTGCCACCGAGGCGGATCTGGAGACCCTGGCGCGTCTGCACGCCCTGGCCTTCACCCCCAGCTGGGACGCCGAGGAAATCGCCGACCTGGGATCAGGTCCGGGCGGCTTCGCCCTGATCGCCGAGGGCCCGGACCCCTGCGGCATGATCCTTTGCCGGACCGCCGTGGGCGAGGCCGAGATCTATACCATCGCCGTCGATCCTGCGGCCCGCCAGCGGGGCGTCGGCCGTGGTCTGGTGGAGGCGGCCATGGTTCAGGCCGCCCGGGATGGGGCCCGGGAAATGTTCCTGGAGGTGTCCGTCGAGAACCTGGCGGCCCTGGCGCTCTATGCCGCCACAGGGTTTGAGCGGGTCGGTCTCCGCCGCGGCTATTACACAGTCGGCTACGAAACCCCCGTCGACGCCGTGATTATGCGACGCGATCTTAACACCGGGGCCAACTGACCCTATTCTAGCTCCAGACTTCAAGGTTGGGGGCCCGGGTGGACCGTATCGAGAACCTCTGCATCGAAAAGGGCATGCGCATGACCGAGCAGCGCCGGGTGATCGCCCGTGTGCTGTCGGAGGCTGCAGACCATCCCGATGTGGAAGAGCTGTTCCGCCGGTCCCATGCCGTGGACCCCCATATCTCGATCGCGACAGTCTACCGGACCGTCCGCCTGTTCGAGGAAGCCGGCATTGTCGCCCGGCATGACTTCCGCGATGGCCGTTCGCGTTATGAAGAGGCCCGGGAAAGCCATCACGACCACCTGATCGACCTGAAGACCGGCAAGGTCATCGAGTTTGTCGACGCCGAGATCGAGGCCCTGCAGGAGGCCATTGCCCGCAAGCTGGGCTACCGGCTGGTAGATCACAGGCTCGAGCTCTACGGGGTTCCCGTTGAAGAGTAAGGGCGGTTGCGCCCCGGGCCTGCGCGCCGCATAACCTGAAAAATGTCCGCCCCTTTGAAGCGCCTCTACATCAAGACCTACGGCTGTCAGATGAATGTCTATGACAGCGAGCGTATGGCCGACGTCCTGACGCCCCTTGGCTATGGCATGACCAACAGTCCGATCGGCGCTGATCTGGTGGTGCTGAACACCTGCCATATCCGGGAAAAGGCCACGGAAAAGGTCTATTCCGAGCTCGGCCTGATCAAGGAAATGAAGCAGGAAAAGGCCCTGACCGGCGATGCCATGACCGTGGTGGTGGCCGGCTGCGTCGCCCAGGCCGAGGGCGCTGAAATCATGCGCCGCCAGCCTGCCGTCGACCTGGTGGTCGGGCCCCAGGCCTATCATCAGCTGCCCGAACTGATCGCCCGCACCCACCGGTCACGGGGCGAAAGCCTGGCCGCCGACTTCGCCGCCGACGAAAAGTTCGACGCCCTGTCCCCGGACCGGAACCCCACCGGCGTCACGGCCTTCCTGACCGTGCAGGAGGGCTGCGACAAGTTCTGCACCTTCTGCGTCGTGCCCTATACCCGCGGCGCTGAATGGTCCCGGCCCATGGACACCGTCCTGGCCGAGGCCCGGTCCCTGGCCGCCCAGGGCGTGCGGGAAGTCACCCTGCTGGGGCAGAACGTCAACGCCTATACCGGCGGCCTCGCCAATCTGGTCCGCGCCCTGGCGAAGATCGAGGGCCTGGACAGGATCCGCTACACCACCAGTCACCCCAAGGACATGGATGAGGACCTGATCGCCGCCCACGGCGAGGTGGCCGAGCTCATGCCCTATCTGCACCTGCCCGTGCAGTCGGGGTCGGACAAGATCCTGCGGGCCATGAACCGGGCCCATACCGCCGACAGCTACCTCAAGACCCTGGAGAGGGTCCGCGCGGCCCGGCCCGACATCGCCATTTCCGGCGACTTCATTGTCGGCTTCCCCGGCGAGCGGGAGTCGGATTTCGAAGCCACACTGGATCTGGTGCGGACGGTCGGTCACGCCTCGGCCTTCAGTTTCAAGTATTCGCCGCGCCCCGGAACCCCCGCCGCCGCCATGCCCGGCCAGGTGGCCGAGGCGGTCAAGGACGAGCGTCTGGCGCGGCTCAACGCCCTGCTGGACGAACAGCAGAAGGCCTTCAACGCCGCCCAGGTCGGCAAGGTCCTGCCCGTACTGTTCGAAAAGCCCGGCCGCCATTCCGGCCAGCTTTCAGGCCGCAGTCCCTATCTGCAGGCTGTCCACTGCGACGGCCCGGCCGAGCTGATCGGCCAGATCGCCCCGGTCAGCATTACCGGCGCAGCCAAGATGAGCCTTTCGGGCGCCCTGGCAGGATCCCTGGCCGCCGTCACGGCGTCGGCATGAGCAAGTCCTCGGAATTCATCCCGCTCTCGGACGCCGCCGCGCGGGCTGTGGCGGGAACCGCCAACCGCCACGCCGCCTTGATGGAAGACGCCTTTGACGTCCTGATCGAAACCCCCGGCGGCGGCGTGTCCATTGACGGCGACTCCAAGGGTCGTGGGTCAGCCAAGCGGGTGGTCCAGTCCCTGGCCGAGCGGGCTGACAAGGGCCATGAGGTCACCGAGGCCGATGTGCGGGTCGCCATTGGTCAGGTCAGGGTCGGACGGGGCTCGGCGCCTGGCGCCCTGCCGTCCAGCCGCCGCGGCCAGGTGGCCCCCAAGACCACGGCCCAGGCGCGCTATCTGGACTCCATGAGCCGGTGTGAACTGGTCTTCGGCCTTGGCCCTGCGGGTACGGGCAAGACCTTTCTGGCCGTGGCCCATGGCGCCGGCATGCTGCTGCGGGGCGAGGTCGACCGCCTGATCGTCAGTCGTCCGGCGGTGGAGGCGGGCGAGCGTCTGGGCTTCCTGCCCGGCGACCTGTCGGAAAAGGTCGATCCCTATATGGCGCCCGTCTGGGAGGCCCTGACCGACATTCTTGGGGTGGACCAGTTCCGCCGCCGCCGGGAGAAGGGCGAGATCGAGCTGGCGCCCATCGCCTTCATGCGCGGCCGCACCCTGGCCCACGCCTTTGTCATTGTCGACGAGGCCCAGAACTGTTCCCGCCTGCAGATGAAGATGGTCCTGACCCGTCTGGGCGAAGGCGCCCGCATGGTGGTGACCGGCGATCCCAGCCAGGTCGACCTGCCCCGGATTGACGACTCCGGCCTGGCCCACGCCGTGGGTCTGCTGGACGGAGTTGAAGGGGTCGGGGTCAGCAGGTTCACAGCCGGCGATGTGGTGCGTCACCCCATGGTCGAGCGGATCGTCCGGGCCTATGAGGCCGACGCCGCCAAACGCGGGCGGCCCGATTGAACGACATCGACATAGAGGTCGAGGACGAAGCCTGGCTCAGCGCCCTGCCGGACGCCGAGCCCCTCAGCCGGGCTGCAGCCCAGATGGCCCTCTCCCATGCCGACTTTGACGGCAAGGTCGTGGTTCTGCTGACCAATGACGAGGAAATCTTCGACCTCAATCTGAGGTTCCGCCAGCAGGCCAAGCCGACCAATGTCCTGTCCTTTCCCGCCCCGCTGAACCCGGAAACCCATCTTGGTGATGTGGCCCTGGCCTTCGGCGTCTGTGCGCGGGAAGCCCATGCCCAGGGCAAGCCCCTGGCCCACCACCTGCAGCACCTTGTGGCCCATGGCGTCCTGCACCTTGTGGGGTATGATCACGAGCAGGAAGACGAGGCCCGCGAGATGGAAGGCCTCGAACGTATGATCCTGGCCGACCTGGGGGTTCCAGACCCCTATGAGGCCGATTGAGGAGACGATGGCCAGTCACGACGAGTCAGAGCGTCCCGGTCCCGCACGGAAAGGCCTCGTAGGCCTGATCCGGCGGTGGATGGGCGCGCCGGAACCGGAACCCGCCACCGAGGCTGAGGCCCTGGCGGAATCCATCGGCGGGCGTCTGGTGGACCAGGCCCAGGCTTTCCAGACCCTCCGGGTCGAGGACGTGATGACGCCGAGGGCTGACATTGTCGCGGTCGAGCTGGACACGCCGTTTTCCGGCCTGGTCCAGAGGTTCATCGAGGCCGAGCATTCCCGCATGCCGATCTACCGGGACACCCTGGATGATCCGGTGGGGGTGGTCCACGTCAAGGACGTCTTCAAGCTGATGGCCGGCCCGGCCAAGGGCAAGTCCAAGAAGCCGGAACCAGAGGACCAGATCCTGCAGAAGCTGAGGCGGGACGCCCTCTATGTTCCCGCCTCAATGCGCGCCGCCGACCTCATGCTGCGCATGCAGGGATCCCGCACCCACATGGCCCTGGTCATTGACGAGTTCGGCGGAACCGATGGTCTGGTGACCCTTGAAGACCTCGTGGAAGCCGTGGTCGGCGAGATTGACGACGAGCATGACGAGGCCCAGGTGGCGGGGGTTGTCGCCAGGCCCGGGGAAATCTTCGAGGCCGACGCCCGGGCGCCCCTGGAAGAGCTTGAAGCCGCCGTGGGCCGCGATCTGGCGCCTGCCGATCTTGAAGAGGACATCGATACGGTCGGAGGCCTCGTCACTGCCCTTGCCGGACGCGTCCCCCAGCGCGGCGAGGTCATTCCCCATCCCGACGGCTTTGAAATCCAGATCCTCGACGCCGATCCCCGGCGGGTGAAGCGGGTCCGCTGGCGCAAGACGCCCGAGCGCGCCGCCCAGCCGTGAGCCTGACCCCCTGGCAGATCCGTGGCCTGGCCCTGGCGGCCGGCCTGCTTGCGGCGCTGGCCTTTCCGCCCTTCGGGATTCTGCCGGGTATCGCCGGCTATGGCCTGCTGCTCTGGCTTCTGGGCCGCGAGCCTGACCTCCGTCCGCGCCGTGCGTTTCTCTATGGCTGGCTGGCCGGGCTCGGCTATTTCGCCGTCGGCGTCTGGTGGGTGACCGAAGCCTTCCTGGTGGAAGCCGAAATCCACGGATGGATGGCGCCCTTCGCCCTGGTGTTTCTGGCGGGTGGGCTGGCCCTGTTCTGGGGACTGGCTGCGGCCGGATTTGCGGTGGTGTCCCGTGGCGGATGGTCCCGGATCTTCATCTTCGCCGCCCTGCTGTCAGGCTGCGAATGGCTGAGGGGTCACGTCCTGTCCGGGTTTCCCTGGAACCTGCCGGGCGAGACCTGGGCGACAGGTTCGGCCCCATCCCAGCTGGCCTCGGTCATCGGCGCCTATGGTCTGTCCTATGTCACCATAGCCCTGGGCGCCGCCCCCGGTCTCTGGCCCGATCTGAAGGGCGTGAAGGCCAGGGGCGCTCTTGTGGCCGCCTGCTGCCTTGTCCTGGCCGGGCTCTATGGCTGGGGCGAGGCCCGGCTGGCCGCTGCGCCCAAGGCCGGCGCCGACGCGCCCATGATCCGTCTGGTCCAGGCCGATATCGACCAGAAGGAAAAGTGGCGGCCGGAAAACCTGCAGGCCATCCTCAAAACCTATCTGACCCTGTCAGCCAGTCCGGGCGCCCGCCGCCCCGATGTCATTGTCTGGCCGGAGGGCGCCCTGCCGGCGGTCATTGACGATCTGATCTATCCCGACAGTCCCTTTCTCGAGGGCCTGGGCAAGGCCCTCAGGCCCGGCCAGACCCTGATGATGGGGACCAACCGGGTCAGCCCCAAACTCGAGGGCGGCTATATCTATTACAACAGCCTGATCGCCCTGCGACGGGACCCGTCCGCCCCCATGGACGGCTTCAGGCTGACCGGGGTCTATGACAAGAACCGTCTCGTCCCCTTCGGTGAGTTCCTGCCCCTGTCGCCCCTGGCCACCCGCCTTGGCCTGCGCATTCTGGTCCACATGCCCGAGGATTTCACGCCGGGCCCGACTCCCGCGCCGATAACGCCCCTCGGCGTGCCGCCGGTCCAGCCACTGATCTGTTATGAAGCCCTGTTCCCTGGCCTGTCCGGCAAGGTCGGATCCCGGCCCGCCTGGTTGCTGAACATTTCCAATGACGCCTGGTTCGGCGCCACAAGCGGCCCCTGGCAGCACCTGAAT
The DNA here is from genome assembly GCA_002256425.1 of Alphaproteobacteria bacterium PA2. Lineage (NCBI taxonomy): Bacteria > Pseudomonadati > Pseudomonadota > Alphaproteobacteria > Alphaproteobacteria bacterium PA2. Next base: position 170,933 of record NKIZ01000001.1, on the reverse strand, counting down.
ATTGCCGGCTATAGGGCCATCGAGGCCGGCCTGCCCATCGCCCGGTCCACACCCACCGGGGTCACCACCATGATCGACGCCTTTGGCCGTCCGGGACCCAGCCTGGGCCTTGGCCGCATGGGGGTGATTGATGCTGTCCTGCCGCCCGCCCTGCCAAAGACTCCCTATGCGAAGTGGGGCGATCTCTTCCTGGCCCTCATGATCCTGGCCAGCGCCCTTGCAGAGATTGTAGCCCGTCTGCGGGGAAAATCTGGGCCCACCGATAGCGAAAAGCCGATTTCCCCCGCCGCCGGATCGGATATAAGGACTTCTTTATAGGTTTACCCCTAGCACAAACGGGATCGCGCCGGCGTGACCGTTGCGCCCTTTCCGGAGCCAGATTGTGAGCCGTTCCAGTTATATCTTCACCAGCGAAAGCGTTTCCGAAGGCCACCCCGACAAGGTCGCCGACCGCATCTCCGATACGGTCGTGGACGCCTTCCTCGCCGTAGAGCCCCAGGCCCGCGTGGCGTGCGAGACCCTCGTCACTACCAACCGGGTTGTCCTGGCCGGTGAGGTCCGCGCTGGCAAGCCGGGCGCCTCAGCCGCCGAGAACAAGGCCCTGACCAAGGAAATCGTCGGATCCCTGGAGCCCAAGGTGCGGGCGGCCATCAAGGATATCGGCTACGAGCAGAAGGGCTTCCATTGGCAGAAGGCGAAGTACGCCTGCCACCTGCACGCCCAGTCCGCCCATATCGCACAGGGCGTTGACTCCACCGCCACCAAGGAAGAAGGCGCCGGCGACCAGGGCATCATGTTCGGTTATGCCTGCGACGAGACGCCGGAACTGATGCCGGCCACCCTGCAGTATTCCCACGACATCCTGAAGCGCCTGGCTGAAGTGCGTCACTCCGGCGAATGCCCGGTGCTCGAGCCCGACGCCAAGAGCCAGGTGACCCTGCTCTACCAGGACGGCCGCCCGGTCGAAGTCCTGCAGATCGTGGTCTCCACCCAGCACAAGAAGAAGATCGGCCTGCTGGCCGCCAATCCCAAGCGTCTGAAGGCCGAGATCCAGCCCTTCGTCGAAAGCGTTTTCCCGGCCGGCCTGATCACCCGCAGGACCAAGTGGCACGTCAATCCCACCGGCAAGTTCGAAATCGGCGGCCCGGACGGCGACGCCGGCCTGACCGGACGCAAGATCATTGTCGACACCTATGGCGGCGCAGCGCCCCACGGCGGCGGCGCCTTCTCGGGCAAGGACCCCACCAAGGTGGACCGTTCGGCGGCCTATGCCTGCCGCTACCTGGCCAAGAACGTCGTTGCGGCCGGTCTGGCCCGCAAGTGCACCATCCAGATCAGTTACGCCATCGGCGTGGCCAATCCCCTGAGCTTCTATGTGGACCTCCACGGCGAAGGCGAGATCGATCCGGCCAAGCTGGAACTGGCCCTTCCCCAGATGATCGGCGGCGCCACGCCCCGGGCCATCCGCGAGCACCTGGGTCTCAACCGTCCCATCTATGCCCGCACGGCGGCCTATGGCCACTTCGGCCGCAAGCCGGACAATGAGGGCGGCTTCTCCTGGGAAAAGACCGATCTGGTCGACCAGCTCAAGGGTCTGGCCTAGTCCTTCCCTGACCTATAGAGGGGGCGGGAAATGGATAATCCCCCGCCCCTTCGATCCTTCGGCCGCCTGAAATCGCGGACCATCAAGCCCCGGCAGGCGGCCTTGATGACCGATCTGCTGCCCGCCCTGCGGGCGCCGGAAATCCCCTTCGTCCCGGCCGCCCTCATGCCTGGACCGGCCGAGGTGTGGCTGGAGATTGGTTTTGGCGGGGGCGAGCACATGGCCGCCCAGGCCGCCCGCCGGCGCGATGTCCTGATCCTGGGCGCCGAGCCCTTCCAGAACGGCGTGGCCAGCGCCCTGCGCCACATCGAAGAAGCCGACCTGAAGAATGTGCGCCTGCATGACGGCGATGTCCGGGACATGCTGGCCCGTATGCCGGACGCCTGCCTTGACCGGGTCTTCATCCTCTTTCCCGATCCCTGGCCCAAGGCCCGGCACAACAAGCGGCGACTGGTGAATGAGGAGCTTCTGGCTGAACTGGCCAGGCTGATGAAGCTGGGCGCCGGCCTGCGCTTCGCCACGGACTGGGCTGACTATGCCGACTGGACCCTGGAACGGGTCCTGAAGTCCCCGGCCTTTTCCTGGCCTGCCCGGGGTCCCGACGACTGGCGCCTCCCGCCGCCGGACCACATCACCACACGGTACGAGCAGAAGGGCCTTGGGGACTGCGCCCCGGTCTTCCTGGACTTCGTCCGCACCTAAGATGCGAGTCGTTTGCGCTGGGATCGGGGCGCAAAGCGGCTAGATAGACATGATGGCGAAATCCCCACCCCTGACCGCAGCAGACACAGCCAGGCTGACCCGCTGGGTCTCCCTGCTCTCCGTCTCCATGGCGACCATTCTGGTGACCCTGAAGGCCGTGGCCTGGATCGCCTCGGGCTCGGTGGCGCTTCTGGCCTCCATGGCCGATTCCGGCCTCGACCTGATTGCCTCCCTGGTGACCTTTTTCGCCGTGCGCTACGCCGCCGAGCCGCCGGACGCCGAGCACAGGTTCGGCCATGGCAAGGCCGAGGCCTTCGCCAGTCTGGTGCAGGCGGGACTGGTCTTCGCTTCAGCCGCCCTGATCGGCCAGGAGGCCATCCGCCACCTCTATGAGCCCCATCCCCTGGCCCAGGAAGGTTGGGCGGTGACGGTCATGGTGCTTTCGACGGTCCTGACCATGGGCCTGCTGGCGGCCCAGACCCGGGTTCTGCGTCAGACCCAGTCCGTGGCCATCAGCGGCGACCGGGCCCATTACACGACGGACCTGGCCTCGAACATGATCGCCCTGGTCGGCATTGGCGCCTCGTCCTTCTTCGGCCTCAACAATCTGGACGCCTTCGCCGCCCTTGGGGTGACCCTGCTGCTGCTCTGGGGCGCCGTCAGTGTATTCCGCGAGGCCGCCAACCAGCTGATGGACCGCGAGTTACCCGACGACCAAAGGCAGAGGATCATCGCCCTGATGACCCAGGACGCCGGGATTTCCGATGTGCACCAGCTGCGCACCCGCAGTTCTGGCCCCTATGTCCACATCCAGATGCATGTGGATCTTGATCCAGACCTCAGCCTGGAAGAGGCCCACCGGCTCATGGTCGCCGCCGAGAACCGGGTCCTGGCGGAGTTTCCCGCCGCCGACATCATACTGCATCCTGACCCCCACGGTCGGGCCGAGCCCCATGGCGGGGCGTTTCCTGAAGATCACGCCGGACTGGCCGCTCAGTAAACGGGACCTTAAGACACACCGTGGTCTATCGGCCCAGAATTGACGCCGTAGAATATGACCGTCCGCACCCTTCACCACTTTCCGCTGGATCCCGCCTCCCGCCAGGTCCGCCTGGCCCTGGGAGAAAAGCGTCTGGCCTTCAATGACCAGACCGTGCGGTACTGGGAGCGGCCGGCCGATCTGATGGCCCTCAACCCTTCAGGCCTGACGCCAGTCATGGTGGAAGATGATCTGGTCCTCTGCGAGAGCAGGGCCATTCTCGATCACCTGGAAGAAACCTTTCCCGAGCCGCCGCTTCTGGGTCGCGAGCCGAAGGAGCGGGCCGAGGCCCGTCGTCTGCTCCAGTGGTTTGACCGCAAGTTCGATTATGAGGTTGGCGGCTATCTCCTGCACGAGAAGATGGAAAAGCGACTGCTTGGCCTTGGCGCCCCTGATCTCGCCAGCCTGCGGCAGGGCCGTGAGGCCCTACGGGCCCACATGACCTATATGGAAGACCTGCTGCGGGAGCGGGACTGGCTGGCCGGAAGCCGCCTCTCCATGGCCGACTTCGCCGGCGCCGCCCACCTTTCGGTCATCGACTATTTCGGCGATGTCCCGTGGCAGGACTTTTCGGGGGTCAAGACCTGGTACATGAAGCTGAAATCCCGGCCGGCCTTCCGCCCCCTGCTCTCCGACCGCTGGCCGGGCCTTCCGCCAGCGGCGCATTATGACGACCTCGATTTCTGATCCCCGAGAGATCATCCGCCAGAAGGCGGCTGAGCTCGGTTTCGATATCTGTGGCTTTGCTGACTGCGCCGCGCCCTGGCCCGCCGGCGCCAGGCTGGAGGCCTTTGTCGAGGCTGGCCGCCATGGCGAAATGGACTGGATGGCGGAGACCCTGGAGCGCCGCGCCCATCCAACAGGCATGTGGAATGAGGCCCGCAGCGCCATCATGCTCGGGGTCAATTACGGTCCAGACACCGATCCGCTTGAAGTCCTCAAGGATCCTGAGCGGGCAGCCATCTCGGTCTATGCCCAGGGCGATGACTATCACGACCTGATCAAGGGCCGGCTGAAGCAACTGGCAGGCTGGATGGCCAGCCGTTTCGGGCAGGATCTCAAGGTCTTTGTCGACACCGCCCCTCTCATGGAAAAGCCCCTAGCCCAGCTTGCCGGTCTGGGCTGGCAGGGCAAGCACACCAATCTGGTGAGCCGGGACTTCGGGTCCTGGCTGTTTCTCGGCGCCATTCTGACCACGGCTGACCTGGCGCCGGACACGTCCGAACAGGATCACTGCGGCAATTGCCGGGCCTGCCTCGACATCTGCCCCACCAGCGCCTTCCCAGCGCCCTATCAGCTGGACGCCCGGCGCTGCATTTCCTACCTGACCATCGAGCTGAAGGGGCCGATCCCGGTGGAGTTCCGGCCCGCCCTGGGCAACCGGATCTATGGCTGCGATGACTGTCTGGCGGCCTGTCCCTGGAACAAGTTCGCCCGGGCTTCCCATGAACTTCGTCTTCAGGCGCGCCCAGCCCTGGCCCAGGCAAGGCTGGAGGATCTGATCGGCCTGACGGATCAGGACTTCCGTGCCCTCTTCGCCAAGAACCCTATCAAGCGCATCGGTCGCGACCGGTTCATCCGCAATGTACTCTACGCCATGGGCAATACCCGGGACGCCCGCCATGGGGATGCGATCGGCCAGCTTCTTGAAGATGCCTCCCCGGTGGTCCGGGGGGCTGCGGTCTGGGCGATGAGACAGGTTGTCCCGGAAGAGACCTTCAGCGTTCTGAAGGCCGAAAGGGCCGGACATGAATCCGACCCCTCTGTCATGACGGAATGGCTCTAGCCGCGCAGCTTGCGCAGCAGGATGTCCAGATCCCGCGCCAGGGCCGGATCCTCCGCCCGCAGGGACTCGATCCGGCGCACCGCGTGAAGGACCGTAGTGTGATCCCGCCCGCCGAACCGCCGACCGATATCGGGCAGGGAGCGGGTTGTGATCTGCTTGGCGATCCACATGGCCGCCTGACGCGGCCGGGCCACGGCCCTGGCGCGGCGCTCGGAAATCATGTCCGCCTGCTTCAGGCCATAGTGCTCGGCCACGGCCTTCTGGATGGTGTCCACCGTCACGCGCTTTTCAGTGCAGGAAAGATGGGGGCGCAGAATGGCCTGGGCTTCGTCCAGGGACAGGCGTGCGAGATCGCCGCCGACACGGGCCACCAGGGTGTTCAAGGCGCCCTCCAGTTCACGAACGGAATCGGTGAAGCGGTCGGCCAGGAACTGCAGGACCTCGGGCCGGACCGAAGGGGCGAAGCCGCCCTGACCGGCCAGGGTGGCCAGCTTGCGCTCGAGAATGCCCAGACGAAGATTGAAGTCGGCCGGCTCGATGCCGCAGACCAGACCCGCCTGCAGGTGTGAGCGCAGTCGCGGCTCCATGTCCGTCAGTTCTGACGGTGAACGGTCAGCGGTCATGACGACCCGGCGACCATCCTCCACCAGGGCGATGAGGGTGTGGAAAAGCTCTTCCTGGGTGGACTGCTTGCCCGCCACGAAGTGAACGTCGTCAATGAGCAGCAGGTCGGCGTCGCGGAGCTCATCCTTGAAGGCCGAGGTCTGGCGATCCTGGATGGCGCGGACAAAGGCCGAGGTAAAGCGCTCGGCGGTCAGATAGACCACCTTCTTCTCGACACCGGTCTGCATGGCCTCCCAGGCCATGGCGTTCAGCAGGTGGGTCTTTCCAAAGCCATAGGGGCCGTGGAAGAGGACCGGGTTGAAATGTCCGTCAGCCCAGGAGGCCACCCGACGGGCCACGGCAAAGGCGAACTCGTTGGCCGGACCCTGAACGAAGGTGTCGAAGGTGAATCTTTCCTGCAGGCCGTGGCGGGCCGGAGCCCTGACCTGCTGGGTCGGGGAATGAGATGCAGATGGAGCCGAAAACTGCGGGACCGAGATTTCGACCATGGTCGCCGGGGCTGTCATGGGCGCAGCTTCACCCAGGGCCTCGAATTCCATGCGGGACTTCAGATCCAGATGGCGACCCATGGGGTCGTTCTGGGCCCACAGTTCTCCAATGCGCCGCCAGGCGTGACGGCGGATCCAGTCCCGGGCGACGCCGGTGGCCGCCACGAGGCAGATGTCGGCGCCATGCTCCTTGAGAGACGCCTGGCCAAGCCAGGATCCGAAGGTCGCTTCCCCGAGCTCATGCTTCAGCGCCTGACAGGTCTTGTTCCAGGCATCGCCCGTCCCAGCTCCGGTCAAAGCTTCCGCTAGCCCTCCACGCGCGATGGTCACTGTCATCCCCTTAATTCTGGCCGCAAGCCGAGCCCCCACGCCTCAACTCGCACCGAGATAAACCTCAGTTTTTCGAGCGCACGGGTTCGTTCCCGGAAGCGAGATAGACTCTCGCCGCCGTCGTTTTCCGCATCCAAGTTCAATTGGAAATACGCTCTACGAGACGAACACTAGCTTCGGCTCTTCGCCGGTCAACGGAGATTCTTCGCTCGGTTTGCGGATATTTTTATTGACTCGACATGACCCCCAATCCCGCAAGGGAATCTGGAATTTCCGGGTCCTTGAACTGAGTAAATTGGTCGCAGGTAAGCGGTTAATGAGGCTGAAAAACAAGACGCCCGCGGACGATGGTCCACGGGCGTCAGGTGCGATTGCGGGTAAGAAAAAGCCGATGTCGCCTGACGATTTCGCCAGGTGAGAGCCTGCCTAGGCGGCGGCCATCTTCTTCAGCTGGGCAGCCAGGCGCGAGACCTTGCGCGAGCCCGTATTCTTGTGGACCACGCCCTTGGTCACGGCGCGCATCAGTTCGGACTGAGCCTTGATGAAGGCGTCCTTGGCGACGGCGGGATCGCCGGCGGCCAGGGCCTCGTCAAACTTGCGCAGGAAGGTGCGCACGCGCGAACGGCGGGCCGTATTGATTTCGGTACGGCGGGCGATCTTGCGGACCGCTTTCTTGGCGCCGGGCGTGTTTGCCATGCTTCAGCTCTCAAAACGAATGGCGCGCCGCCTGTCAGAGGCGGGCGTCTAAATTGGAGGCGCGGATATACGGGAAGGCGGCCTGTGGGTCAATGCGCCATTGGGCTTTCTTCTCAGGACGGCTATCGGGTCAGCTTCCCCGGAACTGCGGCTTCCGTTTTTCCACAAAGGCCGCCATGCCTTCCTTCTGGTCCTCGAAGGCGAAAAGCGAGTGGAACAGGCGCCGCTCCATGGCCACCCCGGTCGCCAGGGTGGTCTCCAGGGCGGCTTCCACCAGTTCCTTGTTCATCATGACGGCGAGGGGCGACTGGCCGGCGATCTTCGTGGCTGCGGCCAGGGCTTCTTCCAAAAGCTTTTCGGCCGGGACCACCCGGGAAACCAGGCCGGCGCGCTCCGCCTCTGCGGCGTCCATCATCCGGCCGGTCAGGATCATGTCCATGGCCTTGGACTTGCCCACCAGCCGGGTCAGGCGCTGGGTGCCGCCGATCCCGGGCATGACGCCGAGATTGATTTCGGGCTGGCCGAACTTCGCGGTCTCGGCGGCGATGATGAAGTCGCACAGCATGGCCAGTTCGCAGCCGCCGCCCAGGGCGAAGCCGCTGACGGCGGCGATGACCGGCTTGCGGAACTGGTCGAACTTCCGGGAGATCGCCCCGAACATGTCGCTCTTGAACATGTCTGCGTAGCTCTTGTCGGACATTTCCTTGATGTCGGCGCCGGCGGCGAAGGCCCGCTCCGAGCCGGTCAGTACAACGCAGCCAATGGCGTCATCGGCGCTGACGGCGTCCAGGGCGAGGCCGAGTTCCGTCATCAGGGTGCTGTTCAGGGCGTTGAGGGCGTCCGGGCGATTGAGCCGGATGACGCGGACGGCGCCCTGGGTTTCGACAATCAGGGTCTCGAAGGCCATGGACGGATCTCCTTTCAGAACGGGTCCTCGGCCTTTACGGCCCCTGAACCGAATAGCCAAGGGCGCGGAGCCTGGCTGGAACGCCGCCGGGCCCAATCAGGTGGCCGACGCCCACCACGACAATGGTCAGGCCCTGGCCCTTGAGGCGTTCATCGAGCGGACCGACCCAGGCCTGATTGCGGTCTGTCACCAGCCGCCGGTAGATCTCAGGCGCCGCCTTGCGCAGGGGCGAGAGGGCCTCCCGGTCCAGCCGGTCCAGGTCGCCCGCATTCCAGGCCTCCACCAGCCGGTCATAGGCCCCAGGATCGCTTTCCATCTGGCGGAGGGTGTCCTTCAGCGAGGCGATCTGATCGGCCATGGGCGCCTGGTCAAACATGTCCAGCTGCTGCTGCGCCGTCTCAAGGGCCCGTCGCCTTGTGTCGGGTGGCGCTGCGCCCGCCAGGATTTCCTCGACCCCGCTTGAGGCCGTGGCGCCCGACCGCTGGAATTCCGCCGTGGCCAGCAGGACCTCGGCGAACCAGGGCTCGAAGGGATCCAACTGGGCGGGGGAGAGTCCCAGCCTCTTGCAGACCTTCGCCAGCCGAACCCTGTCGGCAGGGGTCAGCAGGCCCTGCAGGGTCTTGCCTGGGGGTAACCTGGCCATGCTCAGGGCCAGTTGGCCCACCTGGGCTGAGGCGCCCGGCTCCATGGGCAGTTCGAACCAGATGTCATCAGCTGCAGGCAGGGCCTTGTTCAGGGCTTCGGGACGCCATTCCAGACCCGCCGGCAGCACGTGGACAGAGCCGAACAGGATCATTTCGGAATCCGCATCCCGGACAATCCATACCGGTGGCTTCGTCCAGGCCGGAACCGACCAGAACAGGCAGAAGGCAAGGGCGAGGACGGGCAGGGCGCTTTTGTTCATGACCGCCCTATGTCTGACATGTTGGGCAAAAGAAGGTCGAGCGTCCGGCCTGGACCTCGCGGTGTATGGTCCCCTTGCAGCCGGGGTTGGCGCAGGGCTGGCCCAGGCGGTCATAGGCCCGGAATCTGTGCTGGAAATAGCCGAGGGCTCCATCTGCAGCCGCAAAGTCCTTCAGGGTCGAGCCCCCGGCTTCAATGGCCTCGGCCAGGACGTCCTTCACCGTCGTCGCCAGCAAGCCCAGCCTGGCGGCCTTGATCTCGCCGGCGGGGCGGAAGGGCGAGATCTTCGACCGGTTCAGCGCCTCGCACACATAGATATTGCCGAGGCCGGCCACGACCCTCTGGTCCAGCAGCAGGGTCTTGGGCCCCTGGATCCGGCCCCTGAACATGTCGACCAGCCGATCAGGTCCGAAGTCCTGCGAAAGGGGCTCGGGGCCCATAGCGGCGAACCAGGGGTGCTGATCAAGGCCGCCCGTTTCAATCAGACCCATGAAGCCGAACCGTCTGGGATCATAATATGTGACCCGCCCGCCAGCCTGGGTCTCGAAAACCACATGGGCGTGCTTGGGGTCGGGGTCGGCGGCATAGTGAAATTCGCCGGGCCGGACGGCGCCTTCAGGCAGGGCGATCTCGAACCTTCCGCTCATGCCCAGATGCATGACCAGGGTTTCGCCCCGGTCCAGCTCGGCCAGGAGGTATTTGGCCCGGCGTCTCAGGGCGACAATCTCCGCCCCGGTCAGGCGCTGGACGAAGCCCTCGGGAAACGGGAAGCGCAGGTCCGGGCGGCGGGCTTCCACCCTGCGCAGTCTCTGACCCTCCAGGACAGGGGCGAGACCCCTCCGGACCGTTTCAACTTCGGGAAGCTCAGGCATGGTGCTGACTCGCATACGTCGTCATGGGTAGGCAATGGTGGCGCGCAGGACAGAGGAGCGCTATGAGGCCAGCATGACCGCGACCTTCGGATTTCGAGACGTAGATCCCAGCGAAAAGCCGCGCCTGGTGCGGGGCGTCTTCGACCGGGTGGCAAGCCGCTATGACCTGATGAACGACCTGATGAGCGCAGGGGTTCACCGTCTGTGGAAGGATGCTGTGGCGGCGCGGCTGAATCCCCAGCCCGGCGAAGTCATCATCGACTGCGCCGGCGGCACCGGGGACATGGCCCGCAGGTTCGCCCGCATGGCCCGCCGCGCCCAGGAGCGCCGGGGCGGGGACGACGCAAAGATCTTCGTCCTCGACTACAATGCTGAAATGGTCGCGTCCGGGCGGGAAAAGGGCGGGGAACCGGAAATCGCCTGGGGTGTGGGCGACGCCCAGCGCCTGCCCCTGCCGGATGCCTGCGCCGACGCCTATGTGATTTCCTTCGGCATCCGCAATGTCACCGACGTCCAGGCCGCCCTGGTGGAGGCCCGGCGGGTCCTGAAGCCCGGTGGACGTTTCCTGTGCCTTGAGTTTTCGCGCCCGGCCACCGAGGCCCTGCGTCGTGCCTATGACGCCTATTCCTTCTCGGTCATCCCGGCCATTGGCGAGCTGGTGGCCAAGGACCGCGCCTCCTATCAGTACCTGGTGGAGAGCATCCGCCGGTTTCCTGACCAGAAGACCTTTGCCGGCATGATGGAGAAGGCGGGCTTCAAGCGCGTCAGCTACACCAATTTCACAGGCGGGGTTGCGGCCCTGCATCAGGGTTGGGCCATCTGACCCATGGCCGGCTTCAGGCGACTCATTGAGGCCGTCTGGCGGCTGGTCCGCTACGACGCCCTCCTGCCGCGGGAAGCCATCAGCCACTATCCGCCCGCCCTGCAGGCGCTGTCCCGGCTTCTGCTGGTCTTCGCCGGTCCCCAGTCCCGCCTGGGCCGCCCCGGCGAGCGTCTCGCCCTGGCCCTCGAGACCCTGGGTCCGGTGGCCATCAAGCTGGGTCAGCTCCTTTCCACCCGGGCCGATATCTTCGGCGCCGCCTTCGCGGTGGACCTGTCCCGACTGAAGGACCGGTTGTCGCCTTTCCCGACCGCGACGGCGCGGGCCGAGATCGAACACGCCCTTGGCCGCAGCGTCGAAAGCCTGTTTGCCCGGTTTGATGAGCCGATCGCCGCCGCCTCCCTTGCCCAGGCCCACCCCGCCTGGCTGCTGGACGGCCGCCATGTGGCGGTAAAGGTCCTGCGTCCCGGCATTGACCAGAGGGTCGCCGAGGACGCCGCCGCCATGCGCCTTGCGGCGAGCTTCCTGTCCGGCGTGTCGGCGACTGCCCGGCGCCTGCAGCCCCAGGCGCTTGCGGAAACGGTCATCCGGTCAACAGAGCTGGAACTGGACCTGCGGCTCGAAGCCGCCGGCTGTGATGAACTGCGCGGGGTCATGGCCCGGGACGGCTATATGACGGCGCCGCGCATCATCTGGGAGGGCGTCGGCAAGACGGTCCTGACCCTGGAATGGGCAAAGGGCCTTCCCCTTTCGGGTCCTGAGGCCCTGCAACAGCCGGGGCTCGACCGTCAGGCCCTGGCCGACAATCTGATCCGCGCCTTTCTGGCCCAGGCCCTGGACCATGGGGTCTTCCATGCGGACCTTCACGAGGGAAACCTGTTCGTGGCGGCGCCCGCCCGGATCGAGGCGGTTGATTTCGGCATTGTGGGACGGCTTGGCGCGCCCGAGCGGCGCTATCTGGCCGAGATCCTCTGGGGCTTTCTGGAGCGCGACTATGAGCGCGTGGCCAGGGTTCATTTCGACGCCGGCTATGTTCCCCGCACCCATTCGGTCTCGGCCTTCGCCCAGGCCCTGAGGGCGGTAGGCGAACAGGTCTTCGGCCGTCCGGCCAGCGAAGTACCCATGAGCCGGGTCCTCATCCAGCTCTTCGAGATCACCGCCATATTCGACATGAAGCTGAGGCCCGAACTGGTCCTGTTGCAGAAGACCATGGTGGCCGTGGAGGGCGTGGCCCGTGGCATCTGTCCCGACCACGACATGTGGCAGGCCGCCGACCCCGTGGTGCGGCGCTGGATGCTGCGGGAGCTTTCGCCTCCGGCCCAGGCCCGCCGCTTCCTTCAGGAAGGCGCAGACGCCCTCCAGAACCTTGCCCGCCTCCTTCAGTCGCCGCCGGCAGCGCCAGCATACCAGTCCGTGACGCCATCGCCCTGGATCTGGTTCGGCATTGGCGCAGCGACTCTGGCGGCAGGTGTCCTGCTGGGCGCCTGGCTCTTCTGAGCCTAGCCCTCGGTGTCCGAGGCCCGCCGATCGGCCTTGGCGGTCTGGCGCTTGCTCTCCCGGGCCTTCTGGATATCCCAATAGGCTGCGCCCTGGTCGGGCTTGAACATGGCCCTGGGAACGCCGTCCCTGGTAGCGACCGCAAAGACGTTGGAGCCGGCGTCGTAGATCAGGACATCGCCATTGGCCCGCTTCAGGGTCTGGGCGCCAGCCGGGGGCTTGCTGACAAAGGCCTGGGCCTTGCGGATATAGGCGTCGAGGTCCCGGGCGCCGAAGTCCTCACCATTTCGGACAAAGCTGCGCTCGGCATTCTCCTCAGCCGTTCCCTTGCGGCTGGAGGACCAGATGGCCTTGCCATTGATCTGGCGGGCCGGCTCATCCCGGGCGGCCTGCGCCTGGTAGGAGGAGCGCCGGTCTTCGGCGCTGTCACCGGTTGGGTTGCCGGTACGGTTGTCTTCATAGAGGTCGCGACGGTCGGTTCCATCGGTTCGCGTGGCGACGGCCGAAGACCGCTCACAGGCGGCCAGCATGACCAGGGTCAGCCCGAAGGCGGCGGCTAAACGCAGTTTTGACATGGGTTCTCTCCCCGAGCTAAGAGTGCAGGAACAAAATAGGAACCAACCTCCAAGGTTGTCGAGTCCTTTTTTGCCCGCCTGGCGAACCGGCCGTCCATCTGAAAAGGGGTTCGCACTTTTCCCGATCCGGCCTTAGAAGGCTGCAGGTTTGGCGGAGGCGCGGATCCCGTGTCGCAAAAGCGCATACTCTTGATCGTCGGGGGCGGAATCGCCGCCTACAAAAGCCTTGAACTCATTCGGCTTCTACGGAAGTCCGGTATCGGGGTGCGGGTCATTCTGACCTCGGCGGGCGCGGAATTCGTGACGCCCCTGTCCCTTTCGGCCCTGTCGGAAAACCCCGTCCATACCGATCTGTTCAGCCTGACGGACGAAGCCGAGATGGGGCATATCCAGCTTTCCCGGGCGGCTGACCTGGTGGTGGTCGCCCCGGCGACGGCGGATCTGATGGCCAAGGCCGCCAATGGCCACGCCAATGATCTGGCCTCCACGGTCCTGCTGGCCACCGACAAGCCGGTCCTCATGGCGCCGGCCATGAATGTCCGAATGTGGGAGCACGCCGCCACCCGCCGCAATCTTGCGACCCTGATGGCCGACGGCGTCCACATGGTCGGGCCAAATGACGGCGACATGGCCTGTGGAGAGTTCGGACCAGGCCGTATGGCCGAGCCTGCCGAAATCCACGCCGCCATTCTCGACCTGCTGTCCGGCTCCGCCAGACCCCTGGCGGGCAGACATGCCCTTGTGACGGCGGGACCGACAGCAGAGCCCATTGATCCGGTGCGCTATCTGACCAACCGCTCCAGCGGCAAACAGGGCTTCGCCATCGCGGCCGCCCTGGCCAAGCTCGGGGCGCGGGTGACCCTGGTCTCGGGCCCCGTCGCCCTGGCGACGCCTCCAGGCGTCAACCGGGTGGATGTGGAGACAGCGGTTGAGATGCTGGCAGCCTGCCAGTCGGCCTTGCCCGCCGATATCGCTGTCTGTGTCGCCGCTGTCGCGGACTGGCGCCCGGCGGAGGTGTCCGACCAGAAAACCAAGAAGGTTCCCGGCGGAGGGCCGCCGACCCTGACCCTTACGGAAAACCCCGACATTCTGGCCACCCTGTCCCGGAGCCAGAACCGGCCAGCTCTCGTCGTCGGCTTCGCCGCCGAGACCGACCAGGTGGAAGACTATGCCCGGGCCAAGCTGGCCCGGAAGGGCTGCGACTGGATCATCGCCAACGACGTCTCCATCGCCGGAACCATGGGCGGCGATGACAATGCGGTCTCCATTGTCACCAAGGACGGCATTGAACGCTGGGAGCGCCTGGCGAAATCACAGGTCGCCGACCAGCTGGCGGCGCGCATGGCTGAGGGCCTGAAATGAAACCGATGATCCCTGTGGTCCGACTGGCCCACAATAAGGACCTGCCCCTGCCGGCCTATGAAACGGCGGACGCCGCCGGCATGGATCTGCGCGCCGCCGTGCCCGCAAACGAACCCTTTGTCCTGAAGCCGGGCGCCCGGGCGGCCATCCCCACGGGCCTCTCCTTCGCCATTCCCTCGGGCTTTGAAGGTCAGGTCCGCCCCCGGTCCGGCCTTGCCCTGAAGTCCGGCATTTCCCAGGCCAATACCCCGGGCACCATTGACGCCGACTATCGCGGCGAGGTGAAGGTCATCCTGATCAATCTGGGCCAGGAGGACTTTGTCATCTCCCGGGGCGACCGGATCGGTCAGATGGTCATCGCCCCGGTGATCCAGGCCGGCTGGATCGAGGTCGACAGCCTGGACGAAACCGTCAGGGGCGCCAGGGGCTTCGGCTCCACGGGCGCCCAGTAAGCATCGGAGCCCCCATGGAACTTCTCCTCGTCCGTCATGGCCGCCCGGAGCGCCGCGAAGATACGTCAGATCCCCACCTCAATCCGGAAGGCCTGGACCAGGCCCGCAGGGTGGCCGACTGGCTGGCGGCGGAAAAGATCGACGCTGTCTGGTCGAGCCCCATGATGCGGGCGGTGCAGACGGCGGAGCCCTTTGCAGGTCTGGCGGGTCATGAAGTCCGGCGGCACGAAGGCGTGGTGGAATTTGACAGGTCGTCCGGCGTCTACATTCCCACCGAGGAACTCAAGCGCGAGAACTTCGCCGCCTGGCAGGCCATGGCCGAGGGCGGCAACGGCGTCGACATGGGCGAGTTCCAGGCCACGGTGGTTGCGGCGATGGAGGAGATCATCGCCGCCCATCCGGGCCAGAGGGTGGCTGTCTTCTGCCATGGCGGCGTGATCAATGTCTGGGCGGCCCACGTCCTTGGCATTGCGCCCAGGGTCTTCTTCGAAGCCGATTATACCAGCATCAACCGTTTCATGGCCGCCCGCAGCGGGCAGAGGAATGTGCTGAGCCTGAACGAGCGGGCGCACCTTCGGGGATAGATCGGGGTTTTCAGGGCCCGTTTCCTGACCTAGCCTTCCTGCCAGCAGCACGGGGACAAATACCCCGGCGGGAGGAAACATGGCCGGCGAGACCTTTCCCAGAACCGTAACAGACATTTCCCCTGCCTGGCTGACCGGCGCCCTTGAGCGGTCCGGCGTCCTCGCCGGGGCCCGGGTCGCAAAGGTGACGGCGGAGCCTCTCGGTGTCGGCCTGGGTTTCATGAGCGCCATGCAGCGCCTGATCCTGGACTATGACGGCCCGGCCCCTGAGGCGCCGCGTCGACTGATCGCCAAGCTGGCGCCCCTGGATCCCGGCGCCCGGCAGATCGATCTGGTGTTCCAGTTCTACGAAAAGGAAACCGGCTTCTACCGGCTCCTGCAGAAAGACAGCCCGATCCGCACCCCGCGGGCCTATCACGCAGAGTTCGATCCGCAGTCCCACGACTTCATCCTGTTGATGGAAGACCTGTCTCCGGCAAGGCTGGGGGACCACCTGGCTGGCATGAGCCCCGCCGACGCCGCCCTGGCCCTGGACGCCGCGGCCGCCTTCCATGGCCGGTGGTGGGGTTCACCCAGGCTGGCGGAAATGCCCTGGCTGCTGGAAATCAACTCGCCCCAGATGAAGGGCCTGCAGGGGGTCTATCAGCAGTGCTGGCCAGCGGTGGTCGACTTCCTGGGAGATGGCATGCCCGCCGCCATGAGGAAGACCGGCGAAAAGCTCGCCACCCGCATTGAGGCCATGATGGACCTGGCCGCCGCCATGCCGCGCACCATCATGCACGGGGACTATCGGGCCGATAACATGTTCTTCGAGGTGGGGGAGGCCAGGGAGCCCTTCGCCATAGCTGACTGGCAGGTCATGCTGGAGGGACCGGCGGCCTTCGACCTGGCCTACATGCTGGCGGGCAGCCTGAAGACCGATGTCCGCAGGCAGGCCCAGGATGACCTGGTCCAACGCCACCATGCCGGGCTGGTGAAGGCCGGGGTCGCCGACTATTCCCTGGCCCGGCTCCAGGCGGATTACCGGTTCTGCGCCACCCTGGGCTGGTGCTGGCCGGTCGTGGCCATCGGCTCCCTGGACATGGCCAATGATCGCGGCGTGGCGGTCTTCCGGGCCTGGGCCGAGCGGGCCATGGCGACCGTCCTCGACCTGGATGGCGACGCGGTCATTCCCTAGGTCAGTATGCTGGCGGCGGAACGAAGCTGCGGAGTTCGGACAGGGCCGCCGCCACCGAAAGGGTGATGGCGTCGCCCCCGGGTGGTCCGATGATCTGAACGCCGACTGGAAGACCAGAGGCCGTGAGCCCGGCCGGGGCGCAGGTCACCGGCAGGCGGCATGTGGTCGCCATCGAGATCCAGTCCAGCATGGAGGCATAGGGGATGGTCCGGCCGTCGCTGAGGGTCAGGACCCGGGTGTTGAACGGCGAATGGTCGTGGGGAAAGGCCGGAACCGGCGTCACCGGCGCCAGCAGGACATCATAGCGCGCAAAAACGCTGGCCGCCTGATCAATGAGCCTGAACCTGGTCTCGTCGGCCGCCAGCCATTCCAGATGGGTCGCCGTATAGGACAGGACCTGGCCGGCCATGGGGGCGCCCGCGGCCTTTGCAGCCAGGGCTTCCGGCCGCATGGAGAGCAGGTTGTCGATCTGGGCGGCGGAAAGGTCCTGGGCGATCACCGAGCCCAGCAGGGTCTGGTAGCAGTCCTTCAGAACTGCGGCATCCAACGGGGAGGGGACCAGTTCGACAGTAGCGCCGGCGTCCTCCAATGACCGTCCGTAAGCTTCAAGGACAGTGCGGACCTCCGGGTCCAGACCGTAGGCGGGTTCATCCAGCCACAGCCCGACCTTCAGCGTCTTAAGTCGTGGCGCAGGCACCGCCCCCGTCCCCGCCCGTGAGATGATCGAGAACAGCAGTTGCAGGTCCCGGGCCGACCTTGCCATGGGCCCCACCACATTCAGGTCCCGCGGGGCGCTGGATCCAGGCGCCGGGGGTACGTGGCCCCTCTGCGACACAGCCTCCCAGCTGGGCTTATGGGAATAGACACCGCAGAAATTTGCCGGAACCCGCAAGGAGCCGCCAATGTCCGACCCAATTTCCAGGGCCGTGATTCCCGTCGCCAGGCAGCCTGCTGCGCCGCCTGAGGATCCGCCCGTGGTCCGGGTCGGGTCCCAGGGATTGCTGGAAACCCCATAGAGGCTGTTGAAGCTCTGCCAGTCCCCGGCCATGACAGGGACATTGGTCTTGCCCCAGAATACGGCGCCAGCCGCCCGCGCCCGCGCAACTGTTTCTGCGTCCTCGCAGGAGGGGCGATTCCGGAGGGCCTCAACCCCGGCGCTGGCCGGCATGCCGACCACATCCAGGGTATCCTTCAGGGTCATGGGCAGTCCCTCCAGGACACCTGGTGTCTCGCCCTTCGCCCGCCGCTCATCGCTGGCCCTGGCCGCGGAACGCCCGCCCTCCAGATCCCGCACGACCACCAGGTTCAGCCTATCGCGTAGTCTGGCTTCACGGGCCGTGGAGAGGTCGAACAGTTCGACGGCGGAAACCTGTCCCGCCGCAAGAGCCGCCAGCTGGTCTGTGGCGTCCAGATCGAGAATGTCGCGGCTCATGGTGATCTCCGGTCAGGTCTTCAGGCCAAGGACGTCCTGCATGTCATATTCGCCCGGTTCCTTCCCGGCGACCCACCTGGCGGCTTCGACGGCGCCCCGGGCGAACAGGCTGCGGTCGCGGGCCGAGTGGCTGAGGGTGATGATCTCGTCCTCAGCGGCGAAGATCACCGAGTGATCCCCGACAATGCCGCCGCCGCGCAGGACGGAGAAGCCGATGTCTCCGGCGCGCCGCGGCCCGGTCATCCCGTCCCGGGCCCGGACCGAGACCTCGGACAGGACCTGGCCCCGACCGTCCGCCGCGGCCTGTCCCAGAAGGAGGGCGGTTCCCGAGGGGGCATCCACCTTTCGTTTGTGGTGGGCTTCGAAGACCTCGATGTCATAGGCTTCCGGACTTAGGGCCCTGGACGCCCTGGCGACGAGGCCGGCCAGCAGGTTGACACCCAGGGAATAGTTTCCGGTGCGGACGATGGGCAGTGACCGGGCGGCGGCGGCGATGCGCCCGGCCTGGGCTTCGGTAAACCCGGTGGCGCCGATGACCATGGCTGGCCCGCCCCGGGCGGCAAGGCCCTCTGCAAGCTGGGTCGAGGCCTCCGCCGTGGTGAAGTCAATGACCACATCGGCCATGACCAGGGCCTCCTCCGCCGTGGTCAGTCCGGGGCCGGTCGCTCCGGGCCGGTCGAATTTTCCCACGATCACCAGATCCGGACGATCCAGCAGGGCGGCCTCAAGGGCCAGCCCCATGCGGCCAAGGGCCCCCGCCAGGGCGATTTTCACAGGAAGGGTCATGACGCAGTTTCCGGAACGACTTTGCGCTGTTTGTCCTCGCCGCGAGGGTCCCGGTCAATGAATTCCCCGCCGCCCCTTCGCGTCGAAGGGGAATTTGGGGGAACTCTCTTCGCCCGGGGCGCCTTTCGGGCTGTTATCCGGCCCATGCCCCCTCTATAGGTTGCCTCTCATTCTTTGAACTTATGTAGGATCCGCCGCGCTTATGAGCGACTCGGAAAAACGCACCTTCACCGACGAAGAGGCTCTGGCCTTCCACAAGTACCCGACGCCGGGGAAGATCGAGATCATCGCCACCAAGCCGATGGCGACCCAGCGGGACCTCAGCCTGGCCTATTCGCCGGGCGTGGCTGTGCCTGTTCTCAAGATCGCTGAAGATCCGGAAGCGGCCTATGACTACACCTCCAAGGGCAACCTTGTGGCGGTGATTTCCAACGGCACGGCCATTCTGGGCCTCGGCAATCTGGGCGCCCTGGCCTCCAAGCCGGTGATGGAGGGCAAGAGCGTCCTCTTCAAGCGCTTCGCCGATGTGGATTCCATCGACATCGAAGTCTCGGCGACAGACCCCGATGAGATCATCACGGTGGTCAAGAATATCGGCGTGACCTTTGGCGGCATCAATCTCGAGGACATCAAGAGCCCCGAATGCTTCCGCATCGAGACCGAGCTGCAGGAGCTGCTCGACATTCCGGTCTTCCACGATGACCAGCACGGCACGGCCATCATCTCCGCCGCCGGCCTGATCAATGCCTGCGCCATTACCGGGCGCGAGCTTTCAGAGGTCAAGCTGGTGCTCTGCGGCGCCGGCGCCGCGGGGATCGCCTCCCTTGAGCTGATGAAGGCCATGGGCGTGCGGTCGGACAACTGCATCGCTGTCGACAATACCGGTGTCATCTATCGCGGCCGTTCCGAAGGCATGAACCAGTGGAAGTCGGCCCACGCCGTGGATACCGAACACCGCACCCTGGCCGACGCCCTCAAGGGCGCCGACGTCTTCATCGGCCTGTCGGTCAAGGGCGCCCTGACCCCGGACATGGTGCGCTCCATGGCGCCCAATCCGATCATCTTCGCCATGGCCAATCCCGACCCGGAAATCACCCCGGAAGAAGCCCACGCCGTGCGCAAGGACGCCATCGTCGCCACCGGCCGCAGCGACTATCCCAACCAGGTGAACAACGTTCTGGGCTTCCCCTACATCTTCCGGGGCGCCCTCGACGTGCGCGCCCGGCGGGTGAACATGGAAATGAAGATCGCCTGCGCCAACGCCCTGGCCCAGCTGGCCCGGGAAGACGTGCCCGACGAGGTCGCCGCCGCCTATCACGGCGTCCAGCTGAAGTTCGGCCCGGAATACATCATCCCCTCGCCCTTCGATCCGCGGCTGATGTCCTACATCCCGCCCTTCGTCGCCCAGGCGGCCATGGACACCGGCGTGGCCCGCAAGCCCATCGCCGACATGGACGCCTACCGCGCCTCCCTGGCCCAGCGCCTCGACCCCACGGCCGGTTTCCTGCAGAAGCTGCAGGGCGCTGTCCTGCGCGGGCCCAAGAAGCGGATTGTGTTCGCTGAAGGCGAAGAGCCCAGCGTCATCCGCGCCGCCTATGCCTTCGAGAGCGCCGGCCTTGGCCACGCCGTTCTGGTGGGCCGTGAGGATCTGGTCCGGGAAAACATGGTTCTGGCCGGTCTGGATCCCGCCGAGACCAATCTTGAAATAGTCAACGCCCGCGTCTCGGCCCACAATCCCCAGTTCGTGGACTTCCTCTACGCCCGCCTGGCCCGCCAGGGCTATCTGATCCGCGACGTCCAGCGCCTGATCAACCAGGACCGCAACTCCTTCGCCGCCTCCATGGTGGCCCTGGGTCACGCAGACGGCATGGTCACCGGCGTCACCCGGTCCTATGATCAGGTGCTCGAGGAGATCCTGAGGGTCATAGACCCCACCCCGGATGGCCGCGTCATCGGCATGAGCATATTGCTGGCCAAGAGCCAGACCCTGTTCATCGCCGACACCAACATCACCGAAATGCCGGAAGCCGACGAACTGGTGGAAATCGCCATGGAAGCGGCCCGGGCGGTCAAGGCCATGGGCTTCACCCCGCGGGTGGCTTTCATGTCCTATTCGACCTTCGGCAATCCCATGGGCCAGCGGTCCGAAAAGGTCCGCGAGGCCGTGGCCATGCTCGACGAGATGGACGAGGTCGACTTCGAATACGAAGGCGAAATGCCGCCGGAAGTGGCCCTGGATCCCCAGCGCCGCGCCAGCTACCCCTTCATGCGCCTGACCGGCCCGGCCAATGTCCTGATCATGCCGGCCATCCATTCGGCCGCCATCTCCACCCAGCTGGTCCAGGCCCTGGGCGGGGCGACCGTGATCGGTCCGGTCCTGCTGGGCCTGCAGAAGTCGGTCCAGATCGCCCCCCTGTCGGCCTCGGTCTCCAAGATCCTGCAGATGGCCACCCTGGCCGCCTACGAACAGGACATTGCGGAGGCTCAGTCTTGAGCCTCGGGTCCATCCTGAACTAGCAGGCTGCGCACTTCGGGGTGGCGCGGTCTTCGTGTCGTCACCCCATGAAGGAATGCGCAATGTCCGGCCTCAGTCTCGGTATCGATTTCGGCACCACCAATACGGTCATCGCCCTGGCCGGCGCCGGCGGCGCGGCTGAGCTGGTGCGTTTCCCCGCCCCCGAGGGCGAGGTCTTCGCCTTCCGCTCGGCCCTGTCCTTCAACGCCCCGGCGGATCGGCCTTCGGAGCGCCAGGTCGAGGCGGGGCCCTGGGCCATCGAGGCCTATGTGGAAGATCCGCTGGAGACCCGGTTCATCCAGTCCTTCAAGAGCTTTGCGGCTTCAGCCAGCTTCACGGAAACCCAGATCCTGGGGCGCCGCTATGTGTTCGAGGACATGCTCTCGGCCTTCCTGCTGAAGATGCGTGAACACGCGGGGCCAGGCCTGGCGGACATGCCGCGCAGGGTCATTGTCGGTCGCCCCGTGACCTTCGCCGGCGCCTCGCCTGACGAGGATCTGGCGCTGACGCGCTATGAAGCGGCCTTCGCCCGGCTGGGCTTTGAGGAAATCCTCTATGCCTATGAGCCTGTGGGGGCGGCCTTCTTCTTCGCCCGTGGCCTGACCCGGGACGCCACGGTTCTGGTGGGGGATTTCGGCGGCGGCACCTCCGATTTCTCGATCATCCGTTTCAGCCGCCAGGATGGCGAGATCCAGTCCACAGCCCTGGGGCGCTCCGGGGTCGGCGTGGCGGGCGACGCCTTCGACTACCGGATCATCGACAATCTTGTCTCGCCGGCCCTGGGCAAGGGGTCGACCTATTCCAGCTTCGGCAAGACCCTGCCCATCCCCAATCGCTACTATTCCGCCTTCGCCCGCTGGGATCAGCTGGCCCTGCTGCGGGCCAGCCGCGACATGCGTGACATCCGCAAGCTGGTCCGGGAAGCCGATGAGCCGGAGAAGATCTCCCGGCTGGTGGAGACCCTGGACGAGAACTACGGCTACCAGCTCTACAAGTCGGTCTCCCGGCTGAAAGAGACCCTCTCGGCCGAGACCCGGGCGACCTTCTCCTTCGACGCCGGATCCATCCAGCTGGAGCGCGAAGTCCAGCGTTCCGAATTCGAGGCCTGGATCTCCCCCGAGCTTGCCCAGATCGAGACCGCGGTGGATCAGGCGCTCAAGGACGCAGGTCTTGAGGCGGCGGGCATTGACCGGGTCTTCCTCACCGGCGGCTCATCCCTGGTGCCCGCCGTCCGCGACATCTTCCTCAAGCGGTTTCCCGCCGAGCGCATTGAAAGCGGCAATGAACTGGAGTCCATCGCCTCGGGCCTCGCCCTCATGGGCCGGGAACGGGACCTGGAACGCTGGTGCCGCCGGGCCTGAGCTATTTCTGGCCGACAGACGACACCAGTTCCCGCAGGGCGGCGTTGGCGATGGTCAGCTTGGCGAAGGTCCAGGAACCCCCCGCGCTTTCAATCTCCTCAACAGCCTGATGCGCCGCGCCCACCACTTCCCGACGCATGGCCGCCCAGGATTTCACCGCCCGGACCGCGCCTGCCGTATCGTCAGCTGACTTCTCTGACCCTGCAAAGGCCATGACCGCCCGCGTCACCGTAGCCTGTTCGGCCAGCAGGTCTTCCATCAGTCGCCGCAGGGCCGTGCGTTCGAAGTTGTCGCCGGCCCGGAAGCTGCCGGCCGCCACCCGCAGGCGGTCGAAGGCGAAGTCAGCCCCCACCTGCTGATAGAGCCGGGCCACAGGCGCCAGACGCCAGCTGGAGCCTTCGGCCAGGTCCACCAGGTCGATGGCGGTGGTCAGGGGCTCCAGGTTGGCCACCTGCCGGGCCAGGGCCTGGGGCGCGCCAAGGGCGACCATGGCCTGGACCTCGTCGTCCACCCGCTGTCGCTCGACCGGAGCGAGGATGTCGCCGCCCAGCTTGCGCAGTTCCGTCGTGCCGGGCTCATAGCGGCGGATCAGGTCGCCGACGCTGAGGTTTTCGCGACCAGCCCGACGGGCCAGCCAGAAGGTCTCGCCCCGCAGGGTGTAGACCAGGCGTTTGAACAGGGCCATCTGGCCGCTGGCCGGGATCTCGCCGGGCACCTTGCTGTCCAGGGCCGCCACCGCGCTCCAGAGACGCGGCAGGTCCAGCACGGCCTTGGCCGCCTCATAGCCGACAATCAGGGCCCGTGTGTCACAGGACGCCGCCGCCATCAGCCGCCCCGGGAAGGACGGGCCGCACTTGTTGATGATGTCATTGGCGACAACCGTGGCGATGATTTCCCGCCGCAGCCTGTGCCGGCTGAGCACCTGATCGTATTTGCGCAGGCCTTTGGGGAAGTAGCCTTCGAGCACGGCTTCGAAATACGGGTCATCCGGGGCCGAAGTGGCCACCATGTCCTGGGACAGCTCCAGCTTGCCATAGGCCAGCAGGACGGCCTCCTCGGGCCGAGCCAGACCCCGCCTCGCCTGGGCCCGCTCGGCCAGCAGGACGGCGTCGGGCAGGCCTTCCACGGTCCGGTCGAGGCGACCCTGGGACTCCAGCCTGGCCATGAACCGGCCCTGGGCGTCCAGATCGCTGGCCGCGTCCAGGTCCATCAGGGAAAGGGCCAGGGTCTGATCATAGTTGTGGCGCAGGACGTGGCTCGCCACATCCTGGGTCATGGACCGCAAAAGCTTGTCCCTCTGCGGGCGCGTCAGGACCCCGGTGCGCTCAAGGGCGCCGGTGGCGATCTTGATGTTCACCTCATGGTCGGAGGAGTCGACGCCTGCGGAATTGTCGATGGCGTCGGTGTTGATCCGTCCGCCATGCAGAGCGAACTCGATCCGGCCGGCCTGGGTCAGGCCAAGATTGGCGCCTTCGCCGACGACCTTGACCCGGAGGTCGCCGCCATTGACCCGCCAGGCGTCATTGGTCTTGTCGCCCACATCCCCGTGGCCCTCGGACCGGGCCTTCACATAGGTGCCAATGCCGCCCAGATAGAGCAGCTCGGCCCGGGCCCGCAGTATGGCGTTGATCAGCTCGCCCGGTGTCACCGTGTCAGCCGCAATGTCGAGGGCGGCCTTGACCTCCGGCGTCAGGGGGATGGACTTCAGGCTGCGGGCGAAGACGCCGCCGCCCTTCGAAATGGCCGAGCGGTCATAGTCATCCCATGACGACCGGGGCAGGGCGAACATCCGCGCCCGCTCGGCATAGGAGACCGCCGCATCCGGATCCGGATCCAGGAAGATGTGCCGGTGGTCGAAGGCGGCGATCAGCCGGGTCGCCTTTGACAGCAGCATGCCATTGCCGAAGACGTCCCCGGACATGTCGCCAACGCCGACCACGGTGAAGGGCTCGGTCTGGATATCCTTGCCCAGTTCGCGGAAGTGCCGCTTGACGGCTTCCCAGGCGCCCCGGGCGGTAATGCCCATGACCTTGTGGTCATAGCCCGCTGAGCCGCCGGAGGCGAAGGCGTCGCCCAGCCAGAAGCCGTAGGACTCCGCTACCCCATTGGCGATGTCCGAGAAGGTCGCCGTGCCCTTATCGGCGGCGACCACCAGATAGGGATCATCCCCGTCATGGACGACCACGCCCTTGGGATGGACCACCTTGCCGTCAGCGGTCAGGTTGTCGGTGATATCCAGCAGGCCCTGGAGGAAGGTCGTATAGGCCCGCACCCCTTCGGCCCGAACGGCGTCAGGGCTGCCGCCCTTTGGCAGTTGCTTGGGATAGAAGCCGCCCTTTGACCCCACAGGCACGATGACGGCGTTCTTGACCTGCTGGGCCTTCACAAGGCCCAGGACCTCGGTGCGGAAGTCGTCGCGGCGGTCGGACCATCGCAGGCCGCCCCGGGCGACGGGGCCGAACCTCAAGTGGACGCCCTCCACATGGGTCGCCCAGACGAAGATCTCGCGATAGGGCTTGGGCAGGGGCAGGTCGGCCAGTTCCGGCGAGGCGACCTTGAAGCTGATATAGGCCTTGGGCTGCCCATCGGCGCCTGGCTGGTAATAGTTGGTGCGCTGTATGGCCCCCACCAGCAGGGCGATCCGCCGCAGGACCCGGTCTTCATCCAGGCTCTCGACGGTCTGCAGGGCCTCGATGATCTCGGCCATTTCCGCTGCCGCCCGGGCCTGACGGGTCTTCAGATCGACCTTGATGGCGGGATCGAACCTGGTGCGGAACAGCTGGAGAATCCCCGATGTCACGGCGGGGTGGGCCGCAAGGGCGGCTTCCTGCACCCTCTGGCTGGGGTCGAGGCCCGACTGCTGACGGTGCCGGGACAGGGCGCGGATCAGGGCCGCTTCCCGCCAGGAGGCCGGCAGTTCCAGCACCAGACGGTTGAAGCCGTCATTCTCGGTCCGGCCCTGCCAGACGGCGGTGAAGGCGTCCTCGAAGGCCTGTTTTACCTGTTCGAAGACAAGGTGCTCGCCCTGCTCGTCCAGCAGGTCAAAGTCGTGGATCCAGACCGTTCCGCCACCGGCGGGGGTGACGGGAAAGCCCGTCTCCACCATGGCCTTCAGGCCCATGTTCTCGAGAATTGGCAGGACATCGGCCAGGGGCGCCGGGGCGCCCGGACGATAGAGCTTGAACCGGAACTGGGTGCGGGCGTCGTCGGGCCGGCGATAGGCGCGGATGTGGACGCCATCGCTGACGGACAGGGTTTCCAGCACCTGCAGGTCCGCCAGGGCCTCTTCAGAGTCGTACTTGTCCTTGTATCCTGCGGTGAAGGCGCCGCCATAACGGCCCAACAGCTCGGCGACCTGGGCCATGGGTCGGTTCTGGCCGCGCACGGCGTCAGAGAACAGGTCTTCCCAGGTCCGCGCTGCAGCGGCGATCTGGTCTTCGATCTTCCTGAGATCCGGCTTCTTGTGATCGCCGGGATTGAACCCGACAATGAAGTGCACCCGGGCCAGGGGGGCGTCTGAGAAGGACGGATAATAGGCTGAAATCCGGCCGCCATAGGCCTCGGCCAGCAGGGCGCCTGCTTTGGCGCGAAGACCGGAATCATAGCGTTCACGGGGAACATAGAGCAGGACCGAGGCGAAGCGGTCATAGGGGTCCAGGCGCTCGAAAAGGCGGACCCGGGGGCGGTCATAGAGGTGGAGAATGGCCTGGGACGTGGACAGCAGGTCGGCTACGGGCGCCTGGAAGATCTCGTCCCTTGGATAGTTCTCGATGATGTTCTTCAGGCGTTTTTCGTTGTGGCTGCCGGGCAGGGCGCCTGACCTGGCCAGAATTGTCTGAAGCTTGGCGCGGATCAGTGGAACCTCATTGGCCGGCTTGTCATAGGCTTCGGCTGTGAACAGGCCGACAAACCGCACCTCGCCCGACGGCTTGCCGTCAGCGCCGTAGGCTTTGATCCCCACATAATCCATGTAGCCGCGACGGTGGACCAGACTGCGGACATTGGACTTGGCCACCATGACCGAAGGGTCGGCCATGCGCTTGCGGATCTGGGTCGACAGAACGGCCGGTTCCGAGGTCCGCCTCAGCACGGTGCGTTCGGGGCTGCGCAGGACGCCCAGGCCCGACTCCGGCTGGACCAGGGGTTCCTCCGGGGCATAGTCCCCGTCCGCCTTGCGCGGGTATTCATAGACCCGGGCGCCGAGATAGACGAAGTGCTCGTCCCGCAGCCAGTTCAGGAAGTCCACATCCTCTTCACGGATCAGGCTCTCGGCCTTGCCTGAAACGGTGCGGCCCTGGACCTCGGCGACAGTCCGGCCCATCAGGGCCAGCATTTTCGGGAAGTCCTCCACAGCAGCGCGGACATCAGCCAGAACCGCCTTGACGCCCCGGAGCAGGGCGGCCTCACGGTCGGCCCCGACCTTGTCCATCACCACCAGGATCATGGACTCGCGTTGGGCGATGGCGTCGTCCGACCGGGCGCCTGCCTTGTCGCGTCCCACTTCGACAATGGGGTGGAACATGGCGCGGACCGACAGGCCCTGCTCGGCGATCTCGCCCATGACGCTGTCCACCAGGAAGGGGGCGTCAGGCTGGATGATTTCCAGCCGGTCGAGGCCTGAGGCCGGATCAGACACCAGGCGCAGGCTGGGTGTCCTGCCCTTTCGAACCGAGCCATAGGCCCAGAAATCGGCCAGGAGGCCCGCCAGGTCCTCGGCGCTGAAATCCGGCAGGTCGTCGGGACCAAGGTCGCGGTTCGCCTGGTCAAGAAAGGCCTCTGCGGCCGGCTCGCTGACAAGGGCGCTGAAGGCGGCCTTGAGGCCGGCTTTCGTAGGTTTGGTCATGGGCTTGTCCGGATCGCCTGGGGTGAAGTCAGGAGGGGCGAATGCAGGGAGTGGGAAGGTTCAGACATGAGAACGCCGCCGGAGGAGAGTATCCGGCGGCGTCTGGCCCCGCCCTGGGGGGGAGGCGGAGCCCTCAGGAGGCATGATGCTCTATGAGCATTTTGGGCTCGAAGGGGTGTCGAGCCACCCAGAGATGGGGAGCCTGCAGGCAAAGTTAAGCCCCCGCCGCAGGTTTTCGATCGCGAAGTTTGTCAGGCGTTCCGTCTGCCGAAAGCAGGACCGCAAGCCAGCGGGACCCTTCGAACTGGGCGCAGATGACCATGGTGATGACTGTCAGGGGGGTGGACAGGAACATGCCGGGCACGCCCCAGATTGCGCCCCAGAAGGCCAGGGACAGCAGGACAATCACTGTGTCGATGTTCAGGCTGTCGCCCTGCATGCGCGGCAGGATCACATTGCCCACCACGAACTGCACGCCACCCAGGCCTGCGGCCACCACGATTGCGGGCCAGATGCCTTCGAACTGCACCAGGGCGAAGAGCGGCGGCGCCAGTATGCCGATCGCCCCGCCGACAATGGGCACATAGGAGGCGATGAAGATCAGGAAGGCCCAGAAGACGGCGTTGTCGAGGCCGATCAGCGTCATGATCAGCCAGGAGGCGGCGGCGATCATCAGGCCTGTGAGGGTCTGGACCCAGAGATACTGCTCCACGCTGTCACGGATCCGGACAAAGACTTCGGTGGCGCTCTGGCGCTCTGTCCGGTTGCGGGACAGGCTGACCAGCTTGCGCTCGACCCCCCGCTTGGACGCCAGGATGAAGCCCAGATAGATCAGGATCAGAACGCCATTGGAGGCGAAGGCCTGAACGCCCTTGGCGATGTCGCCGAGATACTTGGCCGGGTTCAGCCAGGCGACGGCGTCGGCCATGGTCGGGACATTGTGGGCGTGAACGGCGTTGGCGCCCTTGGCCAGGAGGTCGTTCAGTCGCGGCGTATAGGTGACCAGCTTCGCTCCGAGGCTTGCGCCGTTTTCCGCAATCACCAGCAGTGAGCCGCCAAACAGCAGCAGGGACAGGATGATCGCCATGGGAATGGCTGCGGCATTGCTGACCCATTTCAGCCTGCGGGTTATGGCCCGGGCGAAACTGTCCACCACAATGGCCAGGAAGAGGGCCAGGGCCGGCGGCGTCAGAATGTCAGCCAGGACATAGGCGGCGGCGCCCGAAGCGATCACCGCAAGGATGAGCAGGCAGTTGCGCTCAAGGCTGGAGGAGGTTGTGGCGTCGGCCATGGGTCGGACAGGACTCCCAGGACTTCAGGGCTTCGGAGCGAAGCTCTGATCTCAGCCCCTGACGCTGCCGCTGATTTGGCGAACAAATGGTTTCCGGCCAGCGAAATGGTTGCAATGGAAACTTCCGGCAGGCGGAGAGGTTTGACGTCGGGCCTGTCTTGCTGCTTGAAGTCTGACCTGTTTCCGCTGGCTTGATCTGATCCCATGACCGACGTCATCCTCATCGGAGGAGGCCATAACGGCCTCGTCTGCGCCTGGTATCTCGCAGAGCGGGGGCTGAAGGTTACAGTCCTCGAACGTCGGGATGTGGTGGGCGGCGCAGCAGTGACCGAGACCTTCCATCCGGGATTCCGCAATTCGGTCGCCAGCTACACGGTCAGCCTGCTCAATCCCAGGGTCATCGCCGACCTGGATTTGCCCCGGCACGGGCTGAAGGTGCTGGAGCGCAAGGTCTCCAACTTCCTGCCGGTGGAGAACGGATATCTCGCTACAGGGGATGGTCGAACCCATTCAGAAGTCGCCAAGTTCTCGCAGAGGGATGCTGACCGGCTCGACGCCTACAATGACCGGCTGGAGGCCATAGCCGACGTCCTGCGCGAACTGGTGATGCAGAGTCCGCCCGACATGACCCAGGGCAATCTGTTCCAGGCCATTCCGGAACTGCTGAAAAGCGCCGTCATCGGCCGGCGTCTTTCGAAGCTGGACGTGACCGGACGGCGGGACCTGCTCGCCCTTTTCTCCCAGTCAGCGGGGGACTGGCTGGACGGCTGGTTCGAAAGCGATCCGATCAAGGCGGTCCTGGGCTTTGACGGGATTGTTGGCAATTTCGCCAGCCCCTACGCCCCGGGCTCGGCCTATGTCCTGCTGCACCATGTGTTCGGTGAGGTGAACGGCAAGAAGGGCGCCTGGGGTCACGCGGTCGGCGGCATGGGCGCCATCACCCAGGCCATGGCCTCGGCCTGCCGGGAAAAGGGCGTGGATATCCGGACCGGGGTGGCGGTCGGGGAAGTCCTGACCCGGAAGGGCCGGGCCTGCGGCGTCGTCACCTCAACCGGCGAGCGGATCGAGGCGGCGACCGTGGTGTCCAACATCCACCCGCAACTGCTCTACAGAAAGCTGGTGGATCCCGCCCTGCTGCCCGCCGACTTCAACGAGCGGATGGACCGCTACCGGTCCGGCTCGGGCACCTTCCGGATGAATGTGGCGCTGAGCGAACTGCCGCGCTTTAGCTGCCTGCCGGAACCCGGCGATCACCTGACCGGCGGGATCATACTGGCGCCCAGCCTGGCCTATATGGAGCGGGCCTTCGCCGATGCCCGGCAGGATGGCTGGTCAAGGGAGCCCATTGTCGAGCTGCTGATCCCGTCCACCCTGGATGACAGCCTGGCCCCTCCCGGCCAGCACGTGGCCAGCCTGTTCTGCCAGCACGTCCAGCCGGTCCTGTCCGGCGGTCGCAGCTGGGATGACCATCGCGAAGAGGTCGCCGACCTGATGATCGATACAGTGGACAGGTGGGCGCCGGGCTTCAGGGCCTCGGTCCTTGGCCGCCAGATCAACAGTCCGCTGGATCTGGAGCGGACCTTCGGGCTGGTCAATGGCGACATCATGCATGGGGTGCTGAGCCTTGATCAGCTGTTCTCGGCCAGGCCAGTCCTGGGTCACGGCGCCTATCGCAGCCCGATCAAGGGTCTCTACATGTGCGGCGCCGGAACCCACCCCGGCGGCGGGGTCACGGGCGCGCCTGGCCACAACGCCGCGCGGGAAATCCTGAAGGACCTTCGCCGCTGATCCCGGTGGCGCGTCGTCGGTCTGGCCACTAAGCTGACCCACGAGGGCTTTTCGAGGACAAGACCATGGCCGATGACGGCGTACTGATCGGCAATTCCGAGCACTTTGAGTATCTGCGCCTGGACCGGGCCAACCGCCATGGCCTGGTGGCTGGAGCGACCGGCACCGGCAAGACCGTGACCCTGCAGGTCCTGGCCCAGGGCTTTTCCGACGCCGGGGTCCCGGTCTTCGCCGCTGACGTGAAGGGCGATCTCAGCGGCATCTCCATGACCGGCACGCCGAACGAGAAGATGCTGGCCCGGGCCCAGTCCATGAAGCTTGAACTGCATCCGTCTGCTGCACCGGTGGTCTTCTGGGATCTGTTCGGGGATCAGGGGCATCCGATCCGCACCACGGTGTCGGAAATGGGCCCCCTGCTGATTTCGCGCATGCTGGACCTCAATGACGTCCAGGAGGGCGTCATGGCGGTGGTGTTCCGCGCCGCAGACGAAGAAGGCCTGCTGCTGCTGGACATGAAGGACCTGCAGGCGGCCCTGAACTATGTCTCCGAGCACGCCGCAGACCTCAGCGCCCGCTATGGCCGCGTGGCGCCGGCGACCGTGGCGACCATCCAGCGCAAGCTGCTGGTGCTGGAGGATCAGGGTGGCGACAGACTGTTTGGCGAGCCGGCCCTGGACCTGGGCGACCTCATGCGCTGTGACGGATCCGGCAGGGGCTATGTGAATCTGCTGGCGGCCGACAAGCTGATTTCCAATCCCCAGCTCTACGCCACCTTCCTGCTCTGGTTGATGAGCGAGCTGTTCGAGCAGATGCCCGAGGTGGGTGATCCCGAAAAGCCCCGGCTGGTTTTCTTCTTCGATGAAGCCCACCTGCTGTTCCGGGACGCGCCCAAGGCCCTGCTGGAGAAGGTCGAACAGGTTGTCCGCCTGATCCGGTCCAAGGGCATTGGCGTCTATTTCATCACCCAGAATCCGGCCGATATTCCACAGACCGTGCTGGGCCAGCTGGGCAACCGGGTGGAGCACGCCCTGCGGGCCTATACCCCTGTCGAGCAGAGGGGCCTGCGCGCCGCCGCCGACAGCTTCCGCCCCAATCCCGCCTTCGACACGGCTGAGGCCATTCAGGCCCTCGGGGTCGGCGAAGCCCTGGTCTCGGTGCTGGACGAGAGGGGAGCCCCCACCATGGTGGCCAGGACCATGATCCGTCCGCCCAATTCCCGGATCGGTCCGGCGACTCCCGCCGAGCGGGCCCAGGTCATGGCCGGCAGCCCGGTAAAGGGGCTCTATGATCAGGTGGTTGACCGGGAGTCGGCCTATGAACGGCTGAACGTCCGGACCCAGGTGGAGGCTCCCACCGCCGAAGCTCAGCCTGAAGCGCCTCAGAAGGACTCAAACCCTGTAGGGGAGTGGGCTGGTTCCGCCGCTTCTGTCGTGTTCGGCCGCCAGGGCGGGCGTCAGAGCATGGCCGAAACATTCGCCAAGCAGCTGATCCGCACTGTGGCGTCCACGGCCGGCCGGGAAATCATGCGCGGCATGCTGGGCGGGCTGTCTGGACGCAAGCGGCGCTGACCCATGAAAACGCCCCGGACCTTGCGGCCCGGGGCGTCATTCAGATCCCGTCTCAGGCAGATCCCGTCTCAGGTCGGGCCTAGCGCGGAGCCATGCGGATGGCGCCGTCCAGGCGGACGTCTTCACCGTTGAAATAGCCGTTGGTGATCATGGTCAGGGCCAGTTGGGCGTAGTCTTCCGGAGCGCCGAGGCGCTTGGGGAAGGGCACGGAATTGGCCAGGGCCTGCTTCACGGCTTCCGGCGCGCCGCGCATCAGCGGGGTGTCGAAGATGCCGGGCAGGATGGTGTTGACGCGGATGCCGTCGCCAGCCAGGTCGCGGGCGATGGGAAGGGTCATGCCGACCACGCCGCCCTTGGACGCCGAATAGGCCGCCTGGCCCATCTGGCCGTCCTCAGCCGCCACGGAGGCGGTGTTGACGATGGCGCCGCGCTCTCCGTCGATGGGCTCGAGGTCCAGCATGCCCTTGGCGGACTTGGCGATGCAGCGGAAGGTGCCGACCAGGTTGATCTGGATGATCAGGTTGAAGGCGTCCAGGGGGAAGTGCTTGGTTTCGCCGGTTGTCTTGTCGCGGCTGGCGGTCTTGGCCGCATTGCCGGTGCCGGCGCAGTTGACGAGGATGCGCTCCTGGCCGTGGGCGGCCCGGGCCTTGGCGAAGGCCGCATCGACTTCGTCTTCCGAGGTCACATTGCACTTGCAGAAAACGCCGCCGACTTCCTTGGCGACTTCCTCGCCCCGGGCTTCGTTCATGTCGAAGATGGCGACCTTGACGCCATGGGCGGCAAGCTGACGGACCGTGGCTTCGCCGAGGCCGGAGGCCCCGCCGGTGACGACCGCGGCGATGGAGGAATCGAGTTTCATGGCGCTTTGCTCCCGTTCTCGTTAAGATGAAGTCCCGTTGACCCGAGCCTTTAGCCCGATGAGCGCCAAGTCCAAAGCCTCACCCGACGTCAATAACGACAGTTTTGATGCAAAAGGTCCGATTGACCCGGCAAAGGCCCTGGTTCCCCAGACCCTGAGGGTCAATGAGGAGCGGGTCCGGCAGGGCTTTCTGCCCAAGATCGCCAGGGTGGCGGCCTCCATTCCCTTCGCCAGGGACGCCATATCGGTCTGGTATTGCGCCCGGGATCCCCAGACGCCCCTGGGCGCCAAGGGCATGATGATGGCCGCCCTGGCCTATTTCGTCCTGCCCACAGACGCCTTTCCGGACTTTCTGGGCGTGATTGGCTTCACCGATGACGCCGCGGTCTTCGCCGCCTTGATCGCCATAGTCGGTCGCCATCTCAAGCCCCACCACCGTGCGGCCGCCGACGCCCTGCTGGTCAGGCTTCAGCAGACCTGAGCAATCGCGCCGTGACGTGCTCGCGCCAGGTGATGAACAGGGTCGAGACCACGACTATCAAGGCGCCGATCAGGGTCCATATTCCAGGCAGCTCGTGGAAGAGCATGAAGCCCGCAAGCACCGAGAAGACCAGCCGGATATAGTCCACCGGCGCCATGGCGGCGGCGTCGCCTACAGCCATGCCGCGGATATAGCAGGCCTGGGTGACCGTCCCCATCACCCCCATGACCCCCAGCAGTATCAGGTCGGGTAAGGCCGGCCAGCGCCAGCTGAGGAAGGCGCCGGGCAGGGCCAGGACCAGACCCAGGGCGGCGGACCAGACCAGCAGGACAATCGGCGCATGGTCCTTGGTCATCACCTTCATGCCGGTGATGGTCAGGGCGAAGAGGAAGGATGATCCCAGCATGGCCAGGGCCGGAATCCCCATGGCGAAATGGCCGCCGGCGCCGGGCCTGACCATGACCAGAACCCCCAGGAATCCGACAAGCGCTGCGCCAATACGCAAGGGACCGACCTTTTCACCCAGCACAAAGGCGGCCAGGGGCACCAGCCACAGGGTGCGTGTGAAGCTCAGGGCGTTGGCGTCCGCCAGGGGCATCTTCTGGAAGGCGTAGAAGGACAGGACCATGCCGATGGTCCCCGCCGCAGACCGGAAGATCAGTATGCCCGGCCGGGACGTCGCGAAAACCGCCTTGCCCCTTTGCAGTATGACCGGCAGCAGGATCAGGAACCCGGCGAGCTGTCGGTAGAAGGTCTGGAGACCAGCCGGATAGTCAGCCCCCAGGAACTTGATGAGGGTGGTCATGACCGTAAAGGCCAGGGCCGACGCCACCATCCAGAGGGCGCCGCGTACATTGGGCGTCAGGCGCGCCCAGGCGGCAGGCCCCGCCTCTGTCACGCCGGCTGCTCGGGAAAGACACCGCCGAATATGGTGGCGAAGGGCGAGGCCATGGTGGTGTCCCAGGCATGCCGTCCGCCCACCGTGATGCCGCCGTCGACGACAATGTGGGTGCCGGAGACGAATGCGGAGTCCTCAGACGCCAGGTAGAGGGCGGCCTTGGCGATGTCGTCCGGCAGGCCGGCCTTCTTCACCGGCTGGGCCATCTGGCCGTTCTGGGCCACCATGGCCGCCATCTGGTCAGCGACCTCGATGGGCATGCCGAAGGAGGCGCCGAAGATCGAGGTTGCGATCAGACCCGGGCAGATGGCGTTCACCCTTATGCCCTGCGGAGTCAGTTGGGCGGCCGCCACCCGGCTCATGTGGATGACGCCGGCCTTGGCGGTGGAATAGGCCAGCGGCCCATATCCGGCCTGCAGACCGGCGATGGAGGCGGTGTTGATGATGGAGCCGCCGCCGCGCTTCAGCATGAGGGGCGTGGCGTGCTTGATGCCCAGGGCCGGGCCGCGGACCAGTATGTCGAAGATCCAGCTCCAGCCTTCCGGCGTGATCTCGGCCACTGTGGTCATGCGGTCGGAAATGCCGGCATTGTTGAACAGGATGTCGAGACCGCCGAATTCGCTGTCCGCCAGGTTCAGGGCGGCGGCGATCTGGTCTTCCTGGGTGACGTCGCAATGGGCGTATTTCACCCGGTCCGGGAAGCGCTTTTCCAGCATGGCGCCTTTTTCGTCCTGGATGTCGGCAGCCACCACCCTGGCGCCTTCAGCGACGAAGAGCTCCACCGTTCCAAGCCCGATGCCCGATGCGCCGCCGGTGATCACCGCCACCTTGCCGTCCAGACGTCCCGCCATGTTCAATCTCCCCAGATGATCAGTGATCACTAAGCCGACGGAAGGCGCCCGTCGAGGCTCAAGGACGAGCCGGGACATGAAAAAGGGCGGCTGCGTCGCCGCAACCGCCCTTGATCTTCAGAGGTAGGTTGAAGCCTTAGGCTTCTTCCTTGTCCTCGGTCTTGGAAAGGTCTTCACCGGTTTCCTGGTCGACGACCTTCATGGACAGGCGGGTCTTGCCGCGATCATCGAAGCCCAGCAGCTTCACCTTGACCGACTGGCCTTCGGTGAGGACGTCGGAGACCTTGGCGACGCGCTCGCTGGAGATCTGGCTCACGTGAACCAGGCCGTCCTTGGCGCCGAAGAAGTTCACGAATGCGCCGAAATCGACGATCTTCACGACCTTGCCGGTGTAGATGGCGCCGAGTTCCGGCTCCGAGGCGATCGACTTGATCCAGTCCTTGGCCGCGTCGATCTTGGATTGCTCCGCCGCCGCGATCTTGATGGTGCCGTCTTCGCCGATGTCGATCTTGGCGCCGGTTTCGGCGGTGATCTCGCGGATCACCTTGCCGCCCGTGCCGATCACTTCGCGGATCTTGTCCACCGGGATCTTGATGGTCTCGATCTTCGGAGCGTACTCGCCCAGTTCAGCGCGGGGCGCTTCCATCGCCTTGGCCATTTCGCCGAGGATGTGGTTGCGGCCGTCCTTGGCCTGAGCCAGGGCCTTCTTCATGATCTCTTCGGTGATGCCGGCGATCTTGATGTCCATCTGCAGGGACGTGATGCCGTCTTCCGTACCGGCCACCTTGAAGTCCATGTCGCCCAGGTGATCTTCATCACCCAGAATGTCCGACAGGACTGCAAAGCCGTCCGATTCCAGGATCAGACCCATGGCGATGCCGGAGACCGGCTTCTTCATGGGAACGCCGGCGTCCATCAGGGCCAGGGACGATCCGCAGACCGAGGCCATGGAGGACGAGCCGTTGGACTCGAAGATCTCGGACACCAGACGGATGGTGTAGGGGAAGTCTTCCTGGGCAGGCAGCATGGGGCGGATTGCCCGCCATGCCAGCTTGCCGTGACCAACTTCCCGACGCCCGGGGGCGCCCATGCGGCCGGTTTCACCCACCGAGAAGGGGGGGAAGTTATAGTGCAGCATGAACTTCTCGTAGTACTTGCCTTCGAGAGCGTCGATCATCTGCTCGTCGTCGCCGGTGCCCAGGGTGGCGACCACCAGGGCCTGGGTCTCGCCGCGGGTGAACAGGGCCGAGCCATGTGCACGGGGCAGGACGCCCACTTCCGAAACGATCTGACGGACCTTGTCCACCGTGCGGCCGTCAATGCGGATGCCGGTGTCGAGGATGTTGCGACGGACCACGTCAGCTTCCAGTTCCTTGAACACAGCGCCCAGCTTGTCGGCGCCGATTCCGTCGGGATTGGCCTCTGACTTGAGGAACTTTTCGCCGGCCTTGCCCTTGGCCTTGCCGACGGCGTCCTGACGCTCGCCCTTGGCGACGATCTTGTAGGCCTTGGCCAGATCCGCGCCGACCAGCTTCTTCATCTCGGCCTTCAGGGCGTCGGTGTCGTCCGGCGTGAAGTCGAAGGGCTCCTTGGCGGAGTGCTCGGCCAGTTCGATGATGGCGTCGATCACCGGCTGGATGCCGGCGTGGGCGAACATGACGCCCTTCAGGACTTCATCTTCGCTCAGTTCCTGAATTTCGGACTCGACCATCATGACGGCGTCATTGGTGGAGGCGACGACCAAGTCCATGGCCGATTCCTTCATCTCGTCGAGAGTCGGGTTCAGCACATATTCGCCATTGATGAAGCCGACGCGGGCGGCGCCGATCGGGCCCATGAAGGGGGCGCCGGAGATCACCAGGGCGGCCGAGGCGGCGACCAGGGCGACGATGTCCGGATCATTTTCCAGGTCGTGGGCCAGCACGGTGCAGACCACCTGGACTTCGTTCTTGAAGCCCTTGACGAACAGCGGGCGGATCGGACGGTCGATCAGGCGCGAGGTCAGGGTTTCTTTCTGGCTCGGGGCGCCTTCACGACGGGGGAAGGAGCCGGGGATCTTGCCGGCGGCGTAGAACTTTTCCTGATAGTTGACGGTCAGGGGGAAGAAGTCCTGGCCGGGCTTTGCGCTCTTGGCGTAGACGGCAGTGGCCAGAACCATGGTCTCGCCATAGGTGGCCAGAACGGCGCCGTCAGCCTGACGGGCCATGCGGCCGGTTTCGAGGGTGAGGGTCTTGCCGCCCCACTCGATGGTCTTGCGTTTGATATCGAACATTTTCTCTTCTTTCTCGTCCCGCGGGCGTATTCCCGACGGGGGCGGACAGGGCTCGGACTTCCGAAATCCTCTCCAGACTGACAGGGGGTTGGTGAGGATGTTTGCGAACCCTCGGCGTGTAGGACGGTGTCCATTCGGCTGGACGCCGCGCCGTCGCTCCGGTCCCCCAACCTGTCTTGGGGGCAGCGACGTAAGACTTCATTCTTGAAGTACAAAGCCCCCGCTTTGCGGGGGCTTTAAAGGATCTAGCGACGCAGACCCAGGGTTCCGATCAGGGCCGTATAGCGGCCTTCGTCGGTCTTCTTCAGGTGGTCCAGCAGCGAACGACGCTGGGAAACCAGTTTCAGAAGGCCACGACGTGAGTGGTTGTCCTTCTTGTGGGTCTTGAAGTGTTCGGTGAGGTTGGCGATCCGTTCCGAAAGGATTGCGACCTGCACCTCGGCGCTGCCGGTGTCACCCTCGCTGCGGGCGTGGGTCTTGATGAGTTCAGCTTTGCGCTCAAGCGTAATCGACATCGTTTAGGTCTCCGCTCTCTCAATGTGAAAGACTCGCGTGGGTTCGAGCCGACCCATGCGCATCTCGCAGAGCGCCACCATCTTTCCGTCCGCGTGGGCCGAAACGGTCCGGGTCCCGGTTTTGAGCCGGGAGGCCAGGGCTTCTACCTGTCGGGGAACGAGAACGATGGGCCGTCCCTGCTTGAGCCGGAAGGCGTCTTCGGCGGTCACGGCCAGCTCCGGGATGTCGTCCAGGGCGGTCTCAACCGGAAGCAGGGCCTCCAAGCAGCCGGGCTTATGGCGCAAATCCTCGAGCATTTCCAGTGTTATCGCCCGATCTTCGGTAAACGGCCCAACCCGGGTGCGGCGCAGGGCGCTCACATGTCCACAGGCGCCGACCGCCAGGGCCAGGTCCCGGACCAGGCCGCGGACATAGACCCCCTTACCGCAGTCGATCTCCAGGTCCAGCTGATCGGGATCGGGCATGTCGATGATCCGCGCGGCATGGATGGTCACCGGCCGCGCCGCCAGCACGACGTCCTGACCGGCCCTGGCCAGGTCATAGGCCCGCTCACCATCCACCTTGATGGCGGAAAAGGCGGGGGGAACCTGCGAGATTTCGCCGACAAACTGCGGCAGGGCGGCCTCGATGGCCTCGCGGCTGGGCCTGACATCGGACGTATCGAGGGTTTCGCCCTCCCGGTCATAGGTCGCCGTCGTACGCCCCCAGCTTATGCTGAACCGGTAGGTCTTATCGGCGTCCATCATGAAGGGGACGGTCTTGGTGGCCTCGCCCAGGGCTATGGGAAGAATGCCTGTGGCCAGTGGATCCAGTGTCCCCGCATGGCCCGCCTTCTGGGCGTTGTAGATCCACCGCAGTTTGCTGACCGCCTGGGTGGAGGTCATGTCATAGGGCTTGTCCAGGCACACCCATCCCGAAACCGGGTCGCCCTTTTTTTTCCGCGCCATGATCAGTCCTGGTCCGCGTCGTCGGACGGCGTCTTCACCAGGTCCTGGGCGACCTTGGGGTTTGCGAACAGGGCCTCCATCCGGGCGGCCTCATTGAAGCTCTCGTCGTGGACGAAGGTCAGTTCGGGGGTGAACTTCATGTCGATGGACCGCCCCAGAAGCCCGCGCAGGAACTTGCTGTGCCGGTTCAGGGCCTTGACCACGGTCAGGGCGTCACTGCCGCCCAGGGGCTCAACGAAGCAGCGGGCATGGCGCAGGTCCTTGCCCATCCGCACTTCGGTAAGGGTCACCGAGACGCCGCTCAGGGCCTCGTCATTGATGTCTTCGGTCCGGAGAACCTCCACCAGGGCGTGGCGGATCAGTTCCCCGGCGCGCAATTGCCGTTGGGAGGGGCCGAGGGGTCGGCGCGATGCGGGTTTCATTTGGGCTCGCCTTGTTAGACCTGACCCACGGATCGGACGCCGGATCAGGGAAGGGCGGGCTTCTAGAGTGCTGGAGGCGAAAGGGAAAGCAAATTCCCGTTCCCCCCTTAAGCGCCTGTGCGTTCCCTGAAAAAGGCGATGACCCTCTGCTCCGCCGCCTTGGACGGACCATCCTCGGCCAGGTGGACGGTCAGGACCGAGTGAGGGGGACGTTCCGATGGCCTTGCGTCCTCATCCTCGAGCTCAATGGCCTCGAACCTGTCGCCGAACTCGCGCTTGTAGGTATCGAACCGGGCGTCAGGCACCAAGGCGTCGGACTTGAACCGAAGACCGATCATTGAAAGGTCCTCCTCGGAGAATCTCAGCCTGGCGCAGGCGATTTCCTCAGGGGAGGCGTCAATGCCGGCGGCGCGCAGGGCTGATCCGGCCGCCATGGGCATGGAGGGTTGCGAGAGGACCGGCGCCACCACGCTGGGCTCAGTCATCATGGCCAGGGCGAAGCCGCCGGTGAAACACATGCCGACCGCGCCAACACCCTTGCCGCCGCACTCGGCATGGGCCTTGCGGGCCAGGGCGCGGAGCCACTCGACAATGGGACTCGACTTGCCGCTCTTCCAGACGTTGAACTCCCGCCGGATGCAGATGGCGTTGAACATGGAGGCGATGGCATAGCCATTTGTCACCGGCCGTCCGGGCTCGCCAAAAAGGCTGGGCAGGAAGACGGTCATGCCCTGGGCGGCCACCCGGTCGGCGAAGTCGATCACGAGGGGGTGCAGGCCGGGGATTTCGTGAATGATGATGACGGCCGGACCCGAGCCCCGCCGATAGACCGGACGGGTCCAGGGGCCATCGGTGAAGTCCGACTTCTCATAATTGGCCAGCGCCGCTTCATAGCCCATCTGCAGTCCCCCAGGAGTTTCCCGGGAAGTTTAGGCAGATCAGAGCTTGATGCGCAGCATGGAAATGTCGCCGGCGAAGGATGTCAGGCGCCAGACCCCGTCGGTCTGGGTGAAGACCAGCATGCAGGGGCCGTCTTTCTTGGCGGTGGCGCAGACGCGCCCGTCGGGCATGGGCTTCATGGAGCCAGCTATGACCAGGGTGTTGGGAATGGGCTGGCTGTCGCTGTAGCCGTAATACTCTGCGACCTTGCGGAAGACCCTTGGCTGGATCAGGGCCTCGCCGGCCAGGTCCGCCAGCTTTGGCGCCAGCAAGGCGGTCAGGGCGCCCAGGGAATCCGGAGCCGCCTTGCGACCCTGCTGGGCCAGACGGGCGGCGATCTCCTTCTTCAGGGCGTCCCGGTCCACATGGGCGTCGAAGGTCGCCTGGTCATTGTCGCGGATCGCCACCAGCAGGGCGTGGACATCATTGGCGGCGGTGAGCTTCTGCGCGGTCGCGCAGGCGGCGAGCGTCAGGGTGAGGGCAAGGATCAGGAGTCGGCGCATGGCGCGACTATAAACGCCAAACCGTGGCGACGGCGAGGCGATTTCTCCGGGTCAACCGCCCGGACATGCTGAGACGTCCGGGCGTTGATCCTAGAGCGCGTTCCCTTTGGACGGAATCGTCTAAAGGGTAAAACTGCGCTCTAATTAAAAGGTCTAGAGCACGCTTGTCGCGATAACCGGTTCCCACTTATCGCGGCGGGCTCTAGAGGCTGCGGGCCACTTCCTCGAGGGTGAAGCACTCGATGACGTCGCCCTCCTGGATGTCCTGGAAGCCCTGGAAGGCCATACCGCATTCCACGCCATTGCCGACCTCGGCCACTTCGTCCTTGAAGCGCTTGAGGGTCTGGAGGACCCCCAGTTCGAGCACGACAATGTCGTTGCGGATGATCCGGACGCGGGCGCCGCGGCGGACGACGCCTTCGGTGACCCGGCAACCGGCGACCCGGCCGACCTTGGTGATGTCGAAGGCCTGAAGGACCCGGGCGTTGCCGAGGAAGGTTTCCCTCTGCTCGGGCGCCAGCATGCCCGACATGACGCCTTTGATGTCGTCAATCAGGTCGTAGATGATGGCGTAGTAGCGGATTTCCACGCCTTCACGCTCGGCCAGATCGCGGGCCTGCTTGGAGGCGCGGACATTGAAGCCCAGGACCGGAGATCCGGCGCCCTTGGCCAGCATGACGTCGCTTTCGCTGATCGCGCCGGCGCCCGACAGGATGATGCGCGCACGCACTTCCTCGGTGCCCAGCTTGTCCAGGGCCGTGACAATGGCTTCTGCAGAACCCTGGACGTCGGCCTTGATGATGACCGGCAGTTCCGAGATCTTCTTGTCCTGCAGCTTGGCCATGAAGTCGGCCATGGTGACGCCGCCCGTGGTGGGGGCGCCGGACTTTTCGCGCTTCACACGGATGCGGTAGGCGGTCAGTTCCCGGGCCCGGGCGTCATTTTCGACGACGGCGAAGGCTTCGCCCGGCGAAGGGGTGCCGTCCAGGCCGAGGATTTCCACCGGTACAGAGGGGCCGGCCTCATCCAGTTGTTCGTCACGCTCGTTCAGCAGGGCGCGGACCCGGCCGAAATTGGAGCCCGCCACGACGATGTCGCCGCGCTTGAGGGTGCCGCGCTTGACCAGAACCGTGGCCACGGCGCCGCGTCCGCGATCCAGCTTGGCCTCGATCACCACGCCGTCGGCGGTGCGGTCGGGGTTGGCCTTCAGGTCCATGACCTCGGCCTGCAGCAGGATGGCTTCGATCAGATCGTCGAGACCCAGCTTTTCAAGGGCGGAAACTTCCACCATCTGGGTGTCGCCGCCGAGGCTTTCGGCGACGATTTCGTGCTGCAGAAGCTCGTTGACGACCCGGGTCGGATTGGCGCCCGGCTTGTCGATCTTGTTGATCGCCACAATAATCGGAGCCCCCGACGCCTTGGCGTGATGGATGGCTTCGATGGTCTGGGGCATGACGCCGTCGTCGGCGGCCACCACCAGGATGACGATGTCGGTGACGTCAGCGCCCCGGGCGCGCATGGCCGAGAATGCCGCGTGGCCGGGAGTGTCGAGGAAGGTGATCTTCTGTCCATCCTGCATCCGCACCTGATAGGCGCCGATATGCTGGGTGATGCCGCCATGCTCGCCAGCGGCCACGTCTGTGGCGCGCAGGGCGTCCAGCAGCGAGGTCTTGCCGTGGTCGACGTGACCCATGACCGCCACCACAGGCGGGCGGACTTCCAGGTGATCGTCCACATCCTCGGCGCCGATGAAGCCTTCTTCAACGTCGGCTTCAGACACCCGGCGGACCGTGTGACCGAATTCGGTGGCCACCAGTTCGGCCGTGTCATTGTCGATGACGTCGTTGATCTTGAGCATCACGCCCTGACGCATCAGGAACTTGATGATCTCGACACCGCGGGTCGCCATCCGGTTGGCCAGTTCGGCCACGGTGATGACGTCGGGAATAATGACCTCGCGGGCCGCGCGGGCCTGCTCCTGGCCGCCGCCCTTGCGCTTTTCACGCTCACGTTCGCGGGCCCGGCGAACCGAAGCCAGGGAGCGCATGCGTTCGACGGCGCCCTCATCATCACCGGCGACTGCCTGGATGGTCAGGCGGCCTTCGCGACGCTGGACAGCGCCCTTGACCCGGCTGATGGCCTTGTTGGCCGGCGCATTGGCGGCCTTGCGGCGCGTATCATCATCATCGTCCGGACGACGATCCATGTTGAGCGAGCCGGGGCGGGGCGCCTGACGGGTCGCGCGCTGGATTTCCGGCGTAGCAGGCGGGGCGTTGGGCGCAGTGCGCGGCGGACGCGGGCCGCCGGGGCGGGCGCCGTCACGACCGGGCGCCGGACGCGGAGACAGGGCCGAATAGCGGACGGGTTCGCCGCCGGGCGCTGCAGGCCGAGGCCCGCGGTCACTCTGGGGACGGTCTCCAGCGGGCCGGGCCGGGCCGCGATCGCCGGCGGGGCGGTCCTTGAAGCCCTGGTCGGGCCGCGGTGCGCGCTGGCCGAAATTGGTGTTCTCGAAACGGCCTGCCGGACGTTCAGCCGCCTGGGGCGGACGATAGGTCGTGGTCGAGGGCCGATCATCACGGCGCTCGCGGGACGGCTCATAGGTCCGGGTCTGGCCTGAGGGCGCCGGCCTTGCTTGCTCCGGAGCACGGGGCGCTTCGGCCCTGGGAGGCTCTGCCCTGGGCGCCTCTGGGGCAGGGGCAGGGGCAGGGGCTTCGGCGACAGGCGCCGGCGCCGCGGCCACAGGCGCAGGTTCCGAAGGTGCGGCCGGCGGGGGCGCAGCAGCCCTGGCGGCGGCGGCCGCAGCGGCGGCTTCAGCCCTGGCGCGTTCTTCGCGGGCGCGGGCCTCGGCGGCCTGACGGGCCTGATGCTCAAGGGCGGCCCGTTGACGGGCGCGCAGTTCTTCGGAAGACAGGTTGCCATCGGCGGCCGGCGGGGCCGACGGGCGGGGCGTCGGGGCTGCGGCTGCGGGCGGCGGCGTGAAGACGCGCTTCTCTGCAGAAGAGGGCGCCGCAAGGTTGCCAGCGGGTCCGGAATGGGGACGTGCGCGCTTTGTCTCCACGACCACCGTCTTGGAGCGACCATGGCTGAAGGTCTGCTTTACCGTACCCGCGCTCACAGCCCCGGCGCCCGTACGGGGCTTCAGGGTCAGTGGGGCGCGTCCGCCGGGGGCGGGGGGTCGGCCGTTGTCGTTCTCGTCGCTCATGCGCTCGCTTTATATACCGGCCGGGCGATCCCAGCCACATTCAACAGCAATTGGCGCGCAAAACCCGCAAAGGCTCTGCCCGCCGCTAAAATTCCTCGCGCCAGCTCTCAGGAAGGAGCGGGCGAAAGCCTGATAAACGCATGACGTCTAAAGTCCAGCGATCAGCGCCACGCCCCGCAAGGAAGGCGGTGTGTATCACATTCTCACCCCCCAAGGCCAAACCCAATTCCAAAGCGGTGTAAACACCGATCAAACGGGGCGGTCTTGGAGACTTGCGGGCCGCATTCTGTATCTTCCGGCGGCCGTCCGGGGCGCCGTCAGACGCTTCCACCAGCCAGGCCGCCTTGCCGGCGCCAAGGGCGGCTGCGACCTTCTCGAAACCGGAGATAAGGTCGCCAGCCCGCTTCGCAAGGCCAAGCCCGTGCAGCACCCGGGTGTGCAACAGGGCTTCCACCTGATCCGACAGGTCGGCCGGCGCCGTCAGCTTGGCCTTGGCGGATCGGGCGAAGAGACCCTTTCGGGCCGCCAGGTCCACCGAAGCGCGATTGGCCGCGACCCAGAGGCCCCGGCCGGGAAGCTTGCGCGCCAGGTCAGGCGTTACCACGCCCCCCGGACCCGCCACAAAGCGGATCAGGCCCTCTTCGCCCATGACCTCGCCCGTCGCCAGATCCCGGCGTTCGCGTGAGGCCTGGGCCAGGGTGGCGTGGGGCATGGAGGTAATGCTGGTCTCCGCCTAGTTGCCCGAAGTTCCGAAAACCTGTTCCTGCTCGGAAAGTTCCACGGCAGGGGCCTCTTCGACTTCGACTTCCGGGGGAGCTTCGACCCAGCCCATGACAATGCGGGCGCGCATGATCAGGGCTTCGGCTTCTGCGGGGTCGAGGCCGAAGGTTTCGAGAATGCCCGCTTCACGGACGCGCTCGCCGCCCTTGGTTTCAAACCAGCCGCGAAGGTCGTCGGGGACCAGGCCAGCCAGGTCTTCAACGCTCTTCACATCGCCCTGGCCCAGGGCCACGGCCATGGGCAGGGTCACGCCCTCGACGTCCAGCAGGGTGTCTTCAACGCCCAGTTCGCGGCGCTTGGAGTCCAGCTCGGCGGCTTCCCGCTC
Source organism: Alphaproteobacteria bacterium PA2 (assembly GCA_002256425.1). Lineage (NCBI taxonomy): Bacteria > Pseudomonadati > Pseudomonadota > Alphaproteobacteria > Alphaproteobacteria bacterium PA2. Next base: position 125,937 of record NKIZ01000001.1, on the reverse strand, counting down.
AAGGAAGTCACGGGCGCGGGCCTGGATCTCTTCTGCGGTGTCCTCGTCAAAGCCTTCAATGGCCGCGACTTCGGCGTTTTCCACATAGGCCACGTCTTCAACGCTGGCGAAGCCTTCGGTCACCAGCAGCTGGGCGATGACCTCGTCAACGTCCAGGGCTTCCTGGAACAGGGCGGTGCGCTCGGTGAATTCGCGCTGACGGCGCTCGCTCTCCTGGCTCTCGGTCATGATGTCGATCTGCCAGCCGGTCAGCTGGCTGGCCAGGCGGACATTCTGGCCGCGACGGCCGATGGCCAGGGACAGCTGCTCGTCGGGAACGACCACTTCGACCCGCTCGTCTTCCTCGTCCATGACGACCTTGGAGACTTCAGCAGGCGCCAGGCCGTTGACGATGAAGGTCGCCTCGTCCGGGCTCCACTGGATGATGTCGATCTTTTCGCCCTGCAGTTCGGCGACCACGGCCTGGACGCGGCTGCCGCGCATGCCGACGCAGGCGCCGACCGGATCGATGGAGCTGTCATTGGAGATGACGGCCATCTTGGCCCGGCTGCCCGGGTCACGGGCCACGGCGCGGATCTCGATCACGCCGTCATAAACTTCCGGAACTTCCTGGGCGAACAGCTTGGCCATGAAGCCGCCGTGGGCGCGGGACAGCAGGATCTGGGGGCCCTTGGCTTCGCGGCGGACGTCATAGATGTAGCAGCGGATCCGGTCGCCGATGTTGAAATTCTCACGGGGGATGGACTGGTCCCGGCGCATGATGCCTTCGCCGCGACCCAGATCGACGACGGTGTTGCCGTATTCGACCCGCTTGACCGTGCCGCTGATGATCTCGCCGACCCGGTCCTTGAACTCTTCGAACTGACGCTCGCGCTCGGCTTCCCGGACCTTGCCGGTGACGACCTGACGGGCCATCTGGGTCTGGACCCGGCCGAACTCGAAGGGCGGCAGGACCTCTTCATAGGTCTTGCCGACAAAGGCGTCCTTGTCGCTGCGCAGGGCGTCGGCCAGGCGGCGGCCGCCCGGGGGCTCTTCGGCGACGCCTTCCTCGTTCTCGAAGACGGCGTCGTCAGCGACGACCGTGATCACCCGCTTGACGATGGTCTCGCCGGTCTTCTGGTCGATATTGACCCGGATGTCGTGCTCGGCGCCGTAGCGGGACCGGGCGCCCTTCTGGATGGCTTCCTCGATCGCCTCGATGACGATTTCCCGGTCAATGTTCTTCTCGCGCGCCACAGCGTCGGCGATCTGCAGCAGCTCAAGCCGATTGGCGGAAATTCCGGTCAGGGCCATGGGTCTTTGTCCTTACAGTTCGGTCTTTGAGGTTTCGTCCGCCAGGCGGGCGGCGCGCACATCGGCGCCCCGCTTGAGCAGCTTGTCGGTCAGGGAAAGTTTGGCTTCGACGATCCAGGAAAAGGGCACCAGGGCGGTGGCTTCCTCGCCTTCCAGATCGATGGCGACCTGATCATCTTCGACCCCGGCCAGCACGCCCTTGAACCGCTTGCGGCCTTCGGCGACGCGGTCGAGTTCAAGGCGGGCCTCATGGCCCTCGAAGGTCGCAAAGTCCTTCAGTCGTGTCAGGGGGCGGTCAACGCCGGGAGATGAGACTTCCAGGGTGTATTCCCCGGTGATCGGGTCCGCTGCGTCAAGGATTTCGGCCACGGCCCGGGAAACTATGGCGCAATCCTCGACATTCATGTCGCCGGACGGGGTTTCAGCCATGATCTGCAGACGTCGGGCGTGCTCGCCGCCCATCAGGCGCAGGCGCACGATCTCATAGCCTGTCGCCTCGACCACGGGGTCGAGCAGCTCCAGGAGCTTGCCATCTTCAGCGGTCTTGCCGCGCATCAAACTCGCCGCCCTCCGGCCAACAAAAAAGCGGCTGGGCCGAAGCCCGCCGCTCGTATGCGTTATCCAACGCTACGGACGATGTTGCCGGTCTTATAACGAGGCGTCACAGGTTTGTCAGCCCCTCTGTGTACCTAACCGGGGTTGCGACCATTTGGGGAATTCAACGCCGGGCTGCGAAGTCACAACTTTCCTTGACTCCAGGCCTGTCGCCAAAGAAGTCTCGGCGCAGAAAGGCCGCGCTTTCGACGGCCAATACACGACTGGAGAACGATCATGGGTCTGCTTGACGGCATTCTTGGAAGCCTCGGCGGCGGCAATGGCGGCGACGCTGTTTCGGCCATCACCAACCTCATCAATTCCCAGCCTGGCGGCCTCGGCGGCATGGTCTCGTCCTTTGAACAGGGCGGCCTCGGCGAAATCGCCAAGTCATGGGTTTCCACCGGCGCCAACCTGCCGATCTCAGCTGACCAGATTTCGGCCGTCATGGGATCGGGCCCGGTCGCCGAGTTCGCCCAGAAGCTTGGCATAGATCCGCAAATGGCTACGGGCGTCCTGGCCCAGGTCCTGCCCCAGGTGGTCGACCACCTGACCCCCAATGGTCAGGTGCAGTCGGGCGGCGTCGCTGATCTCATCGGCGGCCTGGCGGGCCTGCTGAAGCGCTAGACCTGAATTTCACGCAGGGGGAGACTTTCCCCTGCGTCCGGTTTGGTCCAAAAGCCGCGCGCGGACATCGACGTCCGCGCGTGGAAAGGCCATCTCCCCATGGACATCTCCAAAATTTCCGTCGGCGTGAACCCGCCCTATGACGTGAACGCCCTCATTGAAATCCCCCAGGGCGGCGAGCCGGTGAAGTACGAGCTCGACAAGGAAAGCGGCGCGATCTTCGTGGACCGGTTCCTCCATACTGCAATGTACTATCCCGGCAATTACGGCTTCATCCCGCACACCCTGTCGGGCGACGGCGACCCCATGGACATTCTTGTGGTCGGCCCGACCCCGGTGGTGCCCGGCGCCATTATCCGCTGCCGTCCCATCGGCTGCCTCATCATGGTCGATGAGGCCGGCGATGATGAAAAGGTGCTGGCCGTGCCGGTGGACAAGCTCCACCCCTTCTATGCCGGCGTGGATTCATGGCGCGGCCTGCCCGCCATCCTGACCGAGCAGATCGCCCACTTCTTCCAGCACTACAAGGACCTGGAAAAGGGCAAGTCGGTGGAGATCGTCCGCTGGGCCGATCCCGAAGAAACCGGCGAAATCATCCGTCAGGCCATCGAGCGCGAAAAGGCCAGGGGCTGATCCTCAGGCTGCGGCCCTGGGCCAGACGCCCACATAGCGGGAGGCCGGACGGATCAGACGTCCGCCGGTCGCCTGCTCCCGGGCATGGGCGACCCATCCGGCCACCCGCCCCATGGCGAAGACGCAGGTAAAGGTCGAAGGCGGAAAGGCCAGGCTCTCCAGCAGCAGGGCGGTGTAGAACTCCACATTGGTCTGCAGGGACCGGCCTGGCTTGTGGGCCTTCAGGATTTCCAGAACCGCCTGCTCCACTGTCTCTGCAAAGGCCAGACGGCCAGGCCGGCCATTGGGCTCGGCTGTCAGGCGGCGCACGGCGGCCTTGAGGGCGTCGGCCCTCGGATCGCGCACCCGATAGACCCGGTGTCCGAACCCCATCAGCCGGTCGCCCCTCTCAAGGGCTTCCAGGATCCAGGCCTTGGCGTCGCCATGCCGGGAAATGCCATCCAGCATGTCGATGATCGGACCGGGCGCGCCCCCGTGAAGGGGCCCCTTGAGGGCGCTCAGCCCCGCCAGCACAGATGAGGTCAGCCCCGCCTGGGTGGACGCCACAACCCTGGCCGCAAAGGTCGACGCATTGAGGCCATGGTCGCAGACCGTGGTCAGATAGGTGTCCAGGGCGGCGATTTCGGCCAGCGTCGCCGGGCTGTTCCGGAGCATCCGCAAGGCGTCAGCGGCGTGACCCAGCCTGGGGTCTGGCGCCACGGGCGCCTGTCCGGCCTGGGCGCGCACGACCGCGGCGGTGAAGACCGCGGGGGCGGCCGTCAGGTTGAGGGCGACCTCCAGATCATCACCATCGGCCAGCCGAGCCATCAGGGCGCGCACAGCCTCGACCGGAGTCCTGTCCAGCAATCCGGTGTCCAGGGCGGAAACCTCGGCGAAGACCCTGGCGCGGGCGGCCCCGATCAGCGGGGCGAGATCCTGCGGAAGGTCCTCGAAAAAGCCGCTCCACAGCAGGCCTGCGACCTCCTCGAAACGCCTTTGGCCAGCCAGCTGATCCAGTTCGAAGCCGCGGATGATCAGCCGGCCGTTCTGGCCGTCCACCTCCGAAAGGATGGTGTCGGCGGCGACAACGTCTTCAAGCCCGTTGGTCATGGTCTGGTCTCCTTGCTGGACGAAGGAAACCAGCAAGCAACTTGATCAGTCAATCTTGATCAATATAATCAATATATGCCGTCGGAACCGAGACAGGACTGGATCAACGCGGAAGATGCCCGGGCGCGGCTGGGGGTCCGGCCACAGACCCTCTATGCCTATGTCAGTCGCGGGCGGGTCCAGACCCGGGCCGACGCCAGGGATCCCCGCCGCAGCCTCTATCGCGCCGCCGATATCGCCGCCCTGGCAGACCGGAAGTCCCGCAGCCGCAAGCTGTCGGATGTCGCCGCCGGCGCCATGGCCTGGGGCGAGCCGGTTCTGGCCTCGGCCATCACAACAGTGTCAGATGGTCGACTCTATTACAGGGGGCGCGACGCCCTCCATCTGGCCGAAACCGAAACCCTGGAATCCGTGGCCCGGTTGCTGCGGGGCGGCCATGGGGCGGCCCTGAAGCGGACCGATCGTCCGCCGGCGCCTGATGGGGTGGACATGCGGGCGAGAGCCTTCGCCGCCCTGGCTGCAAAGGCCGGTCTGGACCCACCGGCCCTCGGCCGTCATCCCCTTGCACTTGCGGTCGAGGCCGCCACCCTGCTGGATGTCATGACCGACGCCATTACGGGTCAGGTGAGCGGTGGGGCCATTCACAACCGTCTGGCTCTGGCCTGGGGGCTGGGCCCGGGAGGGCCGGGGGCGGACCTCATCCGCCGTGTGCTTGTCCTGCTGGCCGATCATGAACTGAATCCCTCGGCCTTCTCAGCAAGGGTTGCGGCATCCACCGGCGCCTCCCTTTCGGCCTGCGCCCTTTCGGGTCTGGCTACCCTTGCGGGTCCCCGTCACGGCGGGGCGCCCGATGCCATAAGGTTCCTGGCGGAAGACGCCGGAAAGCTGGGCGAAAGGGCCGTCATTTCCGCCCGTCTGGCGGAAGACCGCGCCCTGCCGGGCTTTGGTCATCAGCTCTATCCCGCTGGCGATCCCAGGGCGGCGGCGGTTCTCGACCGTTTTGAGGTTCCCGCGCCCCTGGCCAGACTGGCGGCGGATGTCGAGGCCTTTTCGGGCCTCAGACCGAATATCGATTTCGCCCTGGTGGCCCTGTCCGATCACCTGAACCTGCCCCGGGATGCGCCCTTCGCCCTCTTCGCCACGGCCCGTTGCGCGGGGTGGATCGCCCACGCCATCGAGCAGGGCCAGAGCGGCGGCGCCATTCGTCCCAGGGCCCGCTATACGGGCGACCCGATCGCACCCCCCGAAGCCTAGCCTTCGAAGGCATGGTCCTTGAGGATTCCCAGCGGGACAATGGCCAGGGTTTCCTCATGGGTGGCTTCCAGGACCAGCTGGGGAGCGGCCCCGGCGTCCAGGGCTTCCTTCCAGCGGGGTGCGCAAAGGCACCATTTGTCGCCTGGCTTCAGCCCGGCGAATCCGTACTCAGGAACCGGCGTGGAGAGGTCATTGCCGACCTGCTTCGAAAAGGCCAGGAACTCGGCGGTCATCACGGCGCAAACCGTGTGCAGACCGGTGTCATGGGGGCCGGTCTCGCAACAGCCATTGCGGAAGAATCCGGTCACCGGATCAAAGGAGCAGGGGAGTAATTCCCCGCCCAGAACATTGCGGGCGTCAGCGTCGTATCGGGTGGTCATGAACCGACTCTAGTCTAAAAGCGGGCCTTGCCCATACCGAAGGGAGATTCGCGTGATCCCTGCCCGCCCCCGCCGCAGTCTTCTCTACATGCCCGCCTCGAATGTACGGGCCATCGACAAGGCCCGCAGTCTGGCCTGCGACGTGGTCATTCTTGATCTGGAAGACGCCGTTGCGCCGGATGCAAAGGAAGAGGCCCGGCAGAACGCTCTCGCCGCCCTTGGAGCTGGCGGGTTCGGATCCCGGGAGGTCGTGGTCCGCATCAACGGCCTGGATACCCCTTGGGGGTCAGACGACCTGGCAGCCATATCCGTTGCGGCGCCGGAGGCGATACTGGTTCCGAAGATTTCCAGCCCGTCGGACCTCGCGTCCTATGCAGCGCGCCTTGCGCCCGCCACCCGTCTCTGGGCCATGGTGGAGACCTGCCGGGGTCTGCTCAACCTTGACGCCATCGCCGGCTCGGGCGCGCCCCTGGAAGTTCTGGTGGTCGGCTCAAACGATCTGGCCAAGGAAATGCACTGTCGGCCCGGGATTGAAAGAACCCCCCTCCAGTCCGCTCTCAGCCAGACCGTCATCGCGGCCCGGGCCCATGGTCTGGCGGTGGTGGACGGCGTCTTCAATGACATTGCCGACAGTGACGGCCTGGAACGCCAGTGCCGCCAGGGCCTGGACTTCGGTTTTGACGGAAAGACCCTGATCCATCCTGGACAGATTGAAGCCGCCAACCGGATCTTCGCCCCGGACCCTGCCGAGGTCGCCTGGGCCCGCCAGATCGTGGCCGCCTTCGATTTGCCTGAAAACGCCGCTAAGGGGGTCCTGAAGCTTGAGGGTCGCATGGTTGAGCGTCTGCATCTTGAAGAAGGCCTGCGCCTGATCGCCGTCGCCGAGGCGATCGCAGCGCGATGAAGACACCCCCCCTGGTTCTGCTTGCCCTGATCCTTTCAGCCGGGACAGCCCCGGCCCAGGAGGTTGATCCGATCGGCGACCTGCTGAACGGACCGCCAAAGCCTGTGGTCGCCCTACCGACGGCGGATCCCGCCCCCGCGCCCGTATCGCCGCAGACCCCGGAAACGCCGCCAGCCGGGACCGATACGCAGCTCCAGCCGCCGGCGAGCGAGACGGCGCCTGCGGCGGAAAGGCCCTCTGCGCCTGAAACAAGGCCTGTTGACGCGCCATCAGAAACTGCGCCTTCCACGCCAACGCCAACGCCCGTTGCACCCGTGTTGAAGCCTGAGCCCAGGCCTGCGCCCAAGCCCGAACCGCAGGTGGACCCCAGGCCTGACCGGAGACCGGAATCCCCCATTCATGTGGATGAACAGGGCCGGACGCCGGATGCGCCGCCAACGCCCTCAGACCTGAACTATGAGAGCCGCCTCCGGGCGACCTACAACGCCGCCCAGGGCATGCAGGGGCCCCTGGATGGCCGCTGGGTGCTGAGGCTCAATGGTATTGACGCCTATTATCTCCAGCTGGTCGACAAGGGGCAGGGAACCCTTGAGGGCGCCTGGCGCGACCCCCGTCGCGCGGGGGCGGTGGACGCCAGCGGCTTCATCGATGAAATCCAGTCCGTCGGTGGTCGGCTGACCCTGCGTTTCAAACCCCGTCGCAACAGTCCTGAAGCCGTTGAGGCCGCCCTTGAGTCCACGACACCGGGACAATGGTCGGGGGAAGTTACCGATCGCGGTGATCGGCGCTCGGCGACCCTGACGCGGAACTAGAGCTTCAGGGCGGTCCGCGCGGCGCTCAGGGCGTCGGCGAGCTGGTCCTGGGACAGGGGCTCGGCGACCCCGACCCCCCAGACTGGTCCTGGCCATGCAGAATCGCCGGCGCATCGGCCGACCACATGCACATGAAGCTGTGGCGTCACATTACCCAGGGCGCCCACATTCAGCTTCTCGACCTCAAATCCCCTGGCCAGGCCCAGAGCGCGCACAGCCGGACCGCAGGCGACGATCTCGGCCATGAGATCAGACTGGTCGGCCGGCGAAAGGTCCTCGACTTCCCGCAGGCCGGACTGCCGGGGAATCAGGATCAGCCAGGGCCATCTGGCATCCACCTGAAGGCGGACATGGCACAGGCGCAAATCCCCCAGGGGGACGGAACCGGTCTCGAAGGCGGGGTCGACAGTGAACATGTCCCTTTTGACCACAGGTCCGGCAATCAAACAAAGCGTCGGCGGCATTGCGGCCCGGCGGCATTTTGGGCTAGGGACGCCGCATACGCATTCAATGTTCCAAACAGACGGGAGCTTCGGCCATGGCCACCAAGAAACCCATCCGCGTGGCGGTCACCGGCGCGGCGGGAAACATCGGCTACGCATTGCTGTTCCGCATCGCCTCCGGCGAGATGTTCGGCAAGGACCAGCCGGTTATCCTCCAGCTCCTGGAAATCCCGGTCGAAGGCCCCCAGAAGGCCCTCAAGGGCGTCGCCATGGAACTGGAAGACTGCGCCTTCCCCCTGCTGCAGGACATGGTCCTGACCGGAGAAGCCGATGTCGCCTTCAAGGACGCCAACTGGTGCCTGCTGGTGGGCTCCAAGCCCCGCGGTCCCGGCATGGAACGCGCTGACCTCCTGAAGGACAATGGCAAGATCTTCATCGCCCAGGGCAAGTCCATCGACGCCGTGGCGGCTGATGACGCCCGGGTCGCCGTGGTCGGCAATCCCTGCAACACCAATGTCATGATCGCTGCGGCCCAGGCCAAGCGCCTGACCGCCGACCGCTTCACCGCCATGGTGCGTCTGGACGAAAATCGCGGCCGGGCCCAGCTGGCCAAGAAGGCCGGCGTTTCGATCAATGAGGTCAGCAACCTCTTCATCTATGGCAACCACTCGCCGACCATGTTCGCCGACTTCACCCACGCCACGATCGGCGGCAAGTCCGCCGCCGAGGTCATCGGTGACGAAGCCTGGCTGAAGAACGACTTCCTGCCCACCGTCGGAAAGCGCGGCGCGGCGATCATCGAGGCCCGTGGCCTCAGCTCGGCCGCCTCGGCCGCCAACGCCCTCGTGGACCACGTCCGCGACCTGACCACCGTGGGCGCCATTCACTCTGTGGCCGTCGAGAGCCAGGGTCGCTACGGCTTTGCCCCAGGCGTCTGGGCCGGCATGCCGGTGAAGACCACGGCTACGGGCTATGACGTCCTGACCAGCTTCGAGATGGACGACTTCGCCAAGAGCAAGATCGCCCTGACCAATGACGAACTGGTCGGCGAACGCGAAACCATCAAGGACATGCTCTAGGGCGGATCTGCGGCTCCCCGATGAAACCGTCGGGGAGCTGTCGGGTTTCTCAGAACCAGCCCTTCTCCCGTATGACCCGGGCATAGGTCCGGCTGACCGGCGCCCTGACGCCGCTCTTCAGGGTCAGGACAGCGCGGCCATCCCCTCGCTCCACATCGGTGACCCCGTCCCGCGCCACCCACCAGGACCGGTGGACCTGCTCACCCTCAAGGCCGGCCAGTTCCTCGATGGCGTCGCTCAGTCGCAGCAGGATCAGGTCCTGACCCTTCGAAGTGTGCACCCTCAGATAATGGTCCTCGGCCTCAACGGCCCAGACCTCGGCGCCCCGGAGCTTGAGGGGCAGGCGCTCCAGAAACCGCGGGGGGGTTGGTATTGTCTGCAGGAGGGCGGCGGCCTCCTTCGCTGCGCTTGCTTGACGATTGAGGGCCGGGGCAAGCACGCTCATGGTCAGGCAGACCACAAGCACCACCGGGAAATCCTGAACGAAGGCCTGCAGAAAGGGGCGGGGCCCTTCAAAGATCCAGCCCAGGGCCATGATGATCAGGGTCATGGGAACAGACTGGATAAGTCCGCCGAAAACCCCTCTCAAAAGAGGACGGTCGACGAGGCCCGCAATCCTTCCGGCAAGGGCATAGGCGACCATGCCGGTTCCCGCGCCGATCAGGGCGATGAGGATCATCACGCCGGCCCTGTAGAAGAACGGGACATTGATGGTTCCGAAGGCGCCGACCACCGCCAGGAACAGGCCGATCAGGACAGCTCCGATCAGGGTCCGCCGCACAGCCGGGCCATCCAGCTGGTTCATTGACGAAGCGCCAACGGCGCCCCCCTGCGACTTGCGAACGGGGTCCGTCATCCGACGCAACGGCGTTTGCCCAAGCCCAAGGCCGCCTCCAAACCTTCATCCATCAGGTCCGCACCTCGCGGACACCAGGTTTGGAGATAACGGATGTCGCAGATTTCGCAAATGTCAGCGCCCGCCCGTCGCATGACCGCCCAGCGGCTTGCGATTACAGGAGTCGCTACCTGTTTGATTGTCGGCCTGTCGCTGGCGCCCTTTGCAGATGGGATCATCATGCTGGCCGGTCGCGCCCACCTGCATGCCCCTGACATTGGCGTCTTTCAGCGGCTGCCCCTGGCCATCAAGATGCATCTGCTGGCCGCCGTCGGCGCGGTCATTCTGGGCGCCGCCCTCATGTGGGTCCGCAAGGGCAGGACATTCCATCGGGTCGCCGGCTGGACCTGGGTCAGCCTGGTGTCGCTGGTGGCCGGATCCTCGATCTTCATCACCCAGCTGAACCACGGCCACTGGTCCCTGCTGCACCTCTTCACCGGCTGGACCCTCCTCATGCTTCCCCTGGCGGTCTTCGCCGCCAAGCGCCGGAACGTGGAGCGGCATCGCCGGACCATGATGGGCCTGTTCTATGGTGGCTTCGTCATCAACGGCTTCATCGCCATGATCCCTGGGCGGACCGTCTGGCAGCTCTTCTTCGGCTAGGCGTCGCCATCTGCCCGGGGGTGGTGCATCAGCAAGGGGCGCCTGGTCAGGATCGCCCGCAATAATCAGGCGAATTCTTCGCGCAATCCGTGAAAAACACCCCCTGACAGCGGTTGCCACTTTGACGCGGGGCGCCCTATAAGCCGTCCCACTCGCCGATTGGGCGGGCCCTCAGACCGACGCGTTCTGCGACCTCATGAACATACACGAACATCAAGCCAAGGCCGTCCTCTCCGAGTTCGGCGTCGCCGTCCCTCGCGGCTATCCCGCATTCACCGTTGAAGAGGCGCGCAAGGCGGCCGAACAACTGGGCGGACCCGTCTACGTCGTCAAATCGCAGATCCACGCGGGCGGCCGCGGCAAGGGTCGGTTTGAAGGCCTGGGCGAAGACGCAAAGGGCGGCGTCCGGGTGGTCAAGTCCGTTGACGATGTGGCGACCAATGCGGCCGAAATGCTCGGTCGGGTTCTGGTGACCCATCAGACCGGTCCCAAGGGCAAGCAGGTCAACCGCCTCTACATCGAAGAGGGCGCGGCCATCGCCAAGGAATTCTACCTGTCCCTCCTGGTCGACCGTGAAACCAGCTGGGTCTCGGTGGTCGCTTCGACCGAAGGCGGCATGGACATTGAAACCGTCGCCCACGACACGCCGGAAAAGATCATCACCTTCAGCATCGACCCGGCGACGGGCGTGTGGCCCTTCCACGGCCGGACCCTGTCCAAGGCGCTCGGCCTGACCGGCGATCTTTCCAAGCAGGCCGCCAAGCTGCTGGGCCAGCTCTATACGGCGTTTGTGGCCAAGGACATGGCCATGCTGGAAATCAACCCGCTGATCGTGACGGCGGATGACCAGCTGCGGGTCCTGGACGCCAAGGTGTCCTTCGACTCCAACGCCCTCTACCGGCACCCGGAAGTCGTCGTCCTCCGCGATGAGAGCGAGGAAGACCCCAAGGAAATCGAAGCCTCCAAGTTCGACCTGTCCTATATCGCCCTCGACGGCGAAATCGGCTGCATGGTCAACGGCGCGGGCCTGGCCATGGCGACCATGGACATCATCAAGCTGTACGGCGCCGAGCCGGCCAACTTCCTGGACGTCGGCGGCGGCGCGGACGAAGCCAAGGTGACGGCGGCCTTCAAGATCATCATGGCCGATCCCAATGTGAAGGGCATTCTGGTCAACATCTTCGGCGGCATCGCCCGTTGCGACATCCTGGCCAATGGCGTGGTCAACGCCGTCAAGCAGGTGGGCCTGAGCGTTCCCCTGGTGGTGCGCCTGGAAGGCACCAATGCTGAGCTTGGCAAGAAGATCATCAATGAGAGCGGCCTCAATGTCATTGCGGCCAACGACCTCAGCGATGGCGCAGAGAAGATTGTGAAAGCCGTGCGGGGGCTCGCCTAATGTCCATCCTGATTGGCAAAGAAACCCGCGTCATCTGCCAGGGCATTACCGGCGCCCAGGGCACCTTCCACTCCGAGCAGGCCATCGCCTACGGCACCAAGATGGTCGGCGGCGTGACGCCCGGCAAGGGCGGGACCACCCATGTGGGCCTGCCGGTGTTCAACACCGTGGATGAAGCTGTGCGGCAAACTGGCGCAGACGCCAGCGTCATCTATGTGCCGCCGCCCTTCGCCGCGGATTCGATCCTCGAAGCGATCGATGCAGAGATTCCGCTGATCATCTGCATCACCGAAGGCATTCCTGTCGCCGACATGATCAAGGTCAAGCGCGCCCTGTCGGGCTCGAAGTCCCGGTTGATCGGCCCCAACTGCCCGGGCGTCCTGACGCCGGAAGCCTGCAAAATCGGCATCATGCCCGGGAATATCTTCAGAAAAGGCTCGGTCGGGGTGGTTTCGCGCTCTGGCACCCTTACCTATGAGGCGGTCTTCCAGACCACCCAGGTGGGCCTGGGTCAGACCACGGCCGTCGGCATTGGCGGGGACCCGGTCAAGGGCACCGAGTTCATCGACATGCTGGACATGTTCCTGAAGGACCCGGAGACGGAATCGATCATCATGATCGGTGAAATCGGCGGTTCGGCTGAAGAAGATGCTGCAGAGTTCATAAAGAATTCAGCAACTAAGAAGCCTATGGTCGGGTTCATTGCTGGACGTACTGCACCGCCCGGTCGGCGCATGGGTCACGCAGGGGCGATCATCTCGGGCGGCAAAGGCGGCGCCGAGGACAAGATCGCAGCGATGGAGGCGGCGGGCATCCGCGTCTCTCCCTCGCCGGCGAAGCTTGGTGAAACCCTCCTCGACGTCCTCAAGGGCCGTTGAGGTCAACATAACCGTAGGGCGGTCCGCGCTCAGCATACTTGCTCCGCGGCCCCCCTCTGGAAGCGGACGACATGGCGGACGACGCAGGCATCATCAACGACATCATGACCGAGACCTCGTTTCTGTACGGGGGCAACGCAGGTTTCGTCGAAGACCTCTACGCCAGATGGGCGGCTGATCCGAATTCGGTAGAGCCGTCGTGGCGGGCCTTTTTCCTGTCCCTCCCTGATCGCCTGGAAGAGGCCAAGGCGGCGGCGCAGCGTCCTTCATGGACGGCCCGTTCAGCGCCGGCGCCTCGACCGGACTGGCTGTCGGCCATGGACGGCATGTGGCCGGCCGTCGAGGCCAAGCTGGGCGCCAAGATCGCCGAGCGCGCGGCGCTCGCACCCGCTGCGGCGACCACAGCGGCGCCGACAACCGAAGCCCTTCGCGCCGCCACCCTGGATTCCCTGCGCGCTGTCATGATGATCCGCGCCTATCGCATGCGCGGCCACCTGCGGGCCAAACTGGATCCCCTGGGCATAGCCTTTCCCGAAGGAGACGCCTCCGAGCTGGATCCGTCGTCCTACGGCTTTACCGAAAACGATTATGACCGCCCGATCTTCCTGGATCACATCCTGGGGATGGAAACCGGCACGGTCCGCGAGATCCTGGCCATCCTGCGCCGCACCTACTGCTCTGACATCGGCGTGCAGTACATGCACATCTCCGATCCCCAGCAGAAGGCCTGGATGCAGCAGAGGATCGAAGGTCGCGACAAGGAAATCACCTTCACCAAACAGGGCAAGATCGCCATCCTGAAGAAGCTGATCGAAGCCGAGGGATTCGAGAAGTTCCTGGCCAAGCGCTTCCCCGGCACCAAGCGGTTCGGTCTCGACGGCGGTGAAGCCGCTGTCCCGGCCCTGGAGCAGATCATCAAGCGCGGCGGCGCCCTGGGCGTCCGTGACATCATCATCGGCATGCCGCACCGCGGCCGCCTGAACGTCCTGGCCGCGGTGATGGCCAAGCCCTATCACGTGATTTTCCACGAGTTCCAGGGCGGCACCTCCCTGCCTTCCGACGTCGAAGGCTCGGGCGACGTGAAGTATCACATGGGCGCCAGCTCGGACCGCAGCTTTGACGACAATTCCGTCCACCTGTCCCTGACCGCCAACCCGTCCCACCTGGAAATCGTCAACCCGGTGGTCCTGGGCAAGGCCCGGGCCAAGCAGGCCTTCGCCCTGCGGGAAACCGCCGAGTCCGGCCGCCACCACGTGCTGCCCCTGCTGATGCATGGCGACGCCGCCTTCGCCGGCCAGGGCGTGGTCGCCGAGTGCTTCGCCATTTCCGGCACCAAGGGCTACCGCACCGGCGGGACGATCCACTTCATCGTCAACAACCAGATCGGCTTCACCACCGCGCCGAAATATTCCCGGTCCTCGCCCTATCCGTCGGATGTGGCCCTGATGGTCGAGGCGCCGATCTTCCACGTGAACGGCGATGACCCCGAAGCCACGGTCTATGTGGCCAAGGTGGCGACCGAGTTCCGCCAGCAATTCGGCAAGGACGTGGTCATCGACATGTTCTGCTATCGCCGCTTCGGTCACAACGAAGGCGACGATCCGACCATGACCTCGCCCTTGATGTACAAGAAGATCAAGGACCACCCGACCACCCGCGAGATCTACAGCAAGAAGCTGGTGGGCGAAGGCGTGGTGACCCAGGACGAGGTTGACGCCTGGATCCTGGAGTTCGACCAGTTCCTCGACGCCGAGTTCGAAGCGGGCAAGGCCTACAAGGCTGACAAGGCCGACTGGCTGGACGGCAAGTGGGCGGGCCTGGCGCTTCCCGAGGGCGATGATCGCCGGGGCGACACCTCCTCGCCCCTGGAAAGGCTGATCGACCTCGGCCAGAAGATCACGGAAATCCCGACCCACCTGGACGTTCACAAGAATGTCCGCAGGGTGATCGAAGCCCGCCGCGCCGCCATAGACAGCGGCGAGGGCCTGGACTGGGCCACGGGTGAGCACCTGGCCTTTGCGACCCTGCTGGACGAGGGCTTCCCTGTCCGCCTGGCCGGGCAGGACAGTGTGCGCGGCACCTTCACCCAGCGCCATTGCGACCTGATCGATCAGTCGACGGAAGAGCACTACACCATGCTCTCCAACATCCGGCCCGGTCAGGCCCATTTCGAAGTCATCGACTCGCCCCTGTCGGAAGAGGCGGTTCTGGGCTTTGAGTACGGCTTCTCCCTGGCCGATCCCAAGACCCTGACCCTCTGGGAAGGCCAGTTCGGCGACTTCGCCAATGGCGCCCAGGTGGTCATCGACCAGTTCATCTCGTCGGGCGAACGCAAGTGGCTGCGGATGAGCGGCCTGGTCCTGCTCCTGCCCCATGGCTATGAGGGCCAGGGACCGGAGCATTCGTCAGCCCGTCTCGAGCGCTTCCTGCAGCTATGCGCCGAAGACAATCTGCAGGTGGTCAACTGCACCACGCCGGCCAACTATTTCCACGTCCTGCGTCGTCAGATGCGCCGGGAATTCCGCAAGCCCCTGGTGGTCATGACGCCGAAGTCGCTGCTGCGGCACAAGAAGGCGACCTCCAAGCTGGTGGAGATGGCGGAGGGTTCTTCCTTCCACCGCGTCCTTCACGATGACGCCGAGCGCGCCCAGAACACCAAGATCGAGCTGGTCGCCCCCGACAAGATCCGCCGGGTCGTCCTGTGCTCGGGCAAGGTCTATTACGACCTGCTGGAGTCCCGCGAGGAGCGGGGCATCAATGACGTCTATCTGATGCGCCTTGAGCAGTTCTATCCCTGGCCGGTGAAATCCCTGTCGACCGAGCTCTCGCGCTTCCCGAACGCCGAACTGATCTGGTGTCAGGAAGAGCCGAAGAACATGGGCGGCTGGACCTTTGTCGATCCCTGGCTCGAGCTCACCCTGGACCGCCTGAAGGTCAAGGCCAAGCGCGCCCGCTATGTGGGTCGTCCGGCCTCGGCTTCCACGGCGGCCGGCCAGATGAGCCGGCACCAGAAGGAACTCCAGGCCTTCCTCAACGACGCCTTCGCCTAAACCAGCCTCCCCCACCGAAGAGACAGAAAGCACCACCCATGGCCGACATCATGACCCCCGCGCTCGGCGAGTCTGTCTCCGAAGCGACGGTGGCGCGCTGGACGAAGAAGCCTGGGGACGCCGTGCGCAAGGATGAGATCCTTGTGGAACTCGAGACCGACAAGGTCAGCCTTGAGGTCGCAGCCCCGGCTGACGGCGTGCTGGACTCCATCTCTGCCGAAGAGGGCGCCACGGTCGAGCCCGGCGCGGTTCTGGGTCACCTGACCGAGGGCGCCGCCGCCGCCAAGCCTGCACCCAAGCCCGCTGAGGCCAAGGCCCCCGAACCCAAGGTGGAAGCCCCGGCGCCTGTCGCCGCACCGCCCCCGGCGCCCAAGGCTTCGGCTCCACTTGCACCTTCCGCCCAGCGGATTGTGGCCGAGAACAAGCTTGATGGCGGCGCTATCGCCGGCACCGGCAAGGATGGTCGCGTGACCAAGGGCGACGCCCTGGCCGCCCTGGAAGCCCGCGCTGCGGCGCCCGCCGCTCCGGCCGCCCCGGCCGCGCCCCGCGAAACCCATGCCCGGGAAGAGCGGGTCCGCATGACCCGTCTGCGCCAGACCATCGCGCGCCGCCTGAAGGAAGCCCAGAACAACGCCGCCATGCTGACGACCTTCAATGAGGTCGACATGTCTGCGGTCATGGCCCTGCGCAATTCCTACAAGGACGTGTTCGAAAAGACCCACGGCGTGAAGCTGGGCTTCATGAGCTTCTTCGTCCGCGCCTGTATCCACGCCCTCAAGCACGTGCCCGAGGTCAATGCCGAGATCGACGGCCAGGACCTTATCTACAAGAACCACTATGACATCGGGGTCGCCGTCGGCACCGAGCGCGGTCTGGTGGTTCCTGTCCTGCGTAACGCCGACGCCCTGACCCTGGCCGGGGTCGAGAAGGGTATTGGCGATCTGGGCAAGAAGGCCCGGGATGGCGCCCTGGCCATGGACGACCTGCAGGGCGGCACCTTCACCATCTCCAATGGCGGGGTCTACGGCTCGCTGATGTCCACGCCGATCCTGAACGCCCCCCAGTCGGGCATTCTGGGCATGCACAAGATCCAGGACCGGCCCATGGCAGTCGGCGGTCAGGTGGTCATCCGTCCGATGATGTATCTGGCGCTCAGCTACGACCACCGTATCGTCGATGGTCAGGGCGCCGTGACCTTCCTGGTCAAGGTCAAGGAAGCCATCGAGGATCCGCAGCGCCTGCTGCTGGACATCTGATCGGCCTCACTCCGCACTCCACATTCAGCCGGGAAGGCTAGGACTTAAATGGCCCAATACGACGTCGTCATCATCGGGGGCGGTCCCGGCGGGTACAATGCTGCGATCCGCGCGGGGCAGCTTGGCCTGAAGACCGCCCTGGTCGAGAAGAACCCGACCCTGGGCGGCACCTGCCTCAATGTCGGCTGCATGCCCTCCAAGGCCCTGCTCCATGCTTCGGAAATGTTCGAGGCGGCGGGCAAGGACTTCGCCCATCTGGGCATTGAGGTCTCCCCCAAGCTCAACCTTCCCCAGATGATGGGTCAGAAGGCGGAATCGGTCCTGGCCCTGACCAAGGGGATCGAGTTCCTGATGAAGAAGAACAAGATCGACTGGATCAAGGGCTACGGAAAGCTGGCCGGCCCGGGCAAGGTCGAGGTCACCGGCGAAGACGGCGCCGTCACCGTCCTCGAAGCCAAGAACACGGTCATCGCCACGGGCTCTGAGCCCTCCGGCCTGCCCGGCGTCACGGTCGACCAGAAGCGGATTGTTGATTCCACAGGCGCCCTCTCCCTGCCGGAAGTGCCGAAACATCTGGTGGTGATCGGCGCCGGGATCATCGGCCTGGAACTGGGTTCGGTCTGGCGTCGACTGGGCGCCCAGGTGACCGTGGTGGAATTCCTCGACCGCATTACGCCCGGCATGGACACCGACACCGCCAAGACCTTCCAGCGGGGCCTGACCAAGCAGGGCATGACCTTCAAGCTGGGCTCCAAGGTTACGGGCGCCAAGGCGTCTGCGACGGGCGTTGAGGTCACGGTCGAGCCTGTGGCCGGCGGCGCCGCCGAGACCGTGAGCGCTGACTATGTCCTGCTGGCCATCGGCCGCCGGGCCTTCACCGAGGGCCTGGGCCTTGAGAGCGTCGGCATTGTTCCCGACAAGCGCGGGGTCATCGACACCGACCACTTCAGGACCAGCGCTCCGGGCGTCTGGGCCATTGGCGACGTGATCCATGGCCCCATGCTGGCCCACAAGGCCGAGGAAGACGCCGTGGCCTGCATCGAGTTCATCGCCGGCAAGGTCGGCCATGTGGACTACAATCTGGTCCCCAGCGTCGTCTACACGGCGCCGGAAGTGGCCTGGGTCGGCCAGACCGAAGAGCAGCTCAAGGCCGCCGGGGTCGCCTACAAGGTGGGCAAGTTCCCCTTCACCGCCAACAGCCGCGCCAAGATCAATCACGAGACCGACGGTTTCGCCAAGGTCCTGGCCGACGCCAAGACCGACGAGATCCTGGGCGTCCACATCATCGGCCCCCAGGCCGGCGAGCTGATCGGCGAATACTGCGTCGCCATGGCCTTCAAGGCCGCCAGCGAGGACATTGCCCGCACCTGCCACCCCCATCCCACCCGTTCGGAAGCCGGTCGTCAGGCCGCCATGGGCGTCGAGGGCTGGACCATGCAGTCCTGATACCCACTCAGGGATCAGGCGTGCGGATGGGCCCTGGCATAGGCGCCCAGCAGGGCGGCGGCGTCCACATCGGTGTATTTCTGGGTGGTGCTCAGGGACGCGTGACCCAGCAGTTCCTGGATTGATCTCAGGTCCGCCCCCGCCCCCAGCAGGTGGGTGGCGAAGGAGTGGCGCAAGGCGTGGGGCGTTGCGCTGTCAGGCAGGCCCAATCGTCCCCGCAGCCCCTGCACCGTCGCCTGCATGTGCCGTGGGCTCAAGGGCCCGCCGCGTTTGGCGCGGAACACCAGATCATCCGGCGCCAGGGTGAAGGGCATTTGCCGGACATACTCAGCCACAGCCTGCGCCACCTGGGGCAGGACGGGCACGATCCGGGTCTTGGAGCCCTTGCCCACCACCCGCAGCCGGTCTGACAGGGGCGTGTCGGAAACCTTGAGCGACAGGGCTTCAGAGATCCGCAGGCCGCAGCCATAGAGCAGGGTCATCACCGCCTCGTCCCGGGCTGACTCCCAGTCCTCGCGGTCGGGATCAAGACCCGGCTCGGCCAGCAGGCCCAGGGCCTGGTCCTCGGTGACAGGTCGTGGCGCCGAAGGCCGCACCCTTGGGCCCCGAACCAGAGCCACATGGGGGTTGGGGGTCGCCAGCCGGCGATCGAGGAACTTGTGGAAGGTCCGCACCGCCGACAGGGCCTGGGACATGGACCGCGGCGACAAGGGGTGATCCCCCTGCCGGAGCTCGGCCAGCCAGGCGCGCATCTCGCTTGCCGTCACCGTGGCCAGATCGGCTAGGGCCTGGGGGCCGCCCCGGTGCTTCTGCAGAAAGGTCAGATACCGGCGACACGCAAAGCCATAGGCCTCCAGGGTGCGCGGCGAAGAACGGCGTTCCTTGTCGAGGTGCTCAAGCCACTGGGCCAGCGCCTCGTGGGCGGTCACGGCATCACCGGCCAGCGCTCGGCGGTCCGTTCCACCACCCTCGCCAGGAAGGCGACCAGTTCCGACCCCATGTCCGGGGTAAAGCCTTCCGGATCATCAGAGCCAAAGGCCAGAACGCCGACCCGGGCCGGCTCCCATATGGCCAGGCGGACCATGGCCATGGACGCCACCTGGGGCGCCCGCTCGCCGAACAGGCCGATGGCTGTGGGCTGGAAGCCCATACGCGCCACCCGCTGGTGGCCGATCACCTCGTCCACGCCGCCCTCGGGCAGGGTGAGCCAGCCGGCCGGGGTTCTGTTGGGTCCTTCCAGGGCGACGACTCCGGCGGTCAGGCCAAACCGCACCTGGGCCAGTTCATCCACCCGGCGGGCCAGATCTGCGTGATTGCGGGCGTCGAGCACATCGACGACAGCGCCGTGGGTCTGGGCCTGGGCTGCGAAATTGGCCTGGGCCGTCGCTTCCAGGGTCTGGCGGGCATGGCTTTCCCGCCGATGGGCTTCATGGACCCGGGCCAGGGCGGCGGGCCCGAACTCGATCACATTGTCGGAATTGACCCGTCGCAGGCCAAGCTCGCCCAGCAGTTCCGAGTCATGTTGCAGGAAGTCCGGATTCTGGAAGAGGAAGGATCGAACCTCCTCCGGCTCGAATCCACACGCCCCGGCGGTCGCCCCAATCGCGTCCATACACCCCGTCCCCGTTTCTACAGGCCTGTCCTTCAGGCCCGGACGGGACCTAGAGGATTGACTGGCCCGTTCTGGCCCAGTCGTTCAGGAAATCAGAAAGACCCTTTTCGGTTAACGGGTGCTTGAAGAGATCCAGAAAAACGTTCGGGGGCAGGGTGGCGCAGTCTGATCCGGCAAGGGCCACGGCGCGCACATGGGCCGTATTGCGGATGGAAGCGGCGAGGATTTCAGTATCGAAGTCGTAATTGTCGTAGATGGCGCGAATCTCGGAAATCAGGTCAACGCCGTCGGCGCCCTGATCATCCAGCCGTCCCACGAAGGGCGAGATGTAGGTGGCGCCAGCCTTGGCGGCCAGCAGGGCCTGGGTCACCGAGAAGCACAGGGTCACATTGGTCTGGATGCCCTGGACGGCGAATTCCTGAACGGCCACCAGGCCGTTGCGGGTGAGGGGCACCTTGACCACCACATTGGGCGCAATCCCCGCCAGCTTGGCGCCTTCTGCCAGCATGCCGGCGACATCCGTCGCGGTGACCTCGGCGCTGACCGGGCCCTCCACCAGGTCGCAGATCTTTGCGATCACATCCAGGATCGGCTTGCCCGACTTGGCGATCAGGGAGGGGTTGGTGGTGACGCCGTCCACCAGGCCCGTGGTCTGCAGGTCGGCCAGCAGGTCGAGGTCGGTGGTGTCGAGGAAGAGCTGCATGGTCCTGGTCCGAAATGTGCGAGGTCGTGGCTTTTAGACCCCTTAGCGGCCGGGGAGAAGGTGCGGAATCAACCATATTCCCCGGCAAACCTGTGCATTGCCCACAGATCAGGGACCCGAAGCCCTCCGGATGATCCTATAGTGCCGCCAAGATGAGCCGCATCGCCTCCATCCTCCTGCCCATGCCCCTGCCGGAAGCCTTCGACTATTCCGAGCCCGAGGGCATGGACCTGCATGTGGGCGACCAGGTGGCCGCGCCCCTGGGATCACGTCTTGTGCACGGGGTCGTCACCGCCCTGCGGGACGCCGGCGGCGGCAATCGCCCCCTGAAGCCTGTCGAGGCGCGGATCGACGCCCCGCCGCTCCCCCCGAACGCCATCGAGTTCGTCCAGTGGGCGGCCAGGTACGCCGTCTCTGATCCCGGCCAGCCCCTGGCCATGGCCCTGCGCGGCGCCCGGGCTCCCAAGGCCAAGCCGGACAAGGTCATAGAGATCACCGGCCAGCCCCCGGCCAAGCTTACCGCCGCCCGGGCCCGGGTGCTGGAAGCCGCCGTCGAGGCCTTTCCAAGCGCCGCCGACCTGGCCCGCGCCGCGGGCGTGTCCTCAGGGGTGGTCAAGGGGCTGATTGATGAGGGCGTCCTGGCTGTCCGGCTGATCGAGGCCGACCCCCGCTTTCCGGAACCGGATCTTGAGCGGGCCGGCGCCGAGCTCAATCCCAGCCAGGCGGCCGCTGCGGACGAACTCAAGGCCATGATGGCGACCGGCGGCTTCAACGTCGCCCTGCTGGACGGCATTACCGGGTCAGGCAAGACCGAGGTCTATCTGGAAGCCGTCCACGCCGCCCTGTCGGCTGATCCCGAGGCCCAGGTTCTGGTCCTGCTGCCTGAAATCGCCCTGACCCAGGCAGTGATCGCCCGGTTCGAAGCCAGGTTCGCGGCGGCGCCCGGCGAATGGCACTCTGATGTGGCCCCGCCCCAGAGGCGCAAGGTCTGGGATGGCGTGGCCACCGGACTCTGCCGCATTGTCGTCGGCGCCCGGTCAGCCCTCTTCCTGCCCTTCCGCAAGCTGGCCCTGGTGATTGTCGATGAGGAGCACGACACCTCGTACAAGCAGGAGGACGGCTTCATCTATCAGGCCCGGGACCTGGCCGTGGCCCGCGCCAAGATCGAGGGCGCCAGTGTGGTCCTGGCCTCGGCGACGCCCTCCCTCGAGACCCTGCGCAATGCCGAAACCGGCCGCTATCGCTGGCTGAGGCTGACGGCCCGGCACGGGGTCGCCCGCCTGCCGGACCTCCAGCTGATCGACATGCGGCAAACACCGCCCCCTTCCGGCTGCTGGCTGTCGCCGCCCCTGGTGGAGGCCCTTGCGGCGACCTATGCGGCGGGGGAGCAGTCCCTGCTCTTCCTCAACCGTCGGGGTTATGCGCCCCTGGTCCTGTGCAAGGCCTGCGGCGAGCGGATGACGGCGCCCGACACCGACTCCTGGCTGGTGGAGCACCGCTATTCCGGTCGGCTGGTCTGTCATCTGACCGGCTTCTCCATGCCCAAGCCTGCGGCCTGTCCCCACTGCGGCGCCGTGGACAGTCTTGTCTCCATCGGGCCCGGGGTTGAGCGGGTGGAGGAGGAGGCGCGGACCCTGTTTCCCGAAGCCCGTATTGCCGTCTTTTCCTCCGACACCATGTGGGACGCCCGGGAGGCGAGAAACCTGATTGCGGCCATGGAGGAGGGGCAGATCGACATCCTGGTCGCCACCCAGGCCGCCGCCAAGGGCCACAATTTTCCGAACCTGACCCTGGTGGGCGTTGTGGACGCGGACCTTGGCCTCAGGGGTGGCGACCTTCGGGCCGCCGAACGCACCTATCAACTCCTGGCCCAGGCCACGGGTCGCGCAGGCCGCAAGGATCGCCCGGGTCGCGCCCTGCTGCAGACCTATGCGCCGGAGCATGCGGTCATGCAGGCCCTGCAGGCCCAGGATCGCGACGCCTTCACCACAGCCGAATTGCATGAGCGGGACATGGCGGGTCTGCCGCCCTTCGGGCGACTGGCGGCCCTGATCGTATCGGGCCCGGACCCTGTCGCCCTGGAAGCCTTTGTCCAGGCACTGGCCCAGGCGGCGCCCAATGCCGAGGGTGTCCAGGTCTATGGCCCGGCGGACGCGCCTCTGGGCCTTGTCCGGGGCCGGCGCCGCAAGCGGTTCCTGGTGCGGGCCGACCGGACCGTCGACCTGTCGGCCTATCTGGCGGCCTGGCGCGCCCGCGTCCGGCCACCCGGAGCGATCCGGCTGGCCATAGACGTGGACCCCTACAGCTTCCTCTAGGGCTTTCCCGATAGGTGGGACCCGGTTGTCGGACCGGGAAATGCTCCAAATTCTTTAGACGGAACCCTTGCGCTTCGCCGCCGCGCGGGAGGCCATGTTGAGGCCCTCCACAAGACCGGAGAAGGCCATGGCGGCGTAGATGTAGCCCTTCGACACATGCACGCCGAAGCCTTCGGCGATCAGGGTCGCGCCGATCATCAGCAGGAAGCCGAGGGCCAGCATGACCACGGTCGGATTGTTGTTGATGAAAT
This sequence comes from Alphaproteobacteria bacterium PA2, assembly GCA_002256425.1. Taxonomy (NCBI): domain Bacteria; kingdom Pseudomonadati; phylum Pseudomonadota; class Alphaproteobacteria; species Alphaproteobacteria bacterium PA2. The sequence continues at coordinate 102,424 of NKIZ01000001.1, read as the reverse complement.
TGGCCAGGGGCTCGGAAGCGACCAGCATGATGGCGACAGCGACCACAACGGCCACGACCATGATCGGCAGGTGATCGGTCATCCCGACCGCCGTCAGGATGGAGTCGATGGAGAAGACAATGTCCAGCATCAGGATCTGGACGATGGCGGCGCTGAAGTTCATGGCGACGGGCGCCTTCTTGTCCAGGATGTCGTCGCTGACCGCCGGGTCGACAGCATGGTGGATCTCTGTGGTGGCCTTCCACACCAGGAACAGGCCGCCGGCAATCAGGATGATGTCACGCCAGGAAAAGGCCAGGTCAAAGGGCATGTGACCACTGCTGTCGGCGGCGGGTTGCCAGGGCAGGCTGAAGACCGGCGCTGTCAGGCCGACAATGAAGGCCAGGGTCGAGAGCAGGGCCAGACGCATGATCAGGGCCAGGGCCAGACCTATCCGCCGGGCTCTTGTCCTCTGCTCCATGGGCAGCTTGTTCGAAAGGATCGAAATGAAGACCAGATTGTCGATCCCGAGGACCACTTCCATGACAATCAAGGTGATCAGTGCGGCCCAGGCGGCTGGGTCCACGAGCAGATGAGTCAGGTCCGACATATTTGTCCTCGGTTAGATTGCTCCCTTAGATAGTCGAGACTTGGCAATTTGCCAGTATCAGAACGGTCGACGCCCCCAAACTTCCTTCATCTCATTTCCAACCTGGTGATGTTTGGCCTGCATATTGCTGGTCGAGGTGCAATTCGGCCCCCCGAGCCTCAACTTGGAACAGTTTGATGAATCCTGGTGAAAATCTCCGCGCCCTTACCAGCCTGCGGTTCTTTGCAGCTCTCTGGGTTGTCCTGTTCCACTACTGGCACGATCTGCCGGGGGCGCCCGCCATGCCGGGCTTCGTCGGCAAGGGCTATCTGGGCGTCGAGCTCTTCTTCATCCTGTCGGGCTTCATCCTGTGCCACGTCTACCGCGTGGCCGTGGAGGAAAAGCGGTTCAACTATGGGGGCTTTCTCTGGGCGCGTCTTGCCAGGGTCTATCCCTTGCATCTGGCGACCCTGATCGGCATGGGCGCCCTGGCCCTGATCGCCACGCGCCTTGGCATGCAGGTCGACCCCAGCATCCTCAGCTGGTCAAGCCTTCCGGCCAACCTCACCATGACCCAGGCTTGGGGACTGGCGCCTGCAGCGTCGTGGAATCACCCTTCCTGGTCGATCTCGGCAGAGTGGTTCGCCTATCTGACCTTTCCGGTCTTTGCCGTCGTCGCCCTGAAGCTCAAGGACCGCCCCATCGTCGGTCTGGTTCTGGCCATCCTGCTCGTGCTGGGCCTCAATGCGGGGTTCAACGCCCTGACGGGCCAGAAACTTACCCTGGCGACCATATCTTGGGGCGCCCTGCGGATTGTTCCCTGCTTTGCCTTCGGGTGTGCTCTGTATGGCTATTGGGTGGCCCGTCCGGCCAAAAGCCGCGCAAAAGCCCTTACAGGCGCCCTGATTTCAGGCGCCGCGACGATTATTTTCGCCGCAGTCGGTGTCCCGGATTCGGTCATCGTCATCGGTCTGGGGTTAACCCTGCTCTTCTTGGCGCAACTGGCGCAAACCCGTTCCGCCATTTTGACCCAGGCGCCCTTGGTCTATCTCGGCGAGATCAGCTACTCGATGTACATGATCTGCGTGCCGTGGAAGATAGTATTCGTGAATACGATGACACGGGTTTTTGAGGTCAATGGCGGCCAGTTAACGTTTGGCCTGTGGTTAGTTTTGCTTTTCGGCCTCGTTCCTCTTTCGGCCTTGTCATATCATTTGATCGAAAAGCCAGCCCGGGAGCGCATGAAGCTGATGCCAGTGGCCCGCGGGACTCACCAATCTGCGCAAGCCCCGGCATAAACCCTCTTCCCATCCTTGGTCAGTATGAGTATTCCTACGCAAGTTTCGCGTGGGGGCTCCTCTGACATGCTTAAACGGACCAGAACCCTGATTGGTTCCCTGGCCGCCGCAGCGGTTATGACGATTGCGCCGATTTCGAGCGCTTCAGCCGACATCTACTGGCAGTGCGTTCCCTTTGCGCGTCTGGCTTCCGGGATCCAGATCTTCGGGGACGCCTATACCTGGTGGCGTCAGGCCCTTGGCCGCTACGACACCGGCCGGGCTCCCAAATCCGGCGCCGTCCTTTGCTTCAAGCCCACCGGCCGCATGTCCCTGGGACATGTCGCCGTCGTCAGTCAGGTCCTGACCGACCGGGTCATCCAGATCAGCCACGCCAACTGGTCGCGTATTGGCGGAACCCGCGGGCAGATCGAAAAAGATGTAACCGTCGTCGACGTTTCGCCGGCCGGGGACTGGTCGACGGTCAAGGTCTGGTATGATCCTGTCCGCGACCTCGGCACCACGACCTACCCCACCTATGGCTTCATCTATCAGGACGCCAAGGCCCAGCAGCTGGCCAGCTCCGGCTTCAGTTCAGCGCAGAACACGGCGATCGCCATGGCGCAGAACGCCGCAAGCCAGGTGGCTTCGGCGGTGCGTCCGGGCGCAAACCCCCTGAGCATGTTCAGTCAGGCCGCGGACTCGGGCGACAAGATCGCCGCCCTGATCCAGGCCGTCACTGGCCCGGCGGCGCCGGCCGCAGATCCCCAGAACTGACGCTTTCCAGGGTGGCGCACCCTTACCTTGACGCTCTGCTCCCGACCTGCACGGCCCTGTCATGCTGAGGGTTCTCCGCCGCGACGCTCACAGGTTTGACGTCCTGGGCGACGAGGATCTGGCCGCCGGGTGGCGAATGCCGCAGGGCGTGGTCTGGGCTGACATGAACCGGCCATCCCGCAGCGAAGAGCTGGCCGCTGAGTACGCTCTGGGCCTGCAGCTGCCCACCCCTGAGGAAATGCAGCAGATCGAGCCCTCCAGCCGGCTCTATCGCGAGGGCGGCGCGACCTTCATGACCGCCAGCCTGCTGACCCGAAGTGACCAGGATGTCGCCGAGCTCAGTCCGGTCACCTTTGTCCTTTCCAGCGACCGTCTGATCACCATCAGGTTCATCGAGTCCAAGGCCTTCGATGTGTTCAGCCAGAGGGTCCTGTCGCCGACCACAGACTCCTCCTCCGGCGCGGACACATTTCTTGGGCTGATGGACGCCATTGTCGAGCGGGTCGCAGAAGTGCTTGAGGCTGGCTCCGGCCAGGTGCAGGCCTCGTCCACCGCCATTTTCTCAAGGCTGAGAGGCGGGGCCTTCGAACCCCTGCTGACCTCCCTTGCCCGCACCCAGTCGACCACCTCCCTGGCCAGGACCAGCCTCGTCAGCCTGGGGCGCCTCGCCAGTTTCGCGGCCCTGGCGCCAGAGATCGCAGATGATCCCGCTCACCAGGTTCATCTGGCGTCGGTCCAGCATGACATCCAGTCCCTGACCGAACACTCGGGCTATCAGGCCTCACACATTTCCTTCCTGCTGGATGCGGCCCTGGGCCTGATCAATATCGAGCAGAACGTCACCATGAAGTTCTTCGCGGTGGCCACGGTCCTTCTCATGCCGCCGACCCTGATCGGGGCGATCTACGGCATGAACTTCAGGCACATGCCCGAGCTGGACTGGCCCCTGGGTTATCCCATGGCCATTGGCCTGATGATCCTGTCAGGCCTGATCCCGTTTCTCTGGTTTCGAAGGAAGGGCTGGTTCTAGAGCGCTCTGCGATCAGCGTGCTCCAAGCCTTTGAACCAGAGCGCAGTTTTACCCTCCAGACGATTCCGCCCAAATGGAACGCGCTCTAGCCTTGGCCGTAGCGCAGGCGGCCAAGTGAGGTGACCAGGCTGGAGAGCAGGTCCCCCGGCTTGATCCCCGCCTTCCATTTCTCGAAGCTCATGACGTTCTCGATCCGGGCGTCGACAAACCGCTCGGTCGCCTCCGCGCCGGCTGACAGCCGCAGGCTGATGGCGGAGATCAGTATGCCGGCCAGAATGGCCCGCTTCGAATAGTGGTTCTCGTCGGTCGCCACATCCCCCGCCCAGCGCCACAGTTTGTCGGCGCTTTCCCAGACCAGGCGCATGGCCAGGGGCAGGTTGACGGGCAGGGCGAGCCATCCGGCCCACCGGCGCAGGGCTGGCGCATCCGCGTAGGCCGCCTCCGTGCGGGTCAGGACAGCGGCGCGGATCCGCTCGCGGATCTTCAGGGCTGCGGGGTCAGGCAAGGAGGTCAGGGCCGCTGCGTCGTGTCGACGGGACAGCAGGGCGGCCAGGTCGGCTGGCCCATGAGGAAGGAGCAGCTCGGTCTCCGGTCCCGACAGCCCCGCCGCCGCGCCGGCGGCGCGCACCATGGGCCAGGTCCAGCCCTGTTTCGGCGCAAGCTTCAGGGCCTGATCGAGGATATCCTGCTCGGTCCGGGTCGCCCAGTCGGTCATCTTCGCCTTCCCCTTTGACAAGACTCGACAATAGAACGTTCGAACAGCCTTGTCCGCCGTGGACATTGCCTTTTCCTTCTGCTATTCCGCCGCGCTCAAACCCGGTCGCCCTGCGCTCGGGGGGGAAAGATTTTGTCCGTTCGCCGCTGCGCCCGTCGGGTCAGCCGAGCGGGAACGGGTGACAGGAGAGAGACCTCTGGTTCAGATTTTCGTGCGCGACAATAATGTCGATCAGGCCCTCAAGGCGCTGAAGAAGAAGATGCAGCGTGAAGGCTCGTTCCGCGAAATGAAGCGGCACGTGCACTATGAGAAGCCGTCGGAAAAGCGCGCCCGCCAGCAGGCGGAAGCCGTGCGTCGCGCCCGCAAGCTGGCCCGCAAGCGCGCCCAGCGTGAAGGTCTGGTGCCTGCCCCGAAGAAGCCCGTCCGCTAGGACGTCTGCGTTCTTTGAGAACTTCAAAAGGCCGTGCGAGCTTCGCGCGGCCTTTTTGCTATCCTGAACCCCGGCAGGCGCGTATTTTCCGGCAACCGGCGTTTCCCTTGCTGGTGAATCCCGGGCCGCCTCCCTATCTAGGGTCCAGCGAACTTTTCCAAGGCGAATTGAACCACCATGAACCTGCGCAATTTGGCAATCTGGGGCGTCATCGTTCTGGCCCTGGCCGGGCTCTACAGCGTGATGACCACCAGCCAGAAGTCAGCCAATCCTGACATCACCTATTCGCAGCTGTTGCAGCGGGTCGGGTCCGGGACAATCAAGAAGGCCGAGATTTCGGGCAGTCGCGTCCAGGTGACCGACAAGGCCAACAAGACCTATGCCGCCACCACCCCCGCCAATCAGGATGCGCTTGTCAGCCGCATGGAGGCCCAGGGGGTCGATATCCAGGTCAAGCCGCCCGGCGGCATCACCCTTGGCACCATCATCATCCAGCTCCTGCCCATCCTGCTGCTGGTCGGCGTCTGGATCTTCTTCATGCGCCAGATGCAGGGCGGGGCCCGCGGCGCCATGGGCTTTGGCAAGTCCAAGGCCAAGTTGCTGACGGAAAACAAGAACCGGGTGACCTTCGAAGACGTCGCCGGCGTCGACGAAGCCAAGGACGAGCTGGCGGAAATCGTCGACTTCCTGAAGGATCCGCAGAAGTTTCAGCGCCTGGGCGGCAAGATCCCCAAAGGCGCCCTGATGGTCGGTCCCCCCGGCACCGGCAAGACCTTGCTGGGCCGCGCCGTGGCCGGCGAGGCGGGCGTGCCCTTCTTCTACATTTCCGGCTCGGACTTCGTTGAAATGTTCGTCGGCGTCGGCGCCAGCCGTGTGCGCGACATGTTCGAGCAGGCCAAGAAGAACAGCCCCTGCATCATCTTCATCGACGAAATCGACGCCGTCGGTCGCCATCGCGGCGCTGGCCTCGGCGGCGGTAACGACGAGCGGGAGCAGACCCTCAACCAGCTGCTGGTGGAAATGGACGGCTTTGACCCATCCGAAGCCATCATCGTCATCGCCTCCACCAACCGTCCCGACGTTCTCGACCCCGCACTGCTGCGTCCGGGCCGCTTTGACCGTCAGGTCGTGGTCGGCAATCCCGATGTGGGCGGTCGCGAGCGGATCCTGCGCGTCCACATGAAGAACGTGCCCCTGGCCGCCGACGTCAATGTGAAGACCATCGCCCGCGGCACCCCCGGTTTCTCCGGCGCCGACCTGGCCAATCTGGTCAATGAGGCGGCCCTGATGGCGGCGCGCAAGAACCGGCGCATGGTCCTGCATCGCGACTTCGAAGAGGCCAAGGACAAGGTGATGATGGGCGCCGAGCGCAAGTCCATGGTCATGAGCGACGAGGAAAAGCGCTGCACCGCCTATCACGAGGGCGGCCACGCCCTGGTGGCGCTCAGCGTTCCCTCTGCTGACCCGGTGCACAAGGCGACCATCGTCCCCCGGGGCCGCGCCCTGGGCATGGTCATGCAGCTGCCGGAAGGCGATCGCTATTCCATGGACTATGTCCAGATGACCTCGCGCCTGGCCATCATGATGGCGGGCCGGGTTTCCGAAGAGATCATTTTCGGCAAGGAACACATCACCTCGGGCGCCTCCAGCGACATCCAGGCCGCCACCAGCCTGGCGCGCAACATGGTCACCCGCTGGGGTTTCTCTGATGAGCTGGGCACCGTGGCCTATGGCGACAATCAGGAAGAGGTCTTCCTGGGTCACTCGGTCTCCAGGACCCAGAACGTGTCTGAAGACACCGCCCAGAAGATCGATCTCGAGGTCCGCCGCCTTGTCCAGGGCGGCCAGGACGAAGCCCGTCGCATCCTGTTGGAGCGCCTGGAGGATCTGCACACCCTGGCCAAGGGCTTGCTGGAATATGAAACCCTGTCGGGCGACGAGATCGTCAATGTGCTGAAGGGTATCGCCCCCAATCGCGACGACGCTGAAGCCGACCGCCCGCCGCCGCCTTCGGTGTCGGTGCCGATCGCCGGCAGTTTCGAACCGGTCACGGCCTAGGCTTCGTCCGGAGGCCCGCCGTGGATTTGGCGCACGGCGTCCGCCCCCGGGTCATGGCGATCGTCAATGTCACGCCGGACAGCTTTTCCGACGGCGGGCGTCATGACGATCCCGCGGCCGCCGTCTCCCATGCGATGACCCTGCTGGCCCAGGGCGCCGACATGCTCGACATCGGCGGCGAAAGCACCCGTCCCGGGGCTGAGCCCGTTTCCGAAGCCGAGGAGCTGGCCCGCATCCTGCCGGTCATCGGGGCCCTGAGGCCGCAGACCAGCGCCCTGATCTCGGTCGATACCTACAAGCCCTCAGTCGCCAGGGCGGCCATCGCCGCCGGTGCTGATGTCTGGAATGACGTGTCGGCGCTGCAATCACCCGGCGCCGTCCATGTCGCCGCCGGGCTTGGCTGCCAGGTGGTGCTCATGCACATGCAGGGCGACCCGCAGACCATGCAGCAATCGCCGCGCTATGCCGATGTGGTGGACGAGGTTGCGGATTTCCTGCTCGCCCGGGCGCAGGCGGCCATGGCGGCGGGGGTGGCCCGCGACCGGATCTGGATCGACCCCGGCATAGGCTTTGGCAAGACCCCCGCCCACAATCTGGCCTTGCTGGCCCATCTGGACAGGTTCGTGGCCCTGGGCTTCCCGGTCCTGCTGGGGGCCAGCCGCAAGGGATTGATCCAGACTCTGGACCCACTCGCCAAGGCCCCCGCCGACCGGCTTGGCGGCTCCCTGGCTGCAGCTCTCGCCGGCGCCCGGTCCGGGGTGGCGGCGGTCCGGGTTCATGATGTCCGCGAGACCGTTCAGGCCCTCAAGGTCTGGTCGGCCATTGACGGCGCCAGGGTCAGCCCCGCCCTATGAAGGGCATTTTCGTCGCCATGACCGTCATGAACTGGACATTGGCGGAAAGGGGCAGGCTGGCCATATAGACCACAGCGTCCGCCACGGCCTGAACGTCCATGACCGGCTCCACCGCCATGCTTCCGTCAGCCTGGGGAACCCCCTGGCTCATCCGGGCCGTCATCTCCGTCGCCGCATTGCCAATGTCGATCTGGCCGCAGGCGATGTCATAGGCCCGCCCGTCGAGGGAGGTGGAGCGGGTGAGGCCGGTCATGGCGTGTTTGGTGGCCGTATAGGCCGCCGATCTCGGCCGCGGGGCGTGGGCGGAGATCGAGCCATTGTTGATGATCCGTCCCCCCTGCGGGCTCTGGGCCTTCATGATGCGGAAGGCGCCCTGGGTGCACAGGAAGGGTCCCGTCAGATTGACGTCCACCACCCGCTTCCAGGCCTTCAGGTCCAGATCCTCGAAGGGCACGGGCGGTGCGCCTGTCCCGGCATTGTTGAACAGGACATCCAGCCGACCGAAGTGGGACTGGACCCTGGCAAACAGGGCTGCCACTGAATCCGGGTCCGAGACATCGGTGGGTACCGCCAGAACCTCCGGGCCGCCCTGGGCCTGATCCGCAGTTCGCGCCAGTTCCTCGGCCCGTCGTCCCGCCAGAACCAGGGCGAAGCCCGCCCTGTGGAGGGCCAGTGCGCTGGCCCGGCCGATCCCGGACCCTGCCCCGGTGACCAGGGCGACTTTCAGATCTTGCGTCATGGACCAATGCTAGCAGGGGGCGACAAATTCCCAAGTGCAAAGCGCCTGTGGTCAGGCTATCGCGGGGCATGGTTCAAACTCTCGGACGTGTCCTGATCATAGCCGGCTCGGACTCCGGCGGCGGCGCGGGCATTCAGGGCGACCTGAAGACCGTCACCATGCTGGGGGGCTTTGGCGCCACCGCCGTGACGGCGATCACGGCCCAGAACACCCTGGGGGTGACCGGCGTCCATCCCATTCCCCTCGACATGATCGAGGCCCAGGCCAGGGCGGTGCTGGACGACATCGGCGCCGACGCCATCAAGACCGGCATGCTTGGGGATGTGGATGTTGTCGAGCGGGTGGCGCAGATCCTCGACTCTGCGACCGGCGTTCCCGCTGTGATCGACCCGGTCATGATCGCAAAGGGCGGACATCCCCTGCTGGCCGACCGCGCCATCAGCGCCGTGCGAACCCTGATGGTCCCCCGCGCTACCCTTTTGACGCCCAATGCCCCCGAGGCCGCCGCCCTGACCGGGCTTGTGGTGGAAACCCTCGATGACCAGCGTCGGGCTGGCGAGGCCCTGCTCAGGCTGGGCGCCCGGGCCGTCCTGATGAAGGGGGGCCATGTTGACGGCGACCTGCTGGTGGACCTGCTCATGACGCCGGAGGGTGAGTCCAGTTTCGAGACCGACCGTCTGGATACCCGCCATACCCATGGCACGGGCTGCACCCTGGCCTCGGCCTGCGCCACGGGCCTGGCCCAGGGCATGACCCTGACCTCGGCGGTCGCCCGGGCCTGGGCCTATGTCCAGGAGGCCATCACCCATGCGCCAGGCCTCGGCGCCGGCCACGGCCCCCTCGACCACGCCTGGAGCCTGCGGGAGGGCAGATGAGACACGCAGCAGACCTTGAAGCCGTGGTGCGCCGCTCGGCGCCCCTGATGCAGGTCCTGACCACCGTGCGGGACCTGGCCATTCCGGACGCCCTGCTGTTTTCGGGCGCCATCTATCAGCGGGTGCTCAATGACAGGACCGGCCGGGACCTGGACTTCGGCATCAAGGACTATGATCTTGGCTATTACGACGCCTCGGACATTTCCTATGAGGCGGAGGATGTGGTGATCCGTCGGGTCGCCGCCGCCTTCGAGCCGCCGCTCCGCGACATGGTGGAGGTGCGCAATCAGGCCCGGGTCCACCTCTGGTTCGAGGGCAAGTTTGGCGAGCCCTACGAACCCCTGAACAACAGCGCTGAGGCCCTGGGCCGGTTTGTCAGCCCCATGTTCGCCGTGGGCGTCAGGCTTGAGACTGATGACACCCTGACGGTCATCGCGCCCTTTGGCTTGGAGGACCTGTTCGACATGCGTCTGAGGCCCAACCCGACGCGCACCTCGCCGAACTATGACAAGATCGCTGCCGCGGCCAAGGCCAGATGGCCCGAGCTGACGGTTGAGTCCGCCTAGGCGGCGGCGATCCTGGCTCCCGCCGCAGGCTCCGCCGGCGTCAGGGCGCGGCGCATGGCGTCCTGAAGCTTGGAGATCTCGATGGGCTTGGCCACATGGCCGTCCATGCCGGCCGCCAGATATTCCTCGACCTGGTGGGACAGGGCGTTGGCGGTGAGGGCCAGGATCGGTGTCGGGTAGCGGCCCTCGTGATGCTCGAGATTGCGGATGGCCCTGGCGGCGTCCATGCCGTCCATGATCGGCATCTGGATGTCCATCAGGATCAGGTCATAGGAGCCGTTGCGCCAGGCGTCATAAGCCTGTCGGCCATCAGCGACGATGTCGAGATCGATCTCCATGGCTTCGAGAACCGCCGCCAGCACGCGCTGGTTGGTGGGGTTGTCCTCGGCGGCCAGAATGCGCAGCGGCCGGTCTTCATCGGCAGCCAGCGGCCGGCGGCCGGAGACCTGAAGGGCCGGGGCGTCGCTGCGGGACAGGGGCAGGACGACCCGGAAGCTCGCGCCCTGGCCCTCGACGCTGGTCACCTCAATGGAGCCCGCCATCATGGTGGTCAGTTCCCGGCATATGGCCAGGCCAAGACCTGATCCGCCGAACCGGCGGGTGGCGCTGTTGTCCACCTGGACGAACTTCTCGAAAAGGTTGGTCTGCTTCTCGGCCGGAATGCCTATGCCGGTGTCGCTCACTTTCAGGACAAGGGCGTGCAAGCCGTCCGGAGCGTCGATTTCGACGCTCACCGACCCCGAATGGGTGAACTTGATGGCGTTGGACAGCAGGTTGCCGAGGATCTGCTTGAGCCGGTCAGCGTCTCCAACCCAATGCCCCCTGGCCGTGTCGGTGATGGTGAAGGAAAAGCCCAGGCCGCTCTGGCCGGCCAGGAAGTCGTAGGACTCCCGCGTCGACACCAGGCTGGCTTCCAGGTCGAAATCCTCTTCGATCAGGGTCAGCTTGCCGGCTTCGATCTTGGAGATGTCCAGAACATCGTTCAGCACGGCCAGCAGCTGGGCGCCGGACTGGCGGATCACTTCCAGCCGGTCCTTCTGCGCCCGGGGCATGTCGGCGCCGGCCATGACCTCAGCCATGGCCAGGACGCCGTTCAGCGGTGTCCGGATCTCGTGGCTCATATTGGCCAGGAAGTGTGACTTGAGCACATTGGCGGTATTGGCCGCATCCCGGGCGACGGTCAGGTCTTCCAGGGTGCCGCGCAGGGCCTGTTCCCGGGTGTCCAGCTTGGCCAGCAGGTGGTTGAAGCTGTTGGTCAGATTGCGGAACAGGGGGTCTTCGTTCTGGTGGGGCACGGGCCTGAACTGGCCGCTTGCCGCCACCTGCACCATGGCGTCGGACAGGCGCTGGACCGGCTCTATCACGCCGCCGGCCAGACGGCGGGCCAGGAAGAGGGCCGTGCCGAGCCCGGCGAAGAGCAGCATGCCGGTCAGGGCCAGGAATTTCGGCAGGAGGTCGGTGAGCAGGGGCTGACGGGCGGCCAGGGAGAGCTCTCCCATCTTCCCGGTTCTGCCGAGAACCGGCACGGTAACCCGCACCACCGCGGGCAGGGCTGTTCCGGATTTGCGGTAGGTGGCCAGGGTCCGCCCGGAGGCGTCCGTCAACCGGCCTTCAAGAATGTTCGGCGCCCTGACCAGGGCGGCCAGCGCCTCCTCGGATCCCACGGGGTTGACCTTGGCCAGATCGTCGGCCGCGTTGGAGGCCGTAACCTCCGCCAGTATGGCCAGATCCGTGCGGGTCTGCTCGACGCTGACCCCCCACTGAAGACCGGTGAAGGTGGCGCAGGCCAGGACCAGAACCACCAGGGCGGTGATCATGGCCGCTCCGGTCACCCGGGCGTGGAAGCTGTATTTCTGGGGGCGGCTAGGCGCGGGGGCGTCGTCGGTCATGGGCGGTTCCAATCCTGAGCCACCTATAGGGGGATTATCCCTAACGATTTCTTCCACTTGGTCGTTAAACGCATGGGTGCGACGTTCCGACACCGCCACATTCACGCGAAAATCACTTGCCGGAATTCCCCCCTGAGGCGAGTGTGTTAACCAGTTGTTAACCACTCGGAAAAAGGAGTTCCCATGGAAAAGGTGTTTGTGGCCAAGCAGGTCGCCGCAAAGCTGTTCGCGACCGAAGCCTCCGTCGACCAGGCCCTGGTGGAAGCCAGTGAGTTCATGGCCGAAATCCTGAAGGCCCGTAAGGAGGTCAATACCTCCGTGGTCTTCGCCGATGACGTCCAGGTCAAGCTGATGGAAGCCATCTCGGCCCTCAGCGCCGCCCGCACCGCCATGGTCGGCGTGCATAACGAGTTGGCTGAAGCCCAGCTGCGTCTCGGCATCCGGACGAAGATGGAAATCATGAAGCCTCCGCCGCTCTTCATGCAGGCGCGTGGAAAGACCAGCGAGGTCGGCTAAGACCTTAGACAGGTCTCAAAACTCAGATTAGGAGAGACTTGGTGTTTGGAAGTTTCTGACCCATGTCTGACCTGCTGATAGCCCGCATTTTGCTGATTTTGGTTTTCGCTATTTGCGGGTGGTCACTGTGGAAGGGCGGGTCGGCAGAGCGTGCCGGTGCGATTTTGGTCCTCGCCAATACGCTACTCGGTCTTCCCGTGACTCACATGCTCCATCCGGTGGCCAAGCTGACATTTGACGGGGTTACGGCCCTGGTTTTCGTCGGTTTGGCCATCCGATTCACCAGCAAATGGCTTGGTGTGGTCATGCTGCTCTATGGGGCGCAGTTCGGCCTGAACGCCTACTATTTCGTCATGGCCAAGGAGCACGACCTGACTTTCGCCCGAGCAAACAATCTCATTTTCCTGTTTGTTTGCATGAGTTTGGCCGCGGGAGTCATCGGTTATATCCGCGGCTCCAGGACCGCTGAAGGCGCCGCCTGAACGGGCCCCCGACGCCTCAATTTTCGACAATCTCCAAAACTTTCACTTGCCCTTAAGGCGAAACGGGCGTTTCTCCGCGTCGGGCCACGCCCCCCCAACGGGGCGCTGCTCATCTGTAAGGATGGGAGACATCGCTATGAATACCCTCGCCAAGCCGGCCATGCGCCCGGCTCGCCCCGAATTCTCTTCCGGCCCGTGCGCCAAGCGCCCCGGATGGAGCCCCCAGAATCTCCAGAATGCTGTCCTCGGACGGTCCCACCGTTCCAAGCCCGGCAAGGCCCGGCTGAAGGACGCCATTGACCGCACCCGTCAGCTGCTGGAAGTGCCCGACGACTATCTGGTGGGCATTGTCCCCGGCTCCGACACCGGCGCCGTGGAAATGGCCATGTGGTCCATGCTGGGCCCCAAACCGATCCAGCTGCTGGCCTTTGAAAGCTTCGGCAAGGACTGGGTCACCGATGTGGTCAAGCAGCTGAAGCTGCCGGCCGAGGTGCTTGAGGCGCCCTATGGCGAACTGCCTGATCTCTCCAAGGTCCGCCCGGACGCCGACCTGGTCTTCACCTGGAATGGCACCACTTCGGGCGTTCGCGTTCCCAACGCTGATTTCATCTCCGCCGACCGTGAAGGCATCACCATCTGCGACGCCACCAGCGCCGCCTTCGCCCAGAACCTCGACTGGGCCAAGCTCGATGTGGTCACCTTCTCCTGGCAGAAGGCGCTCGGCGGTGAAGCCGCTCACGGGGTCCTGATCCTGTCGCCCAAGGCCGTCGCCCGGCTTGAAAGCTACACGCCAGCCTGGCCCATGCCCAAGCTCTTCCGCATGACCAAGGGCGGCAAGGTCACCCTCGACCTGTTCGAAGGCGCCACCATCAACACCCCCTCCATGCTGTGCGTGGAAGACGCCGTCGACGCCCTGAAGTGGGTGGAGTCCATTGGCGGTCTCACCGAAATGCGCCGCCGGGCCGACGCCAATCTCGGCGCCCTGGCTGAGTGGGTGGCCAAGACCCCCTGGGTGGAATTCCTGGCGGCCAATCCGGATCACATGTCCAACACCTCGGTCTGTCTCAAGGTTGTCGATCCCCGGGTCACGGCCCTGTCCGCTGACGCCCAGGCCGACTTCGCCAAGAACCTGGCCTCGGCCCTCGAAAAGGAGGGCGTGGCCCTCGATGTCGGCGGCTATCGCGACGCTCCTCCGGGCCTTCGGATCTGGTGCGGCGCCACGGTCGAGACCTCTGACCTCGAAGCCCTGACCCCCTGGCTCGACTGGGCCTTCCAGGGCCTGGTCGCCGCCTGATCACCGATCCCGCGCGCCCGCCGGTCGGGCGCGCCCATCGCTTCTCCGGACCCAGGGTCCGGAGTCGCTGAAACACATTCCGATTCAAAAGGATATCAATCCATGCCCCGCGTACTCATCGCCGACAAGCTCTCGCCCGCCGCCATCGACATCTTCAAGCAGCGCGGCGTCGAAGCCGATGTGAAGACCGGCCTGTCCAAGGAAGAACTGCTGAAGATCATCGGCGACTATGACGGTCTGGCCGTCCGCTCGGCCACCAAGGCTGACAAGGATGTCCTGGCCGCCGGCGTCAATCTGAAGGTCATCGGCCGGGCCGGCATCGGCGTGGATAATGTCGACATTCCGGCCGCGACCTCCAAGGGGATCGTGGTCATGAACACCCCCTTCGGCAATTCCATCACCACCGCCGAACACGCCATCGCCATGATGTTCGCCCTGGCCCGTCAGCTGCCCGTGGCCGACCAGTCCACCCAGGCCGGCAAGTGGGAAAAGAACCGCTTCATGGGCGTTGAGCTCTACGCCAAGACCCTCGGCCTGATCGGCGCCGGCAATATCGGTGGCATTGTCGCCGACCGCGCCAACGGCCTGAAGATGAAGGTGGTCGCCTATGACCCCTTCCTCTCGGCGGAACGGGCCGTGGAAATCGGCGTGGAAAAGGTCGAGCTGGAAGACCTGCTGGCCCGGGCCGACGTCATCACCCTGCACACCCCCCTCACCGACAAGACCCGCAACATCCTGTCGGCCGAGGCCCTGGCCAAGACCAAGAAGGGCGTGATGATCATCAACTGCGCCCGGGGCGGTCTGGTGGACGAGAAGGCCCTGCGGGCCGGTCTCGACTCCGGTCACATCGGCGGCGCAGCCTTTGACGTCTTCGTGGAAGAGCCGGCCAAGGACAATGTCCTGTTTGGCGCCGAGAACTTCATCGCCACCCCGCACCTGGGCGCCGCGACGGTCGAGGCCCAGGAGAATGTCGCCCTGCAGGTGGCCGAGCAGATGAGCGACTACCTGCTCACCGGCGCCGTCACCAATGCGCTCAACAGCCCCTCGGTCACCGCCGACGAAGCCCCCAAGCTGAAGCCCTTCGTGGCCCTGGCCGAGCGTCTGGGCGCCTTCGCCGGCCAGATGGTCGACGTCGAGGTCAAGGCCATCGACATCGCCTATGAGGGCGAAGTGGCCAGGCTCAACACCCGCCCCCTGACGGCCGCCGCCCTGGCCGGCGTCATGCGGCCCATACTGGCGGAGATCAACATGGTCTCGGCCCCGGCCGTGGCCAAGGAGCGGGGCATCACCGTCTCGGAGTCCAAGCAGGACGACAGCCCGATCTATGAGAGCCTGGTGCGGATCACCGTCACCACGGCCATGGGCAAGCGCTCCTTCGCCGGCTCGGTCATGGCTGGCACCCCGCGCATCATCGAGGTCAAGGGCATGGATCTGGACGCCCCGTTCGGCGGCGTCATGCTCTATGTGAACAACCTGGATAAGCCCGGCTTCATCGGCAATCTGGGCGCCCTCCTGGCCGACGCCAAGGTCAATATCGCCACCTTCAACCTGGGCCGCGTTTCGGCCGGTGAAGACGCCATCGCCCTGGTCGGAGTGGATCAGGATCCGGGCGACGCCCTGGTCGCCAAGATCCGCGCCCTGCCCAACGTCAAGGAAGCCCGCACCCTGCGGTTCTAGCGGATCGCATTCCGAAAAGTGTGAAGCGGTTTTCGGATAAAATGCGAGCCAAAACAAAGACCTCCTCGGGCAGTCTGGGGCATGGTAATATCAGGCCATGTCCCAGACCCCTGCCCAGCGGGCTGAGGCGGAACTGACCGCCTATGGCCTCAGCCTTCCCGAGACCGACCTGGCGCCGGGATTTGGCGTGACCCGCTACATGCGGGTGGCCGGCAAGGGCTTCGCCGTCTTCGGCGACAAGGCCGAAACGGATGACGACTTCACCCTGACCGTGAAACTGCCCATCTCCGCTGAGATGGTCGAAGACCTCTGGTTCGTCCGGGTGAGGCCCGGCTGGTACAAGCGCAATAACTGGATCATGGCCTGCTTCGGGCCTGGCGATGACGTCTTCGCCGAACTGGACACCCTCAAGGCCTGGATGCTGCAGAGCTATGTGGCCATGGCGCCGAAGAGGCTGGGGCGGTTGGTGGCGGGGACGCAGTAGGGGTTAAGATCTGGGACTTGAGTGCCGGCGGTCCGCAGCCGCACTGACACCGCAGTAGTCCGCCGAGCTCACTTGTCACCTAACATGTCCAAGTCGCCGGCAACATGCTCCGCTATCTCAATGACGGTCGCGAAATCGATGAGCGTCTGGGCATGGAAATACATCGGCCGAGCTCGCTCCCCGTATGAGTGCATCATGACGGGCTCAAAGACTCCCAGCCTGCGCTGGGCCGCCTCAACCTCGTGCCAGCGCTCCCAACTCCACCCTTCCGCCAGCATCTCATCTTCCAGCCGTTTGTGTTCGGCCGCGTCGGCATCGTTGAACGTCTTCGGGGGAATGTAGAGCGGGATCCGGTGAGCCAGCGCGTGCCTGTATTCCTCCTGATACTCGAACCAAGGGTCCAGGCTTTGGAGGTAAGCCTGTGTCTTCTCGGAGAGACTGCCGCGAAGTATCTGGTGGTCCGGGGTCAACCCGATCAGACTTCGCACGAGCGGACGATCTCGCTTATCGCGTACATTGGCTTCGCGCGCCCAAACCCAGGCGAGGTTGTCGATGGCTCCGAACGTGTTGATGACGAAAGCCTGCAGGAATGCGGTCGCGTCGTAGAGATCCCTCCGTGACGGTGCCTCTGCGTCCGGTGGCAGAATCTCGAAGATGCGATCCAAACTGTGCTTTAGGTCGGCAATTCTTCGGCTCATTCCATGTCGCATCATCTCTCGCGCGACTTCGTCGGCGAACGGATAGCCGAGCAGCCAACGGGTTAGCGCATTCTCCCGACCGCGCCACTCGTCGAGCGCGTTATGCATCTCAGCTATCTTTTCGCGGCTGTAAGGCACGGTGTCCTCTGCTAAAGATCTCGCCACCTACCTGCGCGTGTGGCTTGGGCGTCGACGTCGAAATACTTTAGCTTCGACCGATGGCGATTCGTGTACCCATTGTTCAGCGAACGGCTCTGATTTCAGACGACCCGCATCTGGCGGCGCTGTTGTCCTGTTCAGCTGCGCGACGGGGGACATATTTCACGGTGCTGGACGGCCCCCGGCTAACCCGTCCAGATCACGCTGCCGAAGTAATTCGCCGCAACAACGTGCTCGCCCGAACGAAAGCCCGCCGAGTGCTGCTCGGCGGGTTGTCCGATGATGCGATTGATCGGATTCGCCACGCGCTCCCGCAAGGTTTTGCCACTGTGGTTTCAACCTTCGTGGAAGCCGAGGCTTTGCTCCCGGCAGACATCGCGAGCAAGGCGCCAATCACTTGGGGCCGCGACTGCATCGGCGTGGGCTTACTGACTGCGCTCAGAGATCGAAGTTGGATCCGGTTCGATGATGCGGCACCCACGACGACTTACATCGCACCCATAAGTGATCATCTCGTGGTTTGTGAGGCCGGAGACGCTCTTTCCGAGGTGATCGCCGCCAACTATGCGTTCTCCCTCGGGGCTGGGTTGCAGATCATCAAGCCCATCCCCGACGAGATCTGCGAATACCTGCAGGAACGCCTCTACGGCATCCTCGACCAAAGGGAACAGTCTCAGACGCAGGTTTTTGAGGAGGTTCTTGACGAACTCCGTGCACGCATCGGGCCCGTCGTGCTTCCGCCTAGCGGCGCAGTGACCTGGATCAGTCGGAAGCTACCGCTCGGTCTCGCCCATCCTGAGCGGCCATCGACGCATCTGTTCACCTATCCGGACCTTGGCCTTGCGATTGCGAACGGCTTTGCTGCAGAACAGAATGAAACGCCGGGCGTAAATGTTGCGATCGTTGTTGATCCAGGCACGACGCAGGCGGCAGAGATCAGAACTACCGCGGAGGCTCTAGCTGAACGCCGCCTTCTGGTGCGCGGTCTCATGGGGCGCAGCGCGGACGTCACAACCGTTTCGGAGGACATCGACCACTTCCCTTACGACCTGATAATCTTCTCAACCCATTGCGGCGATGCATCGGGATATCGGTTCAACTACGATTTCGACGACGCCGAGGGAATCGCACGTCACCTCGTTGTGGACATCGCGGTCGGCATCGGACAACCGAGCGACAACGATGACGACCGATTTGCGCTCACAGAACTGATCTATTTTCGGTACCTGGATGGCGTCGACTTGAACGACCCCCGCAAGAAGGAATCACTATACGTCGGGACCGCGATCAAGGATTTCATCGACCTTCGCGGGAGTTTGGAGTCGACATCGAAGGTTCAGATCCCGCGCGTCGTCGGCTCAGCCGCCATGGCAATGAGTGACCACAACTACATCGTGGCCCCGCAATCGATAGCAGCGAATGGCACGCCCATCATCTTCAACAACGCCTGCGTGTCATGGCGCGAGCTTTCCGGCCGCTTTATGTTTGCGGGCGCGCGTGCCTACGTCGGCACTATCGTCCCGGTGCTGGACGCAGAGGCAAGCGAGGTCGCAACACGGGTCTTCCGAAAGCACTATGGCAAGCCGCTGGCTCACGCCGTGTGGGCCGCGCAAAATGAAGTGTATGGCGATGCGGCGCGCCGACCGTACGTCGTCTCTGGGGTTTACCCACAGAAGCTCCGAGCAAGCGCCCAAGATACGCCGGGGATTGTCCTGCGCCGACTGCAACAAGAGGGCCGTGCCTGGTCGCAGCGAGCGAATAAGGAGTTGGCCAGCCACTTGGCCCATGCTGCGGAACGCAGCCGTCACGTCGCTGACTACTACGCTAGGGAAGTTGCGGCGTGGCCAGCGTCGCTGGGAGGTGATGCCAGTGCTCAGACACAGTCACCGCCCGATAGGGACGTTCCCGGCGTCGCCTTTGAGTCAGGAGCAGCCATCCGACGGCCACCGAGCAACGTTTGATCATCCATCCCTGCCGTTCGGAATTTCCGCTCATGGCGAATTGGCGACCCATGTTCCTGCCGGTCTGTGGCCGCTCGGGCGCCAGGTGTCAGATTTCATCCCCCTGATCCCCGCCCCATTGACTCCTTTTGTTCTCGTACTAGAACAAAAGCGGAACAATAAGGAACAAAGACATGTCCGGTTTTCGCGAGGCGGGTCTGCTCGCCCTCAAGGCGAAGATCGCCGCCCTGGAGGCGGGCGGGCGGGGTGTGTCCGGGGTCCTGCCCTTTGGCGACGCGCGTCTGGATGAGGCCTTCATCAAGGGCGGCCTGCCGCTGGGCCAATGGCATGAATTCGTCAGCGGCGGCATGGAGGCCGAGACCTGCGCTGCGCCGGCCGCCTTCGCCGCCCTCATGGCCGCGCCCCTGGCCCGCCGCGGGGAGGCGGTGTGGATCCTGCGCCGGGACGACCTGTTCGCCCCGGGTCTGGCGGGGCTGGGTTTTCCCGCCGAAAAGCTGATCGAAGTCTGCGCCCGGGACGAGGCCGAGGCCCTGGCCGTGGCCGAGGACGCCTTGGCCACCGAGGGAGTCAGCGCCGTCTTCGCCGAGGTGGAGGCGGTGGACCTGACCGCCGGCCGGCGGCTGCAGCTGGCCTGTGAGACGAGGGGCGCCACGGGCTTCATCCTGCGCCGTCGCCCCTATGGCGGGGTGGATCGTCAGTCCACCGGCACGGCGGCCGCCACCCGCTGGCGGGTGTCCTCGGCTCCCAGCCAGCCCGAGCCCGGCATGCTGGGTCTGGGGGCGCCGCGCTGGGAGGTTCATCTGGAGCGGTGCCGGGCCGGACGTCCGGGCGCCTGGCTGATGGAGGCCGTCGACGCATATACCTGTGAGGCCAAGCATGGGACGCATCCTCTGCGCCTGGTCGCCCCGCTGGGCGATCGACAACTGGCGCCGACGACACCCCTGCGACTCGCAGGCTAAGCCTTTTGTGCTCATAGACTCCGTGCGCGGGGTCCGGGTGCTGACGGCCGTCGATCAGGTCGCGGCGGCGGCGGGTCTGCGCCTGGGCCAGAAGGCCACGGACGCCATGGCCCTGTGCCCCGATCTGGAAACGGCGCCCGCCGAGCCGGAGGCCGACGCCCAGGCCCTGACGGAGTTGAGCGACTGGTGCGTGCGGTTTTCCCCCGCCGTCTCTCCGGCGGCGCCGGATGGTCTCTATCTGGACGTCACCGGGGTGGCCCATCTGTGGGGCGGGGAGGGGCGGCTGCTCGCCGACCTGCGGACCCGGCTGGCGGGAAATGGTCTGAACGTCCGTCTGGCCCTGGCCGACACCCCGGGCGCGGCCTGGGCCCTGGCCCATTATGGCCGGGAGCCGGAAATCATCGCCCCGCCCGGGGGACAGGCCGCCCTGCTCAGCCCCCTGCCCCCCGCCGCCCTGCAACTCGAGCCGGAAACCGCCACCCAGATCGAGCGTCTGGGCCTGCGGCGGATCGGCCAGCTGATCGACATTCCCCGGGCGCCCCTGGCCCGGCGGTTCGGGGCGCAGACCCTGACCCGTCTGGATCAGGCCCTGGGCCGGGGGGCGGAGGCCCTGACCTGGCGGCGGCCACCCAATCCCTGGTTCGCTCGCCTGGCCTTCGCCGAACCGATCAGTGCGCCTGATGACATGGCCCGTGTCACCTTCGATGTGGCCGCCGTCCTCTGCGCCCGGCTGGACACCGAGGGGCAGGGGGGCAGGCGGTTCCATCTGGCCTTTCACGGGGTGGACGGCAGGGCGCGACCCCTGACCGTCGGCCTGGCCCTGGCGGGCCGCGATCCCGCCCGCATCGCCAAGCTGTTCACCCCCAAGCTCGAGACCGTCGATCCGGGGTTCGGCATTGAGGTGGTCACCCTGGTCGCCGAGGATGTGGAGCCCCTGGCCGGTCGCCAGCGGCGGCTGGACAGCCTGCTGGACCCCGACCAGAGCCTGGCGCCCCTGATCGACCGGCTGGTCAACCGGCTGGGTCCGGACAGGGTCTGGCGCAATGTCCCCGTGGCCAGCCATGTGCCGGAACTGTCGTCTGCGCCTGCGCCGGCATTGGGTGTGGCTGCACCCGACGCTCCGGCCTGGGACCCCGAGCAGCCCCGCCCCCTGCGCCTGTTCCGCAAGCCCGAGCGGCTGGAGGGGGTCCTGGCCCTGACCCCGGATGATCCCCCCCGGCAGTTCCAGTGGCGGCGGCGCACCCACCGGGTCCGCCTGGCCGAGGGCCCGGAGCGGATCGGCGCCGAATGGTGGCGGGGCCCCATCGAGGCGGTCCGCACCGATCAGGTCCGGGACTATTACCGGGTGGAGGACCAGGACGGCGCCCGGTTCTGGGTCTTCCGGGAAGGGCTCTATACCGAGGGCGAGCCGGCCCGCTGGTGGCTGCACGGGGTGTTCGGATGACCCGCTATGCCGAACTCCAGACCACCACCAACTTCTCCTTCCTGCGGGGCGCCTCCCACCCCTGGGAACTGGTCATGACCGCCGAGGCCCTGGGGCTGGAGGCCATAGGCATAACCGACCGCAACAGCCTGGCCGGGGTGGTCCGGGCCTGGACCCAGGTGGAGAAGATGAAGCCCGCCGTCCGGGTCCGCGCCCTGACCGGCTGCCGCCTGGACTTCGTGGACGGGACGCCCAGCCTGCTCTGCTATCCCTCTGACCGGGAGGCCTATGGCCGCCTGACCCGGCTGCTGACCCTGGGCCAGAGGCGGGTGGAGAAGGGCGAGTGCGAACTGAACTGGGAGGACTATCTCGCCCACGCCGAGGGACAGCTGACCCTGGTGGTTCCGCCCCTGCGGCTGGATGAAGCCTTTGACGGTTATCTGCGCCGCATGGCCGGCGAACTGAGGGGCGCCGTCTGGCTGGCGGCCTCCCGGGGCTATGGCGCCCGGGACCTGCCCCGGCTGTCACGGTTGAACATGCTTGCCCAGACCTACGGCGCGCCCATGGTCGCCACAAACGACGTCCTCTATCACGGCCCCGAGCGGCGGGCCCTGCAGGATGTCCTGACCTGCATCCGCGAGACCTGCACCATCCATGAGGCCGGCCTGAGGCTGGAGGCCAATGCAGAGCGCCGCCTCAAGCCGCCGGAGGAAATGGCCCGGCTGTTTGCGAAGTTTCCCGGCGCGGTGGAGCGCAGCGCCGACATCGCCGAACGGATCGGCTTCGACCTCTCCCAGCTGAAATACGAATATCCCGACGAGCCGGTTCCTGCGGGCAAGAGCGCCATGCAGCACCTGCGCGACCTCACCTGGGCAGGCGCGGCCTGGCGGTTCGACAAGGGCATGGGGGCTAAGGAAAAGGCCACCCTCGATCACGAACTGGCCCTGATCGACAAGCTGGGCTTCGCCAACTACTTCCTCACCGTCCACGACATTGTCCGCTGGGCCCGGGAGCAGAAGATCCTCTGCCAGGGGCGGGGATCGGCGGCCAATTCCATGGTCTGCTTCTGCTTGGGTATAACCGCCGTCGATCCCACCAAGAAGGATCAGGACCTGCTGTTCTCCCGCTTCATTTCCGAGAAGCGCGGCGAGCCCCCCGACATTGACGTGGACTTCGAGCATGAGCGCCGGGAAGAGGTCATGCAGTATGTCTATCGCCGCTATGGCCGCGACCGGGCGGCCATTGTCGCCACGGTCATCCACTATCGCCCGCGCATGGCCATCCGCCAGGTGGGCAAGGCGCTTGGCCTCACCGACGACGTCACCGCCGCCCTGTCGGGCACGGTCTGGGGCAGCTGGGGCGGGATGAGCCCCGATGAGCACATCCGCCAGACCGGCCTAGATCCCGACAGTCCGGAAATCCGCCGGGCCACGGCGCTCGCCACCGAACTGCTGAAATTTCCCCGCCACCTGTCCCAGCATGTGGGGGGCTATGTCCTGACCAAGCGGCGGCTGGACGAGACCGTGCCCATCGGCAATGCGGCCATGGCCGACCGCACCTTCATCGAATGGGACAAGGACGACATTGACGCCCTGGGTCTGATGAAGGTCGACGTCCTGGCCCTGGGCATGCTGTCGGCCCTGCGCAAGAGCTTCGCCATGCTGCCGCCCCTGCCGGACGGGACGGTGATCACCGACATCGCCCATGTCCCCCAGGAGGTTCCGCAGGTCTATGACATGCTGTGCAAGGCGGACTCCGTCGGGGTCTTCCAGGTGGAGAGCCGGGCCCAGATGTCCATGTTGCCCCGGCTCAAGCCGCGGACCTTCTATGACCTGGTCATCGAGGTGGCCATTGTCCGGCCGGGCCCCATCCAGGGAAACATGGTCCATCCCTACCTCAAGCGCCGCAGCGATCCGGAGGCCATTGTCTTTCCCAAGCCCAACCCGCCCCATCCGCCGGACGAGCTGGAAAAGATCCTGAAGAAGACCATGGGCGTGCCCCTCTTCCAGGAGCAGGCCATGCGCATCGCCATTGAGGGCGCGGGCTTCAGCGAGAACGACGCCGACGGCCTGCGCCGGGCCATGGCCACCTTCCGCCACCACGGCAATGTGGGGGAGTACGAGCAGCAGTTCATCACCGGCATGCGGGCCAAGGGCTATGACGAGCAGTTCATCCAGGACTGCTTCCACCAGATCGAGGGTTTCGGCTCCTATGGCTTTCCCGAGAGCCACGCCATCAGCTTCGCCCTGCTGGTCTATGCCTCGGCCTGGGTGAAGTGGCGCTGGCCCGACGCCTTCTGCGCGGCCCTGATCAACAGCCAGCCCATGGGGTTCTACCAGCCCTCCCAGCTGGTCCGCGACGCCCGGGAGCACGGGGTCGAGGTCCGGCCGCCGGACGTCATGGCCAGCGACTGGGACTGCACCCTTGAGCCCCTTGAGGGAAAGCGCCTGCGGGCCGTGCGTCTGGGCCTGCGCCAGATCAAGGGACTGAAGCAGGACGAGGGCCTGCGGCTCATGGCCCTGCGTGCCGAGGGCGTGCGGACGCCGGAAGGTTTCGCCCGGGGCCTGTCCCGCCGCACCCTGGAACTGCTGGCCGAGGCCGACGCCTTCGCCGGGCTGGGCTACAGCCGCCGTCAGGCCCTTTGGGCGGTGAAGGGCCTGGCCGGGGAGGCCCAGGTCGAGACCAAGGCGCCGCTCATGGCCCGCCAGACCCTGAAGGAGGTCCAGGTGGAGCTGCCCCTGATGAGCGCCCCCCTGGAGGTGGCCGAGGACTATCGCACCACCCGCCTGTCCCTGAAGGCCCATCCCTGCAGCTTCTTCCGGCCCGACCTGGAGCGGCTGGGGGCGGTTCCGGCCGGACGGCTGAAGGCCCTGCGCCACGGGCGGCGGACCTGCGTCGGCGGTCTGGTCCTGGTCCGCCAGCGGCCGGGGACCGCCAAGGGGGTGGTCTTCATGACCCTGGAGGACGAAACCGGCACGGCCAATATCGTCGTCTGGAAGGACGTCTTCGACGCCAACCGCCGGCTGATCATGGGCGGCAGTTTCATCGCCGTGCACGGTCAGCTGCAGATCCAGGACGCCGTGGTCCATCTGGTGGCCAAGAGCTTTGTCGACCTTTCCCATCTGGCGGCGGCCATGAAGCAGGAAGATCCAGACGCCCCCCCGGACAGCCGCGTTGGCGGCCGCCTGCTGGCCAGCCGCGACTTTCACTGAACCTTGCCTTGACCTGCCGACCCGCCGGAGGGAATCCTCCCGCCGACCAAAGCCGGAAGGACCTTCCATGCGCCCAAGCCGCCTCTCCACCAGCCTGATCGGCGCCGTGATCGCCCTGATCGCCACTGCCGCGCAGGCGGAACCTGCCAAGGTCAAGGTTGAAACCGGCGTCCTGGCCGGTGAGGCCAGGGACGGGGTCGCGGTCTATCGCAACATCCCCTTCGCCGCCCCGCCGGTCGGCGCCCTGCGATGGGCGCCTCCGGCCAAGGCGTCCGCCTGGTCCGGCGAGCGGGACGCAGTCAAGGTCGGCCCCTCCTGCGTCCAGCCCATGAACGCCGACAACAGCCCCAACAGCGGCGGCGCCAACGGCCCCATGAGCGAGGACTGCCTGCAGCTCAATGTTTATGCTCCGGCAGGCGCCAAGGGCGCGCCGGTCATGGTCTGGATCCATGGCGGCAGCCACCGGACCGGGGCTGGCTGGGTCTATGACGGGACCAACTTCGCCAAGGACGGGGTGGTGCTGGTGAGCATCAATTACCGCTTGGGCCCCCTGGGCTATTTCGCCCATCCCGCCCTGACCAGGGCCGCCGGCAAGGGCGAGGCCCTGGGCAATTACGGCCTCATGGACCAGATCGCTGCCCTGAAATGGGTCCAGCGCAACATCAGGGCCTTTGGCGGCGACCCGAAGCGCGTGACGGTGTTTGGCGAAAGCGCCGGGGCCATGAGCACCCTGGCCCTTCTGGCGACGCCCTCCACCAAGGGGCTCTACAGACAGGCCATGGTCCAGTCCGGCGGCGGCTGGTTTCCGCCGGTGACCCTGGCGGCCCGGGAGGCTGAGGGCCTGAAGGCGGTGTCCGCCATGGGGGTCGAGACCCCCGACGCGGCCCGGCTTCGCGCCCTGTCAGCCACTGACCTCGTGGCGAAGATCGGTGGAAACTTCGGGCCCTTTGTCGACGGAAAGCTGATGACCGAGACGCCCAGCCAGGCCTTCGCCGCCGGCCGCGCCGCTGACGTGCCCCTGGTGATCGGCTCCAATTCCGGCGAAGACTCCCTGATGGGTCCGTGGAACCCGTCCATGGCGGCCATGATCCCCGCCGCAGCCCGCAGCATCTATGTCCAGGAAGCCGCCGCAGGGGATGAAACCCTGGCCCGGGCCATTTTCACCGACCGGATCATGGGCGCCCCCGCCCGTTGGGTGGCCCGCACCGCCGCCGCCGGACAGCCGACCTGGCTCTACCATTTCTCCTATGTGGGCACGCGCTTCCGACCCATGGTCAAACGGGCCTTCCACGCCGCCGAGATCCAGTATGTCTTCCAGTACTGGGGGCGCCGGACGCCCATGAGCATGGTGTCAGAACAGGATCAGGCCATGGCCCGGCTCATGCACTCCTGCTGGGTCGCCTTCGCCAAGACCGGGCGGCCGGAATGCGCCACAGGCCCTGCCTGGCCGCCCTATTCCGCGGCCTCGGATCAGCTAATGGAATTCGGCGATCAGAGCGGTGTAGTCGCCGGTTTCCGCAAGCCCCAGCTGGACGCCCAGGAAACCTTCAGTCTTCCGTCCCTGAACCTGCCGAATTAACCACTCCAAAACCCGGCGCAGCGCCTTATGACCCCGAGACGTTGTCGTGGTTACGGCGCAGGGCGGACGCAGCGTAATCCGACGCCTGGCCGGCTCCCAGGCGGCGATGCACAGCTCACCTCGCAGTCCGATCCCGGACTGCGTATTCGACCCCGGGCGCAAGTCCCAGGGTTGTCGTGACCAAAGGGAAGATTCCATGGCCGGCGCCGCCTTGGTCGATGTCATTGTTCTGTTTGGCGGCACGGGCGACCTGGCCCAGCGCATGCTGTTTCCAGCCCTGTACTTCCTCGACGCCGACGGCTTTCTGACCCCCGACATCCGCATTGTCGCCACCGCCCGGGCCGATGTCTCCCGCGCCGATTTCATCGCCAGAACGAAGGACTCTGTCGCCCTGCGTGTCGGCGGCCTGGCCGATGAGGTCTGGGCCCGGTTCGAGGCCCGACTGGACTATGTGGTCGCGGACGCCACAACCGTGGAAGGCGCCGAAAAGCTGAAGCTTGCCGTAGGCGTCGCCGCCACGCCGATGTTCTACCTGGCCGTTTCCCCCAGTCTCTACAGCCGGATCTGCAGCAGTCTTCAGGCTTCCGGGCTCGCGTCAGCCACCAGCCGCATCGTCATGGAAAAGCCCATCGGCCATGACCTGCAGAGCTCGCGGGCCATCAACCAGGCGGTGGGCGAGGTCTTCACCGAGGACCGGGTCTTCCGCATTGACCACTATCTGGGCAAGGAGACGGTCCAGAACCTCATCGCCCTGCGCTTCGCCAACACCCTGTTCGAGCCCCTCTGGAACAATCTGACCATCGACCACGTCCAGATCACCGTGGCCGAAACCGAAGGGGTGGGAGATCGCTGGCCCTATTATGACGAGCATGGCGCCCTGCGCGACATGCTGCAGAACCACATGCTGCAGCTGCTTTGCCTGGTGGCCATGGAGCCGCCGTCGGACATGGAGCCGGACTCGGTCCGCAATGAAAAGGTCAAGGTCCTTCGCTCCCTGCGGCCCTTCACCCGGGCTGATGCTGCCCCCAACAGTGTCCGGGGCCAGTATACCCCAGGCGTCGTCGCCGGTGCGGCGGTCAAGGGCTATGAGGAAGAGCGGGGCCAGCCTTCAGGCATAGACACCTTTGTCGCCCTGCGGGCCGATATCGACAACTGGCGCTGGGCCGGGGTGCCCTTCTATCTGCGGACTGGCAAACGCCTGCCCGAGCGCCGGACCCAGATCGTCATCCAGTTCAAGGGTGTGCCCCATTCGATCTTCGGGGAGTCCGCCAAGAATGACCTTGTGGCCAATCGCCTGGTGATCGACCTGCAACCGGACGAGGACATCGAACTGCTGTTGATGAACAAGTCCCCGGGCCTTTCCCAGGGCGGCATGCGCCTTCAGTCCTTGCCCCTGTCCCTGTCCCTGCTCAAGGCCTTCGCCGGCCCCAACGCCCGGCGCCATATCGCCTATGAGCGGCTGCTGCTGGATGTCATCCACGGGGTCTCGACCCTGTTCGTCCGCCGGGACGAGGTGGAAGAGGCCTGGACCTGGGTGGACGGCATTTCCCAGGCCTGGACCGACGCCGCCATGGCGCCCAAGCCCTATGCCGCCGGCAGCTGGGGCCCGGCCGGCGCTTTCGCCTTGATCGAGCGCACCGAACGCGCCTGGCATGATTAGGACTAACCCATGATCCGCGCCCGCCGCGCCCGCATTGTCGCCACCCTTGGCCCCGCCTCAGCCCATCCCGCCCAGGTCGTCGCCCTGGCGAGGGCAGGCGCCGATGTCTTCCGGGTGAACTTCAGCCATGGGGTCTATGAAGATCACGCCCGGACCATAGCCAATGTCCGACAGGCCGAGATCGAGGTTGGCCGGCATCTGGCCGTCCTCGCCGACCTCCAGGGCCCCAAGCTGCGCCTTGGCGAATTCGCCGGTGGCCGCATCAGGATAAAGGTCGGCCAGGCCTTCCGGCTGGACCGCAATCCCGCCCTGGGTGACGAAACCCGGGTCTGCGTCCCGCACAGTGAGATCTTCGCCGCCTTGAAGCCGGAAGCCGAGATCCTGCTGGACGACGGCAAGGTCCGGTTGAAGGTCAATTCCTGCGGTCCCGATTTCGCGGAGACCACCGTGCTTGGCGGCGAGGCCCTGTCGGACCACAAGGGCCTGAACCTTCCTGGCCTGACCATTCCCATTCCCGCCCTGACCCCCAAGGACCGCCAGGACCTCGACTTCGCCCTGGCCCAGGGGGTGGACTGGGTCGCCCTGTCCTTCGTCCAGCGGGCCGCCGACATGGCCGACCTGCGTCAGATCGTGAAGGGTCGGGCGGGCGTCCTGGCAAAGATCGAAAAGCCCGCGGCCCTCGACGCCCTGGATGAAATCCTCGACCTCTGCGAAGCTGTCATGGTCGCCCGCGGCGATCTCGGCGTCGAACTGGCGCCCGAAGATGTGCCTGTGGTCCAGAAGGCCCTGGTCCGCGCCGCCCGAACCCGCGGCATTCCGGTGATCGTCGCCACCCAGATGCTGGAATCCATGATCCATGCCCCGACCCCAACCCGGGCCGAAGCTTCGGACGTCGCCGGTGCAGTCTATGAGGGCGCGGACGCCGTCATGCTGTCGGCGGAAACCGCCGCCGGGGACTTCCCCCTTGAAGCCGTCACCATCATGGACCGGATTCTGACCCGGGTGGAGCAGGATCCCCGCTGGCCAGAGCTGATGCGGGCGGAATATCCCATAGAGGACGCCGACGCCGACGCCCTGGTGGCGGCCGCCCGCCGGGCTGCGGACTCGGCCAGCACGGGCTGCCTCGCCGCCTTTACGACCACCGGTCAGACCGCCCTTCGGCTGTCGCGGGAACGGCCACTGCAGCCGACCCTGGCCCTGACCACCGAGCTGCGGTCAGCCCGTCGGCTGGCCCTGGCCTGGGGGGTCGAGACCCAGCTCATCGCGCCGATTACGGATGCCGAGGATCTGGCCAAGGTAGCTGTGGATCACGCCGTGGAACTTGGCC
Source organism: Alphaproteobacteria bacterium PA2 (assembly GCA_002256425.1). Taxonomy (NCBI): domain Bacteria; kingdom Pseudomonadati; phylum Pseudomonadota; class Alphaproteobacteria; species Alphaproteobacteria bacterium PA2. Next base: position 73,215 of record NKIZ01000001.1, on the reverse strand, counting down.
TGTGTCCGCCTGGGGCGCGGGTCCTGATCCTGGCTGGCCTGCCCATGGGCTCGCCTGGCGCCGCCAACATACTGCGGATCGCCCACGCCCCCCTGCGCCGGGGGTAAATCCCGGGGGTGCAAGCCACGTCTTTAAGGTCTAAACCCCGGCCCATCGACCCTTGCTCCCAAAGCCCCTTCAGGAGACACGCCATGCACCCGGTCACAGCTGCGGTAACGGCGCGGATCATTGAGCGCAGCCGCGAAACCCGCACCGACTATCTGGCCCGCATGGCCGAAGCCGGCGCCTCTGCTCCCGGCCGCGCCAAACTCTCCTGCGCCAACTGGGCCCACGCCTTCGCAGCCAGCCCGGACGGCGACAAGCAGCGCCTGCGCAATCCGACCGCGCCCAACATCGCCATCGTCTCGTCCTACAATGACATGCTCTCGGCCCATCAGCCCTTCGAGCGCTTCCCGGAAATCATCAAGGCGGCGGCGGAAGCCGCGGGGGGAACGGCCCAGTTCGCCGGCGGTGTTCCGGCCATGTGCGACGGGGTCACCCAGGGCCGTCCGGGGATGGAGCTCTCGCTGTTTTCCAGGGACGTCATCGCCATGTCGACGGCCGTCGCCCTGACCCATGACGCCTTCGACGCCGCCCTGATGCTGGGGGTCTGCGACAAGATCGTGCCAGGCCTGGTCATGGGCGCCCTTTCCTTTGGCCATCTTCCGGTGGTCTTCGTCCCTGCCGGGCCCATGACCTCGGGGATTTCCAATGCTGAAAAGGCTTCGGTCCGGGCCCGCTACGCCGAGGGTCAGGCCACCCGGGACGAGCTGCTGGAAAGCGAGATGAAGGCCTATCACGGGCCAGGCACCTGCACCTTCTATGGCACGGCCAACTCCAACCAGATGGTCATGGAAATGATGGGTCTGCACCTGCCGGGCGCCGCCTTCGTCCATCCCAACACACCCCTGCGCGACGCCCTGACGGCGGCCGCGCCCAGGCGGGCCATGGAGATCGCCCAGGGCGGAAACGCCTATACGCCCATGTCTGCGGTGGTTGATGAGAAGGCCGTGGTCAACGCCATTGTCGGCCTGCTGGCCACCGGCGGTTCCACCAACCACACCCTGCACCTGGTGGCCATGGCCCGGGCGGCCGGGGTCATTGTCGACTGGAGCGACTTCGACGAGCTTTCCCGGGTCACCCCCCTGCTGGCCCGGGTCTATCCCAATGGCTCGGGGGATGTGAACGCCTTCCACGCGGCGGGCGGCATGTCGGTTGTGGTGCGGGAACTGCTGGACGCGGGCCTCGCCCATGAGGATGTCATGACCGTCGCGGGGCCCGGCCTGCGCCACTACCAGCAGGAGCCCTTCCTCGAGGATGGCCAGCTGGTCTGGCGGGACGGTCCGGAAAAGTCCCTCAACACCGACATTCTGCGGTCCGCCAGGGATCCCTTTGCGCCCGAGGGCGGGATACGTCTGCTGACCGGTCCCCTGGGCCGCGCGGTCATCAAGACCTCGGCAGTCAAGGACGAGCAACTGATCGTCGAGGCGCCGGCCCTGGTCTTTCATGACCAGGACGACCTGCTTGCGGCCCACAAGCGGGGCGAGCTCAATCGCGACTTCATCGCCGTAGTCCGGTTCCAGGGCCCCCAGGCCAATGGCATGCCGGAACTGCACAGCCTGACCCCGACCCTGGGCGTCCTGCAGGACAAGGGCTTCAAGGTCGCCCTGGTCACGGATGGCCGGATGTCGGGCGCCTCGGGCAAGGTGCCTGCAGCCATCCACGTCTCGCCGGAAGCCCGGATGGGCGGTCCCCTGGCCCTGGTCCAGGACGGGGACATCATCCGGCTGGACGCCCATGCCGGAACCCTGGAGCTTCGGGTCGATCCGGCTGTTCTCGCCGCGCGCACCCCCGCCACGGCCCAGTCCGCCACCCATGGCTTTGGCCGGGAGATGTTCGGCTGGATGCGCCGTGCGGCGGGGCCCGCCGAAGCCGGGGCCTGCGCCCTGTTCGAGGTCGCCTGATGAAAACGCAATATGTCGGCCTGGTCGGGGACATTGGCGGCACAAATGCACGCCTGGCCCTGGTGGATACGGAAGGCCATATCCGCCATCCCAAGACCTATGCGGCGGCTGACTATGGCTCGCTGACCGAGGTCATCGCCACCTATCTTGAGGGCCTGACGGGCGGTCGCCGGCTGGCGCGCGCCGCCCTGGCGGTCGCCGGTCCCGTGGTGGATGGCGAGATCGCCTTCACAAACATCGCCTGGCGGATTTCCGAAGGCGAACTGGTCGGTACTTTCGAGTTCGAGGCGGCCCGCCTGCTCAACGACTTTGCGGCCCAGGCCATGGCCGCGCCCATGCTGGCTCCGGATAATCTGCGACAGATCGGCCCCGACATCCGCGGGGCGGAGGGCGGGCCGGTGGTCGTGCTGGGCGCTGGCACGGGCTTTGGAGTGGCCGGGCTCGCCAGGTCGGAGCGAGGTGATCTGGCGATATCCGCCGAGGGCGGTCATGCCAGCTTCGCCCCGGGTGACGACGTCGAGATCGAGGTGCTGAAGATCTTCCGCCGCCGCCATGAGCGGGTCTCCATCGAGCGGGTGCTTTCGGGTCAGGGTCTGTTTGATCTCTACCAGGCGCTGGGAGAAATCACCGGGCTCGCTGCGCCCTTGAAGGACCAGAAGGTTGTCACCGCAGAAGGCCTCAAGGGCGATCCCCTGGCTTGTCAGACCCTTGACCGTTTCCTCGAAATCTATGGCTCCACGGCCGGAGACATTGCCCTGACCTATGGCGCCCGTGGCGGCGTCTATATCTCGGGGGGCATAGCGCCCCGGCTGATCGACCGCATGCTCCTCGGCGGCTTCCGTCGCCGGTTCGAGGCCAAGGGTCGACTCACGGACTATATGGTCGACATCCCCACCGCCCTCATCGTCCACCCCTACGCCGCCCTGGTGGGCGCAGCCCGGGTGCTCAAGCAACTGGAGCTGAATCCCCTATGACCACACTGGCGGACACCCTGGCCCTGGCGCCTGTCGTGCCGGTCCTGATCATTGAGGAAGAAGCCCGGGCGGTTCCCCTTGCCCGGGCCCTGGTGGCCGGCGGCCTTTACGCCCTGGAGGTCACCCTGCGCACCCCGGCGGCCCTGGCCTGCATTGAACGCATCGCCGGCGAGGTCGAGGGCTGTGTGGTCGGCGCCGGGACCGTCCTCAATCGCCACATGCTGGATACGGTGGAGAAGGCCGGCGCCCGCTTCGCCGTCAGTCCCGGACTGGTCGCAGGCCACAGGTTCACCGACAGCCCTGTCCCTCTCCTGCCGGGCATCGCCACAGCGACCGAACTCATGGCGGGTCTCGCCCTGGGCTATGACCATTTCAAACTCTTTCCGGCGAATATCGTTGGGGGGCCAGGCGCCCTGAAGGCCTTCGCCAGTCCCTTCGTCCAGGCCCGGTTCTGTCCCACCGGCGGCGTCACCCTGGCCAATGCGCCGGACTATCTGGCCCAGCCCAATGTGGTCTGCGTCGGCGGCAGCTGGGTTGCGCCGGCAGAGGCGGTCGCTGCGGGCGACTGGGCCCGGATCGAGACCCTTGCGCGGGAGGCGGCCGGTCTCAATCAGCAGTAGCAGGCCCGTTTATAGGTTCTTTGGATTATAGGGACTATTGGCGGTGATTAACGCCCCTTAAAGCCTATGCAGGGTAGAAGTTCGCGATCAAGGTTCCGCGAAATGCGCTATCGATCCTACGGAATTGAGGGAAGAGCCATCTCTTCCATTGCTGTGCAGCTGGACGATCCCCGCGGGTCCGGCAGCCGTGACCTGTGGCGCGACCGGGTCAGGCGCAGTCTGGCCCATGGGGTGAACGCCTTTGAAGTCGTCACAGGCTCCCAGGCCCTGGCCGAGGGCCTTGGGGACGAACTGGCTTTGCGTGACAGGGCGCAGACCATACTCAGCTGGCGCATCCGGTCTGCGGGGCGGGAGTCCATTTCGGGGCTGGATATAGCTGAAGCTGTAGAGCAGGCCCTGGACTGGACGGGGCTTACCTTTCTTGATCAGCTCATGCTCGAATGGGATGTCTATCGCACCCTGGAACCCGGGGCCTGGGATGTGCTGAGCGGTTTCGCCCGGGCAGGCGCCTTCGAACGCCTCGGGATTGTCGGCGGCGAGCAGGCCGTGGACCTCTGTCTGACCGATCGCCGGTTCCGGGCGGTCAAGACCTTCTATGACATTGTCGAGAACCCGGTCCTGCGCCGGAAGGTGGGAGAAGCCGCCCGGATGGACGTCGTCGTCATGGCCCGCGCCTTTTTCGGGAAACCTGCCGAGGAGTCAGTGCTGGGGCGCACCTTCATGTCGGAACTGGGCGACTTCCTCAGCCTGACCCCCAAGGTTGAGCAGAAGAAGAAGACCCCGGTCCTGGACTTCCTCAAGACCACGCCGGGCTGGACGCCGGAAGAAGTGACCCTGTCCTGCCTTCTGGCCGACCCCTCCGTCGCCACCGGAGTAGTGGAAACCCTGGATGACAGACACATTGGCAGCCTGGCCATCTCCACGGAACGGGACCTGCCCGGGGCCGTGACCGCCCAGCTCGAGATCGCCCGAACGGCCGGCGCCCGGCTGGACCCTCGCCGGTCCGGTCGCCGCTAGACCGACCCTTCCAGGTCAGAAGACCTGCTTCACCCACGCCGTCGTGCACTTGTGCTGCGCCCTGAAGGCGCTGGCCGCCATAGCCCTGACGCCACCATCCTCGGGCACATCCAGGGCCTGGACCTTGCCGCCCTTGAACCCGGCCCAGGTGGGCGCACCCTTGCCGTTGGGATCGCCGCTGCGGGCGAAGTTGGTCCAGTAGGTGGCCATGGTCTCCTTCAGGGCCTTCCGGTCGGCCGATCCCACATCCATCATGTTGAACAGATAGGGCAGTTCCGACGCATGGGCGGCGCCCTGCGGGAAGCTCAGCACATACTTGCCGCCGAAGGTTCCCACCAGGGACGGTGCGCCCTGGTCGCGGAACTCGTACATCCACACCGGGGTCCCCTGGGCGGCCATGCGGGCCGAGACATTGATTCCGTTGCAGGAGAAGGTGGCGTCAGTCCCGGCCGCCGCTGAGGCCAGGGTGGGCTGCAGGGCGGTGTCCTTGCCATAGGCCTTGAGCGGATAGTGCTTGCCGGTCAGGTCGGCTGCAGACACGCCCGATACCTTTGACTGCTCCTCCGCCGCCTTGGCGTAGGCCTCAGCGGTCATCAGGAAGGACCGGTCGGCCGGATTGAAGTTGGGCGGCTTGGCGGCGAACCGGGCGCCCAGTTCACCAAGAGCGATGAACAGGGTGTTCTCGTTCTCGTTGGAACCGTTGATCACCGGAACCTTGTTGTTCTGTCCCGCCGCAAAGGTCGCCTTGATGGTCTGGGGCAGGACCTTGCCGTCCACCGAGGGGATGATGTTGGGCACAGCGGTGGTGAAGGCGTTCATCAGCTTGCCCCGCACCAGACTGGCTGGCAGGGCCCGCAGGCAGTCGGCAGTGACGTTGGCCGGATTACAGGTGGCCGGCGCATCGTCCCGGGCTTCCAGCACCTTGGCCAGGGCCTTGGCGCTGCTGGCCTCCAGTTCGGCCTGGGTCAGCTGGCCCGAGACCCCGTAGGCGCCGCTTTCAATGATCGCCTTGCTGAACAGGCCTGCCGATCCGGGCGAGGCCAGATGGGTCAGCACGCTGAAGCCCCCGGCGGATTCACCGAAGATGGTCACGTTCTTCGGGTCGCCGCCAAAGCCTTCGATATTGGCCTGAACCCAGCGCAGGGCCGCCTGCTGGTCCATGATCCCGTAATTGCCGGCGCTGCCGTCTGCGTCGCGCAGGGCAGGGTGGGCCAGGAAGCCCAGGGAGCCCAGGCGATAGTTCATGGCCACCACAATGACGCCCTTGGTCACCATGGGCGCCGGGTCGGCATAGAAGCCGGAACTGCCGCTGGTGAAGGCCCCGCCATGGATCCAGACCATGACCGGAAAGGGTCCATCGCCTGTGGGCCGGTGGACGTCGAGATAGAGGCAGTCTTCGCTGTCGCCCGCCGAGCGGAAGGAGGCGGCGCCGGTCTGCAGGCAGGAGGCGTCAGACTTGGCCTTTGCGATGGGCGCCGTCCATTTGGCGGCCGGTTGAGGCGCCCGCCAGCGCAGCTCGCCCACCGGCGGCGCAGCATAGGGAATGGCGAAATACGAGGTCATGGCGCCGCGAGCGGTGGCCTTGACCGGCCCGCCTGTGGTCATGGCGACCTCAGGGGCTGCGCCCTGGGCTGCGCCCGCGAAGACCATGGCGCCCATGGCGATCGCCGCCCCTGTCCTGTTCCGTCCACCCATAGCCGTCTCCCCCAGTCCGATGATTTGGCTCAGGCTAGGGCATGGGAAGCCGGAAGGCCACTGGCGCCGCTTACCGCCCCGTGAAGTTCCCGGGCCGGCGTTCCTGAACCGACCTCACACCTTCGGCGAAGTCGTCCGTGGCGCGGAGGATGGTCTGCTGGGCGTGCTCGTGATTGGTCTGTTCGCGTACGGCGGCGGCCAGATGGCCGCGGATGGTCTTGCGGGTGGCGACCACGGCCAGGGGGGCGTTTTCGGCGATCTCGGCGGCCAGGGCCTGGGCGGCCTCCAGCAGCTTGTGCAGGGGGACCACCTCGTCCACCAGACCCCAGGCGAGGCCCTCTTCTGCCTTCACCCGGCGGCCGGTGAGGAACATGAGGGCCGCCCTCTGCTCGCCGATCAGGCGGGGCAGGGTGTGGGTCAGGCCAAAGCCCGGATGGAAGCCCAGCTTGACGAAGTTGGCGGCGAAGCGGGCCTCGGGGGCGGCGACGCGGAAGTCGGCGACAAGGGCCAGCCCCAGGCCTGCGCCCACGGCGGCGCCCTGGACAGCGGCGACAATGGGAGTCTCGATGGAGAACAGGCGCACGGCCTGGTCATAGAGGGCGTTGATCCCGCCCATGCCGTTATTGGCTATGCCGTCCGATGAGACCAGATCGGCCCCGGCGCAGAAGGCCTTGCCGGCTGAGGCCAGGACCACGGCGCGGACTTCGGAGTCGCCGTCGAGGTTTTCCAGTATGTCGGCCAGGTCGCGCATCAGCTCCACCGAGACATGGTTGTTCGGCGGCCGGTCGATGGTGATGGTGGCCACATGGCCGGATTTGGAAATGGTGATTTCCTGGGTGGCGGTCTTGCTCATCGGCTGGTTCCCATAAGGTTGCGGGCCACCACCATGCGGTGGACTTCAGAAGGCCCGTCATAGATTCTCATATTGCGGACGCTGGCGGCCATGAGCTGCAGCGGCATTTCCTTGGTCATGCCCATGGCTCCGAAGGCCTGCATGGCGTGATCGATGGTCTCCCAGGCCATTTCCGTGGCGAAGACCTTGACCATGGAGATCTCCTGGCGGACGTCGCGGCCCTGGTCCAGTTTCCAGGCCACGTCATAGGCCATAAGCCGGGCGGCGTGGATCTTGGTGGCGGCGTCGGCGGCCCACCACTGGACCGCCTGACGGTTGGACAGGGGCTGGCCAAAGGTGACCCTTTGCGGCGCGTACTCGCACATCATGTCCAGGGCCCTCTGGGCCAGACCAATACACCAGCTGGCCATCTGCAGGCGGCGGGTGCCCAGGCGGATCTGCATGGGCGCAAAGCCCTGACCTTCGACCCCCAGCAGCTTCCAGTCCGGCACCCGGCAGTCTTCCAGGGCGACCTCATAGGTGAAGGCCCCGCCGATCATCGGAATGCGCCGCAGGACGTTGAAGCCCGGGGTGTCGCCGTCCACCAGGAAGGCCGAGATCCCGCCCCGGGAGCCTTTTTCCTTGTCGGTCACCGCCATGAGGATGGTGAAGTCTGCTTCGGCGGCCCGGCTGGTCCAGATCTTCCGGCCATTGATCACCCAGTCGTCGCCGTCGCGGACGGCGCGGGTCATCATGCCCGCCGGGTCGGCCCCGGCGCCGGGCTCGGAAATGCCGATGGCGCTGATGGTCTTGCCCGCCACATAGGGGGCCAGATAGGCCTCCCTCTGGCGCTCGTTCACCGTGGCCATGAGCATGCGCAGATTGGGGGAGTCCGGCGGCAGGGTATAGGGCGTCACGGTGGAGCCCATGGCCTCATTGACCGCGATCAGGGCCACCTGGGGCAGGTCGGCGCCGCCCACATCCTCGGGCGCATCCAGACCCCAGAGGCCGAGTTTCTGCGAGACTTCGTCCACCTTGGCCCGCTCTTCGGCGTTGATATAGATGCCCTGGCCGGTGGCCTCCCTCTGCATGACGGCGGTTTCCAGGGGCATGAGCTCGTCGCGGACGAACTTCTGCACCAGGTCCTTGAGCATGCGGTGCTCTTCAGAGAGTTCGAAATTCAAGGGCTTTCCTCCGCCGCCTTGCGCGATCTATCCAAGTGATCATAACGAGACTCTCAGGCTAGGGGAGACCAGACGTGGCGGAAACCAGACAACTTGCTCAAAAGGCCACCGGCCCCCTGGCGGGAATCCGTATTCTGGACCTGACCAGTGTGGTGTTCGGCGCCTATGCCACCCAGATGCTGGGCGATCAGGGCGCCGAGGTGATCAAGCTGGAAGACCCGGGCTCCGGCCGTGGCGACGGCGGCGATATCATGCGCTGGGCCGGCCATGTGCCCGAAGGGGCGCCCAGGGACCTGGGGCCCATCTTCCTGGCCATCAACCGCAACAAGCGCTCGGTGCTGGTGGACCTGCGGGCGCCGGATGCCCGGCCCTTCCTCGAGGCCCTCATCAAGTCCTGCGAAGTCTTCGCCGTCTCGATCCGGTATGATGGCCTCAAGCGCCTGGGCCTGGACTATGAGAGCGTCAAGGCCATCCGCCCGGACGTGGTCTATGTCCACGCCGCCGGCTATGGCTCGGACGGCCCGTATGAGGGCGAGCCGGCCTATGACGACCTGATCCAGTCGGCCTCGGGTCTGGCCGATCTCCTGCCCCGGGTCGACGGCAATCCCACCCCACGCATCCTGCCGACCCTTGTGGCCGACAAGGTCTCGGGCCTCTTCATGTGCCAGGCCATCACCGCGGGCCTGCTCCATCGCGAGCGGACCGGGGAGGGGCAGTTCATCGAAGTGCCCATGCTGGAATGCGTCACCAGCTTCACCCTGGTGGAGCACCTCTATGACCACACCTTCGAGCCGCCCACCGGCCAGTGGGCCTATCAGCGGGTGGCCAATCCCAACCGCAAGCCCTACCAGACCAAGGACGGCTATATCGGCCTCCTGCCCTATACCGACAAGCAGTGGGACCAGTTCTTCGCCGCCGCCGGCATGGCCGAAACCTTCGGCAAGGACCCGCGCTTCTCCGACTATTCCCAGCGGGGCAAGCACATCAACGAGCTCTACGGCCTGGTGGGCGAGGTCACCCAGACCAAGACCACCCAGGAATGGCTCGACCTGCTCAAGCCCCTGTCCATTCCGGTGGTCAAGACCTCCCGCCTGGACGACCTGCCCGACGACCCCCACCTCAAGGCCGTGGGCTTCTTCGAGCGGTATGACCACCCCCACGCCGGGCCCTACAATGCCATGAAGCCCCCGGTGAAGTTCACCGGCTCTCCCTCCAACATCCGTCGCCATCCGCCCCGCCTGGGCGAGAACACAGATGAGGTCTGGGCGGAGCTGGGTCTGACGAAAGACTGATGCGGATCACCATCAACGGCAGTTCCGGCTCGGGAAAGTCGACCCTGGCCCGCCGCCTGTCGGCGGCGCTGGACCTGCCGCATGTGGAGCTGGACGCCGTGAACTGGCAGCCGGGCTGGGTTGATCTCAACAATCATGACCGGCCGGAATTCCACAGGCGGGTTCTGGCCGCCCTGTCTGGCGACCGCTGGGTGACGGATGGAAACTACAGCTCCATCCAGCCGCAGATCCGGGCATCGGCGACGGACGCTGTCTGGCTGGACTATCCCCGGCCCCTGGTCATGGGGCGCGTGATCCGCAGGTCCTTTGTCCGCGCCATGGAAGGTAAGGAGCTGTGGCCCGGCACCGGCAATGTGGAGACCTTCGCCAGATGGCTCGACAAGGAACATCCCATCCGGTGGAGCTGGGATAACTTCAACCGCAACAGACGGCGCTACGGCGAGGTCTTTTCAGACCCCGCCAACGCTCACCTGCGGGTGCACCATCTGAAACACCCAAGGGAAGTCCCTGCGCTGGTCGCCCGGCTCAAGGTCCTCGTCGGGGTCTAGACCGGTGTAAACACCGGCGCCGGCGGGCCGCCGTCGGTGTCCTGGAACTTGACCTTCACCTTCTGGCCGATGGCCAGCTTGGAAAAGTCGCAGTCCACGAAATTGGTCAGGACGGCCGGGCCCTCGTTCAGGGTCACATAGCCGATGGCGTAGGGGCCGGTCGGCGAGCGGTACATGACGCTGTAGGTATAGATCACCCCTTCGCCGGGGCTCTCTTCCCACTCCACGTTTTCCGAGAAGCAGAAGGGGCAGAAGCCCCGGGGATACCAGTGGGCCTCGCCACAGTCGGTGCAGCGCTTGATCAGGAAGCGGCCTTCGCTGGCGGCGTCCCAGAAGGGCTTGCTCTCGATGGTCACCGCCGGAGCGGGGATCTTGCGGACCTGGACTTCAGCTTCGCTCATGATCCTTACTCCCTTTCCAGAATGACAGTGCCGGCGCCGTGGCGGGTGCCCAGCGACCCCCCGGTGCCGTGGGCGATGGCCAGATCGCAATTTGGGACCTGGACCTTGGGATGGGCCTCGCCGCGCAGCTGGCGTACCGCCTCGATGACCTTGGTGATGCCGCCCCGGTTGGTGGGGTGGTTGTTGCACAGGCCGCCGCCATCGGTGTTGAAGGGCAGCTTGCCGACGCCGGAGATCAGATTGCCGTCGGCGACAAACTTTCCGCCCTCGCCCTTCTTGCAGAAGCCCAGGTCTTCCAGCTGCATCAGCACGGTGATGGTGAAGCTGTCATAGATCGAGGCGTACTTCATGTCGGCAGGCGTGACGCCGGCTTCCTCGAAGGCGATGGGGCCAGACCAGACCGCGCCCGAATGGGTCAGGTCCAGGCCGCGGCCGCCGCTGGGGCCCTTGGGCGCCTCACCGACGCCGATCACCTTGACCAGGGGCCGGTTCAGGCTCCTGGCAATCTCAGGGCTCACCACGATCAGGGCGCCGCCGCCGTCGGTGACGACGCAGCAGTCCAGCAGGTGAAGCGGGTCGGCGATCAGGCGGGAATTCACCACCTCTTCCACCGTCACCACGTTCTTCAGGAAGGCGTGCTCGTTCCACTGGGCGTGATGGCTGGCGGCCACCTTGATCCAGGCCAGCTGTTCCGAGGTGGTGCCATACTCGTACATGTGGCGCATGGCGCACATGCCATAGGTATTGTGGGTCGAGCCGCCATAGATGTTCTCGAAGCCGGCTTCCGGCGGACCGTCAGACAGGGTTCCCGGCTTGCCGCCGCCGAAGTTGGGTCGGCCGCCTTGACCCTGACGGGGCCGCCCGGCCAGGGTGATCAGGGCCACCGTGCACTTGCCCTCGGCAATGGCTTGGGCCGCGTGACCCACATGGATCAGATAGGACGAGCCGCCGGTCTCGGTGGAGTCCATGTGGCGGATGTTCCGCAGGCCCATATAGTCGATCATCGACATGGCCCCGAAGCCCGGCGCATCGCCAGCGCAGAAATAGCCGTCCACGTCGTCCATGCTCAGGCCCGCATCGGCCAGAGCGCCCTTGGCGCACTGTGCGTGAAGCTGGGCCGTCGAGACATTCGGCGCGTCGCGCAGCGGATGCTCATAGGCGCCCGCAATATAGGCCTTGCCCTTGATGCTCATGATCCCCCTCGGAAAAACTGGTCTTTAAAAGCCCCAGCGGCTTAACCCGCCGCCGCCCGAAGCGAAAGACCAGAAAATGGGCCCGGCGCAAACGTGACAAGGCTTGCGAAGCCGCCAGCCGATGAGTAGGTTCCGCCCTCGCTCGGCGGGCCCCTTAAGTCAGAGGCCTCCAGACGGCTCCGGAGAGGTGGCTGAGTGGTCGAAAGCACCGCACTCGAAATGCGGCGTACCTGGAAGGGTACCGTGGGTTCGAATCCCACCCTCTCCGCCACTAAGTTCCGGCCACAGGCGACTTGTTCAGGTTTCCAGGGCGGATCTGCAAAGCCTTGGCTCTGCTGACAGCACGATCTCACTTAACCTAAGTGGGAACCTTCAATAGTCGTTGCAAGTGTGCTGGAACGGGGTTTGCCAAATTCCAGGTGACTGAAATTGGCTGATTGCCATGCCAATCTGCGAACTCAACATCACCGCAGTATAGGAACGGCGCGGCGGCCTGACCCCGCTTCTTCGTCGCCCGCACGAATAGGTGGATAGCATACCCCGACTCCTGGCCAGAAATGATCCGGCCCGCGCGTGATTGCGGCGAGGTCTGGTTCTGACTTTGCCAGCGAAACTGTGACGGACCAGAAAAGCCATCCTCGTATCGATGGGCCTCGACCAGGTCGTCCTTGTTGAGCGTGGCCAGCAGAAACACGTCCTTGCCCTGGACCACAAAGCCTTGGTTCCACGAGCCGGTGCTGAACGTGTGACCGTAGAGGGGTGGGATCTGCTCGCGCATGTACTCGCGCCACAGCTCTGCCCCGGTCCACGCTGGGCTTGTCTCCGCAACGCCGACAAGATGGGGCTCGGTGTCTTCGACGTTACGACCTCTGCGAAGGTAGTCAGCCAGGCGCCAGTCCAGGATTTCGCGGGTCAGGTCGATCAGTGCGGGTCGCTCTGAGCTCGTCGCCGTGAAGTTGGTGACGAATTCGCCATGCTCATAAGCGAAGAACCCTTCCGCGCCCGCGGCCTGACCAACCCAAGCCGCGATCGGCTGCTCTAGCAGCAGCCGCTGTAGCGCCAGTCGATTGTCGAGCGAGACGGAGACATCGCGAGAATAGATGGGGTTCTGTCGCGCCAAGCGACCAAATGCGTCGGTGAGTTGATCGATTCCGATGCGACCCGGAAACGCGTCTGCGTGCTGCATTGCCTTCAGCAGTAGCATTTTGTAGGAGCGCGTCATGGGTGTGCGCTCGAGCATTGCCAGAAAGGCAGCATTGCGACGCGCGGCATCCCGTTCAAGGTCGTTCAGGTCGCCCTGGTGCCGCACGAAGCCTAGCCACCCGCCATGGCCGGTGGAGCGCGGATTGAACCCGGCGTGGTGGATTTCCTGAGCTGTGGGCCGAAGTCCATGCCGCTCTCTAAAGTCTAGGTAGTAGGCCTCCAGCGCGTCGGCCTCAGAAGTTCTGCGCAGTAGGTTCTGAAGGATATCGAGTGCTTCAAGCTCGTATGTGACTTCACAGCCGAGCGGCAGTTCGACTCTTCCAAACCGGATGCTCTCCAAGGCGAGCGCTAGCGCCCTATCCCCTTCCTCGACCCCGAGCAGAGCCCGCACCTTAGTGAGGAATGTGCGGTGGTTCCCGATATAGTCGATGACGTTGAGATGGGTTTTCCCTTGGGACAGGCGGAGCCCTCGCCCGAACTGCTGGAGCCAGATGATTACCGACTCTGTTGGGCGAAGCATCAGCACGGTGTCGACGCTGGGGACGTCGACCCCCTCGTTGAACATGTCGACCGAGAAGACGACCTCCAAGTCTCCGCTTCGAAGCGCATCCAGGGACGAGGTACGAGGCGAAGACCCTGCCGCGGAATGAACGGCCGCGGCGCGCACGCCGTGCTTGTTGAAAAAGTCGGCCATGTAGTCGGCGTGTACCGTAGAACAGCAAAATCCGAGGGCCCGGGTTCCTCCGTGCCGACGATGCTGTTCCAGCGCGTTTTGGGCTCGGGCCTCGGTGGCCACGGCCTCGGTTAGCGCGACCTCATCAAATTTCGAACTGCGCCACGGGATGTTGGCGTAGTCCACCTCGTCCGGAATGCCAAAATAGCGAAACGGCGAAAGCAATTGCTTGTCGATCGCTTCGAATGCGTCGCAGCGGAAAACCAGGTTCTCTTGGCAGAGCCCGAGCAAATCACCGCCATCGGTGCGCTCAGGGGTAGCCGTCAGGCCGAGCAGGAATTTCGGCGTGAAATGATCGATCAGCTGTCGATAGGTCCGTGCGGCAGCGTGGTGAAATTCATCGACTACGATGTAGTCGAAGTAGTCGGGCGAGAACCTTTCCAGGTGCACTGAGCGCCCAAGGGTCTGGACGGACGCGAACACAACGTCAGCGGTCGGGTCCTTCTCGATGCCATCGTACCGTCCCAGACGTGCCTGTGGGCGGCACTGGCGAAATGTCTCCATGGCCTGGGACAGGATTTCGTCCCTGTGGGCGACAAATAGCACCCGTCGGAACTCGGCCGCCGTCGTGTCAAACGCGCTCAACCAGGTCTTTCCAAGGCCAGTCGCCAGCACCACCAGCCCAGCGCTGTATCCCTCTGCTCGAGTGCGCTTCAGCGCCGCGAGGGCATTGCGTTGCACCTCATGAGGTTCTGGCGCTGGTGGCGGTTGTTCTTCGGGCACCCCGATCGCTTCGGCCTGGCGGATGGGCGTCCGGGATCGCCGGGCTTCATAGCCATCGATCCAGTCATAAGTGAGCGGTCGAATGCGGGGGGAGTTTAAGAGAGCGTCGTAACCGGCAATGACGTCACGCCATCCGTCGGTTTCCGAACTGCAGGCGCGGTAGTTCCACTCGATGCCCTTCAGGAGAGCCGTCTCCGAGATATTGGAACTCCCGACAATCGCCAGCCCATGGCCGTCTCCCTGGTGGAACACCCATGACTTGAGGTGAAAGCTGTCGCGCCCAGCTTCGAAGACCAAGCGCTCCACTTGGCCGTCGAGGTCGAGCAGATGACGGAGCGCAGAGGGATCCGTCACATCGAGGTAGTCGCCTGCGATGAAGCGGAGCCTCCCACCCCGCGCAAGCAGATCCCTCAGGTGGGGGAGCAGCAGACGAGCACCACTTTCCATGATGAAGGCCACGGCGACATCGACCGCCGCAGCGTCGTCAATGTGGCGGACCAAGTGCGGAAGCAGCGGATCCTCACCGCCGGAAATCAGCGCGAGCCTGTGCGGCGCTGTCGCCAGTTGGTCTGGCGCACCGGTCGCCGGAACCGGGGCGAGGTAGTTTCCTTTGCCTGGGATCACGTGGCGAACTCCGCCGCGAGGGTCTGCTACGTCGCCGACCCTGCGAGGGATGATGTGGATATGAAAGTGCGAGACCGTCTGGCCTGCAGCTTGACCATCATTGTAGCCAACGTTGAACGCGTCAGGGCCAAACAGCCTTTTCAGTAGTGCTCGGCCTTGATCGACTCCTTCTATCAGCGCAGCTTGTTCGGCGCGGTTGAGGTCGTCCCACCGCTTCACATGGCGCGCCGGGACGATGAGAAGGTGGCCCTCGGTGACAGGAAAGCCATCCCAGATACCTATAACATCTGAAGTTCTGAACGCGACCTGACCAGGCTGCGGCGCACAAAACGGACACTCCGAGGCTTGGCGCTCGCTTTCAATCAGACTCGCACCGGCGGTCATGTAGTCGTTCCTCTTAGAGGAGCCACTTTCGTTGAAATACAATTTCCCGGCTAGTGCCCTTCTTGCTCGCTCCCCCTCAAACCAGCCCCGCCAGCAGATCCCGCTGGATCTTGCCCATGCCGTTCCTAGGGATCGCCGCCACTTCCCGCATGACCGGAACGCGGCCCAGCGCCCTTGTCATCCGTTCCCGCAGGGCTTCGACGTTCAGGTCCGGGCCTTTCACATAGGCCACCCAGGCCGTGGCCAGGCCGTCCTCGCCGGGGCCGGGGAAGGCGGCGACATCTTCCACGCCGGCTACGGTCAGGGCGACGGCTTCGACGCGGGTGGCCAGGACCTTGGCGCCGCCGATATTCATCAGGTCATTGGTGCGGCCGACTATGGCCAGGCGGCCGTCCTCTGAGATCTGGCCAAGGTCGCCGGGCCAGAACCAGCCGTCGCGGAACATGGCGGCGGTGGCCTGGGGGTCCTCCAGATAGCCGGCGCAGAGATTGTCGGACCGGATGCGGATCTCGCCCACCTGATCGGCGGGGACGGGGCGGCCTTCGGGGTCCACCGCCCCCACGGTCGCCCAGGGGCAGATGAAGCCTGCGGCGTCCGGACGGTCCAGCTCGGCGATCAGGCCCATGACCACGGTGCCAGTCTCCGTAGCCCCGTAGTTGACCAGAATGTCGGGGGTCAGGCGGCGGGCGGCGCGCTCGGCCAGGGCTGGGGAGAGGGAACCGCCGACAATGGAGAGGCGCAGGTCCGGAGGCGGGGCGAAGTCGGCCGGCAGGTCGGCCAGCAGGGCCTGGAGATTGGCGGGCGCCAGGCGGAACAGATTGACCTCGCCGCTGGTGATCAGATCGGCCCAGGGCTTGCCCGAGACCAGCATGCCGCCCTCGTTGAAGCAGTAGAGGGCGTGGATCCAGCCGGCCACGGCGCTGAGCGCGAAGGTCGCCGCCATCTTCAGGTCGGGCCGGGTATAGTAGCCGCCGGCCTGGGCATTGCGGATCCGGGCCTCGACCACGGCCCGGGTCAGGGGGATCTTCTTGGCCTCGCCGGTGGTGCCAGAGGTGACGATGATCCGCAGTATGTCGTCCGGTGACCGGGGGGGCGGGTCGACAGGCGCTGGCGTCAGTGCGGCCAGCATGTTGAACCAGGCCTGGTCGATCAGGTGCACCGCCTGACCGACCGGCTGGGCCGGGGGCGTGCGGGTGAACAGGGTCTCGGCCTGCAGATAGTCGAGACTGGGGATCACCGCCTCGGGGACCGAGACGGCGCAGGAGGTCACGCCCACCCGCTCCAGGGCGAAGGTCAGGATCCAGTGGGAATAGGGATTGGTCACATAAAGCAGGGCCCGGGAACCGGGACGCAGGTTCAGGGTCTTCAGCCAGGTCGTGCACCGGGCGATCTGTTCGATCATCCGGCCATAGGTGTAGGCCTGATCGCCCACCTTCATCATGACCTTTTCTGGGGCCGCCTCATGCCTGGTGATCAGGGTGTGGAACATGGCTGGGGTTCTGAACTTAGGGGATGGTCCAACTCTAGTCGCAAACGGGTCAGCAGTCACACGTCGGGTCGTCGCCCTTGCCTCAGCCGTGACAGGCCCCAGAGGCCAAGGCTGATCCCTACGGCAATGACGGTCGGTCCCCGCAGGGTCGGGTCTGCCGTCGCCATGACCCACAGGGTGAAGCCTGCCCCCGCCAGGCCTACAGCCAGGGTCGCCAGCCGGCTGCGCGCCGTGGCCTGATCCCGCGCCGCCCGGCAGAGGCTGAGCGCGCAGAGCAGGTAGAGCACCATGGACAGCATGACCGACAGGTTGATCAGCAGGGAGAACTGCTTGCCCAGGGTCGGCGACATGCTGCCCCAGCTGGCGAGACTCATCAGCAGGCCGGCCACGAGGATGTCCCGGGTGCGGCGGGGCGCCTCTGGGGTCTCGGTGGCGAATTTCGGCAGATAGCCGGCCTGGGCGCCGGCCCGGCCGGTCTCGGCGGTGAGCAGGACCCAGCCGCCGAGGGAGCCCGAGGCCTTGGCGAAGGCGCAGAAGGCCACCAGCCCGGCCGCCAGGGGGCCGGCTATGTGGGCAATGGCGTCGGCGAAGGGGGCGGTTGAGGCGGCCAGCGCCTTTGCGGGCATCAGGCCCATGATGGCCACCGAGGCGGCCATATAGACCGCTGCGGCCAGCAGGACCCCGCCCACCGCGACAATGGGCAGGTTGCGCCGGGGATTGTCGATCACCCGGGCGGCGACATTGGCGCTCTCCAGCCCCAGAAAGGCCCAGAAGACCGGGGTGACGGCCAGGCTCATGGCGGCGGCGTCGGGCTTGCCGCTGACATTCCATGAGGCCTGAAAGAGGGCCGGGTCAAAGGCCAGGATGCCGATCCCCATGGCCAGGATGATGGGCGCCAGACCGAGCAGCAGGGTGGCGCCGCCGATCCGGGCCACCAGTCGGGGGCCGACCAGATTGGCCAGGGTGAAGAGCCAGATGCTGGCCAGGACGGCGGCCAGGGCTGGTCCCGGCGCCGCCAGGGCAGGGATGAAATAGGCCAGGTATCCCACAGCAGCCACGGCGATGGCCGTGGTCCCGACCCAGCAGTTCAGCCAGTAGGCGAACCAGCTCACATGGCCCAGGGCCGGATGCAGGTCCTGTCCGGCATAGGCCACCACGCCGTCGCCTGTGGGCCGCAAGACCCCCAGCAGGCCAAAGACCAGGGCCAGGACCAGGGCGCCTGAACTGGCTATGGCCCAGGACAGGATTGTGATGGAGCCATAGGCGCCCAGGGTGGCCGGCAGGAGATAGACCCCCGAGCCGATCATGTTGCCCGCCGTCAGCAGGATTGCGGCGAGAACGCCGAGTTTTGCGACCCCCCCTGGCTTTGGCTCCAGGCTCACCCGTGGATCCCGGCGATCTTTGACTGGAACCAGGCCAGGGCGCCCTCGTGGCGGGGGGAGAGGACGCCTGAGGTATAGACCCCGGCGTCAAGGTTCCGCTGGACCGCCTCGCAGATCACCTTGTCCTCGAGGGTCAGGCCATCCGAGGTCTCGAGCACGGCCTCCATGTCCGAGGTGGCCGGGTCATAGAAGTAGAGATAGTCCAGCCGGGTGCGGTTGTGACCGAGGGGCCGCATGTGCTCGACCATCAGGCCATAGCGATAGACATTGAAAGCCAGGTTCGGCCAGAGCCAGACCCAGAGGCCGTCATTGACCCCGCTGAGGGTCTCCACCTCGTGGACCGCGGCGGACTCCACCATGCGGACCCGATAGGTGGAGGGCTTGACCTCGGAGGCCAGCTTCGGGTGGACGGCCGAGATGTGATAGCCCTCCAGATAGTTCTCCACATAGGTCTTCCAGTTGCAGTCCAGGTCGTGACTGCGGCGCAGGGTGGCTGGGCCCGTCGTGACCCCATGGGCGTCGAACAGGCCATCCAGCGGGGCGGTAAGCTCGGAAAGCGGCCCGGCCTTGCCGTCGACATTGACGAAGATGAAGCCCCGCCAGACCTCGATGGTCACCGGGAAGAGGCCAAACTCCCGGGGGTCGAACCCCTCGGCGGCGCCAAAGTCCACCGCGCTGCGCAGGCGGCCGTCCAGGGCGTAGCGCCAGCCGTGATACCTGCAGGTCAGTTCGCCGCCGCAATGGCTGGCGCCGTCAGGGACCAGGGGCCCGGCCCGGTGCCGGCAGACATTATGGAAGCCCTTCAGCCCGCCCTCCGGGGTGCGGACCACCAGGACCGGCCATCCGGCCACATCCCCGGCCAGGACATCGCCCGACAGGGCGACTTCGCTCCCGTGGCCCAGGAACTGCCAGCCGGCGGCGAAGATGTCCGCGCGGTCCCGGGCATAAGCTTGGGGGTCGCGATAGAAGGAAGAGGGCAGGGTCAGTTGCATGCCCCCAGCATCCTGATCGAGAGGTTCAGGTCAATCAGCGGTTTTCATAGATTGAACCTATGCTGGGCATAGATTCTTTTGATTGGGTCTATGCGCTGGTTTGGCCTAGGAGAGTCGCTGCAAACCGCGCCCGGGCGCGGACATCCAAATCGGAGAAGACGATGAGCCTCGCCGCCAGCAAGACCCTGGAAAACCTGAAAGCCGCCTTCGCCGGCGAAAGCCAGGCCAACCGCCGTTATCTGTACTTCGCGCAGAAGGCCGACGTGGAAGGCTATAACGACGTCGCCGCCGTGTTCCGCTCCACCGCCGAAGGCGAGACCGGCCACGCCCACGGCCACCTGGAATTCATGGAAGAAGTCGGCGATCCGGCCACCGGCCTGCCCATCGGCGGCACCGAGAACAACCTCAAGGCCTCCATCGCCGGTGAGACCCACGAATACACCGACATGTATCCGGGCATGGCGCGCACCGCCCGCGAAGAAGGCTTCGACGAAATCGCTGACTGGTTCGAAACCCTCGCCAAGGCTGAAAAGTCCCATGCCGGCCGCTTCCAGCGCGCCCTGGACTCCATGGACTAAGACTGACGGGTCGCCCTTCGTCATCCGGCGAAGGGCGATCATCCGCCGCAAACCCCCGCGGCCCTCGCACCCAATCCGAACTGGAGGTCACCATGGCCGACACCCCCAAAGCGCCCGCGCGCGAGGGCAGCCTTGATGCGCCCTTCCGTCATCCCATCGCCTGGCAGGACGAGGCCTATTACGACCTCGCCGCCGTCGAGAAGGAGATGGAGCGCCAGTTCGACATCTGCCACACCTGCCGCCGGTGCTTTAACCTGTGCGACAGCTTCCCCCGGCTCTTCGACCTGATCGATGAGTCCAAGACCGGTGAACTCGACAGCGTCGCCAAGTCTGACTACGCCAAGGTCGATGAGGCCTGCACCCTGTGCGACATGTGCTTCCTCACCAAGTGCCCCTATGTGCCGCCGCACGAATTTGACATCGACATTCCCCACCTGATCCTGCGCTACCGGGCCGCCAAGCGCCGGGCTGGAGAGCGCGATTTTGTCCGCGACCAGCTGGGTCAGACCGACCGCAATGGCAAGATGGCCAAGCCGGTGGCGAAGATCGCCAACTGGGCCACGGCCCGCAAGAACACCCCCCTGCGCAAGCTGCTGGAGGCGATCGCAGAGATCGACGCCGAGGTCGAGCTGCCCAAGTATCACTCCAAGACCGCGACAGACCTGCTGCCGACGCCGATCGCCCCTGATCCGGCGGGCCCGGCCTTCGGTCAGCGCAAGGTCGCCCTCTACGCCACCTGTTTCGTCGACTACAACACCCCCGACACGGCGGTCGCCGCCGCCCGTGTCCTGGCCAAGCAGGGGGTCGAGGCCAAGCTGGTCTATCCGGAATGCTGCGGCATGCCCCAGCTGGAATCCGGCGACCTCAGCGATGTAGCCGGTCGTGCGAAACGGGTCGCCGCCGCCTTCGCCCCCTATATCGAGCAGGGTTACGAAGTGGCCGCCCTGACCGCCTCCTGCGGCCTGATGATGAAGTTCGAATGGCCCCTGCTGCTGCCCGAGGATGAGCAGGTCCGCGCGCTCTCTGCCGCCACCCGCGACATCTGTGAATATGTGGTCGACCTGTCAAAGTCGGTCGGCCTGGCGCCGGGCCTCTCTCCGGTCGAGGGCGGCGTCACGGTCCACCACGCCTGTCACGCCCGGGCCCAGAATATGGGCGCCCGGTCGGCCGACATGCTGCGCCTGATCCCCGACACCAAGGTCGAGGTGGTCGAGCGGTGCTCCGGCCACGGCGGCACCTTCGGCGTCATGAAGGACACCTATCCCCTGGCGCTGAAGGTCGGAAAGCCCGCCGCAAGGCAGGTGGCCCAGAAGGGCTCGGCCGAGCTGTGCTCGGACTGTCCTCTGGCCTGCAAACACCTGGGACAGATGCTGATCGCCGAGACCGGCCCCAATCTCACCCCCCGTCAGTCCCACCCCATCGAAATCCTGGCCCGCGCCTACGGAGTTTTCTGACACCATGCCCGCCACCCAACGCCTGATCACCCGCGCCGACCTGATCCCGGACGCCGAGTTCGCCAAGGTCCGCAAGGAACGTCGCGCCGCCCTCCTGCCCATGAAGCGGGCCCGCCGCATCGACCTGGGTCCGTTCTGCTCGTTCTATTTCGAGTGCTTCGACACCATGCTGTTCCAGATCCAGGAAATGCTGCTGATCGAGAAAGGCGGCGAGGCCCAGATCGCCGACGAGCTGGCCGCCTATAATCCCCTGATCCCCCAGGGCCGGGAACTGATCGCCACGGTCATGTTCGAAATCGAGGACGAGGTCCGCCGGGCGGTCATCCTGGCCAAGCTGGGCGGAGTCGAGGACCGGCTCTTCATCCAGGTGGGCGAGGACCGGATCTATGCTGTGCCCGAGGGCGACGTGGAACGGACCCGCGATGACGGAAAGACCTCGTCCGTGCACTTCCTGCACTTCCCCCTGAGCGCGGAGCATGTGGCGGTATTCCGGAACCCCGGCGTGCAGGTCATGGTCGGCTGCGACCATGAGAGTTACGCCCATATGGCGGTCCTCAACCCGGCGACCCGGGCTGAACTCGCCAGGGACTTCGCGTAAAAATCAGCCGCTTGTGCGTGGACAAACCAATGCGAGCCGACGCATAGGGACTCTGTGTCCACGCCGCCTGCAAACCGCCGCGCTGATATAGACTGGATCCGGGTGGCCGCTTTTGGCCTCCTGATCCTTTATCATGTGGGTCTGGTCTATGCGCCCTGGGACTGGCACGTCCACAGTCGTTACACCTTCGAGCCCCTGCGCTATGCCGCCCTGGTCACCAATCCCTGGCGCCTGACCCTTCTGTTCTTTGTGTCCGGCGTCGCCCTGCGCTTCATGAGCCGACGCCGCGCCCCCGGTGAGGTGCTCAAGGCCCGGCTGGCCCGGCTGGCGCCGCCCTTCTTCTTCGGCGTTCTGGTGCTGGTGCCGCCACAGTCGTGGATCGAGGCCATGGACAAGGGCAGCTGGAACCAGGGCCTCTGGGCCTGGTGGCTGTCGGAGTTCAGCCCCGCTGGATTTGCCGATGGCATTCCCCTGAACCACATCTGGTTCGTCCTCTACATCTCTGTCTACAGCCTGATCATTGTCGGCCTCCTGGCCCTGCCAAGACTGCAGGCGGGGCTTGAGGCGGCCTTCATCCGGGTGTTCAGCGGCTGGAGGCTCCTGGTGATCCCGATCATCTACCTGGCCGTGGCCCGCCAGCTGCTGTTTGCAAGGTTCGGTCTCTCAAATCACCTGACCGCAGACTGGTACAATCACGCCGCCTCCTTCGGTGTCTTCCTGCTGGGTTTCCAACTGGCCCTGCGTGACGAAGTCTGGGCGAACTTCGAGCGACTTCGCTGGTTGTTTCTGGCGACGGCCGTCAGCGCCCTTCCTGCTCTCATCGTCCTGGAAGCCGATCCCAACGCCATGACCGAGCATGGGGGCCTGCTGAAGAACCTGGTCTTCGCCATTGATCAGTGGGCGACCATCGGCGCCATTCTTGGCTTCGCGAGCCTTCACATCCGCAATTCGGACGGGCCCCTGCTGCGCTATCTCACCGATGCGGTCTTTCCCTGTTATCTGGCGCACCAGACCCTGCTGGTCGTCGCGATCTGGGTGCTCAAGCCCATGCAATTGCCGGTGGCGGCTGAAGCCTTCCTGTTCCTGACCTTCACCCTTGGCGGCAGCTTGCTGGTCTATGAGATCGTGCGGCGCATCGGCCCGATCAGGCCTCTCTGGGGTCTGAAGCCCTTCTCCCAGGTCAAGGGAGCCTCGTAGGACCATGGCCCGGTATCGAAGCCACAGATTCCTGTTGCAGATCGGGATGTTCGCCCCAGTCTTTGCCTTCTGCGCCGTAGCCCTGGCCGTAGCAGCCTATCCGGGCTTCAATCATGCCCGTCAGTATCTGAGCGAGCTTGGCGGGGCCCACGCCATCCATCCGGCCATCTTCAACACCGGCGTCATTGTTTCGGGAATTGGCGCGGCCCTCGGCGGCATAGGTTTTGGTCTGGCCATGCTGGCCCTGGGCGGCGGTCGCCTTCCGGCCCTGGTCACCGCGCTATGCTTCGTTCTGGCCGGAGTCGGCATGGTGATCGCCAGCATCTATCCCTGGCCCGACCCAAGGCACCTGGCCATCAATCTTGGCCTTGGCATCCAGCTGGCGCCCCTGGCCATGCTGTGGGGCTTCCGCACGACGGCGGATCTGGCGCCCCTCCGCCGGTTCCTGGCCCTGGTCTTCGTGGCCATGGCGGTGCTTACCGTCCTGACCAAGCATCTGGTGTTCAAGGGTCTGGTCAACGACTTCAATGTCGGCTGGTGGGAGCGGGCTTTCGCCTTCGTTCTGGTAGGCTGGACCGGAGTCGCCGCCTTTGTCCTGGAGCGACGACTTCTGGCCCTTGGGCGTGAACCCCCCATCGCGTCTTAACCTTGCGGGTCGGGAATCCCGGCCTTCGCAACCGCAACCTCTCGATTTCGTGATCGTTTTTCCTCTGGCGCTTATGTCTGAGGCGCCAGCCGCTCAGGGCGCCTGATTTCTACTCGAAGCCCCCGAATTTGTTAATTTTTGTTCGGTTGCACGAGAGGGCTTGATTGTTTCCCTCGCATTGCAGCATAACGCTTTTGTGATCGAAAAGTGATCGCATGGGCGGACGGGCATTATGGACGCGTTGAGCAACCATAGCATTGGCGTGATGGAAGAGGCCTTCGGTCAGGCCGAGGCTGAATCACGTACCTGGATGCCCAGCCCGGCGCCCCTCGACATGCCGCGCCAGTCCTTTGAAACCTCCCTCGGCGACTTCCGGCCCAGCACCAGCCCGGGAAACATCGCCCTGCGCCGCACGGTGATCTTCGCCTCTACCCTGGTCCTGGCCTTTCTGGCCTTCCTGACGCCGGCCAAGATCTATGCCGAAGACGGGTTCAGCACCCTGGAAATCCTGGCCCTGGCCCTGTTTGGCGCCCTGACCATTCCGATCTCCTGCTGGTTTGTCAGCGCCCTGGCGGGTTTCATCCTGCAGCGCGTCCGCGGAACCCATGATGACCTGGATTTCCGTCCAGTCGCCCGCCGCCCCCAGACCCGCACCGCCCTTCTCATGCCCCTCTATAACGAAGACGCCTCGGCGGCCTTTGGACGTCTGAGCGGTATTGAGCGGTCCCTGGCCAGGCTCGACGCCGCCAGCGCCTTCGACATTTTCGTCCTCTCGGACTCCACCCAGGAGGACGCCGCAGCTGCAGAGTGGGCCGCCTTCCAGTCCTTCCGGGTGACCTCGCACTGCCGGGCCTTCTATCGCCGCCGAGACAAGAACACCGAGCGCAAGGCCGGCAATATCGCCGACTGGGTGCAAAACCACGGCGCGGCCTACGAAACCATGGTCATTCTCGACGCCGACAGCACCATGTCCGGCGAGACCCTGATGCATCTGGTGGACGCCATGGAGCGCAAGCCGGATATCGGCCTGATCCAGACCACGCCGTCCATCGTTGCGGGCGAGACCCTCTATCAGCGCACCCAGCAGTTCGGCGTGCGGCTCTATGGCCGGGTCGCCGGCGCCGGTCTGGCCTGGTGGTCGGGCTCTGAGTCCAGCTATTGGGGCCACAACGCCATTGTCCGCACCGCGGCCTTCGCCCAGTGCTGCGGCCTGCCGGTCCTGCCGGGACGCAAGCCCTTCGGCGGCCATGTGATGAGCCATGACGTGGTGGAGGCCTCCCTCCTGCGCCGCGCCGGTTGGGGTGTTCACTTGACCGCAGCCCTCGGCGGAACCTATGAGGAATCCCCGCCATCCCTGCAGGCCTTCATGTCCAGGGACCGCCGGTGGTGCCAGGGCAACATGCAGCACCTGCAACTGCTGACCGCGCCGGGCCTGACGCCCATGAGCCGGCTTCAGATGGTGATTGGCGTCATGGCCTACTGGGCCTCGCCCCTCTGGTTCATGTCCCTGCTGACCGCCCTGATGATCCAGTTCCAGACGGCCCCCAAGCTGGAAGAAATCGCCACCCTCGGCGGCTGGCGGACCATCGTCCTGCCCCGCCATGACGGTTATGCCCTGATCTGGATGACCGCCCTGACCTGGCTCCTGCTGTTTGGTCCCAAACTGCTCGGCTCCATCCTGGTCATGTCCCGCGAGAACGAGCGCGCGGCCTTCGGCGGCTCGGCCTCGATCATCAAGGGCGCGGCCCTGGAAATGTTCATGTCCATGGTCATGGCGCCGATCATGATGGTCAGCCACACCCGCATGCTGATCGAGATCTTTAGCGGCAAGGACTCCGGCTGGCGTCCCCAGCAGCGCGAGGCCGACAGGATCACCTGGGCGGAAGCCTGCCGGTTCCACGCCTGGGAGCTGCGCGCCGGAATGGTCTTCGCGGCGGCCCTGCTGGCCCGTCCGGACCTAAGCCTGGTCTTTTCGCCCATCGTCCTGCCCCTGCTGATTGCGCCGGCCCTCTCCATGCTGACTTCTCGTCCTGAGGTCGGCCAGTTCCTGCGCTATCGCGGCTTCCTGCTGACGCCCGAGGAGCTGGGCTTTGAAGTCGGCCAGCCCCGCGCCCGCCGGCAGGCCTTCACGCCGGTCGCCGTCCCGGCTTCGGGCGGACTTGAAGAGCGTCCTGTCACCCTGGATCTTGAAGCCGCCTAGGGCTTGACCAGCACCGCCTCGGTATAGGTTTCCACCACCAGGCTGAACGGCCTGCCCTCGCCAGTGACCAGCACGGCCCTGTGCTGCAGTATGTCCTTTGGCGTGGCGAGCCTGCCCCGATAGATGCGCACTGGCGCCGGCCTTCCCTCCCAGTTCAGGGGCAGGGGCCGGAACAGATAGCTTGTGCTGAGTGTCCTGCGGCGGAAGTTGAGGGGCCGCACCACCACGCCAAAGGGCGTTTCAGTTTCTTCCAGGGCCCTGTTCATTTCAGGCGTCAGAAGGGCAGGGCGATACCAGTTGTCGGCTTCGGACAGGATCTGGTCGCCACAGGCCAGCTGGACCCGGCGATAGACCAGGGGTTCGTCAGCGCCGGCCCCCAGGGCTTCGCGATCCTCGGAAGAGGCCGCCTTGTCCTGACCCCGGACACGAAGCGCCCGGATCTTCTGGCCGCCGCCATTTTGGTCACACCAGGCCTGCAGGGTGGCCGTGGCGCTGTCATGGCTGAGCAGGTCTGCGTTCAGCTGGGTGATCTGCGCCCAGGCCTCAAGCCGTTCAACATAGGCGGCGGGCAGGATCAAGTGTTCGGCGCCTTGGGTCTTGCAAACAGGTATAGGGCCAGGAATTCAAACGGGATCAGCAGGGGCGCCAGGGTGGCGAGTTCCACGCTCCCGAACTTCAGCACCACCAGGCTGACAACAAAGGCCAGTCCAGGGGAGCCCGCCCGCAGGATCTTGTAGGTCCGCTCGCCTCGCTCCATTCCGCCCACAAGGCGTCCGTTGTCCCGCGAAATCGCCAGGTTCATGGCCATCATGATCACGGAGGTCAGGATCAGGTTCCAGCAGTAGATTTCCCAGGCGAAGCCGGAAAACCTTCCGTGGGACATCAGGCTCGTCGAGAAGGGCATGAGGCAGACCGTCAGCAGGAAGACCAGGTTGAGGGCTGCAACGATCCGGTCGAACCGGGCCAGCCTCCGCATGGCGCTCATATGACCCATCCACCAGAAGGCCACGACGGCGAAGGATCCTGCAAAGGCGATGAAGTCCCCGATCATGCTGGCAAGACCGCGGATGAGCTCGGCGATGGTCTCGCCCTCCGGCGCCTTCAGTTCCAGGGCCAGCAGGGTCAGGACGATGGCGAAGACAGCGTCTGAAAAGAACAGGAGCCTGTGCAGCAGGCGGTCTTCCGCTTCAGCTTCGGGGTCATGATGGTGGGCGGACATTCGATCTCCAATCCTGCACCTACAGCTAATGGAACCCCGTGAACTCTGTCGAGACCCGCTCTCGCCTTTCTGTCCGCAGGCCTTAAGATGAGGGTCCCCCCGGGAGCTGGAGACCCATGAAGACACCTACGATCTTGCTCGGCCCTTTGCTTGTTGCTCTGGCGACGACGTCTGTCGCCCTGGCCCAGGTCCCTGCAGCGCCGCCTACGCCGCCACCCGCCCCGGCGCCCACGGCGGCTGAGACCCTCTCCCCCGACAGGTTCGCCCAGGAGATCAGCCGCTTCGCTGAACTGGACGCGGCGACCCCGCCGCCGTCCTGCGCCTACCTGTTTGTCGGGTCTTCCTCCATCCGGTTCTGGAAATCCCTCAGCGAGGACATGGCGCCCTATCCGGTGATCAACCGCGGCTTTGGCGGCGCCCACGTCTCCGACGTGGACTATTTCTTCGAAAAGGTTGTGACGCCCTACAAGGCCAAGGCCATCTTCTTCTATGCGGGGGATAATGATCTATGGGCTGGCAAGACGGCCGACCGGGTTCTGGCGGACTTCAAGACCTTCATGACACTGAAGGCGGCCAAGCTCGGGCAGACCCCGGTCTATTTCATCGCCATCAAGCCCTCGAAGCAGCGGCTCTCCCAGCTGGGCCTGCAGGATCAGGTGAACCAGGCGATCCGGGCCATGGGCGCGACGCGCAAGGACCTGCGGTTCGTCGATGTGGCGCCTCCCATGCTCGAGGCTGGCGTTCCCAAGGATATCTTTGTGGCCGATGGTCTGCATATGACGCCGGAAGGCTACGCCATCTGGACCAGCGTCGTCCGCCCCGTGGTTGAGCTGGACGCGCGGGAAAACCACACCTGCAAGGGCGAGCCGCCAGCCAGGAAGAAGCCGGCCATGGGCTGGCTGTTCCGCAAGAAGACCTGAATCAGAAACGACATTCCAGGAGGAAACCCCATGAACGAAGTAAGCTATGGTGAAGACATCGCCCTGGGCGCCGACGCCGTCTGGGCCGTGATCGGCGACTTTTCCGGCATCCGGAAGTGGGCCGGCGCAGTTGAGGCCGAGTCTACCGAGGTCACTCCCAAGGGTAAGGTGCGCACCCTGACCATGCCGGGCGGCCGGAGCATCCAGGAACTGATGACCGACGAAGGCCCACATCACTATACCTACACCCTCGATCGCCCGGACATGGATGCCTATTTCTCCACTGTCTCGGTGGCGCCGGGAACGGCTGACGCCTGCCGGATCGAGCTGACAGTGAAGTTCGTCCCCAAGGATCCGTCGACCCTGGAAGCCACGACCGAACAGCTGACCAAGTTCTGCCGCGGCAATGTAAAGGCGATGAAGCGGGCCCTGGGCCTGGCCTAGTCGGTCCGGTGCAGGGAAGACAGCCGCCTCGGGCTGGGCTAATCAGCGGCCATGTCACTTCCTGATTGCCGCCTGTATCTGATCACCCCGCCCCGGCTGGACGACCTGGCCGGGTTTGCCGACCTGCTGGCCCAGACCCTGGACGCCGGCGATGTGGCCGCATTGCAGATCCGGCTGAAGGACGCTTCTGACGAGGTGATCGGCGCAGCCGTGGCGGCTCTCAGTCCCGTGGCCCAGGCCCGGGGCGTGGCGGTCCTCCTCAATGACAGGCCCGACCTGGCGGCCCGGCTGGGCTGCGATGGCGTCCATGTGGGGCAGTCCGACATGTCCTGCCGGGAGGCCCGCCGACTGATGGGCCCGGACCGCATGGTGGGCGTCACCTGTCATGACAGCCGGCATCTGGCCATGGAGGCCGCAGAAGCCGGGGCGGACTATGTGGCCTTCGGCGCCTTCTTTCCCACGACGACCAAGGAAGCGCCTACCCGGGCCGAGCCGGACATACTTCGCATCTGGCAGGAGGTCATGGAGATCCCCTGCGTGGCCATTGGCGGGGTGGCGGTCGACAATGCGGCAGGACTGGCTGCCGCGGGAGCCGATTTCCTCGCTGTCTCCGCCGGGGTCTGGGCCCATCCGGAAGGCCCGGCAGCCGCCGTTCGCGGCCTCAACGCAGCCATCGCCGAGGGCCTTGCACAGAGGGTTGATCCGGCCGCCTTGCCTTAGGGGCCCGGTCCCACTAGGTTCCGCGCCCTCATGAGCACGCAAACCGCACTTCTCAAGGTCATGTCCGACGCCGCCCGCAAGGCTGCCCGCGGACTCAATCGCGACTTCGGCGAGCTCAATGAGCTGCAGGTCTCCAAGAAGGGCGCAGCCGACTTCGTTTCCGCCGCCGACCTCAAGGCCGAGCAGACCATTTTCGAAGCCCTGGAAAAGGCCCGACCGGGCTATGGTTTCCTGGGTGAAGAGCGGGGCCTGATCGAGGGCACGGACAAGACCCACACCTGGATCGTCGATCCCCTGGATGGCACCACCAACTTCCTGCACGCCATTCCCCACTTCGCCATCAATATCGCCCTGCAGCGCGAAGGGGTCGTCGTGGCGGCCGTCACCTATAATCCGGTGACCAACGAGCTGTTCTGGGCCGAAAAGGGCAAGGGCTGCTTCGTCAATGACAAGCGCCTGCGGGTCGCGGCGCGGACCCGGCTGGATGAATCCGTCCTGGGCACCGGCATTCCCTTCCTTGGCCATGGCCAGCACGCCAAGTTCCTCAAGGAACTGCACCAGATCAGCCAGAGGGTGGCGGGCGTCCGCCGTTTCGGCGCTGCAGCCCTGGACCTGGCCTATGTGGCTGCGGGTCGCCTGGACGGCTTCTGGGAGCGGGATCTCAGCCCCTGGGATGTGGCGGCGGGTCACCTGCTGATCACGGAGGCCGGCGGCAAGGTCACCACCATCGAGGGCGAGGAAGACGTTCTGGAAACCGGCAGCATCTGCGCCGCCAATCTGGACCTTCACCCCCTGCTGGTGGAGCGCCTGAAGGCCGCCGCCTGAGGCAGGCTGGCAATCTCGCCTTGACGGAAGCGTCACACAGCGTCGCTAGATGGACGCCATGACCCTGACCCGCAGAACCCTCGCCGCCCTGGCGGCCGTAAGCCCGGCCCTGATTGCGGCGGCGAAGCCCATGAAAAAACGTCCTGTCGTCATCGCGCACCGGGGGGCCAGCGGGCTTCGCCCCGAACACACGGCGTCTGCCTATCGCCTGGCCGTCGACCAGGGCGCGGACTTCATCGAGCCTGATCTGGTCCTGACGAAGGACGGCGTCATGGTGGTGCGCCATGAGAACGAGATCGGTGGAACGACCAATGTCGCCGCCCACCCGGAGTTCGCCGCCCGCAAGGTGAAGAAGGTCATAGACGGCGAGGCCATCGAAGGCTGGTTCACAGAAGACTTCACCCTGGCCGAACTGAAAACCCTTCGGGCCCGGGAACGCCTGCCCCAGCTCCGGGCAGAAAGCGCCAGGCATGACGGCGTCGACGCCATTCCGACCTTTGACGAGGTCGTCGCCCTGGCGAAATCGGAAAGCCGCCGGGTCGGCCGGACCATCGGCGTCTATCCGGAAATGAAGCATCCGACCTATTTCGCTTCGGTGGGCCTGGCCTTCGAGGCCCGGATGGCCGACGCCCTGAAGGCCCACGGCCTGAACAGCCCGACGGCGCCGGTCTATGTCCAGTGCTTCGAGGTCGGGCCCCTCAAGACCATCCGCAAGCTGACCCGCGCGCCCCTGGTGCAGCTGGTGTCGGCCGAGGGCGGACCGGCCGACCTGCCGAAGGTCGCCTATGCCGACATGGTCACGCCGGCAGGACTCAAGGCCATCGCCGCCTACGCCAATGGCCTGGGGCCGGAATGGAAGATGGTGGTCCCTGTGGTCGATGACGGTCTCGGCGCCCCGACCGATCTTGTCCGGAACGCCCACGCTGTCGGCCTGACGGTCCATCCCTGGACGGTCCGCGCCGAGAACGCCTTCCTGCCCCCCAAGCTGCGCCTCGGCGTTGACCCGGCGGCCCATGGGCAGGTGGACGCCGTCTACCGCGCCCTGTTCGCCGCCGGGGTCGATGGCCTGTTCAGCGATTTTCCGGGCCTTGAGGCCAAGGTGCGCAACGCCCTCTAGGCGTCAGTCTCTCCAAACTGCAGGGCGGCCAGGCGGGCGTAGAGACCGCCCAGCTTGATCAGCTCGTGGTGTGTACCCTGCTCCACAACCCGGCCGCCATCCATGACGACGATCCGGTCCGCCTTCAGCACCGTGGCCAGCCTGTGGGCGATCACCAGTGTGGTGTGACCTTCCATGGCCTCGTCCAGGGCCGCCTGCACCAGCCGCTCATTCTCGGCGTCCAGGGCGCTGGTAGCCTCGTCCAGCAGCAGTATGGGCGCCTGGCGAACCAGGGCCCGGGCAATGGCCAGGCGCTGTCTCTGGCCCCCGGACAGGCTGCGGGCCCGTTCGCCCAGCGGAGTATCAAAGCCTTCGGGCAGGGCGTCCAGGAAACCCTCGGCCTGGGCCGCCTGGGCCGCAAGGCGCACCTCGTTCAGGGAGGCTCCGGCCCGGCCAAAGCGGATATTGTCGGTCGCCGAACCGGAAAACAGCGGGCTGTCCTGGGCGACCAGGGCCATGCGGTCGCGAACAGCCTTGGGATCGGCCCGGGTCAGGGCCACTCCGTCCACGGACACCTGTCCGGACTGGGGGTCATAGAAGCGCAGGAGAAGGCGCAGGACCGTACTCTTGCCGGCGCCGGAAGGACCCACCAGGGCCACCCGCTCGCCAGGCGCCACATGCAGCGAAAATTCGCTGAGGGCGGGCAGGTCGGGTCGCCCGGGATAGGCGAAGGTCACATTCTCGAACCTGACATCGCCGGCGCCGTCGGCGGGCAGGGGGGTTGCGTCAGCCGGCGCCGAAATGCCGGGCCTTGCCGCCAGCAACTCTGACACCCGCTCCATGGCGCCGGCCGCCTTCTGTACGTCGCCCCAGGTTTCCCCCAGAGCTCCCATGGAACTGGCGGCGAACACAGACAGGAAGGCGAACTGGAACAGGGCGCCCCAGGTCAGGTCCCCCCGCAGGCCGGCATGGACCCCCAGCCAGAAAATGAAGACGACGCCGCCGAACACCAGGCCAATCACGGCGGCGGTCATCACCGCCCGGGCCGTCATGCGGCGCAGGGAGGTGGCGAAGGAGGCCTCGACCGCCGCGCCGAACCGGGCGGCGCCGGCCGCCTCACCGCCGAAGGCCTGAACGGTCTCAAGGGCGTCCAGGGTCTCACCGGCCTGGCCGATGGCCTGGGCGAACTGGTCCTGGGTCGAGGTGGTCAGCTTGCGCACCCGGCGCCCGAACAGGAAAAGCGGGGCGATGACAAAGGGAATGATCAGCAGGACGAGGCCGGTCAGGTGGGGACTGACCACCAGCAGCATGATGAGGGCGCCAATCAGGGTCAGGAAATTGCGCAGGGCCATGGAGACCGAGGTCGCCAGGAGACTTTCCACAATCTGGATGTCTGTGGTCAGGCGCGAGAGGACTTCCCCTGTGGTGGTGGCCAGGAAGAAGCCCGGATCCAGGGTCAGTATGTGGCCGTAGGCGCTCTTGCGCAGGTCGGCGACAATGCGCTCGCCCAGCTTGGTGACGAAGAAATAGCGGAGGGCGGAGGAGACAGCCAGGGAGACGGCCACCGCGCCCAGCAGCCAGAACCAGGGGTCGATCGGGCCGCCCGCGGTCTTGACGCTGGTCAGGTGATCAACAAGGGCCCGGACCGCTCCGGTCAGTCCCAGGGTCGAAGCCGTGGCGGTTATCAGGAAGAGGCCAGCCAGGGCGGCGTCACCCTTGTGCGCGCCCATGAAGGGCAGCAGCTGTCCCAGGGAATTGAGGCTCTTGCCCTTTGCCCGACGGGCGGCTCCTTCAGAAATCTGCTGGGCAAGGGCGGCCCCCGCCGTGGGTCTGCCCTCGACCTGGGCTCCACCCGAAAAATCACTCATAAAAATCGCGCCCTTGCTCTTCGCCCGCCCTTTGCTGTATAGGCGGCGCTCGCTCGCGCCCGCCTCGTCTGGCTGGCCGAAAACTGACTGCCGCTCTCTTACGTCGGAAGCCTCCGAGATGAAACAAGACACCCATCCCGATTATCACTTCATCACCGTGGTGATGACCGACGGCACGAGCTATCAGACGCGCTCGACCTACGGCAAGGAAGGGGCGACCCTGAACCTGGATATCGACCCGAAGACCCACCCGGCGTGGACGGGCGGAAACCAGACCCTGCTGGATCGCGGCGGTCGCGTTTCGCGGTTCAACGCCAAGTTCGGCGCCTTCACCCGCAAGTAAATTCCTCCGGGATCCCGGAAACGACAACGCCGCGGGTCAACCGCGGCGTTTTCTGTGTATGGAAGTGTCGTACGGCGCGCTTGCCGCGGGCGACTATGACCCGAAGGCGGACCGCAAACGATCCAGCTGTCCCGCTACGGGATTGGACGCTTCGGCCACAGAGACCTCTACATACATGCGGCGATCCAGATGCCGGACCCGCTCGAACAGACGTTCCGACCGCTCCAGCAGGGCCTTCAGCCCGGCCGGCATGTCTTCGGGCATGTCGCGGCCCGAGGAGATTTCTTCCGCCGCCAGGCGATAGCGGTCTTCGCAGGCGTTGATCGCCGGCATGTCGCCCTCACGTACAGCACGCTGGACCAGCAGCCAGGAAGCCACCTGCATCAGGCGGGTGGTCAGGCGCATGCTTTCAGCGGCGTAGGCCAGGGCCGCATTACGCGACAGCATTTTCGACTCCTGGCGGCCAGCGCCGTCCAGATAGCCTGCGGTCTCTTCGACGAGGTCCATGCCTTCCTGGAATGTCCGGTCGAACAGCTCGGAACGCGCAAAGTCGGCGATCACATCTGCCCGCTGGGCCTTGGTGTTGACGTCGTGCATCTATCCCGTTCCTGATCATCTGCGCACAGACGGCGCCGCCGAGCCCGGTTCGCTGCAACCGCCGTGCCAAGGCGTCGTGCGCGGATCGGCGCAGAGTATCCGGCCTTGCCTCTTAATGTCCTGCTAACCGGTCACGATCCGAACAGGGCGTCAGCGGCGGCGCGACCGGCGCGCTTGCGGCCGATCTGGGTTTCGCACCGGGCGATCTCTTCCTTCAGGATCTCGATGCGCTCTTCCAGTTCGGCCACCCCGTAGAGTTCAAGGTCCTCCCGGATGGCTTCTTCAAGACGCTGACCGCGTCCGACCCGCGTGCTGACCGGCTCTTCCATGCTCGCGCCTCCCTTTCCGATTGGCGAAGTTGGGACTATCTCACCCAGACCCGATTTTCACGCAAGACCAGCAAGGCCCGCCATGACCCAGCCCATGATGACCGCCATCGCCGTTGAAGGCGGCCGTGGCCCCGCTGAAGCCCTGAAGGCCATGCAGATCCCCCGTCCACAGCCGGGCCCGGGCCAGATCCTGATCCGGGTTGAGGCGGCGGGCATCAACCGGCCCGACATCCTCCAGCGCCTTGGCGGATATCCGCCGCCCCCCGGCTCGCCAGACACCATGGGCCTGGAGGTCGCCGGTGAAGTGGTTGAAGGCGCCGGCCGCTGGAAAGCCGGAGACCGGGTCACCGCCCTGCTGGGCGGCGGCGGCTATGCCCAATACGCCGTGGTCGACGCCCGCCACGCCCTGCCCATCCCGGCGGGCTTCAGCGCGGTCCAGGCCGCCGCCCTGCCCGAGACTGTCTTCACGGTCTTCGCCAATGTGTTCGAGCATGGCGGCCTCAAGGCTGGAGAGACCCTGCTGATCCATGGCGCGACTTCCGGGATCGGCACGACGGCCATCCAGATGGCCAGGGCCGCCGGCGCCAGGGTGATCGCCACCGGCCGCGGTGCAGACAAGGCCGCCCAGGCCAAGGCCCTGGGCGCAGACATTTCCATCGACGCCACGTCCGAGGACTTTGCCGAAGTCGCCAAGGCGAATGGCGGGGTGGACGTTGTGCTCGACATGGTGGGGGGCGACTATTTCAGCAAAAACCTCGACGCCCTGAAGACTGGCGGCCGGATCGTCTTCATCGCTTCCCTCGGCGGCGGCGAAATCTCCCTGCCCGTCTTCCGCATCATGCAGAAGCGCGCTGTGGTCACCGGCTCGACCCTCCGTCCGCGGGACGCTGATGAGAAGGCCCGGCTGGCGGCGGCGGTCGAAGCCACCGTCTGGCCCTGGATCGACGCGGGCAAGCTGATACCGCAGATCGATGCTACCTTCCCCCTGGAAGAGGCGGCCAAGGCTCATGCCCACCTGGAAGGCGGGGCCCATCTGGGCAAGATCGTCCTGACCACCTAAGTCGTCCGCCGGGCTGCGGATCAGACAGGCCTGTGGGCGACTGCAGGCCGGTTCTTCATGGTGAATGACCGGCGGCGGGGGTGATCCTGAACGGGTTCGCCTCCACCCGTACTTCAATCACATATAGTTTTTCTCGCTGTGACCAGGGGAAGGGCGTGACCGCGCCCGGTAAGCTTTTGTCAATTTTATTCAGTGGCTTGCCTGAAAAAATCCACTGAACAGCCTTATTTTTGCCCTGTGGCTTGCATGTCGCACAGCACAACCTACGCCGAGCGGGCAATTGACGTAGGTCCTGCAATGACGCAGGAAAACCGACACGGCGCGAAAAAAGCGCCACAAGGACTTTAGAAGGGGAAACCTAAGGGAATGCGTAAGTTTGCACTGCTGGCCACCAGCACTCTCGTCGCAGCCATCACCGCTGGGGCGGCGCACGCCCAGAGCGGCGGCACCACCATTGAAGAACTGGTCGTCACCGCTGAAAAGCGTGAGCAGAGCCTCCAGGACGTTCCGGTCGCCATCTCGGCCTTCACCAGCAAGCAACGCGACCTGGTCGGCATCAGCACCATTCAGGACCTGACGAACTTCACGCCGGGCTTCGTCTATCAGTCCGCCAACGACCGCGCCTCCATGCGCGGCATCGGTCGTCTGACCAACGTTCACTCCGTGGACGGCGCCGTGTCGATCTATATCGACGGCCTGTTCACCACCTCGACCGTTCTGGCCGGCGGACCGCCGCTGGAAACCGACCGCGTCGAAATCCTTCGTGGCCCGCAAGGCACCCTGTACGGCCGTAACGCCATCGGCGGCACCGTCAACGTGATCACGGCCCGTCCGACCGATCACCCCTATGCGGAAGTCCGCGGTATTGTCGAAAACTTCGGCTTCACCGACCTGCAGTTCGCCGCTTCCGGCCCCATCACCGAAGGCCTGCAGTTCCGGGTGTCCGGCTACAAGCGCGACCAGCGCGAAGGCTTCTATACAAACGTCAACAAGGGCATGCCTACCGAGGGCAACAAGCGGGACGAGTACGAATACCAGTTCCAGATCAAAGCTGACGTCGGTGAAAACGCCGAAGTCTGGATGAAGTACTTCACCCTGGGCTGGAACAACCGTGGCGGCCCCGGCGCCCGCGCAGGCTATCTGGCCGGCGCCCAGGAACTGGGCTTCATCGACCCGAACTTCTCGGTGGTCTTCAACCCGGCTGCTGGCTATTCCGGCAATATCGTCCCCGGCAGCCTGGTTCAGGCCAATGGCGGCACCTTTGTCGGCAATCCGGCGGCCCGCGATCCGCGCCTGTTCAACTCCAACTACGCCCAGTCGGTGAAGCTGACGGACGTCCACTCCTTCACCACCAACTTCACCTATCACTTCGACAATTTCGACGTGAAGTATGTGGGTGGTCTGACCAACTACAAGTATGACCTGCGCGGCGATACGGACGGCACCAACGTCCTGTCCTACCAGATCCCGCTGGCTCCCGGCTCGATCTGCGGCACCATCGGCGCCCTGTTCTCGGCCGGTCGTTCGACCGTCAATTGCGGCCCGAAGACGGTCAACGCCAACAATACCTACCACTATTTCGAGTATCCGCAGTGGTACAGCCACGAAATCAACCTCTCGTCGACCAATGACTCGGCCCTGCAGTGGATCGTCGGCGCCTATTACTATAACGAAAAGTACACCGGCACCGCCTCCACCGCCGACTTCTTCGTTCAGGGCGCCACGCCCCTGAACACGCCGATCCTCGGCGCTGCGGCCAACCCGGAAGGCACCTGGTCCACCGGCCATTACGGGCTTACCACCGAGTCCAAGGCCCTGTTCGGCCAGCTGGACTGGCAGGCTTCTGAAAAGCTGAAGTTCACCCTGGGTCTCCGCTATACGGACGACCACAAGTTCGGCACCGAATATCGCCGGATCGTCTGCGACTCCGACGTCTGCTATGCGGGCCTCTATCCGGCCATCGGTCTCGCCGGCTTTGGTCCCGGCACCGCCGCCAACTGGGGCAGCCTGCAGGGTAACCTGACGGCGCTTCCCGCCGTTGGCCAGGCCCTCGGCCTCGGCGGCGCCCTGAACGCCCTCGGCGGTCTCGGCAACGGCGCCATGGACCTGACGGCCACCCTGGCTCCGGTCACCACCGCAGCCGGCGCCAAGGGCGTGACCACTCCGGTCCAGGCCTGCCCGACTCCGACCACCTGCCGCCAGTACATTGTCGATCCGGCGACGGGCGTGGCTCAGCGTAACCTGGGCGACTCCTCCAACGCCGTGACCGGCACCCTGGGCTTCCAATGGGATCCCACCGACGGCACCATGGCCTATGGTCGTTACAGCCGCGGCTACAAGGCATTCGGCTTCTCGGCCGGCGCCTTCCTGGCCGCTCCTGAAGCTGATTCCGAGTTCGCGAATTCCTACGAACTGGGCTTCAAGACCAATGTCGGCCGCACCATGCAGCTGAACGCCAACATCTATTACCTCGACTATCGTGACATGCAGGCCCCGGTGACGGTCCGCAACGGCCCCACCAATGTCAGCCAGTTCATCAACCTGGACAAAGCCAAGTCAGAAGGCTTTGAAATGGACGCCGTCTGGCATCCGATCCAGCCCCTGCGGGTCAGCCTGGCCTATTCGTACAACAATACGGAGATCCTCAAGGCTCCCCTGTTGGTGGACGTGAACGACAACGTCACGACCGGCGCTGTCAGCGTTGTCGGCAACCGTCTACCCCAGGCTCCGAAGAACAAGGTCGCCGTCAATGCGAACTATGGCTTCGAGATGGAAGGCGGCCTGCTGACGGTCGGCGCCAGCTATGTGTGGCGTGACGAGGCTTACGCCAACGTCTTCACCCGCTCGTACAACGAAGCTCCGAAGTGGGATCAGATCGACCTCCGCGCTCACTGGGCGCCGGTCGGCAACAAGTACACGATCATCGCCTATGTGAAGAACGTGGCTGACACGGACGGTTATGACGCCGCCCTGGTCGCCTCGAACCGGAACGCCCGCAGCTCCACCGGTGCGGTCGTCCCCAATGGCGCCCTGAACCTGGAACTGACTCCCCCGCGGACCTACGGCATCGAGCTGCAGTACCGCTTCTTCTAAGACCCTGGCCCCGGGGCTCCGGCCTTGGGGATGGTCTGAAAGTCTTCAGGGCGCGCCGGTTTCCGGCGCGCCCTTTTCTTTTGCCCGGGCTGCAAATCCGTTGACGGTTTGCAGCGCCTCCCGCAGGCTCCTCCCAACGAGGATGACTGGCTCCGGCCCGGGGTCAGCTGGGAAGAACGCCATGACCGAGACGCCGACCGCAAAATTGCCGGCCGCTGCGACCCTGACCTTCCAGACCAAGCTGTTCTATGGCCTCGGCTCCGTCGCCTTCGGGGTGACGACCCTGTCCCTGACCTCGGCGGTCCTGACACCCTATCTCAACCGGGTCATCGGCCTGCCGGCGGTCTGGGTGGGCGCCGCCATCATGCTGACCCTGATGCTGGACGCCGTCCTTGACCCGGCCATCGGCCAGTTCTCCGACCGGCTGCGCACCAAATGGGGCCGTCGCCATCCGCTGATGTATGTTTCAGCGCCCCTGGTAGCCATTACCTGCGTTGTCTTCTGGAATTCGCCCACCCACTGGTCCCCCCAGGAAAGCGGCGTTTTCCTGATCGCCATGCTGGTCCTGCTGAAGATTTCCGTCAGCCTCTATGAGGTCCCCAGCTCTGCCCTCGCGCCGGAATTGACCATCGACTACAACGCCCGGACCAGCCTGTTCAGCTACCGCTTTTTCTTCGGCGTCATCGGCGGTCTGGTGATGAACATCGCCCTCTACCAGGTCTTCCTCAGTGAAGAGCGCGGCGGCATGCTGAACCGGGCCGGCTATGCCCAGTATGGGATTTTGGCCGCTGCAGTCATGTCCCTGTCCATCATGGTTTCATCCCTCGGCACCCATAACCGCATCCCCTATCTGTCCCGGCCCCAGGAACGGGTGGTCCCCCTGTCCCAGGTCCTGAAGGAGATCGCCGGGACCATCACCAACCCCTCCCTCCTGGTCCTCATGCTCTCAGGCTTCTGTTCAGGGGTCGCGGCGGGCATGGGCTCGGCCCTCAGCCAGTACTTCAATATCGAGCTCTGGGGCCTCAACGGGACCTCTATTTCCTTCATCGCCATTGCGGGTGTCCTGGCTTCGGTGACCGGTGTGGCCCTGGCCGGCCCCGCCTCCCGACGGTTTGGCAAGAAGGCGGCCATGATCGGCCTGTTCGGCACCTCCATAGTCGCCGACGCCCTGCCCCAGACCCTGCGCCTGCTGCATCTGATGCCGCTCAACGACTCGCCCTGGGTGCTGCGGATCCTGCTGGCCGACCAGTTCTTCTCCGCCACCCTGGCCATCGCCGGCTATATCATCATCACCTCCATGATCGCCGACGTGGTCGAGGACGCCGCCGTCAAGACCGGGGTGCGATCAGAGGGCCTGCTGATGGCGGCCAATGGCCTGCTTCCCAAGTTCACCGGCGGCTTCGGCGTCTTCCTGGCGGGCTTGCTGATTGCGATGGTCAACTTCCCCACCAACGCCCCGGCCGGGACGGTAGGCCCGGACATCATGCGGCACATGTCCCTCTACTACCTGCCCTTCGCCACCGGCATGAAGGTCCTGTCGGTCCTGGTCCTGGCCTTCTACCGGATCGACAAGTCCACCCACGAGCACAACCTCGCCACCCTCGCCGAGGCGGCGGCGACGGCAGAGGCTGCGATCGAAGAGTCCCGGCCCTAGAGCGCGTTCCCTTTAGACGGAATCGTCTAAAGGGTAAAACTGCGCTCTGATTCAAAGGTTTAGAGCACGCTTGTCGCGATAACCGGTTCCCACTTATCGCGGCGGGCTCTAGGGCCTATTTGCGGACCCAGGCGCCGCCGACCGGCTTGTAGTACTCGCCGATCTTCACCTTGCCCTGGATGACGCTCTGATAGGCGGCGGCTCCGGCGGCTTCCACGGTGACGGCGTTCTTGGCGGCGGCCTGGCGATAGACGTCCAGGCGACCGGCGTTGATCTCGGCGACGGCGGCCTTGAGGGCGACATCCCCCGGCTTCACGAAGCCCAGGGTCCCGTCGGCCTGTTCCCCAACGATACCGTCAGCCTTGGCGGCGTCGACCGCGATCTTGGCGGCGGCGATGTCGGCATGGGCGGCGCCGGCGATCAGGGTTCCGACAATGGCCGCGATGGCGAAGATGTTTGAATTGCGCATGTGCGGGTTCCCTAGAACAGGTTCGGGTTCTTCTGGATCAGGGACTTCACGTCCTCGTCCAGCTGGAGGCGGACATTGGCGTCCAGCTTGGCGTAGATGGTGATCGGGTCGACCTGTACATGGACAGGAATGGCGCAGGCGCCCAGGGCCGAGAGGCTGAGCAGGGCGAGGACGGGACGAAGTCTCTTGGTCATTTCGGGCTCCGGGTCATGGTCTCTGATGCAGGGTCAAGGCTGAACGGCGGCTGAATTTCGAAGCGTCTGATACTTGTCGAAGTCGTCCAGAAGCTGGTCCAGATTGACCGAGGTATCCAGGGACAGGTCCACCTTAACGCCTTTTGGCAAGGGAAGGGTCCGTTTGATCTTCTGGGTCAGGAGTTCGCGAAGGGTCAGTCTGATTTCAGGACTCACCGGCGGGCTGTGCTCGCCCTTGATGTGGAACCGGACGCCGAGCCGGCCATCGGCCAGGCTGTCTACCCGGGCGTCCAGCTGGGTGAAGGCCAGGTTCTCCAGAGCCTGGAAGGCAAAGTCGGAATAGGGATCGACAAGAGCCGCTGCTGATGTGGGTCTGGCCTGCACCTGGGTCAGGGCCTCGCGCCGGATGGACAGTCGGCCTGGCTCGATGGCGTGCAGTTCTCCCCCGGCGATCTGCACTGTCCCCTTGCGGAAGCTCAGGGGAATGTGGCCGTCCACCCTGGCCGTCAGGTCCATGCGGTCGGCAAAGGGCGAAGCCTCCACCAGCTCCGACAGCTGCACGCCCTTGAGATCGGCGACAACTGACCACGGCGCATTGGCGGCGAGGGGAATTTCGAACGGCTCCAGCACCACACGTCCCTGGGCCAGGCTGAACCCTGTCGCCGCCACCTGCAGGGCGTCGTGGTCGAGGCCGAAGGTGACCTCGGCATTGGTCAGGGCGGCCAGGCTGGCCACGCTGTCCACATGCAGGGTCTGGCCCGGCGCGGCCTTCAGGGGCAGGAGGCTCCCAAGCGCGATCTGACCCTTCAGACCCTTCACAGGACCTGCAGCGCTGATGAAATCCAGACCGGCGATATCCAGGTTTCCGCGACTGGTCAGGCTCTCGCCCTTCCAGTCCAGGGCTCCCTGGAACCTTACCTGTCCCGCCACAGGCGACCCAAGGCTGGAGGCCAGGGGCGAGATATCACGGGGTTGCAGGCCCCCTTCGGCGAAGACTAGGGCGCCCGTTTCAACGGTAACGCCTCCGGCGCCTCCGGCATGCCTGAGTCCCACCTCAGCCAGAGGCCGGCCATAGGCGTCCGTGACCCGGAATTCTCCTGTCAGCGCCGTATCAGAGCCTCTGGCCTGCCCCGTGGCGAAGACCGGCTGGAAACGACGGGAGGCGGCCAGATCGCTGACCTTCACCCGCGAGATGGTGGTTTCGAAGGCGAGATCAGGTCCGGAAGCCCGGATGCGTCCCTCGCCGTCGGTGATCGAGACCTCCAGATCCGCCGCCTGCCCAGAGACCTTCCGGTAGTCCCCCGCCAATTTCAGGCCAGAGGCGCCCGCTTCGATACGTGTCGGGCAGACTTCCGCCGAGAGGCCCGATATGGAATTTGCTCCCATATCAATGCGCTTCGCGGTGACCGGCGCACAGCCCCGGGCCATCACCCGGACGACGCCATTTGCGACGGCAAGGTCAGCCTTCAGGTCGACGGCGCCGTCCTGGATCGGGCCGATGGAGCCCCGGGCGGCCAGGCGCCCACTCGCGGTCAGCCTCCCTCCCTCCAGGCGGTAACGGTCAAGATTGATCTTGGCCACAGCGCCTTCGGAGGCCAGATCAAAGGGGCCCTGGCCCTGTGCCACCATGGCCTTGTCAATATTGATCTTTAACGACTGTCCGGGCGCCTTCAGGACGAAGCGCCGTCCACTGATGCTGCCAGCAGTCTCGGCGCCGCCCCCCAGGGTCAGGGTCAGGCCGTCCGCAGTCAGTCTGGCAGGACCGGCGAAGGCCCCTGTCAGCCTGTCCAGGGCAAGGTTCCCCCCGGATCGCAAGGTCCCGGTCGAGAAGCGGGTCTGCATATGGCCGCTCGCCGTCTGACCCAACAGGTCGCCCTCAAATTTCGTGGTCTGCGAAATGCCCCTCACCGTGACCCCCGACGTGGTCAGGTCCTGGAAGCCTGACGTCAGCACAAGGTTCGCGCGGCCATCAGCTCGGCCGGTCCTGAGGTCCGGATAGGGGCTCTCGCCGGTCAGGCGCAATTCGAGGCCGTGGGCGGCCAGTCCTTCCCCCTTGAGGGAGTCGGCGTACAGATCCCCGGCCCAGACGAGCCGGTCTTCCCGCCGAACCAGGTGAAGCTCGGCGGATTTCAGCCTGGCCTGCATGGCCGCTGACCGCGCTTCTGTGGGGGCGAGGCGGACGTCGAGACGAACCAGATGGCCCGATTTCGCTTCGCCTGAACCCGACCCTTCAAAGTTTCCGGCAGGAGTCGCCAGGGTCAGGCGGCCATTCTCCAGAACCAGATCCGGAACCCTGCGGTCAGGGTCCCGCGGCTGGGCCAGCAACTTCCGGATCAGGGGATCGAGGCTGCCAAATCGCAGGGCGCCATCCCGCCATTCCCCCCTGAGCACCGGCCGAACCAGCCGCACCTGCTTGAAATCAGCGGCGAGGGCGCCGCCATTCCAGGGTCCGCGAAGGTCATAGCTGACCTCGGCCACATCCACTGTCAGGTCCGGCCGGTCTTTCGGTCCGATCCGCAGGGCGCCAGACAGGCCGCCGGGGCCAAACCGGGTGAAGGAGATGTCCCCCTCGACCCCCTGGTCTTCCAGCCATGATTTCAGGACCGAGGCCCCGATGGTCTGACGCTCCTGCCAGGCCGCTCCACCCGCCAGGGCGGCGGTCA
The DNA here is from genome assembly GCA_002256425.1 of Alphaproteobacteria bacterium PA2. Lineage (NCBI taxonomy): Bacteria > Pseudomonadati > Pseudomonadota > Alphaproteobacteria > Alphaproteobacteria bacterium PA2. The sequence goes on along the minus strand of NKIZ01000001.1, from coordinate 29,759 downwards.
GGGCCAGACCACCAGCCAGCCACCAGCCCCGGCGTCGGAGCGCTGGACTGCGGGCGGGGGAGGGGGTCGGCTCCGTCAAGGATCAGATCTCCGGTGAGGCCTCAGCTATAGCCCTGAAACCCGCCGGAAACGTGACCTATATTACCGCTAGAGGCCGCCGAAGCTGGCCAGGGCGACGCCGCCGTCGACGGCGATGGTTTCACCGACCACATAGTCGCCGGCCCGGCTGGCCAGATAGATAGCCGCGCCTGCCATGTCCTCGTCCCGGCCAATGCGGCGGGAGGGAATGCGCTTGGCGATGGCGTCGCCCTGATCCCGGGCGACCCGGTTCATTTCCGAAGCGAAGGCGCCAGGCGCAATGCCGGTGACATTGATGTTGTCCTCCACCAGGCGGGCGGCCATGCGGCGGGTCAGATAGATCAGGCCCGACTTGGAGGCATGGTAGGAATAGGTCTCCTGCGGGTTCAGGCGGATCCCGTCGATGGAGCAGATATTGATCACCTTGGCCGGCGCCTCATGGGTGCCGGCGGCGGCCAGGGCCTTGTGCAGGGCCTGGGTCAGGAAGAAGGGGGATTTGAGGTTCAGATCCATGACCTTGTCCCAGCCGCTCTCGGGGAACTCATCAAAGGGCGCGCCCCAGGCGGCGCCGGCATTGTTCACCAGAATGTCGAGCTTGGGCTCCAGCTCGGTCATGCGGCGGGCCAGGGTCTGGGCGCCTTCAACCGTGGAAATGTCCTGGGGCAGGGAGATGCACTCGGCGCCATTCACCGAGAGTTCGGCGGCGACCGCGTCGCAGACCATCGCCTTGCGCGATGAGATATAGACCTTGGCGCCCTGCGCCAGAAAGCCTTCGGCGATCATCTTGCCGATGCCGCGGGAACCGCCGGTGACCAGGGCGACGCGGCCCTTCAGCGAGAACATGTCCAGAGCCATTTCGCCCCTCCTTCCAGATTGATGAGATCACGGTCATAGACTGCCCGGCCAACCGGGCAAAGACCCGGCAGTTTTGACTCGCCCCCCCGCCCGGGCCCCTGTAAACAGCCGTTTGAAACTTCCAGGACCGTCCCATGAGAGACGGTCTCATCCACCCCAGTGAGGACGCCCAGACATGACCGCCATCAATTCGGTGACCGACCTAACCCTCGACGGGGATGTGGCCGTCATCACCTTGAACTCGCCGCCGGTGAACGCCCTGTCGGCCAATGTCCGCGAAGGCCTGTTCGAAGGTTTCAAGGCCGCCATCGCCGATCCGGCCGCCAAGTCCATCGTGCTGATCTGCGAAGGCCGCACCTTCATCGCCGGCGCCGACATCACCGAGTTCGGCGGCGCCATGAAGGGCCCCTCCCTGCAGGACGTGCAGGACACCATGGAGAACTCGCCCAAGCCGGTGGTCGCCGCCATTCATGGCACGGCCCTGGGCGGCGGTCTGGAAGTGGCCCTGGTCGCCCACTATCGCGTGGGCGTGCCCTCGGCCCGCTTCGGTCTGCCGGAAGTCAATCTGGGTCTGCTGCCGGGCGCCGGCGGCACCCAGCGTCTGCCCCGGGTCGCTGGCCCTGAAAAGGCCCTGGAAATGATGACCTCGGGTCGTCACGCCCCGGCCAAGGAAGCCCTGGCCATGGGCCTGATCGATGAACTGGTCGAGGAAGGCAAGCTGAAGGAAGGCGCCGTCGCGTTCGCCCGCAAGGCCGTCGCCGAGGGTCGCCCCCTGGTCAAGGTCCGCGACAACAACACCAAGGTCGAGGCCGCCCGCGGCAAGCCGGAAATCTTCGCCGACTTCCGCAAGGCCAATGCCCGCAAGTTCCGCGGCTTCCTGGCGCCGGAATACAATATCCGCTGCATCGAGGCGGCGGTGAACCTGCCCTTCGCCGAAGGCCTGGCCGTGGAGCGCAAGCTGTTCGGCGAACTGATGACCGGCAGCCAGTCGGCCGCCCAGCGCTATTCCTTCTTCGCCGAGCGCCAGGCCCAGAAGATCCCGGACGTTCCGGATGACACCCCCCTGATCCCGATCAAGAAGGTCGGCGTGATCGGCGCCGGCACCATGGGCGGCGGCATTTCCATGAACTTCGCCAATGTCGGCATCGCCGTGGTGATCGTCGAGCAGAAGCAGGAGCCCCTGGATCGCGGCCTGGCCACCATCCGCAAGAACTATGAGCGCACGGCCGCCCGCGGCGGCATCACCGCCGCCCAGGTGGAAGAGCGCATGGCCCTGATCACCGGCTCCCTCTCCATGGAAGAGTCCTTCGCCGACGTCGACCTGGTCATCGAGGCGGTGTTCGAGCGCATGGACATCAAGAAGGACATCTTCACCAAGCTGGACGCCATCTGCAAACCCGGCGCGATCCTGGCCACCAACACGTCTGGCCTGAACATTGACGAGATCGCCTCGGTCACCAAGCGTCCTGAAGCGGTGATCGGCCTGCACTTCTTCTCGCCGGCCAATGTCATGAAGCTGCTGGAAATCGTCCGCGCGGATCACACTTCGAAGTCCGTCATCGCCACGTCGATGAAGCTGGCCAAGCAGATCGGCAAGGTCGCCGCCCTGGTCGGGGTCTGCCCCGGTTTCGTCGGTAACCGCATTCTCGGCGCCCGCCAGCGGGAAGCCCAGAAGCTGGTGCTGGAAGGCGCCATGCCCTGGGATATCGATCGCGTTCTCTATGACTTCGGCTTCCCCATGGGCCCCTTCGCCATGAGCGATCTGGCCGGCCTGGATATCGGCTGGGTCAAGGAAAAGTCCAACGGCGCCACCATCCGAGACGTCCTGTGTGAAGCCGATCGTCGGGGCCAGAAGACCGGCGCCGGCTATTACGACTACGACGAGAATCGCAACGCCAAGCCCAGCCCCTTCACCGAGAAGGTGATCCACGACTTCATCGTCAAGTCGGGCGCCAATCCCCGGACCATCGGCGATGAGGAAATCCTCGAGCGCTGCATCTATCCGATGATCAATGAGGGCATGAAGATCCTCGAAGAGGGCAAGGCCATCCGCGCCAGCGATATCGATGTGGTCTGGCAGAACGGCTATGGCTGGCCTGTCTATCGCGGCGGCCCCATGTGGTACGGCGACCAGATCGGCGCGGCCAAGGTGCTGGCCAAGATGCAGGAGTTCCAGGCCACCATGGGCGATGAGTTCAAGCCTGCTGCAGCCCTCGAAAAGCTGGTCGCCGACGGCAAGAAGTTCTCCGACCTCTAGGGTCGTTCAATATTGAACTAAAAGTGGGAAGGGCGTCCGCAGGGGCGCCCTTTTTGCTGTAGGATCGGCCTGTGATTTGAGGATTTGCGCGCAATGACCCTGGCTGAAGCCGACAGCGTTATCGATTTCTGGTTCCGCGAAATCACCCCCAAGGCCTGGTTCCATAAGTCTGACGCCTTTGACTCAGAGGTCGCCGCCCGTTTCGGCGAAGTGCTGAACGCCGCCGTGCGCGGCGAGCTTTGGTCCTGGCGGGCAACCGCCGAGGGCCGGCTGGCGGAGATCATCGTCATCGACCAGTTTTCCCGGAACATTCATCGGGGTCAGCCCCAGTCCTTCAGCAATGATCCCGTCGCCCTGATCCTCGCCCAGACCGCAGTGGAGTTGGGCGCCGACAAGGCTCTGGGCCCCGACGCCCGCGCCTTCCTCTACATGCCCTACATGCACAGTGAGTCCGCCATCGTCCATCTGGAGGCTGTCCGCCTGTTCTCCCAGCCGGGTCTGGAGCGGAACCTGGACTTCGAAATTCGGCACAAGGCGGTGATCGATCGCTTTGGTCGCTTTCCGCACCGAAACGAGATCCTTGGGCGAGCTTCGACTCCCGAAGAGCTGGAGTTCCTCCTGACGCCCGGCTCCAGCTTCTAGGCCTTCCCTCCGGGTTCCATTTGACGGGGGTCGCAATCGCCCCTCCTATTGGATTGACCAGCGACCACAAGCTGGCTGGGAGGCCGGAAATGGGCGATGGACATTCCGTCGGAGACGCATCGGCTGAAGCGCCGCCCCTGAGGCTGCGGACAAAGCTGGCCTTCGGCATTGGCAGCGCCGCCGAAACGATCGCCCTGTTTTCCCTGAGCTCCTATGGATTGCTCTATTATAATCAGGTGCTTGGCCTGCCGGGCTGGATGGCGGGTCTCGCCATTTCCCTGTCCTTCGTGATCGATGGCTTTGCTGACCCGATCATCGGGTCCCTGTCAGACCGCACACGATCCAAGTGGGGCCGCCGGCACCCCTATATGTTCGCCGCCCCGATCCCCATCGCCCTGTTCTTCTTTGCGATCTTCAATCCGCCGGCGGGATTGGACCATAACGCCCTCTTTGCCTGGTTCACCTGTTCGGTTGTCGGCCTGAGAGTTTCCATGGGGGTGTTCCACACACCGCACCTGGCCCTCGGGGGAGAGCTCTCCCATTCCTATATCGAGCGCAGCCAGGTCATGGCCTGGAACAATTTCTCGACCTGGATCGGAGGAACGGCCATTTCCCTCATCGCCCTGACCTTCTTCTTCAAGGCGACGCCGGAATATCCGCGGGGGCTGCTCAATCCTGAACCCTACCTGCCGTTTTCCATCCTGGCCGCCGTATCGGCCATGGCGATCCTCTTCGCATCGTCCTGGTTCACCCGGGACCAGATTCCCCGCCTGCCCAAGCCACCGGCCGATCAGGCCCCCTTCTCGCCCTTTGAATTCCTGAAGGACATCGGCAAGGTGCTGGCCAACCGCAACTATGTGTGGCTGCTGGCCGGCCTGTTTGCAGCCTCGCTGATGCTGGGGGTTCGGGAAACCCTGAACCTCTATGTGGCGACCTATTACTGGGAGCTCTCTTCAGAACTGCTGCGCTGGTATGTGGTCGGCAGCGCCGCCGGGTTCGTGGCGGCCCTGCTTCTGACCCCGCGACTGCACGGCCGATGGAGCAAGCGCCGGATCATCATCTGGTCGGCCCTTGGCAATGCAATCTTCCCCTGCCTGGCTGTCCTCTTGCGTCTTTCGGGCTTCATGTTCGAGAACGGTGACCCGCGACTGCTGATCACCCTCGTGACGTTCTCGGCGGCCAGCTATGGATCTGGCGCCATTCTCAGCATTTCGGTTCTGAGCGCCCTGGCCGATGTGGCGGACGAAAACGAGGTCAAGTTCGGTCTGCGTCAGGAAGGGGTTCTCTATTCAACCCGCGCCCTGTTCGCCAAACTGGACACCGCTGTCGGCGCGGCCCTGGCAGGACTGGTCCTGACCCTGATTGCCTTCCCGGAACGCGCCAAGCCCGGCACTGTGGCGCCGGAGATCGTCCATCAGCTGGCCCTGTTCATGGGCCCGATCTCGCTCATACCGGGCCTGATCGCTGTTCTGCTCTACGCCCAGTTCAGCATTTCGAAGCATGACCATGCCGCCACCCGCGCCCGGATTTCCGACCTGCACCGGGCCCGGGCTGTGGCGGAACAGGAAGGCTAGGTCCTTCAGCCCATCTGGCCGATGGCTTCCCGCCAGGCTTCGATGGACGAGGTCGCCGTATAGTCCGCCTGCATGTCGGTGGTCAGGACTTCGATCATGGTCCTGCCTTCCAACCAGAACTCGATGACGTCAAACATGCCGCCCCGGGAACACTGCACGGCGCGCCAGCCCTCACGGGCGGCCATGGCCTTGATCTCGTCCAGGGACAGCGGGCTCTGGATGGCCAGATGGGTCGAGCCGTAGGCCGGGATCTGGGGAAGGTCCACGGTCTCGAACATGTTCTCACCAGACCCGGGCATGAGGGCGCGCCCCGCTGGATAGACCTCAATGCCTGAACCGCGGTCGTCGCCGGCCATGGCGATCCAGGCGCCTGGCACCGGGGCGAAGGGCAGGGCCTCGCCTGTCCAGAGTTCGGCCAGGACCCGGGCGACGTTCAGGGGATCGTGGGCGCAGATGGAAGCGTGAAGGATCATGACTTTAACTCCGGGTATTCGCCCTGGCGGGCGAGTTTGAACAGGGCCTGGATGGCCCGGCTGGCGGCAGCGCCGGACTGGTCGCCAGTCAGTCCCCAGTAGTCGCGCATGGTCAGCCAGGCGGTCGCTGACTGCAGGAGTTGAAGGGCGGCGCAGAGGGCGGTTTCGTCCTCCTCGGAGAGCTCGCCGACCTCGGACCGGACGGCCAGACGAATGGCCTGCATACGATCCGTGTTCCGCGCCAGTGTCATGGCGCGCCCCTGCGGAGAGAGGACGGCCCCGCGCATGACCTCGGCGTCGGCGTCGAACTTTGGAAAGGCCTTGAGGGGAAAGGCCTCCAGTTCGGATGCGGTGCTGGGAAAGGTCTCCTGCCCCAGGCTTTGCTTGTGAACGCGCCACCAGCCATCGAGCAGGTGATCCTTGGTAGGAAAGTAGCGATAGACCGTCCGCTCGCCGACGCCAGAGGCCCTGGCCACCTGTGCAAAGGTCAGGTCGGTCAGGCTGGTGTCACGCAGACACTGGCCCACTGCCTCCAGGATCAGCTGGGATGTTGCGTCGCGATTGCGGGCTCGGAGTGTCGGCGAGGACTGCATGGCAGTAATACTGCCAAAATGACTGTCATACTGTCAATATGAATCTGCAATCAAAACCCCCGGTCATCAAATCGAGGCTTGCCAGAGGCCTGGAATGACAGGGACAAGCAGAAACGCTGAACCCGGAGCCCGCATGACCCAAGCTTCTGCCGACCTGATGGACGCCGCCATCGACCAGCTCTTCCGGTTCGACCCCCTTGTTGTGGCGACGACACATTCAGCCATGTCCCGGGACCCGGAGGCCTTCATGCCCAGGGCCCTGCGCGCCTATCTGGGCCTGATGGCCAGCGAGAAGAGGGACGCCCTGGGCGGCGCCCGGGCCCTGGAGGGTCTTGCGCCCCGGTCTGACGAAGACCGGGCTCACGCCGCCGCTATCGAGCAGTGGATCGCTGGCGACTGGCATGCCGCAAGCCGGATCCTCGACGCCCGCCTGGCCGAGGCGCCGACAGATTGTCTGGCCCTGCTGGTCGGCCACCAGCTGGATTTCTTCCTGGGCGAGGCGAAGAACCTGCGCGATCGGGTCGCCCGCGCCCTGCCGCATTATGAGGGCGAGCGCCGCGGCTATGTCCTGGGCATGGCGGCCTTCGGGCTTGAGGAATGCGGCGAGTATGACCGGGCCCGGACTGCGGGCATGGCGGCCCTGGCCTCTGACCCGGAGGATGTCTGGGCCATCCACGCCGTGACCCATGTGAATGAAATGCTGGGCCAGACCGAGACAGGGATCGACTTCCTCGACCAGCGTAGACCGGCCTGGACCCGGGACACCCTGCTGCGCATCCACTGCGCCTGGCACCGGGCGATCTTCGGTCTGGAGCAGATGGATCATGCCGGCGCCTTCGCAGCCCTGGACACCGTGCTCACCGGGCCGGATACGGGAGATACAGCGCTTTCCATGGCCGATGGCGGCAGCCTGCTCTGGCGGCTGCATCTGGACGGCATCGATGTGGGGGATCGCTGGTCCCGGCTGGCTGACGCCTGGGCGGCCAAGGATCCGGCGCCCTGGTATGTATTCAACGACCTTCATGCCCTGCTGGCCATGGTGTGCGCCGGTCGGCTTGCTGAAGCAGAGCGGAGGGTCGCCGAGCTGGAGGAACTCGTCCGCACGCCGGACAGTGGCGGGACAAACTGGCTCGCGACGGCTACGGCGGGTCTGGCGGTGGCCAGGGGCCTGGTCGCCTTTGGGCGTGAAGATTACGCGGCTGTGGTCCGGCACATCGCCCCAGTGAGGCATCAGCTTTCCATCTTTGGCGGCAGCCACGCCCAGCGCGATGTCTTCCAGCGCACCCTGCTGGTCGCGGCCGTCCGCGCCGGAGAAACCGCTTTGGCCAGCAACCTATGCGCCGAGCGCCTTGCCGAGCGCCCGGCCAGTGTCTGGGCAGGTCTGCAGCTCAAGGCCCTGACTCCGCTGGACCGCTGAGATTTCCGCCCCTAACCTCCCGCGAGATTCCGGGGGAGGGAACCATGACCACAGAGACCGCCAAGACAGGCGCGCGCAATGATGGCCTGATCATCGGCGCATCGTCGGCCGGCACCATTTTCGAATGGTACGACTTCTATCTCTATGGCTCCCTGGCCAGCTTCATTACCGGGCACTTCTTCTCAGGGGTGAACGAGACCACAGGCTATATCTTCGCCCTCATGGCCTTTGCGGCCGGCTTTGCGGTGCGGCCGTTCGGCGCCCTGGTCTTCGGGCGGCTTGGGGATCTCTGGGGTCGGAAGAACACCTTTCTCGTGACCATGCTGCTCATGGGTCTGTCGACCTTCGCGGTTGGCCTGCTGCCTGACTACAAGACCATAGGCGTCGCGGCGCCCATCGCCCTGATCCTCATGCGCCTAGTCCAGGGCCTTGCCCTGGGGGGTGAGTATGGCGGCGCCGCCACCTATGTGGCCGAACATGCGCCTCCCGGGCGTCGGGGTTTCTACACCAGCTGGATCCAGACCACGGCGACCCTGGGTCTCTTCCTCTCCCTGATCGTCATCATCCTCGTGCGTACCCAGGTAGGCGAAGAGGCCTTCAAGGAATGGGGCTGGCGGATACCCTTCCTGGTTTCCAGCCTCCTTCTGGCGGTCAGTCTGTGGATTCGTTTAAAGTTGAACGAAAGCCCCGTCTTTCAACGGATGGTGGATGAGGGCACCACCTCCAAGGCCCCCCTGACCGACGCCTTCGGCAAGTGGAGCAATCTGAAACTGGTGATCCTCGCCTTGCTGGGCCTCACCGCCGGCCAGGCTGTGGTCTGGTATACCGGCCAGTTCTACGCCCTGTTCTTCCTGGAAAAGACCCTCAAGGTCGACGGCGTCCTGACCAATCAGCTGGTGGCCCTGGCCCTGCTGCTGGGGACGCCCTTCTTTGTGGTTTTCGGCTGGCTGTCAGACAGGATCGGCCGCAAGCCGATCATTCTGGTGGGCTGTCTGCTGGCGGCCCTGACCTATTTCCCGATCTTCAAGGCCCTGACTGTCGCGGCCAATCCACAGCTGGCTGCAGCCACCGCCTCCGCGCCGGTGACCGTGATCGCCGATCCCGCCGACTGCACCTTCCAGTTCGACCCGGTGGGCAAGCAGACCTTCGCCAAGTCCTGCGACATCGCCAAGACCGCCCTGGCAACGGCAGGCGTTTCCTATTCCAACCAGGCGGCGGCGCCGGGGACGGTGGCCTCCATCAGGATCGGGACGACCACGGTGGCCAGCTTCGATGGCCGAGCCATGGAGAAAAAGGCCTTCACCGAGGCCAGGACGGCCTGGGGCAAGGCCCTGACAGCGCAGCTGGCCAAGGCGGGCTATCCGGCCAAGTCAGACCCGGCGAAGATGGACAAGCCCAGGGTGGTGGGCCTGCTCTTCCTGCTGGTGCTCTATGTGACCATGGTCTACGGCCCGGTGGCGGCCGCCCTGGTGGAAATGTTCCCGGCCCAGGTCCGCTATACCTCCATGAGCCTGCCCTATCATGTGGGCAATGGCTGGTTCGGCGGCTTCCTGCCCACCACGGCCTTCGCCATGGTCGCGGCCACAGGCAATATTTATTACGGGCTCTGGTACCCGATTGTCGTCGCGGCCTTCACCGTGGTGGTCGGCGGCCTGTTCGTGAAGGAAATGCGCGGCGCGAACGTCGACTGACGTCTGCGGGTCGGGTGGCGCGGAGCCGCCCGACCGGTGTCCGGATCAGCCGATCTTCGGGGTCAGTTCGCCCTTGGCGTAACGCTTGGACATGTCCGACAGGGGGATCGGGCGGATCTTTGACGCCTGTCCCGCCGTGCCGAATTCCTCGAAGCGCTGCAGGCAGACGGCCTTCATGGCGTCCATGGCGGGCTTGAGGTATTTGCGCGGATCGAACTCGCCGGGGTTCTCCACCAGGATCTTGCGGATGGCGCCGGTCATGGCCATGCGGTTGTCGGTGTCGATATTGATCTTGCGGACGCCGTGCTTGATGCCCCGCTGGATCTCTTCCACCGGCACGCCCCAGGTCTGGGGCATCTGACCGCCATACTGGTTGATGATGTCCTGCAGGTCCTGCGGCACGCTGGATGAGCCGTGCATGACCAGGTGGGTATTGGGCAGGCGGCGGTGGATTTCCTCGATCACGTTCATGGCCAGGACGTCGCCGTCCGGCTTGCGGGTGAACTTGTAGGCGCCATGGCTGGTGCCCATGGCGATGGCCAGGGCGTCGACGCCGGTAGCCTTGACGAAGTCCACGGCCTGATCGGGATCGGTCAGCAGCTGGTCGTGGCCGAGCTTGCCTTCAAAGCCGTGCCCGTCTTCCTTCTCGCCCATGCCGGTTTCCAGAGAGCCCAGAACGCCCAGTTCGCCCTCAACGCTGGCGCCGACCCAGTGGGCCATGTCCACCACGGCCTTGGTGACCCGCACATTGTAGTCGTAGTCAGCCGGGGTCTTGCCGTCGGCGGCCAGGGAGCCGTCCATCATCACCGAGGTGAAGCCGTGCTGGATGGCGGTGGCGCAGGTGGCTTCGTCATTGCCGTGGTCCTGGTGCATGCAGATCGGAATGTGCGGATAGAGTTCCGCCAGGGCGTCGATCAGGTGCTTGAGGACGATGTCATTGGCGTAGGAGCGGGCGCCACGGCTGGCCTGGATGATGACCGGCGAGTCGGTCTTCTGGGCGGCCTCCATAATGGCCAGGCCCTGTTCCATATTGTTGATGTTGAAGGCGGGAACGCCATAGCCCTGCTCGGCGGCGTGATCGAGAAGTTGTCTCAGTGTGACCCGGGCCATGGTGCGCGCTCCTTTATCGTTTGTTCTGTTTCGAGAGAGCCGCCACTCCCGGCAACTCCTTGCCTTCCATCCATTCAAGAAAGGCGCCGCCAGCCGTAGAGACGAAAGTGAAGTCGTCTGCAACGCCTGCTGCGTGCAGGGCGGCCACAGTGTCGCCACCTCCGGCCACAGCCACAAGCTTGCCTTCCTTGACCAGTTCTGCCGCGAATTTCGCGGCCGTCACCGTGCCCTTGTCAAAGGGCGGCATTTCGAACACGCCCAGAGGCCCGTTCCAGATCAGGGTCTTTGAGTTGGCCATGGCCCGGCACAGACGCTCGACGGTTTCCGGTCCCGCATCCAGAATCCGCTCGTCATCATCCAGGGCGCCCAGATGGCGCACCCGGGCCGGGGCGCCAGGCGCCATCTTCTCGGCGACGACAATGTCCAGGGGCAGGAAGAGCTTGCAGTTGTTCTGACCGGCCAGCCGGATGATGTCGCGGGCGGTGTCGGCCATTTCCTTTTCGCAGTACGAGGCGCCGACATCGTGGCCCTGGGCGAAGAGGAAGGTGTTGGCCATGCCGCCGCCAATGGCCAGCTTGTCCAGCTTTGTCACCAGATGGCGCAGGAGTTCCAGCTTGGTGGAGACCTTGGAGCCGCCGACAATGCCCATGACCGGCCTTTGCGGTCGGCCGAGGGCGGCGTCCAGAGCCGACAGTTCCAGACGCATCTGCTCGCCGGCATAGGCGGGCAGGAGATGGGCCAGACCCTCTGTCGAGGCGTGGGCGCGGTGGGCCGCCGAGAAGGCGTCGTTCACATAGAGGTCGCCATTCTCCGCCAGGGCCTTGGCGAAGGCCGGGTCGTTGGCCTCTTCGCCAGGATAGAACCTGACATTTTCCAGCAGCAGGACATCTCCGGCCTTCATGGCCTCGACGGCGGCTGCGACGTCCTTGCCGACACAGTCCGGCGCAAAGGCCACAGGATGCCCCAGGACCTTTTCCAGGGCCGGGGCGATGGGGCCCAGGCTCATGGACTCCACCCAGCGGCCCTTGGGCCGGTCGAAGTGGGCCAGAAGGATAACCTTCGCGCCCCCGGCCCTCAGCTTCTCGATGGTCGGGACCGCCGCCCGCAGGCGGGTGTCGTCAGAAACCTGGCCCTCGTGCATGGGGACATTGAAGTCCACCCGCACCAGGGCGCGCTTTCCCGCCAGATGGGCGTCGTCGAGGGTGGAGAAGGTCATCTGGGCCTAGATCAGGGCTGCCATGGCCAGGGCCGTGTCGCTCATCCGGGTGGAGAAGCCCCACTCATTGTCATACCAGGTCAGGATACGGCCAAGGCCGCCATCAATGACCTGGGTCTGGGCCAGGGCCGCCGTGGACGAGGCGGGCACATGGTTGAAGTCGATCGAGACCAGGGGATCATTGGTCACGGCCAGAACCCCCTTCAGCGGGCCGTTGGCCGCTGCAGTCAGGGCGGCGTTGATTTCTTCCCGGGTCAGGGTCCGGCCGGGCACCCAGGTGAGGTCGACCACGGAAACATTGGGGGTCGGGACGCGGATGGACGAGCCGTCCAGCTTGCCCTGCAGTTCCGGGATGACCAGGCCCAGGGCCTTGGCCGCGCCGGTGGAGGTCGGGATCATGGACATGGCGGCGGCCCGGGCCCGGTAGAGGTCCGAATGCATGGTGTCCAGGGTCGGCTGGTCGCCAGTGTAGGAGTGGATGGTCGTCATATAGCCCCGCTCGATGCCGGCCAGCTCGTGCAGGACCTTGGCCACCGGGGCCAGGCAGTTGGTGGTGCAGGAGGCGTTGGAGACGATCAGGTCGTCCTTGGTCAGGGTGTTGTGGTTCACCCCGAAGACGATGGTCTTGTCGGCGTCGGTGCAGGGGGCGGAAACCAGGACCCGCTTGGCGCCGGCGTCCAGGTGGGCCTTGGCCTTGTCCTTGGAGGTGAAGAGGCCGGTGCACTCCAGGGCGATGTCGACGCCCAGCTCGCGGTGCGGAAGCTCGGCCGGATTGCGGATTGCGGTGACCTTGATCTTGCCGAAGCCCACATCGATCGTATCGCCGTCGACGGTGACATTGCCCGGGAACCGGCCGTGGACACTGTCATAGCGCAGGAGATGGGCGTTGGTTTCCACCGGGCCCAGGTCGTTGATCGCCACGACCTCGATGTCCGTGCGGCCATGCTCCACGATCGAGCGCAGGACCAGGCGGCCGATACGGCCAAACCCATTGATTGCGACGCGGACGGCCATGGACAACTCCTTGATCGAATTTGCTTGGATTGGGCGCGGTTTTTCGGGTTCAGCCCAGGGAAGTCAACCCCCAGACCACCCGGATCGATCCCAACGCGTTGATTTAGGAAGGATGTGGCGGGGAGGCCCGGGTTTCAGCCCTGGACGACCCTGACCTTATCCGCCGCCGCCTTGGCCAGTCGTCGCGCTTCATCGGTGTCTGTAGCGCGAGCCAGGGCGACGCCCATCCGCCGCCGCTCGAAGGCCTCCGGCTTGCCGAACAGGCGCAGGTCCGACCCCGGGATCGCCAGGGCCTCATCCACGCCCTCAAACACCACGCCGACACCTTCCAGCCCGCCATAGATCACCGCGCTGGCGCCCGGCTCCCGCAGGGCGGCGTCCACTGGAAGACCGAGAATGGCCCGGGCGTGAAGGGCGAATTCGCTGAGGCTCTGGGTGGCCAGGGTGACCAGGCCGGTGTCGTGGGGTCGGGGGCTGACTTCGGAAAACCAGACCTCGTCGCCCTTCACGAACAGCTCGACCCCGAACAGGCCAAGCCCGCCCAGATCATCGGTTACAGCCCTGGCTATGGCCCGGGCGCGGTCAAGGGCCGTCGGCGACATGGCCTGGGGCTGCCAGCTTTCCACATAGTCGCCCTTGACCTGTCTGTGGCCGATGGGGGCGCAGAAATGGGTCTGGATGTTTCCGTCGGCGTCCCGGGCGCGAATGGTCAGCTGGGTGATCTCGAAATCGAAATCCACCCGGCCCTCGACGATCACCTTGGCCTCCGAGACCCGGCCCGCCGAAAGGGCGTAGGCCCAGGCTGCGGCAATGCCCTCCGGTCCTTCGACAAAAGACTGACCCTTGCCGGATGAGCTCATCACCGGCTTGATGAAGCAGGGAAAGCCTGTGACCTCCCTCGCCGCCAGGGCGAGTTCGGCCTCGCTGGTGGCGAAGGCATAGGCGCTGGTGGGCAGGCCAAGGGTCTCTGCCGCCAGGCGGCGGATGCCCTCGCGGTTCATGGTCAGCTGGGCGGCCCGGGCGGTAGGAATGACCGTGGCAAGGCCATCGGCTTCAATGCGCGCCAGTTCGTCCGTAGCGATGGCCTCAATCTCCGGGACAATCAGGTGCGGCCTTTCAGCCTCCACCAGGGCGCGGAGGGCCGCAGCGTCGGTCATGGCGATCACGTGGCTGCGGTGAGCCACCTGCATGGCCGGAGCGTCCGCATAACGGTCCACCCCGATCACTTCGCAGCCCAGCCTCTGCAGTTCGATGGCCACTTCCTTGCCCAACTCGCCGCACCCCAGCAGCATGACCCGGACGGCGGAGGGCGAAAGGGGCGTTCCCAGGCGCATGATCTGATCCTAGCCGAGCTTGGCCTTGGCGGCGGCGACCACCGCCTCAGCAGTGATCCCGAACTCCTTGTAGAGCCGCTCGGCCGGGGCGCTGGCCCCGAAGCCGGTCATGCCCACAAAGGCGCCGTTCTCACCGATGAACCGCTCCCAGCCATAGGAGACCTGGGCTTCCACCGCGACGCGGACATCGGCCTTGCCGATGACCTCAGCCTTGTACCTGGCGCTCTGGGTTTCGAAGAGATCCCAGCAGGGGGTCGAGACCACACGGGTGGGCACGCCCTCGGCTTCCAGCATGTCCCGGGCGGCGACGGCTATGGAGACTTCGGTGCCGGAAGCGAAGATGGTCACCCTGGCGGCGGCGCTGGCGGCCTTCAGCTCATAGGCGCCCCTGGCCGACAGGTTCTCATTTGCCGCCTCGGTGCGCACCGCAGGAACCTTCTGGCGGGACAGGGCCATGACCGACGGCGTGGTCTTGGTGGACAGGGCCAGTTTCCAGCACTCGGCCGCCTCGATTGCGTCAGCCGGGCGATAGACGTTCAGGTTCGGGATCATCCGCAGGGCGCCCACATGCTCCACCGGCTGGTGGGTTGGACCGTCCTCGCCGACCCCGATGGAGTCGTGGGTCATGACGTGGATCACCCGGGTCCCCATCAGGGCCCCCAGACGGATGGAGGGACGGCTGTAGTCCGAGAACACCAGGAAGGCGCCGGAGAAGGGAATGATCCCGCCATGCAGGGCCATGCCGTTCATGGCTGCAGCCATGCCGTGCTCGCGGACGCCATAGTGGACATAGCGGCCGTCATAGTCGGGCAGGTCGAAGGCCTTGGTGCCCTTGACATAGGTGTTGTTCGAACCGGTCAGGTCAGCCGAGCCGCCGATCAGTTCCGGAATGGCCGGAACCAGATGCTCGAGGGCTGAGCCTGAATGCTGGCGGGTCGCCGCCGCCGGCTTGGTGGTCACGGCCTGTTCAATATAGGCGTCGAGTTTTGCGAAGGCGTCGGCGGGCAGGTCGCCATTGATCGCCCGTTCAAACTCCGGCTTGTGGCTGGATCCATCCAGACGTGCCTGCCAGGCCTTGCGCGCCCTGCCGGCCTTGCGACCCGCGGACCGCCAGGACTTCAGCACCTCATCAGGCAGCTCGAAGGGCGGCAGGTCCCAGCCCATGGCCTTGCGGGCGTCAGCGATTTCGGCGTCCATCAGGGCGTAGCCGTGGCTGTGGGGATCGGCCTCCTTGGGGCCGGCGCCCTTGGAGATCTTGGTCTTGCAGGCGATGAGGGTGGGGCGGTCCTGTTTGGTCGCCCAGCGCATGGCGGCGGCGATCTTTGCAAAGTCATGGCCGTCGACGGCCTTCACCGCCCAGCCATAGGCCTTGAACCTCGCCAGCTGGTCGCCGGTTTCGGCCAGGGTCGCATAGCCATCGATGGTGGTGTTGTTGTCATCGAACAGGACGGTTAGCTTGCTCAGCTTGAGGCGACCGGCCAGGGAAGCGGCCTCATGGCTGATCCCTTCCATCAGACAGCCGTCGCCGGCGATGACCCAGGTCCGGTGATCCACCAGGTCTGCGCCAAAGCGGTTGGCCAGGTGGCGCTCGGCCATGGCCATGCCCACCGCAGTTGCGATGCCCTGGCCCAGGGGACCAGTGGTGGTTTCGACGCCGGGAGTGTGGCCGTATTCCGGGTGGCCGGGGGTGTTGGAGCCCCACTGACGGAAGTTGCGGATCTGGTCCATGGTCATGGCCTTGAACCCCGTCAGATGCAGCAGGGAATAGAGCAGCATGGACCCGTGGCCCGCTGACAGGACGAACCGGTCCCGGTCGGCCCAGGCCGGCCGCGCCGGATCATACTTCAGGAACCGGGTCCACAGGACAGTGGCGACGTCGGCCATGCCCAGGGGCATGCCCTGGTGGCCGGATTTCGCATGGTGGACAGCGTCCATGGAAAGGACGCGGATCGCATTGGCCATGGTCTGAATGGGCGCGGGCATGTTGAGCTTCCGGGGCGTGAAAAGGAACTTGCGGGCGCGGGGTCGCACGCAAGCAATTCAGGGTCAAGGAAGGTAACGGGTTTCAGACGCCGCCCTGCCCGCGCTATAGTCTTCCGGACACACTTCGGAGCAGGACATGGACCGCGAGGAGAGCCTATTCGATCAGGCCGTCAAACGGTTGGATCGCGCGATTTCCCTGGTTGAGCAGAAGCTCGCCTCGGGTGCGCCCGTGACCCCGGGTTCGGACGCCGAGCGTGAGCGCCTGGCCAGGGAGCTGGCCGAGGCTCGGGCCCGGGAAAAGGAACTGGAACTGGCCGGCGCCGAGGCTTCTGCAGCCCTCGCCAAGGCCATCGAGGAAATCAACGCCGCCCTTGAACCGCAAAGCGAGGACGCCTGATGGCCCAGGTGACGGTGACAGTGAATGGCCGGCCCTACGCGGTTGGCTGCGAGGACGGGCAGGAAGCCCACCTGATGGAGCTGGCCCGGCTGTTTGACCAGCAGGTTCGCAGTGTTTCCAAGGATATGGGCCAGCTGGGCGACACCCGTCTGTTCCTGATGGGCGCCCTGCTGCTGGCCGACGAACTGACCGACGCCAGGGCGCGACTGTCGGTCATGCAGACCGAGCACGCCCGCCTGCAGTCGGAATACGCCCGGCTGGAAACCCGCTCGACCCTGGCCCTGGAAAACGCCGCCCGGAAGCTGGAAAAGCTGGCGGCTGAATAAAGGGCAGATCGCCCCTCACATTTTCCGCGCAATGGCCTATTCTATCAGGCGGCGGGTCTTGCTGCGGCTCGCGTCGAAGGCAACTTATCCCAGCGACCTTAATTGTCTCGAAGGGAGCTGTCCCTGTCTTGGCCCGTGGGCCTGGGCATTACGGCGCCCACCTGGTTATCCAGGTCGAGGGGATTAAACCGCCCTTCACGGTTCTCGCGGCGCCGCCACCCCATCCGTAAAAGGGGTCGCCATGGCCTCCAAGCACGACCTCCGCCGCGTCCAGCGCAGTCTGCGCAGGGACCTCGCCGATCGCTTTCCCGGGGCTGCGGGTGCAGCCGCAGAGCTTCTGCCCAAGGGTCTCAAGCCTGCCACGGTCGGTGGTTATCTGCCCATGGGCGGTGAGCTGGATCCCGGACCTGTCCTGAAAGTCCTGCAGGGACGCGGCGCACTGCTGGCCCTGCCGGTCTGCCTGGCGCCCGCCTCGCCCCTGATCTTCCGGGCCTATTGCCAGGGCGATGGTCTGGCCCCGGACGCCATGGGACTTCCGGCGCCGACCGAGGCTGCAGCGAGCGTGACCCCGGATGTCCTCATCATCCCCCTGCTGGCTTTCGATCGTCGCGGCGGACGGCTGGGGCAGGGTGGAGGCTTCTATGACCGCACCCTGGAAGCCCTGAGGCGACAGGGACGGGTGCTCGCCATCGGCCTGGCCTATGCCGGTCTGGAGGTGGAGGAAGCCCCCATGATCGAGCACGATCAATCCCTGGACGCCATTCTCACGGAAACCGGCTATATCGTCCCCCAAAGAACCTAGGACCTAGTCGGATGCGTTTTGCTTTTTTCGGGGATGTCGTCGGCCGAGCCGGTCGGGACGGGCTGGCTGATCATCTGCCGGACCTCAAGCGCCGCCTTGGCCTGGAGTTCGTCATCGTCAATGCCGAGAATGCAGCGGCGGGCTTCGGCATTACCGAAAACACCGCCCGGGAGCTGTTCGAGGCCGGCGCCGACTGCCTGACCCTGGGCAACCATTCCTGGGACCAGAAGGAAGCCCTGACCTATATTGTCCGCGAACCCCGACTGATCCGGCCCCTGAACTATTCGGTCCTGTCGGACGCGCCGGGTCGCGGCGCCAACCTGTTCGAGACCGACAGCGGCAAGCGCATACTGGTGATCAACCTGCTGGGCCGGGTTCACATGGACAGCCTGGATGACCCCTTCAGCGCTGTCGACCGCGAGCTGGACAAATGCCCCCTGGGCATGGCGGCTGACGCCGTGGTGGTCGACATGCACGCCGAGGCGACGTCGGAGAAAATGGCCATGGGTCACTTCTGCGATGGCCGGGCCAGTCTTGTGGTGGGCACCCACACCCATGTCCCCACAGCCGACTGCCAGATCCTGAATGGCGGCACTGCCTATCAGACCGACGCCGGGGCCTGCGCCGACTATGACAGCGTCATCGGCAATCAGAAGGAAGAGCCCCTTCGCCGTTTCACCACCCGCATAGCCGGGGGCCGCTACAAGCCCGCCGAAGGGCCCGCGACTGTCTGCGGGGTCTTTGTGGAAACCGATGACCGGACGGGTCTGGCTGTCAGAGTAGAGCCGCTGCGCGTTGGCGGCAGGCTGTCCCAGACCATTCCCGACCTCACCGTGGCGGTCGCCTAGAGCCCCGCGGGGGCGGGGGACCAGGCAGGCGCGGCAGGGTCTCCGGCGTCAGTTTGCCCAGCGCGCCGGTGTCCAGCATTGCGAAACGGCGGTCTGCGGCCTTCAGCCACTCGGCGCCTGTCACCCGCCAGTCGAGGTTGAGGTCTGCGGCGCGTATGGGCTCGGGGATATCAAGATAGGCGAATCGGCCTGCCCCCTGCCTCGGTGTCCCGCCATTGCGACCTCCTGACGGAGGTGGTTCACCCCTGCCTTCGCGGTCCGGCCCTGGCCCGCCAGGAGGCGGTCGGCCGCGGCTTCCGCGTCCGCCCCTCTCTCCCGATGGACCCCGGTCACCATCTCCGGTGGTCTGGCTGATTTCGGGGACAAGCTCATTTTCATAGTACGTGGTCTCAGGCCCATCGATCACGCCGTCCGAATTCCTGTCCAGCAGGGCAAACGCCCTTGAGGCGTCCTTGCGGAATTCAACGAGGGTCACGGCGCCGTCGTGATCGGCATCGGTCTGGGCGAACCAGGCCGCCGCACCCTGGCCGTGACGGAAGGGCTCGCCGGACGGGCTGATGAAGAGCCGTCCTTGCCCCGGAGGTCCATCACCCGGCGGCCCCGGCCGCGCGTCCCTTGGCTGGGCCTCGGCGGCGCCGGAAATGATGGTCAGCCCGGCAAGGGCGATGACGGGGAATCTGGGAGACATGGGTCCTGGTCCTTCACGTTTGTCCCAGCCTAGGCGCCACAAGGGGCGAAATTGGCGCCGTCACTGAAACATGCGTGAAATCCTGATGGCGGGCGCCAGGCATTGCACGGCCTCGTCTCCCGGCCCATGTTTCTGCAGACACCCCCTTGGGAGACGCGAAAATGTTCAAATTCCTGGTTCGGTTGGCCTTCGGCGCTGTGGGCCTGGCCCTGGCGGCGCACTTTGTGCCCGGGGTTTCCTATGACAACAATACGACCCTGATCCTGGCCGCCCTGCTGCTGGGGATCGTCAACGCCATCGTCCGGCCCATACTGTTCATCCTGACCCTGCCCCTGACCTTCATCACCCTGGGCCTGTTCCTGCTGGTCCTGAACGGCGGGATGATCCTGCTGGTGGCCTTCCTGCTGAAGGGCTTTGTGGTTCAGGGTCTGCTGGCCGGCATTCTGGCGGCGGTCGTCACCGGACTGACCAACTGGGTCGGCGCCATGGTGATCGGCGACATGACCCCCCGCAGGGCCTAGGGCCCAACGAAAAAGGGCGGAGCCTTTCAGCTCCGCCCTCGATCCTGATCGACTGGGTCTGGACCTAGAAGTCCATGTCGCCCATGCCGCCCATGCCGCCGCCGGGCATGCCGCCGCCGCCGGCGTTAGCCTTCTTGGGGCTTTCGACGATGGCAGCTTCCGTGGTGATCAGCAGGCCGGCGATCGAGGCCGCGTCCTGCAGAGCCGTACGGACGACCTTGGCCGGGTCCATGACGCCAGAGGCGATCATGTCCACATACTCTTCGGTCTGGGCGTTGAAGCCGAAGGAGGCCGAGCTGTTTTCCAGGACCTTGCCGACAACGATCGAGCCTTCAACGCCGGCGTTTTCGGCGATCTGACGGATCGGAGCCTGCAGGGCGCGACGGACGATGGCCACGCCGGCTTCCTGGTCGGCATTGTCGCCCTTGAAGCCGTCCAGAACCTTGGAGGCCTTCAGCAGAGCCACGCCGCCGCCGGGGACGATGCCTTCTTCCACCGCAGCGCGGGTGGCGTTCAGGGCGTCGTCAACGCGATCCTTGCGTTCCTTGACTTCGACTTCGGTCGAACCGCCGACGCGGATGACCGCAACGCCGCCGGCCAGCTTGGCCAGACGTTCCTGCAGCTTTTCCTTGTCGTAGTCGGACGAGGTGTCTTCGATCTGACGCTTGATCTGACCGATACGGGCCTCGATGCCGTCCTTGGCGCCGGAGCCGTCAACGATGGTGGTGTCGTCCTTGGTGATGGAGACCTTCTTGGCCTTGCCCAGCATGTCCAGGGTGACGTTTTCCAGCTTGATGCCCAGGTCTTCGCTGATCAGCTCGCCGCCGGTTAGGATGGCGATGTCTTCCAGCATGGCCTTGCGGCGATCGCCGAAGCCCGGAGCCTTGACCGCTGCAACCCGCAGGCCGCCGCGCAGCTTGTTGACCACCAGGGTGGCCAGGGCTTCGCCTTCAACGTCCTCGGCGATGATCAGCAGGGGACGACCCGACTGGACCACGGCTTCCAGGACCGGCAGCAGGGGCTGCAGGGAGGTGAGCTTCTTTTCGAAGAGCAGGATGAGGGGCTCGTCGAGCTCGACTTCCATCTTTTCGGCGTTGGTGATGAAGTAGGGGGACAGATAGCCCCGGTCGAACTGCATGCCTTCGACGACGTCGAGTTCGGTTTCGGCGGTCTTGGCTTCTTCAACCGTGATCACGCCTTCATTGCCGACCTTGTCCATGGCCTTGGCGATCATGTCGCCGACGGCGGCGTCGCCATTGGCCGAGATGGTGCCGACCTGGGCGATTTCGGAGTTGGCGGTGACCTTGCGCGAGGTGTTCTTGATTTCCTCGACGACCTTGGTGACGGCCTTGTCGACGCCGCGCTTCAGGTCCATCGGGTTCATGCCGGCCGCGACGGCCTTCAGGCCTTCGGTGACGATGGCCTGGGCCAGAACGGTGGCGGTGGTGGTGCCGTCGCCGGCCTTGTCATTGGTCTTGGAGGCGACTTCGCGGATCATCTGCGCGCCGAGGTTCTCGAAACGGTCAGACAGTTCGATTTCCTTGGCGACGGAGACGCCGTCCTTGGTGGAGCGCGGAGCGCCGAAGGACTTCTCGATCACCACATTGCGGCCCTTGGGACCCAGGGTGACCTTCACGGCGTTGGCGAGGATGTTCACGCCGCGCAGCATGCGATCGCGCGCGTCGGAACCGAAATAGACGTCTTTAGCGGCCATTTTCTGTGTGCTCTTTCAAATAGGTGTTGGGATGTACGACGTAGGTCGAGGGCTATTCAACAATGCCCAGAACGTCGCTTTCCTTCATGATCAGGAGGTCCTGACCGTCGATCTTCACTTCGGTGCCGGACCACTTGCCAAACAGGATGCGGTCGCCCTTCTTCACGTCCAGGGGCTGGACCTTGCCGCTGTCGTCACGGGCGCCGGGGCCCACGGCGACGACTTCGCCTTCCTGCGGCTTTTCCTTGGCGGTGTCGGGAATGATGATCCCGCCCTTGGTCTTTTCTTCTTCCTCGATGCGCTTGATGAGGACGCGATCTCCCAGGGGACGAAACGCCATGTCTTTTTCTCTCCGTACGGAACGGTTGATGTATGGGTCGGATTGACCTCGAGGCGCGCTGTTAGCACTAGCGGCCCATGAGTGCCAAACCCGGTGGGGAGTTAGGGATGGCGACCCGCAGAGTCAAGGCGCGGGTTCCTCAAAACTGCGCGGCAGAAAAGCGTTTGGTGCCGCCCAAGTCTGCCGTTAGGGTCCGCGCCGAGGGAATTTTGAGGAAAAAATCCATGCGTCGCGTCATCGCCACCGCCCTGTTCACAACCCTGGCCGCAGCCGGCGCCGTCCATGCCGAGACCTGGAAGGGCTATTCCGCCGTCAGCGCCAATAACCTGCAGTGGTCCTATGACGCCGACTATTCCTATCGGGACGCCAAGTCCCAGCGGGTTGTCGCCCTGTCGGCCGTCGGCAAGGTCGCCGCCTCGCCGCGCATGGGTCCCTCGGCGCCTGGCGCTGCGGACGGCGTGGGTTCGGTGGTCGCCCTGGACTGCAAGGCGCAGACCATACTTCTCGTTTCGGGCTATTCGCCCAAGAAGCCCCTGGCCATTCCGGATGACTGGCGTTCCGCCCCGTCCAAGAAGGTTGAGTCAGCCGAAGACAAGGCCCTGCTGGCCGCTGTCTGCACCGGCGCCGAGAACCTTCCGGTAAAGTAGGATCAGTCGCTGACGCGGGGCGAGAGCCCTGCGTCCAGCGCCGCGCGGGCCAGGGCGTTGATCTCGCCCTGCGTACGACCTTCCAGGCCCGGGCCTGGCCTTGCATCTTCCAGGCTCAGGATCCGCCCCGCCGCCATGACGGCGATCCGGTCTCCGATGGCTGCGATCTCGTCGCGGGCGTGGGCGACATAGAGGACTGGCAGGTCCAGGGCCTGATGCAGGGATTGCAGATAGGGCAGGATCGCCGCCTTGCTTTCCGGGTCCAGGCTGGACAGGGGCTCGTCCATCAGCAGCAGACGGGGCTGGGTCAGCAGGGCGCGGGCGATTGCGACCCTTTGCCGCTCGCCGCCTGAAAGTCTGACCGTGCTGCGGTCAATGAGGCCGGAGAGCCCCATCAGGTCCACCACGTCGTCAAGCTGGATGGCGTATGGCTGCGGCGCCCTGCGGCGGCCGAATTCCAGATTGCCACGAACGCTCAGATGCGACAGCAGGCCGGCGTCCTGGAAGACAAGACCGATCGCGCGGCGGTGAGGGGGCAGGAAAATGTCCGTGTCCTGCCAGGTTTCCCCGCCAATCCGCACGTCACCCTTCAGCCGGATCAGGCCGGCCAGGGCCCGCACCAGGGTCGACTTTCCGCTCCCCGAAGGGCCTGTCAGCATGGTCACGCCGGTTGCAGGCAGGGAGAGGTCGATGTCGAGGGACAGGGTTCCGACCTGCCCCGTCAGATGTGCTGTCAGCCCTTGGGTCATGGCGCCTTGCCCGGGCGGTCGAGGATGGAAATGGCCATCAGGACGCAGAAGGCGAAGGCCATCAGGCCCGCCGCCAGCAGGTGGGCCTCGCCGAATTTCAGGGACTCCACCAGCTGATAGATCCGGACAGACACCACTTCGGTCTGCCCCGGAATGGCTCCGCCGATCATCAGCACCACCCCGAACTCACCCACCGTATGGGCGAAGACCAGTATGGCGGCGCTGGCGAAGCCGCGTCTGGCCTGGGGCAGGGCTACCGAAATGAAGGCGTCCAGGGGCGATGCCCTGAGGGTCGCCGCCACCTCCATTGGACCCTCACCCATGGCCTCAAAGGCGTTGCGGATCGGGGTTATGGCGAAGGGCAGGGAGTAGACCATGGAGCCAATGACCAGGCCCGTGAAGGTGAAGGCCAGGGACTGGACGCCCAGGGGATGCAACAGGGCCATGATCGGGCTCTGGGGCGCCAGGGCCAGCAACAGGTAGAAGCCCAGCACAGTGGGCGGCAGGACAATGGGCAGGGACAGGAGGGCGCCCAGGGCGTCCTTCCACCAGCTTCGCCGACGGGAGAGCATCCACGCTATTGGCGTTGCAGCCAGGATAAGCAGCACCGTTGTCACGGTCGCCAGCCTGAAGGTTGTCCAGATGACCTCCTGCACGGTCAGGGAACCTCATAGCCATAGCTGGAGATGATCGACCTGGCCTCCCGGGACTTCAGGAAGGCCAGGAAGCGCCGGGCTGCAGGATTGGAGTCGCCCCTCTTGAGCAGGACGGCCTGCTGGGCGACGGGGGCGTGATGGCTGACCGGGACAAGCCACCGCGAGCCGCCCGGCTTGCGGATCACCTGGGACAGGGCGACGAATCCGAGGTCGGCGGCGCCAGTTTCCACGAACTGGAAGGCCTGGGTGATGGAAGTGCCGGTGACCAGTTTCGGGCTCACCCGGTCATAAAGGCCAATCTTCCTGAGGGTCTCGACCGCCGCCCTGCCGTAGGGGGCTGTCGCCGGATCGGCGATAGCAAGCTTGTTGAAGTCACCCGCCCCAAGGACTGCACCCTTGTCCATCACCAGACCCGACCTTGTGGAGTACAGGACCAGCCTGCCTGTCCCATAGGTGAACCGGGTTCCCTTCACCGACAGCCCGTTGATTTCCGCCCTTGCTGGCTGATCCACATCGGCGCTGAGGAAGACCTCGTAGGGCGCCCCGTGCGCGATCTGGACATAGAGCTGACCGCTCGAACCCGGACTCAGGACAACAGTGTCTCCCGTCCGGATTCTGAAGGCCGTCGCAAGGTCCTGGGCCGGCTCCGCGAAGTTGGCGGCGACCGCGACGCGCACCTGTCCTGCAACCCCGGTGCACGGGAGAGCCGCAAGGATGAGCATCGTCAACGCAAGGGACAGGCTTCTTAACATGGAGCCATCTTTAGCCAGCGATATGTAGTTTGTCTTCATAGCGCTGCAGGACTGCCACCTGTCAATGGACGCAGGTTGCAGGCCCGGGCTCGACCAGGTGCGCGCAAACCGTATAGAGTTTTCGCCATCCCATGACCCACGCCCTGAAGATCGCCCGGCTGAAGCCATCTGAGGTCCGCGCCGCGGCCGACGCCCTGGGCGACGTGCTCAAGGACTGCGTCGACGGCGGAGCGTCGGTCAGTTTCATGGCGGCCCTGACCCTGCGGCGGGCGACAGATTTCTGGATGGGCGTGGCCGACGCCGCTGAAGTCGACGGCCGTGTGGTGATCACGGCCGCGGATTCCAACGGCATCCTCGGTGTGGTCCAGGTCATTCCCGCCGGCGTCGACAATCAGCCGCACCGGGGGGATGTTGCGAAGATGCTGGTCCATCGGCGCGGTCGACGTCAGGGGGTAGGCGAGGCCCTGCTCACAGCTGCGGAAGACGCCGCCCGGGACCTGGGCCTGACCCTTCTGACCCTCGACACGGCCGAAGGCGGCGCCGGTGAGCGGCTCTATGCCCGAGGCGGCTGGACCCGGGTCGGCGTCATTCCCGACTTCGCCCTGATGCCGGACGGCGCTCTGACCGGAACCGTCCTGTTCTACAAGAGGATTTCCCGGTGAGCGCTTTTGTCAGTGGCATGATCCTGGCGATCCTGGCCTTTCTCACCGCCATGCTGTCAGGTGTGTTCGGCATGGCCGGAGGCCTTGTCCTCATGGGCGGCCTGGCCTTCCTCATGCCGGTCTCGGCCGCCTTCGTCACCCATGGCCTGCTGCAGCTGGTCGCCAATGGCTGGCGGGCCATACTGCACGCCCGACATGTGCGGTGGGACATTGTCGCCTTCTACGGCCTGTCGTCTCTGGCTGCAGGAATTGTGGTGGCCATGATCGCCTTTTCCCCTTCGAAAATGGCGCTCTTCCTCATGTTGGGTCTGGTGCCGGGCTTGCTGTGGATTCCGCAATCCTGGCTGAGGCTGGATGCGGCCAGACCGCTTCACGCCCTGGTCTCGGGCTTTCTGGTAACAGGGTTGAACCTGACCGCAGGTGTTGCCGGCCCCCTGCTGGACATCTTCTTCGTGCGCACAGCCCTCACCCGTCACGCCATTGTCGCCACCAAGGCTGCAACCCAGGTCTTCAGCCATCTGGCCAAGATCCTGGTCTATGGCGCGCCCCTGTTCGCCAACGGCTCTGTTGGACTTCCGCCCTGGCCGGTCTTCGCCCTGGCCATTCCCCTGTCCATGTTGGGTACGGTGGCGGGCGGGCGGATCCTCGACCGGATGAGCGATGTGAACTTCAAGTCCTGGACCCGCTGGATCGTCACCGCCGTGGGTGTCACCTACCTGTTCCAGGCCGCCCAACTCTATCTGAAAGGCCATGGGGCATGAAGCTCACCCTGCAGGGTCTGGAGAACACCTGGGTCAGGCTCGAGCCCCTGGGCGCCGAACACAGGGAAGACCTGCGCGCAGCCTGCGCCGCTGATCCGGACACCTGGAACCTGCTCTATCCCTATTCCATGCTGGGCGAAGCCTTTGACCGGCGCTGGGAGGACCACCTGGTCAAGAGCCAGGCTGACGGCAGCTGGATGCAGTACGCCGTCATGGCTGGGGACCGCTGCATGGGCATGACCTGCCACATAGGCGCGGATTCAGCCGATGCCAGTGTCGAGGTGGGCGGCACCTATTACCACCCCCAGGTCCGGGGCGGCGCGGTCAATCCGGCGGCAAAGCGGCTGATGATGGGCCATGCCTTCGACTCAGGCGCCCGGCGGGTGGTCTACCGGGTCGACGCCATAAACGCCCGGTCGAGGGCGGCGGTGCTCAAGCTGGGAGCGGTCCAGGAGGGAATATTGCGACAGGACCGGGTGACCTGGACGGGTCGAATCCGCGATACGGTCATTTTCTCGGTTCTGGCCGATGAATGGCCGGGCGTCCGTGATCGGCTGGACGCCCGGCTTGCATCCTTCGGTCCTAGCTAGCCGCAGTCCGCTCCGGCGCCGCCGGGAAGAAGACGTCAGCCGCATGCTCTGCGACATCCTGGGCGGTGTAGGGCCGTCCCGGGTTGAAGCCGTCGGTCTGCAGCATCTTGATTTCCCGAACGCCGCGCGATGAAACGCCCAGGACCTTGCCGGTGTGATCGGCCGCCAGGTCCGAGGCCATGTACAGCACGCCTGGCGCAATGTTCTCAGGCAGGCTCATGGGTTCCGGGTCGCGACCGACACGGCCAGGCAGGTCGGCGGTCATGCGGGTGAAGGCGCCTGGCGCGAGGCCCATGACCCGGATCCCGTACTTGCGTCCCTCGATGGAAAGCACGCGCATGAAGCCGTAGATCCCGGCCTTTGCGGCGCCGTAGTTCGACTGGCCGAAATTGCCATAGAGGCCCGAGGTCGAGCTGGTCATTATGATTGTGCCGGGTTTACCGTTATCTTTCAGCCACTTCCAGACCGGCATGGTGCAGCAATAGGTGCCCTTCAGATGCACCTTCACCACCAGGTCCCAATCGGCCTCGCTGGTGTTGGCAAAGGACTTGTCCCTGAGAATTCCGGCGTTGCAGACCAGAATGTCCACCTGACCAAAGGCGTCGAGGGCCGTCTTGAGGATGTTTTCGCCGCCCTCCATGGTCGAGACATCGTCGCCATTGGCCACGGCCTGGCCGCCAGCCGCAACAATGTCATTGACCACCTTCTGCGCCGCAGAGACCGACCCTTCGCCCGAGCCGTCCCGGGATCCGCCCAGGTCGTTGACGACAACGCTGGCGCCTTCCCTGGCGAAGAGCTTGGCATAGGCCTCGCCCAGACCCCCGCCAGCGCCCGTTATGATGGCGACCTTACCGCTCAAGAGCCCCATGAGTTTCACTCCCTTCCCTGGGTTTGTTTCCCCGATCTTCGGACTGGAATGCGCCGGAGTCGAGACCCTGTCATTCCTGATGTGGGTACATCAGGCTCGGGAGCTGCGGCGCTCATGGGGAAACCGGGTCCGCTGGTCGCAGCGGACGGGGCAGGTTCCTGCAACTCAGGTCAGTGGCGAGGCGGCCCTAGGGCAGCCACTTCACTTCCTTGCTTTTTCTCGGCTTGAGATAATAGGTCGCCTTGAAGCTCACCGGCGAGGGCAGGGTCTGCTGGATGGGTGAGGTATAGGTGTACGAGCTTTCCGCGACCACGACGCTTTCGTCAGGGGTCAGGAGGCCCGACGGCAGGCTCGCCGCGCTGGTGAGATCACCAAAGCTGCCCTTGTGCTTCGTCCAGACCACCGAAAGGTTGCCGCCGGCATCAGCCTTGATGCTGCTGACCCGCATGGACAGGGTTCCGGTCGGGAAGGGCTTCAGGATGGCGTCGCCGATCAGGAAGACGTCGTCGATCGAAGCCTGGTTCATCGAAGGAGACTGGGTCACAAGGTCGCCAATGGTCGAGGCGACGTGGTGGGCCCGACGGCTGGCCATCATGCCCTGGGTCATCTCAGCCAGGCCGAAATACATGAGCAGCATGATGGGCGCGATGAAGGCGAACTCGACAGCGGCGGAACCGCGCTGATCCCTGGAAAGCCGTTTTAGCATGCTGCACCTGCCGGGGCTGTCGTTGACCAGGGCTCATTGCGGAAGCTGGCGGCCGTGGTGATCAGGCGCTGGCTGCTGCCGTCGCCCATATTGACCAGGGACTGGTCCAGGAAGGGTGTGAAGATCTGCCACTTGTAATAGGTCCGCACCAGAACGATGTCCCCGGCCTGACCCGGAGACCAGCAGGTGTCATTGGGGTCAAAGTTGGCCGGGTCGATCCCCGCCGCGCCGCCAATGCCGCCGAAGTCCGAAAACGTCTGAACGTCGACGGTCAGGTTTCCGGCGCAGGATGTCTTCAGCCAGCTCATATTGTTGCAGACCAGGGTCTTGAACTGGGCCTTGGTCGTGCTCGTCGCCTGGAATTCGCCGGTCCGGATCCTGCGCGCCGCTTCGTCCGTGGCGTTCTGGAGGGTCGAGGACGTCATGAAGACCATGCCAAGTTCAACTGTCCCGAACATCAGGACAAGGAACGGCAGGAGGATGATGGCGAACTCAACCGCCACGGCTCCCCGCTTTGCTTTCAGGAACCTCTTGATGAGGTTCCGATCAGGCTTTTCAGTTTGCATCAGGTCAGACTCTTCATGACAGAGCCTTTTCGATATCAGACTTAGCTGAATCGGAAGTTTAAGGGCCGACGCCCTTTCCGGCGCCGGCGACCGAGCCCATGGCCTGGGAAACGCCGGCCAGGGCGGTCATGGCGCCAAGGGGGCCCGCAGGTGCAGCGGGTGCGGCCGGACCGGAGCCGCCTCCACCAACGCGACCCGGATAGGCCGTGTACTCACCGGTATAGATGCCCGCATCCACCTGGGATTCCCCAGGCAAGGGGTAACGGTTGCAGCGCGGACTGCAGGCAAAGTTCTGGACAGATACTGTTGCTGGACCTTCTCCACCCGCCGAGCCTGTCACCAGGGTGACCCTGCCGACCCCTGAGTCTGCGACCACGACTTCCTGGTTCATCAGGGTGCGGCCGGTGGCGTCCAGGACCAGAATGTTAGTCGCGCCATAGGTGCGGCCAAGCAGGACGGCGGTGCTCATGTCCAGAACTGTAATGTCGACAACGCCGGGCGCGCCAAGCATGACCCGCTTGGAACCTGGTGGCAGGGCGAACCTCACGCTGTGGTCCATGGGGACGGTCAGCAGGTCCTGTGCAATGGCGGACGCCGGGGCCAGACCCACGATCAGTGAGCCGAGAATTGTCGCAAGCAGGCGTCGCATGAATTTTTCCCGAGAAAACCTTCCTCCCCAGAATCCCCGGGAATGGTCAACAAAGGCTGAATTTCAGCAGACTCACGCGCGCGCGAGAATCATTAAGTCCAAACGCCCGAATTGGCCTCAGTTTTGTAACATGGTTAACAGAATATAATTGTAAATTTCAGTAAACCATAAGAAAAATCTGATCAATACTGTCTTGTTTACTCGTAATTAAGCGAGGTGGGCGAAAGTGTCCCTGCGAATTCGGAGCGAGCGGGCCAGACGGCTTGATCCTTCCCCGTCT